>JABDMW010000009.1 GCA_013001295.1 Hyphomonadaceae bacterium
TCGCCCATATCCAAAACGTAAATGGCCGAATATTCTTTTCGTTGACCGCCATTAAGTGCAGCAGCCTGAAGCACGAGAGAGGCCGCTTCTTCTGTGGTCATAAAATACCGCGTCGCATCTTTATCCGTGACGGTAACTGGGCCTCCGTTTTCGATTTGGCGTTCAAAAAGCGGTACAACGGAACCATTAGAAGCCAGTACATTGCCAAACCTGACAGCAGCAGCGGAAATGTCGGCTTCGTTGATAGCTGTCGCCAATGTAAGCATCTCAGCGATGCGTTTACTCGCGCCCATAATGTTATTGGGACTTACCGCTTTATCCGTCGAGATCAGGGTGAAGCTCTCCGCCTTATGCTTCATTGCCATATCAATCATGACTTTTGTGCCACCGATATTTGTCCGAATGGCCTCAATGGGATTTGTTTCCATCAAAGGGACATGTTTTAATGCTGCCGCATGTAAAATGATCTCGGGTTTTTCTTTACTGAAAATTTCATCCATGTGCCGGGCATCGCGGACGTTTCCGAGATATGTTGAATACGAAAGATCTTCATTTCCTGAAATTTCGCCCTCGATCATGTATAAATTCATTTCAGACGCATCGATAAGTGTCAGGTGCGACGGTCCAAACGCTGCCACTTGCCGGGTTAATTCCGAGCCAATTGTCCCACCGGCACCCGTTATAATGACTTTTTTGCCTTCAATCATGCGTTGAACGGGCGACATATCCAAGGCTTTTGCTTTCCGTCCAATTAAGTCGGCAGCCTCAAACGGTGTCAGACTATTGTTTGAGCCTGGCTTCATACGCACCAGTGGTACGCCCAAATTCGACGACAGCTTCACCAAGTCCGCCGCTTTTTTTCGATCTGTTTTTGCTTCGATCAAAATAAGTGTGGGTTTAGTCCCATGAAGATTGGAAAACTTTGTAACGGCGGTTTCAATATCGGATACATTGCCAATGACGGGGACGCCGCGAATTGATCGACCTTTGTGACCGCCGTCTGACTCAACTAAGCCATGGATATTATAGGCGTTTTCGTCGTTCTTTTTACTTTCATCTCTCAAATAGTCGTGAAGATTGTGAGTTTTTCCGATCAATATTGCCGGGGGGCGGTCACTCAAATTAGCGCGAAACAGAGCCCGAATATCGCCATTGGTGTAAAAGAGAACCAGAGCCCTGCTGACAATTAAAGCAGCAAAAAACAATGCACCCCCGATAAATGGAGCCGAACGAGGAAAATGATTGGCGCGATCAAAAAACAAAAACAAAACAACCGGCGTCGTAATGCTGACCAATACGACAGCGCCAAACAAAGCCCTGACATCATCAGATGACATAAATCGCCATATGGCTTTATTTGCACTGGTTAAAATCCATACTAAAGCAACCACACATGCAAATACGAGCGATGCTCTGACGTCTATGTTTTCGGGCGCCAGTTTACCTTCGTATATATAACGAATGCGCATGACACCGTACATGCACGCTCCGCCCAAAACGGCGTCATAAAGCGTCACCCATAATTTGGGGAGCCAGGATGACTTGCCGTTTTTCATCTCGATGTACTCTTACGCTGTGTAATATTTTGGTCCACTTTCCCCATTTTTTTAAGTGTCCATCTCACGCGGTTCGTCCGCGCCTGACCGTCACCATCGCCATATGCTTGACCCAAAATCACCAATTGTTCTGTTCTAATTGGTCTGTGACCGCGCGCTAAGTAAACTGATTTTTCAAGTTTAAGCGGTCCACCATCGGTTCTAAAGCGCCATCCTTGTCCCCCGGGTTGGATTAAGAGAGCGCTATTTTGATCCTGGGCCAAGGTCACACGCGTTCTCGGCGCCAAATGGAACCGAATCGCAAACGGAATGAGGTCGCTCGTCAGAGGTGCTTCGCCTAATGGGACGAGCAGGCTGTCTTCGCCGCGAAAATCCTCGCCGGTAGCATCCAGATACAACCGTCTTCTATGGATCAGGCCGAAATCAGCCAAATACCCCTCGTGCGAAGCTTCTAGCCACGTTCCAACATCCTGTTCTTTTCGTGAACTACGTGTCGGTCCAGCCGGGAATTGAATCGCGGGTCCCATAACCTGCTCGGCTAACCCACCAGACAACAATTTGCCGGCATTTTTATTCCCCAATACCAATGTAGAATGCGCTGCAGTTGCGCGCATGGGTTCTCGCCACTGCGAAGGTTGGTTATCATTCCATCCACAATTCACAATCAACCGACCTGCTTCTGTCGCCATCTCGAACGCAAGTGGTGCGAGATGAGCTTCCAAATCATACGGGCGTTCTGGACTTGATCCGGAATCCGCCATTATCACCGTCCCATTGCGTTCAAGACGTTGATATCCGGTGTGCGGGGCGTACCCAAACCGTTTGGATCCTACGGAAACTTGTCGCAAGAGATTGTCGAGACGTTTCGCAGAAAATTCGCCGCTCCCGTTAAAACTGAAAAAACCGTGCTCAGGAAGCGAAAAAAACCTAATCATGGGTGAGAGGCGGTCAATCGCTCTTTGGATCTGCTTCGAGCCTTGAATTTCACGTTTGACCAATGCTGATTCGATCGTCAGCAAAATTTCCAATGCCTCAACGCACCGTAGCGGAGATCTGCTGACATGCCCGCCATCTGCGAGTATCTGCTTGTCGATTTCATCCTCAACTAGATCCAGACCTTTATCCAGATACACATCTGTCCTACCGGTGAGACAAGCCCCGCCCAAAACCATGGTCGCCGCAGCTTTCAATTTTGAAATCCCCTCAGGCGTCCGGTTGTAAGTTTTTTTCAAGCGTTTGAGTTGGCGAAATAGATTGCGCTTGCGGGTGGATTGTTGATCAGTATCCTCCCCCTCATAAAACAGGTTTTTCCAATATGAGAGCAATTCAAAAAGTCGATTGCTCAGTATATCTTCGTCCCAGGAATACGGGTTCCATTCTCCAAAAATTCCGATCCAACGGTCGAAAAGAAATTGGGCTCGCGTCTTCGCTTTTGCAACCTGGTGCGGCTGCGTTTTGTTGAGCTTTGGATCCGTCGCCACCGCGTCCAAATCTTTCAACCATTCAAAACTGTGTAATCGAAAGGCAAACTTTTCAGACGGAGCTGCATTAGACCACGGATCTCCATTCTCGCCCACATCCAGAGACTGGCCACCAAATGTAAATCTACCATCAAGAATTTGCAGGCCTGTGTCCACATTGCCGCTTAATGGCGGTGTCGGAAATGCCAAAAAATCGGGCGTATGCATTGTTTTAAGCTGCAACGACCGCGCAGGCGCGCCCATCTCGACCGTCATTCGACGATAGGATTTGATTGCAACTGCCGCTGCAACATTGGTCATCCGTATTCGCTTAGTCATCGAGGTTTTCGCAACGCTCCCTTTACAGCTGAATAAATCTTATTTGTGCTTAAGTTTCATAAGCTTGTCCAGCTTGTGATCCTTATCAGCCTCTGGATTAACGCGCAAGTTTAGTCGTATTGAGAATATGAAAAACCCGCCTCAAAATAGAGGCGGGCTTTGCTCAGTTTATCACCTTCTGCTCACAAAAGGCTAACCGTCTAACTTATTTACGAATTGGCAAATAGGTAGCCGGAGGTGTGTAGGTCGTTGACGGGACATATCCACTTGAAACAGTACAGGATCCACTGGCAGATCGTGTCGAGCCGGCTGGACAGTCGGCAAACTGCGTTGTGTCTGTTGATCCGCTATAAAGTGTCGCGGAAGAACCTGCATACGCTGACGTCGATGAGTCTGACCCAAGGCTTCCACCACTACTCATCAGGCACGTGCCATCATTTGAGCGACTTGTTCCTGGCGGACAATCAGCGGTTTCACCAGTCGACATATAACTTGTCGAATAGGACGCAGCAGGGGCTGAGTAGGCACTACCTGAGGAAAATGCCGTTGTATCGCTCGACATCATGCAAGTTCCATCACCCGACCGACTGGTTCCCGGAGGACAATCAGCTGTTTCACCAACAAATTGTGACGTTGAATAAGATGTGGTTGGTGCCTGTTGAACATAAACAGGTGCTGCAGGCTGTTGATAAACGGCCGGAGGTGGTGGCGGTGGCGCCTGAACCGGCTCTGCTGTAACCGAGCCATAGCGAGAATCAGGGGCGGGCGCGGATACCGAAGGACCGCAAGGGCTTACAGTACAATCCCCGCCACTTTCATAATCCGATACACCGTACCGGCTCGAATTGTGAGTATTGCTTGAGGCGCAAGCAGACAATGTCAACCCAGCCACACACGCGCTTGCAATTAAGCCCGATTTTAAAATTGAAGTTCTGCTCATTAGAGTCTCCCGTTTCGAAACAATTTCAAGTTATTCTGCAATACTTAGGACACAAATCCATTTAATTTATCTAAGCATCTGAAACAAACTGATTTTATCGGTACCGATTTATACTTAACAGCGCGTAAATCTGGCAATAAAAAACCCGTCCATCCCACCTTTTTCTGTCAGGAAAAAAGGCATTATTCTCACCTCACCTCGCGCCGAAATAGCATAGGTTAAAGTAAACACTTCCTCCTCTAGGATAGGAATAAGGCGAAAATCAGACCTGTTTTTCAAGAATTTGGCGACTTGTTCCTCTCCCTCTCGCCTCTGAAGCGAACACGTGCAGTATAAGAGCGTCCCGCCTGATCGGACATGGCGGGCTGCAGCCAATAATAGTCGTTCTTGCACGCGGATCAGATGGTCGACATCACGCATGGATTTGCGGTGCAAAACATCTGGCCGGCGTCTAAATGTGCCGGTTGCTGAACACGGTGCGTCTAACAGCACATGATCAAACCCGGCCTGGCTTGTTTTTTCACTATCGCGCCATTTGGCCCCGTCTGCCGCAATGATGTTGGCTGTCAAACCCGTTCGTTTCAGATTTTCTTCGATGAATTTAAGTCTGGATGTGTTTTTATCTAAAGCGGTAACATCTGCTCCAGCCGCGGCCAATTGCATGGTTTTACCGCCCGGTGCAGCACACATATCAAGCACCCGCTTATCCTTCAGATCGCCGAGCAGTTTAACAGGTAAACTCGCTGAAATGTCCTGAGCCCACCAAGCACCTTCTTTAAACCCCGGAATTGCAGTGATGTCTCCGATTTTATCTCGCCGGACGGTTCCTGAAGGGAGGACATCGCCGCCGATTTTTTCGGCCCAAAAGGCGGGATCCTGTTTTACGCTGATATCGAGCGGTGGTTCTTGGATTAGTATTTCCGCAATTTTCTTGCAGGCGTCTTTTCCATATGATTTTGACCAGTCCGCTTTTAGCCATAAGGGAAGATTGTCAACCGGATCAGATTTTTGCAGCAAGTCCTGACCTTGTTCCGATACTCGTCGCAAAATGGCATTGGCCATTCCGGCCGCCGAAATCGTTTTCTTCGATCGCTTCAACAATGACACGGCAGCCCCTACAGCTGCGTGAGCGGGTGTCTCCAAAAATAAAAGTTGAGCCGCGCCTGTTCTAAGCACTGCATGGGGATAAGGCGCTGGTGTTTTCTTTATGTATGGGTCTAAAACGGCATCAATTTGACCGAGCCGACGCAATGTTGTTGCCGCAATTAGTCTGGCGAATGCACGATCTCGGCCCTCTAATTGTTTGAAAAGAGCGATTTCTGACATCGCCAAATCCAAGGGTTGTCCTTGCTCCAAGACCAGTTGCACACAACGTGCTGCCACATAACGCGACCCATTTATTAACGTTTTGCGTGGCCGGTCACTGTCATTTTTGGTGTTTTTGTTCGACATCTGAACGCGTTAGCACGGGTTAGCGTAAAGATATAGCTAAGAGATCAACAAACTGAGACTGATTAAATTTTATAATTAACAACAGCTAAACCTCTGTTTAATCATATTTTATCCCATATCAGCTAGGTATCTGTTCCATGGCGGGACGATATTTTAACGACTTGTCATGCCCTTGCGAGCGCAGTATCTGTAGAAGCAAGGTTTGGACGCAGCACACAGGAGGTCGATATGTCATCAAATCCTTCGAATGCGGCGCCGGGTAAAAAACTCACGCCAGAAGCCCGACGGGCCCTGGTAGAAGCGCAGAAGCGCCGAGACGCCCGAAAAGCCAAACCGCTTCCAAATGAAACCGCTGGGCCCAAAGGGGAGGAACCCACTCGCTTCGGTGATTGGGAACGTGGCGGAATAACCTATGATTTCTAGGGTTGGTTAACCCGGACATCTCAGGACACAACGCCACTATAATTTGAGTAAGCAAGGCACCGCATTTGGGGTCAGCTGTGAAATTGGTGGGTTTAGGCGATCGCTTAAACCAAAAATATTTGGGAGAGCGCAAATGCGTATCTATCGTCTTGTAACTGCCGCTGCGAGCGGCGTTTTTATGGCCAGTGTCAGCACGGCCGCCTTCGCCGTTTGTGGCGGAAATGTAGGATGCAATCCGAGCTTGTCAGCTTTTGAAGGAGTATCCAGTTCAGAATGTTTTGGACCGGCACCGGTTGCAAACTGTAACCCGGGCGTCAGCGTTTATGGCAACAGTGCAGATCCACGCGCCAAAGTCGGCGTTTATAACTCAACGCCTTATGGTCATCTGAAAACCGTTCAGTACCAAAATACACAGAATGTCAATATTATGCGCGTTCACAGCCGTGCGCCCGCCGTTATGTTGTCCGATGCGCCGTCTGCATTCACCGGCGGCTGCACGCCAACATCAACAGCATATTGCCGGACTAATCCGGGTACGCCCGTCAAAGTGGCTTTAAATCCTGCGCCTGTTCCAGCACCGACATATATAACGCCAGCACCTGTTGCACCACGTGTGACTTATGGTGGCGGTTACAACGCTGCGAACTTCGCATCACGGCAATATGGCAGCACAGATTTTGTTCCGGGCATCGCCCATGTCCCAACATCAATCGTTGATCGTTCACCAATTACGCATATTGATGGCGTGCCACAGCGTCAGGTTCGCTCAGTAACCACAGCAAACACTTCAGTTGTGAGTAGCGGACACTCTTATGGATCACACTCTGTAAGCAGCGGAAATGTCATTGGCAGTGTTGTCACCGGCCAATACACATACCAGCCTCCAGGAAGTGGAATGTACTGGGAAAAAACGTCAGGGCCTACAATGGTCGATGGACTTCCTGCAACGCAAATCCTGTGTCGTCGTCAGGCACCGCGCCCTGCTCCAGTTAATGTTCGCGTTGTGAGCCCGGTCATTGGCGTACCCCACCCGGTACCGACACCGGTTCCGGTCCAAACTGGATGTGCGCCTGTGCAACCGCATGCCATGCATGCAAACAATCGTCACCCAGTGCCAAAAGGTCGCTGGACTTACTAGGCCGCAATAGGGTGAAAAATAAATGTCGATCGGTTTTCCGGTGGGCATTTTTTACTCTTGATTCACGAAGTTCGGATTCGCCTGACAAGAGAACCAGATTGCGTCTTTACCTAAAAATCTGATTAAATCGGACAATCCTGTGGGAGTTTTTAAGATGAAAATATCAATCATCTCAGCCTTTGTATTGGGCGGCACAATGCTTTTAACAGCACCATTAGCGTATGCGGGCTCAAGCATGGGCTATCATTCTGGATCCACGCATAGCTACAGCACAATCGGTGAAACGGCCGATTGTCCACCTGGCACGAGCCGTTCTGGAGACGGAACCTGCTTGATGAATAGAGGCGGATCATTAGCAATGGGTTCAGCGCCAATGACACAATCTTTCAGGACATATAGCGGATATTCAGCACAGACTTACGCACCCAGTGCAAGCTACAGTTATTCTTCTACACCACTTGGAAGCTATCAAAGTCAATCGAGCTATGTTGTCGATCCGTATGTGACCTCGACAATGTCAGATGCCGAAGCAGACCTTCGCTACGGAAGTGGTTCAATATCACAAACCTACACGGATGGGTCCAATACGATCGTTCCATTTACCACCACGTCCGCGTCTCTGACCAATTACCGGGTCCCGGGAATGGGTGCCAATGAGTTTTTAAGCCCGACCAAATGTCCGGTCAGTGTCTATAATCCTGAAGGAGCGCAAGTTCTTGGGTGCTATCAGGTATCCAAACCTGCTCCGGTGCGCGTTTCGGTTCCGAACTATCATGATGTTCGGGTTGTCCGCCCAATCATTTATGTGCGTTACCCGGTTCCGACACCGCTTCCCATGCCTATGCCGGTTTGCGGGAATGCTTACGGACAAGCATATGGATATCATCATAATCAATGGGGTCGACGTTGCGGCTGGTAGAACCGTAAACAGATCACGCATAAAACTGACCCGCCTTCCGGCGGGTTTTTTTATTAAGAGTTCGTGCGGATGTTTTTGAGAATATCGGCAACGGCCCTACGCGGATCGTTGGATTGAGTAATGGGTCGTCCGACCACAATATGCGAGGCACCACTGCTGAGTGCGAGCGCTGGCGTTGCGATGCGTTTTTGATCACCCGCATCCCCGCCCGGCATGCGCACACCTGGTGTCACGATTAAGAAGTCCTTCGGCACCAGTGCGCGGATTTCTGCGGCTTCAAGCGGCGAGGAAATCACGCCGTCTACACCGGCTTTCACCGCCTGACGAACGCGGTGAATAACAAGTTCTTTGGCATTGGTGAAGTAGCCCATCTCGACCAAGGCCGCATCATCGAGGGATGTAAGAACGGTCACGGCCATAATTTTTAATTTTGATTTGCCCCGTCCCTTAACAGCCGCCGCCATCACGTCCGGCGTGCCGTGTACCGTCAACAATGATGCGCCGAGCGGTGCGATACTGCGTGTCGCCTTCTCAACCGTCGCGCCGATATCGTGCAGCTTAAAATCAAAGAAGACGTTCTTGCCCTGCGCGATCAGCCCTTTGCCGAATTCAACGCCGCCAATCGGCAAGAGTTGCAGCCCGATCTTATACGACACAACACTGTCGCCGAGCCGCTCTACCATGGCTTTTGCGTCTGCAATGGAGGGTAAATCCAACGCCACATACAGCCTTGGATCAAAAGGTGCTTGCGCCTTTGTCATTTATGACCTTTCCGAACCCGGTCAGAATTTTTATTCATCAGCGCCAGTGCGATCGAGTCCGGTAGCAGTTTAGCCAGGCCGGCAATCACTTTATTGCCCCGCCCGGGAATATGAACCGCCTGTCCTTTTTCCAATGCCAGAAATCCACTTTCCGCCACTTCTTCAGCCGACATCCACATCCAGTCCGGAAGCTTGTCTACGGCGTCCCGTGTCTGGTTGACATCGTGAAATTCACTATAGGTAAAACCCGGGCACAAGGCTGAGACCTGAATGCCTTCATCTTTATGTTCGAGATTCAAAGACTGAGAAAATTTGATCAAAAAGCTTTTGGTCGCGGCATAAAGCGTATGACCGCGCGATCCCGGCACGTGCCCGGCCAGGCTTGCCACGTTCAATATGCGTCCAAAACCCCGCTCTTGCATGCCCGGTAAAACCCTGTGTGTCATTTCGCATGGCACTTCCAGCATCACAGACAGAAAGTCCTTATGGGCCTGCCAGTCATTGTGCATGAAATATCCGGTCAGCCCATAGCCTGCATTGTTGACGAGCCCGTCCACGTGCGCCTTTTTCTTCTTAAGGCGCGCCAGTATATCCGCGCACGCGCCCGGCTTTGACAAATCCGCCGGCAGGATATGACTAACGGTACCGAACTTGGCTTTCAACTCTTTGGCCAGTTCAACCATTGGCTCTTCGCGCCGCGCCGTTAGGGCCAAATTCCACCCCGCAGCCGCAAATTCACGCGCCAGTGCCGCGCCAATTCCAGCTGACGCTCCGGTGATCAAACACAAGGGTTTCTGTTTAAGTTTTTTAGATTTTCTTGCCATGGCATACTGCTACCGATTGCGGTCAATTTGGGCAAGTGTGAATGGATAAAAAATTGCGGCGAAAGCAAGTTTTCAATCGTAAATCGGATTGAACAACCCGAAGGCCTTTTCACAAAAAACGCCTGGGTCATTAAATCGACGGTTTGCATTCAAAGCCGAAATCGCGGCCATGTGATTTTTACTCAATCGAAAATCTATGATCGCGAGGTTTTCACGTATTCTGCCCGGATTGCTGCTTTTGGGTATGATGGCAGTACCGCGTTGAATGCCCCAGCGTAAGACGATTTGAGCAGGGGTCTTTCCGAGCTCATCAGCAATTGCGGTGACAACCTGTTCGGTGAGGATACTGTCATTGCTGTCAGCCATCCCGATCTCAACATACGACAGTGCCGCGAGTGGCGAGAATGCGGTAACCGGGATTTTATATTGGTCTGCTAAACGGATCAATTTTTCTTGGGTTAAATAAGGATGAGCCTCGATCTGCAGCATGGACGGCGCAATTGTCGCATAACTCATCAAGTCATGGATCAAAGCGCTGTTGTAATTGCATGCACCGATTTGACGTGTTTTACCCGCCTCGATCAAGGATTCCATAGCCTGCCAAGTCGATTGCAACGACACGGGTGCCCGGCGCATTTCCGGGTTCGGATCATCCGGATTATACAGCCATTCCGGCGGATACCGTTTTTCAATCGGTACATATTCCAATGCGATCGGAAAATGAACGAGATACAAATCAAGATAACCCAGTTTCAAATCATTGAGAGATTTTTGACAGGCTTGATCCACATGATCGGGGTGGTGATAGGTATTCCAGAGTTTTGAGGTGATCCACAACTGATCACGCGTCACAAGCCCCTGCTCTATCGCTGCAGCCAACCCTTCACCAACCTCGGCCTCATTTCCATAATCGGCTGCGCAATCAAAATGCCGATACCCTGCTTTGACCGCATCCAGTACGACATCCGCACAATCCGAGCGATCCACTTTCCAAAGACCAAAACCAATTTGAGGGATTTTGTTCATGAACTCATCTTCCTATTCGCATACCGATTACATCTATAGCGACATGAAATATTGAATCACCTAGAATCTATTTTTTCAAAGTTACTAAAAATTTCATGCTTCATGGTAGATATTTGTCTCATTCAGGAGAACACAATGACAAATTGGATCTATTTAGGCACGATTAAAAAAACAAGTACCGGCGGGTATACCTCGTCAGTCGAGGATTTTTATGCGAATTTTGACAATGTTGCCAATTTTCGTGCAGCGCATGAAGGATCAGTCGTCACATTCGTGAACGGCGATACATATGATGTCGCTCAAACACCGGCTCAACTGATTGGTCTCTTGGGAAGCCAACCCGAGCCCACTAATTAATGTCGATGATAAGCTTTCGAAATCGATGGAAAATGGTGGGCGATACTGGGATTGAACCAGTGACCCCTACAATGTCAATGTAGTGCTCTCCCGCTGAGCTAATCGCCCGCACCATTTTCATAAAACCCAGATGGGTTTATCAGAGACGCGGATATA
>JABDMW010000027.1 GCA_013001295.1 Hyphomonadaceae bacterium
TCGGAACCGATTCAGCGGAAGAAGCCGTGTATAATGCGATGACCGATTTTTCAAACGCCGGCGTGGATGAATTGGTTCTCGATTTGCGGTATAATGGCGGCGGATTTTTAGATATCGCCGGGCAAATCGGATATATGATCGCGGGCCTGGCGCAAACCAACGGCAAAGCTTTCGACAATCTGGTGTTTAACGACAAAAACCCCACCACCAATCCGGTAACCGGCCAAACTCTTGCGCCAACACCTTTTCACCGAACCGGTCAGGGCTTTTCCCTGAATTCGAGTGTGCAATTGCCATCTTTGAATTTGAGCCGTGTTTTCATCTTGTCGACGGCTCGGACATGCTCCGCCAGTGAAGCCGTGATCAATGGATTGCGCGGCGCTGATGTGGAAGTGGTTTTGATCGGTACAACGACCTGCGGCAAGCCGTATGGTTTTTATGCAACGGACAATTGCGGCACGACCTATTTCACCATCCAGTTCAGGGGTGAAAATGATAAGGGGTTTGGTGATTATGCCGATGGGTTTTCACCAGCGGATGCCACGGCAAATGTTGGAGAAGCCATACCGGGCTGTGAAATTGGCGATGATTTCTCACAGACTCTGGGCAATCAAAACGAAGCCCAATTCGCTGCGGCGCTCACCTATATTGAAACCGGGGCCTGTCCGGTCGGCACGCCGAAAACCGGAACCTTCGCCAAGGCCTTTAAAGGAAAACCGGCACTGGAAGACGTCACCTCGCTTTATAATGATGAACGGGTCAGAACGCGCTTGTTCCTGGAACAAAGCCTGATCGTCACCCGTCCTGAGGGAGATGAGTAATGGCGGCGCTTTTGAAAATTGCCTTTGCTGCCATTCTGCCTGTCCTGATGGGCAGTTGCCAAACTGTGGAAAACAAAGAGGCTGAAGTGGAACCAAAACCGGAAATCACCGAGGCCGTCTTGACGCAAAAAAGCGCCGAAGCCCACAAAGAGCTTGAAGACACGGTTTCGAAAGCCATGGGCGGCCGAAAGGTCACTTTGGCAACTGAAATATTGATGGGTGAAAGTACGTTTTCTGTTCAGCAAATACAGCAAATGGGCCCGGACGGCAACCCGATCATGGGCCGGATCATGGAACGGCCTGACAAGTTTACCCTGCATACGGACGGCAAATCCTGCACGCTGACCCATGAGAAAAGCGGCAATGTGTTTCCATTGACCGTGACCACGTGTGAACGGGTTGTGCCCTAAACCGCGCGGTTAAACCGTGTTTATTGGAATTTTCAAATAGGTCGTGCCGTTGTTTTCAGCCGGCGGTAGACGTCCGGCGCGCATATTGACCTGCACAGACGGCAGGATAAGTTTGGGCATATTCAGCGTTTTGTCGCGGGCTTCGCGCATTTTGATATAATCTTCACGGCTGACGCCGCCGCCAATGTGTATATTGTTTGTTTTTTCTTCGCCAATCGTTGTTTCCCAGGCGAATTCATCACGCCCCGGTGCCTTATAATCGTGACAGAGAAACACACGGGTTTCGTCGGGGAGGGCAAAAAGTTTTTGAATGGAGTCGTAAAGTTGCCCCGCATCGCCACCCGGAAAATCACAACGGGCCGTACCGTAATCCGGCATGAATAGGGTATCGCCAACGAACACGGCATCTCCAATAACATACGTCGTACATGCGGGCGTATGGCCCGGCGTATGAATGGCTTTGACTGTCAAACCGCCCAGCTCAAGCGTGTCTCCATCGGCCATCAAATGGTCGAACTGGCTGCCATCTGTGGAAAATTGGGATTCAACATTGAAAATGGGACCGAAGGTTCTCTGCACATCTGTAATATGTGCGCCAATGACGATGTCGGCATAAAGTTTCGATTTTAAATACGGAGCGCCGGATAAGTGATCGGCATGGACATGGGTTTCGATGATGAACTTTACCTTCAATCCCTGCTTTTCAACATAGGCCAGCACGTCATCGGCGCTTTGCGTTGATGTCCGGCCGGCACTGGCATCATAATCCAGAACCGGGTCGACAATAGCCGCCTTTTTACTCGCAGGATCTACAACGATATGGGTCGCGGTAAACGTGGCTTCATCGAAAAAAGTTTTTACGTTTGGACGAGTCATCATTGCCCTTTCTAAATTTCACTTTCCCCATAATACCGGGTTAAGACGTGTTTGGCTTCAGCAAAAAACAACCATGGTTCCAAATTCTTTCATTTTCACTAGGTCGCAAGACCGTTCTGACACGCCGAATTCACCGTTTAAAGAGCTATTTGGATAAAACCTTCTGTTAGTGTTTTATTGATCTTGATCAGTTCGAGCGACAATTTTTTGAAGGTATTAAGTTTACTGATTGTTCGGACTCAAACTCAATTTAGTACCCGCAGTGCTGGCATCCGATATTTGAATCATGTATCAGCAATTATGACCTCCATAGCCCATATTATCGACCGCGCGATCGCCAAGCCAAAACATATTGTTCTTGCTGAAGGATTAGACAACCGCATCGTTAAGGGCGCCGTCAAGGCGGTCGCGGACGGTGTCGCAAACATCACGCTGCTCGGCCCTGAAGCCCGTATTCGCAAACTTACGCGTGAAGCAGGGGACCACACTGATCGGGTTTCAATCATAGACCCTGGTAGGTCCAATTATTGCGATGAGTTTGCGGATATTTATTATAATCTCCGACAGCACAAAGGCATTAGCCAAGACGAGGCAAGGACCGCCGTCCAACCGCCTTTGAATTTCGCAAATTTATTGGTGCAGGCCGGGTATGCCGATGGATCTGTGGCAGGAGCAGTGCACACAACAGCCGATGTCGTCAGGTCAGCTATTCAAATTATCGGCTTGAGCCCGGAAACATCGTTAGTTTCCAGCTTCTTTATTATGCAGGCTGAAAACCGGAGCGCAATGCTGTACTCAGACTGTGGTTTGGTTGTCTCTCCCAGTGTCGACGAACTGGTACAAATCGCACGTGCGACCGCGAAGAATGCGAAGCACTTGCTGGGCCTGACGCCCAGAGTCGGTATGCTGTCATTTGCGACTGGAGCCAGTGCGACGCACCCCGATGCGGACAAGGTAAATGAGGCCACACAATTGTTAAGAGCGTTGGTGCCAGATTTGATCGTCGGCGGGCCGGTTCAGTTCGACGCTGCGATTGATCCCGAAACCGCCAAACGTAAATCACCAGAATCTCCCTTGGTAGGAGGAGCTAATGTCTTTATTTTTCCCGATTTAAACGCTGGCAATATCGCATATAAAATCACGGAAAGATTGGCGGGTATGAAAGCGATCGGGCCGATTTTGCAGGGCCTCGCGAAACCGGCCAATGATTTGTCACGGGGATGTGATGCGGAGGCTGTCTACAATATGATCGCGGTCACAGCCGTGCAGGCAGATATTTGAGACGAATACAATTTGCATCGAAAATTCCCGTCGGGGCATTTAAATAAAATCAGGAAATAAACATGGCCATTCAATCGCAAAATCCGGCAACCGGTGAAATCGTAAAATCATATGACCCGCATACGGATAAGCAGGTTGATGAAAGTATTGCCAAGTCTGTCTCGGCATTTCGGGAACTCCGTTTATGGTCTTTTGAAAAACGGGCTAAACATATGCGCAGAGCGGCAGATATCATACGCGCAGAAGCTGAGACACTGGGCGAAATTGTGACGCTTGAAATGGGAAAGACCCTGCAATCGGCGATCGGGGAAGTGAAAAAATGTGCGATTGGGGCGGAATATTATGCGGATACGGCCGCCGCACACATGGCGGATGAAATCGTCGAGACAAATGCATCGCGCTCCTATCGTGCTTATCAGCCGATCGGTCCGGTATTGGCTGTCATGCCCTGGAACTACCCTATATGGCAGGTTGTCCGTTTCGCTGCGCCGGCCCTGATGGCTGGAAATACGGGCCTGCTCAAACACGCGTCCAACGTTCCCCAATGCGCTCTCTACATCGAGGATATTTTCAGACGTGCCGGGTTCCCGGACGGGAGCTTTCAAACTCTTTTAATTGGTGGCTCGAAGGTAGAGCGCGTCTTGCGCGATGATCGCGTCAAGGCGGCCACTTTGACTGGTTCGGAGCCCGCGGGCGCATCCGTCGCGTCCATATGTGGTGAAGAAATTAAACCGACCGTCCTCGAACTGGGCGGGTCAGATGCTTTTATCGTGATGCCGTCGGCGGACATTGAGAAAGCTGTGAGCGTGGGCATCACGGCTCGAAACCAGAATAACGGGCAAAGCTGTATCGCCGGTAAACGGTTTATCATCCATGAGGACATTTATGATGACTTCCGGGCAAGGTTCAAACAGGCAACAGAAGCGCTCAAAACTGGCGATCCTATGGATGAGGCAACAGATATAGGGCCGCTGGTGAATGCGGCAAGCCGTGAAGAAATAATTGGACAGGTCCAATCGGCCGTGCGGGATGGCGCAACCCTCGTTACGGGCGGAACAGGTAAAGACGGCCCCGGCTACTTCTTTAGGCCCGGCATCCTGGAGAATATCCCGAAAGGTTCGAAGGCATTTCACGAAGAAATATTCGGCCCCGTCGCGGCACTGTATAAAGTTTCAAATCTTGACGAGGCGATTGAACTGGCCAATGACAGTCCGTTCGGACTTGGTTCGTCCGTTTGGACAAATGACGAAAATGAACAAAGCCAGGCGATCCGGGACTTGGAAGCGGGCGCCACATTCATCAATGCCATGACGGCATCTGATCCGCGCCTGCCGTTTGGCGGCATAAAAAAGTCAGGTTATGGCCGGGAACTCTCTGCCGAAGGCATCCGCGCGTTTTGCAATGTCAAAACGGTATTTGTTGCTTGATCAGGATTCGTTGATCTCAAAAATGGCAGTGAGGATGGGATTCGAACCCACGGTACGCTATTAACGTACACACGCTTTCCAAGCGTGCGCCTTAAACCACTCGGCCACCTCACTATATCCATTCATGTACCTCGGGTGGTTTTCCGAGGGGTTTCAGACAAGCGCACGCTTCTCCTTTAGTGTCTGCGCGCCTGTGGCGCGCGGGCGGTGCGCCTTAAACCACTCGGCCACCTCATATAATCCATTTTTTACCTCGGACGGTTTTCCGAGCGCCACGCGGCTTTTTAGGAATGCAAAGCCACAACGGTGCGAGGGACATAGACGGTTTTTGACCGAGGCTCAAGCCTATAAATTCGTTGACCGCTGTCAATTTACAGCGCTGTAAAATCTGATAGTCTTAAAAAAAAGACAGGGGATTATATGGACGATCAATGGCCGACGCTTGGTGTGGAGGAGGAGTATCTTATTGTAGATCCAGAAACCCGGGAAGCGGTTTCGGATCCCCACAAAGAGTTTTATAAAACATGTAAAAAAGAACTCGGGGAGAGTGTCACGCCCGAGTTTTTGAGATGTCAAATCGAGATTGCGACGCCGGTGTGCCAAAATCTGACCGACGTTCGCGAATTTTTAACAAATATGCGCGGAACAATCGCCAAAATCGCAAAGGATTTTGATTATCGTCTTATGGCGGCCAGTACCCACCCGTTCACGGATTGGCGCGATCAGAAAACCACAAAAGCTCCCCGATACCGGAAAATGGACCAAGATTTACAAGGCGCGATCAGGCGCATGCTGATTTGTGGCACCCACGTCCATGTCGGCATTCTGGACCCGGGCATGCGAATCGACGTGATGAACCAAATGCGGTATTTCTTACCGCACATGCTTGCATTATCGACCTCGTCTCCGTTTTGGGAAGGAGATTTGATGGGCATGAAATCGTATCGATTGTCGGTTTTTGACGGCATGCCGCGCACCGGCATTCCCGGGCCGATTGCGTCTATTGGAGAATATGAGCGAATGGTCGGCATGCTCACGGGTGCAGGGGTTATCGAGGACGCGTCAAAAATATGGTGGGATATTCGGCCTAGTGTACGATTTCCGACATTGGAAACCCGGATCGCAGACATGTGCACGCGCTTAGAGGATACTCTGGCGATCGTCGCAATTTATCAATGTCTGACACGGATGTTGTTCGATCTGAAAAAACGCAATATCCGGTGGCGGAGCTATCCCGCGATCTTTATCGGCGAAAACCGATGGCTTGCGCAACGGTTTGGCGTCAAAGGTAAATTGATCGATTTTGGTAAAGGTGAATGCGTGCCGTTTAAGGATTTGATCGAGGAAATGATCGGGTTTTTGCTGCAGCATGCCCAAGCCCTCGGATGTGAACGCGAACTTTTACATGCAAGGACAATTGTCGAGCGCGGTTCATCAGCCTGTCGTCAGGTAGCGGTTTTTGAAGCCGAAATGGAAAAAGGCGCTTCGAAACAAGACGCATTGAAGTCAGTTGTCGATCATTTGATTGAGGAAACCGTTACCGGGATATAATTCTAGAATAATAACCATCTCATGGTATGTCATAGCCGACACATTCGGACACGATAGATATTGTGAGATCATATTGCCTCACTCCAAATCAATAAACAAAACCACATCTGATCTCACACGTCATTTGATCAGCGTCTTTGGCGATTCGCCTAAAAAGCAGGAAGCTTTGTTAAAAGGGGCGAATATCAGTGCCGCCCAACTGAGCGGCCGGAAAGCCTTGATCGAACCACAATCCCAACAGGTTGTTATGAGGAATATCTCAAAATCGTTCGGTGCAGGATGGGTGTTCCGTTATCACCGCGAAATTAGCCTGAGTATTGAAGATGAATTACATACGGCTTTATTGCACGCGCCCAATCTTGGAGACGCGCTCGATATATTGACCAAGTTCTGCCATTTACGGGAGCCGAATTTGTATATTGAACAATTTAAATTGGATGGGCTTCGACATGTCATGTTCGATTTTGTTTCCGGTAATATCCGTGAAAATCGATCGGTGCTAAATTTTGTCTGTATGAGCATTTATCAGTTTATCGACCAGATTTGGCAGCCCTCTCGGCGCGGTATAGAAGTCCGCTTGCCTTACGTTAAACCGGACTACGACCAGCAGATCAAATACGCATTTGCGTGCCCCATCAGCTATGGCAGCCAGCGTTATGCATTTGTGATCAATGAAGAGTTATGTGCTCTCGAAAACCCGGCGACCGACAGGAATGTTTATAATCGTTCTGTTATCAATCTTTACAAACAATCAGGCGGATTGTCCGAGGCTGATGACTTTGTACAAACCTTAAAAACGCATTTGGAATCGATTTCCAACCACAGGCCGAACGCAGACGAAATCGCGGAGGCCTTGCGAATGTCCAAGCGGACATTGAACCGACGGCTCCTTACGGCCGGTACCTCATTTCGTGTTTTGCTCGACAAGTCGTTGAAATCGCGGGCACAGAAGCTTCTGACCAATACTCGGCTTTCGCACCGGGAAATCGCTGACCGATTGGGCTATAATGATCAAACAAGTTTCAGCCGCGCCCTCAAGCGTTGGAAACATCAAGATGAATAGTCAGAAAAACTGATGTCCGCTGCACGACCATATGCAAATTCTTCGCAAACCGGACGCCGGTTGCTTGAATCGATGGCGGCCAATAGTATTTTACCGATTGAGCGGTTTGACCACCGGCATGGTTTGACGTCATTGCAAGTTCATCAAACTGTTTGTTCCCGGGACGGGCGAATTTGGAGCGCAACGCCTGCCGGTCTTGCTTGTTATGATGGCGTGTCCATCAAAATGTTTGGACATAAACAGGGGCTGAGTTCACACGGTCTTCGTACCTTGGCTGTCAGTCCGGATGATAATTTGTGGATTGGAACCGATGTTGGAGTCGAAGTTCTTGAGATAAGCGGACCGGCGCCCGTCGTATTGTGGTCTAAGCCAATTGGCACCGTCAATTGCCTGGATGTAGTCGAGGAATTTGCTGCAATTGGAACCAGCAAAGGATTGTTTTTTTGGCGCGGCAAGCCGGAAATTTTTCCGAGTAAGGATAACACGCTTGCCCATGCTACTATAACGTCGGTCTTGATTTCCAAAGCCAAAAGCATCTGGGTCATAGGCCCGGTAATCGGTTTGAAAGCGCTTTCGAGCTCAGAAGAGAAACGAGTTTTACCGCAACGACGAAAGATGATCGGCATGCCTTTGCGGCTTGCGCATGGCCCTGAAGGTACCATCTTGATTGGTGCCGAGCGGGGGATCTTAAATGTTAAAGAAAACGCTGAAATCCGGCAATTGTACAGCCATGATAACCCCGTCAATTCCCTGACATATCACGATGGAAAAATATTCGCCGGCGCCGGCAAAAACCTCATTCGAATCGATCCGCACGCAATATCATCGCAAAACACTGAAATTATCCAAGAAGATGTCGTCGCCCATCACATTATGATCGATCATTTCGAGAATATCTGGATATCATCTGGCGACCAATCCTTGCTCAAAGTCAGTGGGATCAGCCGAACCCTGAGCGGAAATTACGATCTTCCCATCGGCCCAATCATGTGTGTGAGGCAGGGACCAAAGGGTTTATTGATCGGCGGATCGCGCGGCCTGTTGTTGGAAAACCGCACGATTATTCTGGAAGAAACTGGGGTTTGGGATGCGTTGGTTGATGGGTACGGAAAAGTATGGGCGGCAACAGACCAGGGATTGTATTGTATGGTCAATCCGTATTTTACGATTCCCTATCGTCACAATGAAAGCGATGTGTTGGCTGCGCCGGGCCGCGCACTTTGCTTTTATGAGGGCATGCTTTATGCGAGTTCGATCCGCGGATTAGCGAGAGTAGGTCCGGAAGGACCGCAGGAAATTCTAGATGAACGCGCGCGATCTCTCGGTTATGTCTATTCACTTCATATCGGCCCAAAAGGGAAAATGTGGGTGGCCACCTTGGGCCGGGGGCTTTGGCAATTTGATGGCGACAAGCTCACGCGTATTTTTAAAGATGAAATCGTCGACAACGTAAATGTTTACTCAATTTGCCATTCTGTCGCCGGCGATGTGTTCGTTGCCTTTGGTAACCGGATATCGAAAATCGATCCACAGGGTGCTTTTTCGCCTTTGATTGAAACGGATGATCCAATCGCCGCTTGGTCAATCCAATGCCTGGCAAATAATCAATTGGCGGCCGGATCTTCAACAGGGCTAGCGATCTATGATGCGCAGACCGGTGTAATTATTAATAAGATTTCCGGAAAATTTGATGACGTGCCGTGGGAGTTTACTACCAGCAGATCCCTTGCAGTTTTAAATGATAATACAATTTATTGCGGTCTCGGATCGGGTTTGCGAACCGTGCAATTGGGTGAGTTGGCCAAGTTGGACATCCAACCGTCCGCGACGCTTGCCTACGCCGAATGGCGCGGTGTAGGTCCAGAAAAAAATGCGGGCAGTGATATTTGTGTCAAACAAGGGAATTGGCATCTGGAGATCGGAATCCGGACCTGCTGGTATCTCGATGAGTGTACCATGCGCGAACGGTTGTTGGGGTTTGAGGACAATTGGTCTCCGTTTCGGCCATTGCACACCATTAGATATACTGCGCTTCCCAAAGGCGCGTATACGCTTGAGGTCGAGATTCGTTCACCCCTGATGGGAGTTGGTCCGGTTACACAAATTTACTCATTTGCGGTAATTTAGTCTATAAATTAAATATTTCTTCAAAAATGGCGTAAAATGGCAAAAAAATAGGTATAATCGGCCATTTAAGTTGCCATCAAAGCGCGCTAAATAGCGTGCTACTGCAAAGTGCGGCTGGCCTCATCGCCTATTGAGACGTCCGGCGCGCTATAAAGTCGTCATGTGTGGATTTCGACTTTAAGCTGTCATAGGCTTTATTATGACACCGAACCGCGCCATATCGCGCCCCGTTAGGGCGGGGTTCACAATTATCACAATCTGCCTTTACATGCCGAATTAAACCGCCATAACTCTCGGCTTATGTCCGACCATTTACCCTTTGTCATATTGCCTGCAAAATCCAATCGTCCGGTTTTTTGTTTTTGTGATCATGCGACCAATCATATCCCGGGGCGGTTCGACCAACTCGGCATGAATGATGTGGATTTGCAACGCCACATCGCTTGGGATATCGGTGCGGAAACATTGACGCGGCAATTTTGTGAAACATTTGGCGCTGCGGGATTGCTCGCACGGTATTCGCGACTATTGATTGACCCGAACAGAGATCTGGCAAGCGATGCATTAATCCCTCAAATAAGCGATGGCACAATTATCCCGGGAAACCAGAACCTCACTGATCAACAACGGCAACACCGTATTGATCATTATTATGAACCGTATCACGAGATGCTAGAAGAGCAGTTGGATTTGGTTGAGCTCCGCGGCGTGGATCCCCTAATCGTCTCTATCCACAGCTTTACCCCTAAACCTGATACCGGAGATCACCGTCAGTTGGACATTGGTCTTTTGTGGAAAGTTGATGAAAACAAGGCCATTCGGGTCAAAGCGGAGATCGAACGCATTCACCCATATAATATCGAATTAAACGAGCCTTATTCGGCTTTGAAACTTAATCATACAATGGACAGGCATGTTGTTCCGCGCGGATGGCGGCATATTACGCTCGAGGTGCGGCAAGATCTGATCGATACAGAGGCCAAAGCACTTCTGATGGCTGAACGACTTTCAAGTGCCTTACGACATTTTATCAAATCTTGATTTTAGCGCGCGGCGTTCCTAAGTTGGAACGGCTATGCAAACACAACATCATATTTCAGATCGCCCCATGTATTCCGATTTTCCGGAGGGCATGGAAACCGCCCTGTTCGGGCTTGGATGCTTTTGGGGCGCTGAGCGCCTGTTTTGGGAAACCGAAGGCGTTTACGTCACGAGCGTTGGCTATGCGGGTGGCGCGCGTAACAACCCAACCTATGAGCAAGTGTGCTCGGGTGCGACCGGACATGCCGAAGTTGTTCAGGTTGTTTTTGATCCCGCCAATATTTCTTATGAGGCATTGTTAAAAGTATTTTTTGAAAGCCATGACCCGACGCAAGGCAATCGGCAAGGCAATGATATCGGTACGCAATATCGCAGTGCGATTTACACCTATAGCAATGAGCAAATGCAAACGGCTCTGGCAGCCAAAGCCCGGTATAATGAAGCCTATGCGCAAGCTGGTCGCTCGCTGATTACCACCGAGATTAAAGCGGCGCCAGACTATTATCCGGCGGAAGATTACCATCAGCAATACCTGGCTAAAAATCCGGCCGGGTATTGCGGAATTGGCGGGACCGGCGTTGTTTGCCCGATCCCGGCCCGCGCTTCTTAACGAGGCTTAGTGCGTCCTTTTATATTCATCGACGGCTTCTGCACCAGCCATTTCATACTTCCCATGGATTTCCGCTTCCTTCTGGGCCCAGAGACGTTTTTGATACCGGCTTGAAATCACATCAGTGATCACAAGCACGCCGACCACAAGATAGAAGCTTGATTTGGACATGGCATCAATTGGATGGCTGAACAGTTTCAAGTGCGCCAAATGCGCACCTTCCGTTACCAGCAGCACGCCCACCAGGAATAGGATAAACAGGCCCATAACTTCATACATACGGTTTTTCTTCAAGAACTCCGTCACGGCATCAGCCAACAATATCATGGCGAGACCCGACAAGAGGATCGCGATGACCATGACCTCCATTTGATAACCTGTTGTGACTCCATTGGCGTCTTTTATGCTGGCTATGGCCATGGCTGACAGGATGGAATCAAATGAAAATACCAAATTCATCAGCACGATCAAGGCGATAGCCTTACCCAGGCTTTGGCGCGCCATGCCTTCGGAGTGTTCAATATGATCAACCGTCAGCATATGGGAGATTTCTCTGACGGCCGTGTAGATGATAAAGGCGCCGCCGAGGAGGGTGACCAAGGCTTGCAGCGTGAATTCACCTTCAATGAATCCCTTCAATGACAGGCTAAAGAGATTGCCCTGCATCACGGCAAAAAGTTGCACAATCAGGATCAGCAAAATAATTCTGAAGACCATGGCCAAACCAATGCCCCATCTTCGCACTTTTTGCGAATGCTTTGGATCGACCTTGTTGGATTCAATCGCAATGTACAGCAAATTATCAAAGCCGAGAACCGCTTGCAGCATGATCAGCATCAGCAATGTAAACAGGCTTTCCATAGAAAAAAGTTCGACCATCTTATCCTCCCGTTAGATGATTCTCTGCTTAAGCTGATTTGTGCGAATTTGCCAAGTCTATCATGCAATTTGACTGTTGTTGTTGGGTAGGCCGTGCCATAAATGCCGCCGAATCAAGGTGAGAGAGATGGTTGAAGACAGATTGAAACGATTGTGGGAGTTTGGCCCCATGTTTGTTGAAGGCACACCGCATGGTGCGATGCTGGGCATCAAATTTGTCGCGATTGATATTGACCGTGCCACGCTCAGTCTCCCTTATGATAAAAAACTGGTTGGCAACAAGGAAACAGGTGTGCTTCACGGCGGTGTATTGACGACCCTGCTGGATCAGGCATGTGGTCTTGCGGCCATCGCATCGTTCAAGGAAATGATGGCTGTCGCCACATTGGATTTACGCATCGACTATATGCGGGCAGCGGAACCGGGAAAAACCATTATTGCTGAAGCGCACGCCTATAAAACAACGAAACATATCGCCTTTGTACGCGGTATTGCCCATGAAGGCGATGTAAATGACCCTGTGGCGACATCGCAAGCCAGCTTTATGACAACGGCCATGGGGCGTAAGTCCCCGAAAAAAGGAGATCGCCAGAAAGCGATACAGGAACTGCCCAAACCCGCTTCAAATCCGGAAGGTCAAAAAGCATGACCACGATGGATCAGATCAATGAAGCGCTTTCGCAAATCCCTTATGCGGGCGAGATCGGGATAAAGTCGCTGTTAATGGGAGATGAGCTGACGCTGATTTTGCCCTACAAACCTGAACTCATTGGCAATCCGATCCTGCAGGCTATGCATGGCGGCGTTGTTGGCGCATTTTTGGAAACAACCGCCATGGTTCAGCTTTGGTTGATGGGGGATCCGAAACCGCTGCCAAAACCGATCAGTATCAATATTGATTTCTTACGGCGTGGGCGACCGCAAGATACCTACGCCCGCGCAACGGTCGGACGGCAAGGCTCACGTGTAGCCAATGTCCGGGTGCAAGCCTGGCAGGAAAATGTCCGCAATCCCATCAGTATTTTGCACGGTAATTTCCTGACAGCTGCAGATCCAAAACCCTGATGAATAGGGCCGGAGTGCTGACGCGCAAGACTGTATTGGCCGGGGCGTTCCCGATCATGATGGCCAATGCGTCACCGGCAATCGTCGGTTTGGTCGACACCTGGGTGATCGGCCAATATGCGGGAACGGTTTCGCTCGCATCGATTGGGCTGGGAGCTGCAATTTACGGGATTTTCTTTTGGGGTTTCGGGTTCCTGCGCATGAGCACGGCCGGCCTGTCCGCCCAAGCCGACGGGGCCAAAGATCAGCGCGCCGTGCAGGCACATCTGTTCCGCGCCGTTCCGATGGGGTTCACCATTGGACTGATATTGTTTTTGCTACAAGGCGTATTGTTGGCGATCCTTTTACCGCTCTACGGGGCGGAAGCTCAAGTCAGTGACGGTGCACGTACATATATCACGGCACGGCTTTGGGGTATTCCCGCCACCCTGTCCTCAATCGTCTTAATGGGATGGTTTATTGGCCTGGCGCGCCCGCGTTTGGCGCTTTACATGCAAATCGCACTCAATTTCATCAATGCGCCCTTATCGATCTTCCTCGTTGCCGGGATGGGATGGGGTCTGCACGGCGTTGGGATTGCGTCTTCGATTGCGGAGTGGATTGGCCTCGCAACCGGTCTGGTCTTGGCCGCAGCTGAGATCAAGAGACGGGGCGGGTTTGACCGCATGGCGGCGAAATTGGAAACCTTGCTCGATATCCCCGCGCTTAAAAAGCTCGGAACGGCCAATGGCAATATTTTTATTCGCACCATCGCTCTGACCATCGGGTTTCAGTTCTTTGCCCGCGCCGCCGCGGTGCAGGGCACGGTGTTTTTGGCTGGATTTCAAGTGCTCATGCAATTCATCACATTGATTGCGCTGGTGCTTGACGCCTTTGCCCATGTTGCCGAAGCCCATGTCGGGTCGGCCTATGGTGCTCGGGATGAAAAACGGTTTGATCGCGCCGTGCGACTGACGTCGGAGTTCTCATTGATATTTGCGTTCCTGTGCGCAGGCGCCGTTATGTTGCTCGGACCCTATGCGATCAACTTTATTTCCGACGACCCGGCTGTGCGCGAAAGCGCCATGACCTATCTGCCGTATTGTGCATTGGCCCCGATCGTCGGTTTCGCGGCCTGGCAGCTCGACGGTATTTTCATCGGCATTACCCGCACAGCCGCCATGCGCAATGCGGGGGTCGCGGCTCTATTGATTTATCTTGGCGCGCACTATGTGCTGGAGCCACGTTTTGCCGGTGTCGGTGTCTGGGTTGCATTCCTCGTTTATTATATGGCTCGTGCTCTGACCATGTTGCCGGCATGGTCTAATATCAAACGGGATTTGCGAGTCGAATAGCGCTAACTCGCCACCCCAACCGCTTGGCTGATATTATCATATCCATCAGCTTTCACCAGTTTGACCAAATCCTGGCAGATGGTTTCGGCCAGTTGCGGTCCTTTGAAGACCATGGCGGAGTAGAGTTGTACGGCTTGTGCGCCGGCTTTGATCTTTTCATAGGCATCAGCACCACTAGCGATGCCGCCGACACCGATCAGCGGGATACGACCCTCACTCGCCATGTAGAACTCTCTTAAAATTTGGGTGGAGGATTTCATGAGAGGGCCACCGGATAAGCCGCCGGGTTCGTGCTTGTACAGACTTTCCAGACTTTCTGGCCGGGCGATGGTGGTGTTGGAGACAATGATCCCGCTCATACCATAGGTGCGGGAAAGTTCCGTGATGCGTGCGATCTGCGCGAAATCCAGATCGGGAGCGACTTTGAGAAAAATAGGCAAAGACGGTGCGTCGCCGGTCAGGGCCATTCGCGCTTCCTGAACCCGGTCGAGTAAATCTTCGAGCGCGTCCGCGGCCTGTAGATCCCGAAGCCCCGGTGTGTTGGGCGAGGAAATGTTGATCGTAAAATAATCCGGCAGGCCCCAAAGAGCGTTAAGCCCGGTCACATAATCTGCTGTCTTATCGGTGCTGAGTTTGTTGGCCCCGAGATTGGCACCGACGATACCGGGATTGCCTTTGCGGGCCTGTAAATGCTGCTTGAATGCTTCGAGGCCCCTATTGTTGAACCCCATCCGATTGATGACACCCTGGTCTTCATCAAGCCGGAACAGGCGCGGTTTTGGATTTCCGTCCTGGGGCAGGGGGGTGACGCTCCCGGCTTCGACGAAGCCAAAACCGGCGGCGAGCATCGGGTCGATGACTTCTGCATCCTTGTCAAATCCGGCCGCGAGTCCGACTGGATTGGGGAGTTTTAACCCGGCGATCTCTGTCGCGAGTTCAGGAAAGGATGTTTCAGCTTTCGGGCCCAGGCCGAGCTTTAATGCTTTGATTGCAGCGCCGTGCGCTTTTTCGGGATCAAACGTTTTAATGGCTTTGAGGCCGAGATCATAAAAAACCGACATATGCCTATCCTATAAATTGTATGGCAATTCGAATCCGTCGGGAGTTTGATCAAGTCGGTGCATGTTGACAAGTGCAGAAAATGAAAGATCGCAGTAGAGATGTGGAAACTTTTCACCGCCGCGTGAAACTTCCCACTTCAAGCGCGCGTCAAACGCATGCCCATCGAGGCCGACCAGAATAACCGTGTCGATCTCACTATAGTGCTTGTCTAAAGTCCCTTTTAATTGATGCATGGAACACAAGTGAATGAAACCGTCTTGTTTGTCATGTTCGCTTCCTTCGAAATTGGCTGATCTGGCGAAGTGATTCCACTGATCCTCGGTCAATATTTTGTATATCAACTCTGTCACTTATACCTCCAATTTAGTGCATAGATTTTGTGCATCACTACAATCGTACGCACAGAAATGCAGCAGACATTAAAAATTGGCCCCGAATCCTCGCGCGAGTCCGCCTGTTGATTGTCATTCACGCAATCGTCCTGCAAGTCTTTTAAAAATTTTAATAAGAGAAACAGGCGCATTTAAAAAAAATAAATGCGTAAGGGGAATGATATGACAGTTTTTAGAATTGTATCTTTGGTGCTTGCGACAATTCTGGTTTCGACGCCAGCGATGGCTCAGGAGGCTGCCACAATCAATAGTGGCGATACGGCCTGGATATTGACCGCGTCTGCGCTGGTTCTGTTTATGTCGCTGCCTGGTCTAGCATTGTTTTACGGCGGACTGGTGCGCGCAAAAAACTATCTTTCCGTTCTGATGAAGGTGTTTTCGATTGCGTGTCTGGCCTCGCTTGTCTGGGTGTTTTTGGGCTATTCAATCGCATTTGGCGGCGCATCTCCCTATTTCGGCGGATTTGATAATTTTGCGCTTCTCGGGCTGGGGCGTGATGCGGTCTCGGGGACGATGCCTGAAAGTATCTTCGTTGTTTTCCAGATGACATTTGCCGTGATCACGCCTGCCTTGATTGTCGGTGCGTTTGTTGAGCGGGTGAAGTTTTTCCCGGTACTGGTATTTACGGCCCTGTGGCTTCTCGTGGTTTATGCGCCGGTCGTGCACTGGATATGGGCCGATACAGGCTGGTTATATGGCAAGGTACAGGATTTTGCCGGTGGGCTCGTAGTTCATGCCACGGCCGGGATCACGGCGCTGGTCTTTGTCGCCTTCCTGGGCGCGCGGAAAGGGTTCCCGAAAGAAATCCCAATGCCGCATCGTCCGGCTCATGTGTTTATCGGCGCCAGCATGCTCTGGGTCGGTTGGTACGGGTTTAACGGTGGATCAGCGCTTGCTGCTGACGGAGCCGCGGGCATGGCCATTCTTGTCACCCATATTTCCGCTTCTACAGCCGCGCTCACTTGGGTTGTGATCGAAAGAATTCTTTACAAGAAACCAACCTTGGTCGGCGGTGTGACCGGATTGATTGCCGGCCTCGCATCGATCACACCAGCCGCCGGCGTCGTCGGACCCTTGGGCGGTTTTATAATTGGTCTGATGGGCGGATTGATTTGCTACGGCGCTGTTCATCTTATCCGGGTTAAGCTTCGATTCGATGACAGTCTGGATGTTTTCGCCGTTCACGGGGTAGGCGGTATCCTCGGGATTTTGTTGCTGCCATTCGTGGCCGGAACGGCATTGGGTGGTGTCGGGTTCGACTCGGTCTCCGACCAGTTCATGCATCAGCTGACCGGAACCGTGGCCGTTGTTACCTGGTCTGCGATTGTCAGTGCTGTGCTCTTGTTTGTCATCAAAAAAACTATGGGCCTTCGCCCGGATGAAGCCGAAGAGGTCCAAGGTCTGGATACGGCTCTGCATGGTGAAAGCGCGTATAATTAGCTTAAAGGTTTGTGCAGTGGATCACTGACATCAGGTGACCCAATATATAAAATAGAGCGTATAGAAATTGAAACACGGAGAACGTATGCGCTCATTTCTGCTTTTTATATTTGCCGCACTAACTCAAGCTGCATGTGCCTCGACCCCGGTGGATGCAGTTCCCGTCTCTAATTTTGACGGCGAGCGTTATCTCGGTAAATGGTACGAAATTGCCCGGCTCGATCACGGTTTTGAACGGGGATTGAGCGAAGTTACGGCAACATATTCCCGACGTGATGATGGCGGCATCAAAGTTGAAAACACAGGATGCAAGGCGGAAAAGGCCGAGTGGGAAAATGCGACTGGAAAAGCCTATTTTACCAAAGGCGCAACCACGGGTCAGCTGAAAGTCTCATTTTTCGGCCCTTTCTACGGCAAGTATATCGTTTTTGATCTCGACCAAGAAGATTATGAGTACGCCTATATCAGTGGCGGCACGACGAAATATTTATGGCTCTTGGCCCGCAAACCTGAAATCAGCAAACAGCGCCGCGCAGACTTCATAAGCAAGGCGAAATCGATCGGATACGCAACGGATGATTTGATTTGGGTCGAGCAAACCGGCATGTGTGGATAATCGGACCCGACGCTTATTTCATCCACATGCGGCCGAGGTTGGACTGAACGCCCTGCAGCCGCGTAAAATTTTCAAATGACATATTGTCCCCTTCCAGGGCTGCGACTTCGTTGAGTTCGTAGAGTAGATTTCTCTGCGAGACATCTGCAATGTAACTTTCAATGAAAGTGATAGCGACGTGCCGCTCACCTTTTGTGACTTCCTCAACCTGGTGGAAGGTATTGGACGGGTAAACAATTGCCGTGCCCGATTTTCCTTTAAACCGTAAATCTGATCCGCCCAGCCGGATATGCAAGGCGCCGCCGTCATAGGATTCGGGGTCTGACAGGAAAATCGTACAACTGATGTCGGCACGTAATTGGGCTTTAGCGAGCGGGATTAAAGATGCATCTGTATGGAGTCCGTAGTGCATGCCGGGTGTATAGCGGGTCATCATGGGCGGCGCGACGTTTTTGGGAAATGCAAAGTCGCGAAACTCCTGACTGACCATTAGCGAGCCCATTAAAATTTTTGATGATCGGGCATAGGCTTCATTATCATGCAGTTGCAGGTTGTTCTTCACCTTGGAATGGGGATTGCTGATTTTTCCGTCGACATAATTGGCGGAAGCGCTGATTGACTGAAGCTGTGCAATTTCTTGGCCGTTTAACAGACGGATTTCTTTGAACATCATCAATCCTCGATTTCGATAAAAAAGTTCATTTACTGAATGCGATACCATACCGGAATTCAATTCACAAAGAATTCCCATGTCGTGCGGCTCTAACTCAAATTGGCATGGTTTTTGCGATGAACCTGAAACAATTGGAAATCATTGAAGGGGCGCACCATGACGGCACAATTTATTGTCGCATTTATCGTATTTGTATTGGCTGTTATCTTATCAGCGGATCTTTGGTTGCGGGTATTAAAACAAAATGAATTTCAAAATATCACTAATTTTTACCGGCGCGGATTTGTCACTCTGGTTTGCGGGCTAACTTTATTGATTTGGATTCAGATATTCAATCTGGCGAATTTCAATGTCACTGTTGCTCTTTTCCAAGGGGTGTCGGCTGCATTCACCGTATTTATTTTGTTTGCGTGGGGAAGATTGACCGCGCTGGGGTTGAAATTGGACGCGACACATCAATTATCGGTAGAATAAGACCTACCAGCCCAAAAACTTTTTCGCGATTTTCTTTGCTTTTTTTGGTTCGTCGATATTTTCGCCCAGCGACTTTGCGACGAATTGAACTTGTCGTTCGGCAGCGTTTTGCGGTTCCAATGTGCGCATATGCGCGAGAAGCTTTTCGACCTTTTTACCATGTTGTTCGGGGTCGCTGGCATACAGCATCATGATATAATTTCCGTTGATCATGATATTATCAGGGGCACCCGATAGGGCTTGTTCAAAGTAGACAATCCCCTCTTGCGCAGTCGCGCCAAACATCTTCTTGGCTCTTTTTGTACCGGCCTTTGCTGCCACGGCCATGTGCCAGCCACCATACAGCGCGAAACTGTTTGGGTCTTCGGCATTAGCTGCAACAGCCGTCTCAATTGTCGCCCTTATTTTTTGAGGCATTTTTTTACGCCATGCCGACAAGGGGGACATGCCGCGCCCGTAAAAGCCATAACTTATCGCGTACAAAAGCTTCGCTTCATTGTGATCCGGGTTCTTTGTCAAAATACTTTGACCAATTGCCATTGCGCGCTGGGCATCAGCTTTTTCGTCGTCGCTTTGCCCCAGTAAGATCTTCGTGTTCAGCGCCTCTGCTGCCACTAAAAGAGCTTCCGTTTCGTCGATAGCGATAGCTTGATCGAAGGCCTGTTCATAGTGACCCGACGTCAACGAGGCTTGCGCGTCCATGATATCAGCCCCCTGCGCAACATTGGCCAAGGAGATGAACAATAAGGCCGACGCCGTGAATGTGCATTTTCTGAACATAAGTCCAGTATAACACAAAATTGAATAATTTTAAATCATACCTTTGTCGCTTAACGCCGTTCCGATCAAAGCACTGGTTTCCTTGACGCCGTAAATAGCGACAAACGAACCAAACCGAGGCCCTTGTGACTGTCCAAGTAATACTTCGTACAAGGCTTTGAACCATTCTCGCAGATTCTCAAACTCGTGGTCTTTACCGACGCTGAAGACGAGGGTTTGAAGTTCACTCGCGTCTTTGACATCACCCTTGAACGTGTCTAATCGCTTGGCCAGATCAGCCATGGCGGCGCGTTCCTGATCCGTTGGAGCGCGGTAGTTTTTGTTCGGTTTCACGAAGTCGGCGTAATAGCGGATTGCGTATTCACTTAAGCGAACCAGAACCGGATTGCTGTCCCTGTCGGCGCCATCGACATATCGTTCAATGAAGCCCCATAAAATGTCTTTGTCAGACGCATTTGACGCTGAGACAATATTTAACATCAAAGCAAAACTGATCGGCGGGATTATTTTTGGCGGGCGTCCTTTGTGAATATGCCAAACCGGGTTGTTGATCTGTGCGGCCTCGTCTTGTTTTGGATAAGCGGCCAAATGTTGGTAATACTCATCTACGGCCTTCGGAATAACATCGAAAAATAGACGCTTGGCTGTCCGCGGTTTTGTATACATATACAGTGAAAGGCTTTCTGGCGTCGCATATCTAAGCCATTCGTCGATCGAGATCCCATTGCCTTTTGACTTGGATATTTTTTCGCCCTTATCGTCCAGGAAAAGCTCGTAGACATATTGTACGGGCGGAATGGCTCCCAGTATTTTACAAATCCGCGAGTAAACAATGCTGTTGGCCTGATGGTCTTTTCCAAACATTTCAAAATCAACACCGAGTGCCGCCCACCTCATGCCAAAATCCGGCTTCCATTGCAGCTTGGTGTTGCCGCCAGTGACTTTAAGAGTCACTTCTTTGCCATCCTCATCATCGAATGTGATTGTGCCTGCTTTCGCGTCGACCGATTTCATCGGAACGTAAAGCACATGCCCGGTTGTTGGCGAAATCGGCAGGAAGGGTGAATATGTCGCCTGCCGTTCTTCGCCGAGCGTCGGCAGCATGACTTTCATAATATCATCAAATTTTTCCAAGGCTTTCAAGAGCATGTCGTCATAGACGCCGGCCTTGTAAAGCTCGGTGGCGGACTTGAACTCATAGGTGAACCCAAAGCCATCCAGAAATTCACAAAGCTTGGCGTTGTTATGATGACCAAAACTGTCATGACACCCGAACGGGTCAGGCACTTCTGTCAACGGTTTCCCTAAATTCTCGGTGAGCATGTCCTGCTCAGGCATATTTCCGGGCACTTTGCGCATACCGTCCATATCGTCAGACACGCAAAGCAGCTTCATCGGAATTTTATCATCGGTGAGAGCGCGAAAGGCTTCCATCACCATGCTGGTGCGTACAACCTCACCAAAAGTCCCGATATGCGGTAGTCCGGACGGACCATAACCCGTTTCAAATATTACCGGCCGGTCACCACGATCAATGCCGCGCTTTTTTTCAATGTCCAAGCGTTTTACGATTAGACGCGCCTGTTCAAACGGCCATGCTTTGGCTTTATCCATGATTTCTTGTGAAAATTTCATTGCCCACTCCGGCGATTGCTCAAGTGGGCGATTTACGCGGGTAGGGGCTACAAATCAAGTGCCATATAGCGCGAGCACCCCAAAGGATTTTCATAATATTTTTCAATATCGGTAAAGCCGAGGTTTTCATAAATGGCATTGGCGGCGACGAGGTCTCGGTTGGTATCCAAAAGCATTCGAGTATAGCCTTGCTTGCGACCTTCTGCGATGCATCTTTCGGTCAGTTTTTGGCCCAGCTTGTGCCCGCGCCCAGCCGGTCGGCAATACAGGCGTTTTAATTCACATTCCGTTTTTGAAAACCGTTTCAGCCCGCACGCCGCGACTGGCGTTCCGTCCAATTTAGCAAGAAACAAATCGTCATACATCGCCCGAAGGTCTTTAAACTCGCGCTCGGTATCTTGAAAGCAAAGACTTTCACCCAGCGCCTCTTCTATGAATTTCAAATATTCGAGAAACAAGCTTTCGACATGTTTGACGTCAGCGTCTGATCGCGCGAAATCTATCTCAATGGCCATTGCTCTGGTCATTTTCCCATGATCTCAACAGCATGTGGATACGGTATCGAAATGCCGCCTTTATCAAAGGCCTCCTTGACGCTTTTCGTCAAATCAAACATCACATCCCAATAATGCTCCGGTTTGCACCAGACACGCATCTGAATATCGACCGAACTTTCACCTAAATTGGAAACTTTTGCCCACGGCGCGTCGGGGGTGCGCAGCACGTGCTCATGTTTGGCGGCTGTGTCTTTAATAATCTTGATCGCCTTGTCCATATCGTCATCATAATCGATTCCAAAATCCACATCAACGCGACGGAATTCTTGCGACGTGAAGTTTTTAATCGTTGATCGCCACGCGTCTCCATTGGCCAAAGTCAACTTCACATTATCGAGCGTGCGTAAGACGGTTGTGAAAATGTTGATATCGTCGACTATGCCTTCAACGCCGTTAACTTCGACGTAATCTCCGACTTTGTAAGGCCGGAAAACCATCAGAAGAATGCCGGCTGCGACATTGCTCATTGTCCCTTGCAAGGCAAGGCCGACCGCTAAAGTCATGGCAGCCAAGACTGTGAATATTTTTGCAATTTCGACACCCAGCACACTGACTGCAGCTAAGATCGTCGCAATTAAAATGGCGTACTTTACCAGTGAGGCAGTGACACTTCCGATAGTGGTGTCAATTTTTTTGCTGTCTGTCGTGCGTTTGAGTAAAATTTTGTAAAACCGGCCTGCGATAGCTGAGCCAATCCATAACAAGAATAGCGCCAGAATAATTTTAGGTGCGAATACGATAATGTTCTCAAGAGCAAGATTACTATACTTATCCCAATAGGTCTGAGTGGTTTCTGCAAGTCCATCCATGACTAAGTGTCCTTCTGAAGTATAACGGCGTGCGGGTATGGAATTTCCACGCCAGCCGCATCCAATGCTTTTTTGACGTTATAAGACATGTCCATCTTGATTTTGCGGTGATCGTCAGTGTCACACCACACACGAAGCTGTATGATAACTGCGGATTCACCGAGACCGACGACTTTGGCCCACGGCGAGGGGTCTTTATAAATGCGATCATCTCCATCTGTGGCCTTCAGGATCGCTTCTATTGCCATGTTGAGATCTGCGTCATAGCTGACACCGAAATCCATATCGAGACGCCGATCTCCGAATACTGTAAAGTTTTTGATTGTATTACCGATCGCATCGCCATTGGCGACGATGATTTCGACCTTATCGCGTGTTGTCATACGCGTATTGAACATGCCGAGACTCTCGACAACGCCTTTAGTGCCGTTGAGTTCAACATCATCGCCGATATTATACGGTCGGAATAAAATAAGCAGTATTCCGGAGGCCAAATCTCCGAGTGCACCTTGCAATGCAAAACCGAGGGCCAGAACCAATGCCGCAAAAATAGAAGCGAGAAAACCAAGTTGGATGTCAAGGGCGGTCAACGCTGCGACAATGATAAGCGCCAAGCCGACAAACTGGATGGTGGAGGTGAAAAAACCTGCCAGGGTGGCATCTATATTTGGGATTTTTAAAGCCGTTTTATGAACAACTTTCATGGCACGTTTCAAAATAATCCGGCCAATGAAAAAAATCGCCAAAGCCAACAATAGTTTTGGCGCAAATGTAATGAGCAAATCAGGGATTTGGTTGAGTTTCGAAACTAAAATATCCATGGTCGCCCTTAATTGAGTGCCATATTTATAATTAGTTTATTGCAAAATTGAAGAAAATTTTTAAACGCCAGCGGCAGCGCTTAACTGGTCTAATAACTCTGCGCTGACTTGTCCTGTTTCAGGCAACCCGTTTGATTTTTCAAATTCGATAATTGCGCTACGCGTATTGGGCCCCATAGCACCATCTGGTGATCCAACCGCATATCCGAGGTCCGACAAAAGCTCTTGGACTTTCTTGACGTTGGTGTTGATACCGGCGGTTCGTGTAATTGCTGGATTGGTCCAGGGCAGGTTTTTAAACACACCATTTGCAGCGTCGTCAATTTGAGCAGGAACAAATGCTTTTACGCGTGACTTCGCTTGCTCAAGTTGCGATCCGGACATTTCGCGGGCCAAAACTTCGGCGCGTTGAACAGCCATTGGATCGCCTTGACTGCCTGCGATTGCATACCAGACGTAGGAATCAACCGGGCTCTTGGCGACACCCGAACCTTCTTGATAAAGAACACCCAGATTAAATTGTGAGTCGAGCACACCGCGCTCCGCGGCGCGCTGGAACCAGGTGACCGCTTTATCGATATCAGGTTGTGTCATGGCGGCACCGGTTGCGTAGTAATGTCCAAGATCATGCATGGCGATTCGGTTGCCGCTATTTGCAGATCGTTCCAAAAGCTGCATTGCCGTGTTGAGATCTTTTTCGATACCGATCCCGTTTTCATATAATTTGGCCAATCTGTACTGAGCGGCAGGCTGACCTTGATTGGCTGAAAGGCGGATAAGGCGCACGGCTTCTTCATTTCGGCCGGCTTCTAAATTAGACAGGCCCAATTGGAATTGCGCGACCTTGTCGCCATTTGATGCCGCGGATTCCAGCGTCACTTGTGCTGGGCTCGGCACACCGTTGGATTCCGGTTCAATTTCAGGCGCCTGCATCGTGTCTGAGTAATCGCCCACAACGTCCATTGATTCGATGACGGGCGGTGTTGGTTCATTTGATGCAAAGGCAGGGTTTTCTCCGATACCGGTTACACTTGGGACGGCTTCAGCCACGTCAGGCGACTGAATTTGCGGGTTAGACGCTGCCGGACCCGGCATGATTTTTTGAGCGGCGAACAAACCAATAACTGCGATACCTGTCATCAAGGCAAACAGTTTTATCGGGGATCCTGAGATAGCTGAGCCCGAAGCGCCACCCTTTAATAATTTAAGGAACCCGCCTTTTTTCTCGGGTATGATATCGCCACCGGGACGAGCCTCGTCCATCGTTTGTTCAGGGGGCGGCATTAAAGGGACGTCCGTTGCAAATGGGGGTGGCATAGCGCCGTCAGCCATCGCCATAGGAGGTTGACCCATTTGTGGTTCCTGATTTGCTTCCGTGTACATTTCCGGAGCTATAGCTGCGTCTGGAGCCTCGTAGGTCTGGGCGGTAATCTGCGGTTCAGGGTAGGTCGGCGGCACATATTCCTGCGGCACATATTCTTGAGGGATATGCGACTCGGCGGGCTCCGTTGACAGTTCAGGAGCTGCAAAGGGTTCTGGCCCAGTTCCCGTTCCTTGCAATTCGGCAGGCATCGGCATTGGCATCGGTTCCGGGCTTTGGAACTGTACCATTTGGGCTGGTGGCGTAACCGCCGCATAGGCGACAGCCGGTTGTGGCGTAAATGCATCTTCTTGAACGGGCGGTGGTGCAATTTGTCCAACACTGTCTAATTGTGGTGCCGCGTCGAATGCGGGAGCAACAGTTTGCTCACCATAGACAGTATTGAATTTTTCAGTTTCCAAAATGTCCAGCCGAGATGCAATCGTGACTAGTCTTCGTTCGATTGACGGAATGGAATTTCGTTGTTCTTCTTCGAGGACATCGATCCTTTTCGCAATGTCGGATTTTTGATCCTCGAATTCTTTTTTGTAGTCATTGTCCGTTTGCGATAGCTCTTGCTTAAACGCAGAAATCTTATGGTCGGTCCGATCGGTCAATTCGTCTGCGAGTGCAACAATTTTTTCGCCGATATTGGACACAGCCTCTGCCGACGATGTTTCGACCGCTTTGATTTTTTGCCTCAATTCGCGTTGAGCGCGTTCACGCTCTTCGGTGTCCCGACGTAAGCGGCGGTCCACGACAGTCGCCAGATTGGAAATCTGTTCATTGATGGCGGTAAGTGCGCTTGCCTGTTCGGTTTCGGCGCGCGTAATGCGTTGATTGGCTTTTGTCAGCGCATCACCAATCGTTTCAATACGAGGGTCATCCAGTACAACTTGCAAATCGTGTGCGACGTCTTCTCTTGTTTTGTCGATTAAACTCGTGAGGTGCACATTGAGCGCTTCCACATATTCAACAATTTCTTTTTCTTGCGCGGCACTGGCTTGCCCGGACCGTTCGTTGAGTTTGGTGAATGCGGATTGCATGGCCTTGACCGAAGATTTGGTCAAGCTGTTAGCGCGTTTTAGGCGTGCCTCAACGGCATCAACATGCGCCCGCAAGGTTGTGAGCGTTTCACGTGTTGGAGGCGATTTTTTCTCAAATGCCGGTTTCTTCGCGGTAGCTTTTTTGCGAGGCGTCGATGCTTTGGTAATTGGGCTTGTTTTTTTGATCGGTTTTGCGCGGGGAATAGGTTTTTTGGCTGTTGCCGGCTTTGCCGCTTTTGGTGTTGGTTTTACTTTGGCCTTGTTAGTCGCCTTGACCTTGGCAATGGTTTTGGTCTTCGGTGTTGTTCTGGCAGTCGTTTTTTTCTTTGCCTGCACGCCGGTTTTAGCTTGAGCACGTGAGGGCGCGGTTTTCGCCTTAGCTTTGGCTTTAGGTGTGGTCTTTACCGTTTTTTTTGTGCGGCTTGCCATACTGCCTTTCCCTCAAAATGTTTGATTTTGAAATAGACGGCGTCCGCCTTATTCGCAAAAGCAAATCAGTTAACAAACAGATAGCGTTAATTATGGTTAAAACGAAGTTAATTCCTCCGCCAAATCTGCATGTTTTACGGGGAATTTTGTAATTTTAATTGAATTAACGCTGCTTTTGCCAGTCGGTAGCGACCTTCTCCTATTTTGGAAGGAAATAGCCGGGTCCAACGGCAAGGAGTTTCGATTCAGCGTGATCGATTTTCAGCTGAACAGCGCCAACGGTCGGAATTGCGGCGCGTAACACATCGTATATATCCCAAGATTGCTCATAAGCGCCATTCGCCGCATAAATCTGCGCCAATCCAATATAGGTATGCGGATCATAGGGATCTTTTGCGAGCGCCTGTTTTAACAAAGCTTCAGCCTGGATGGCGCCGACGCCAGCTTTTTTGGCAATCGCGGATTTCATGCTGGCGCGTGCCATAGCGGCTGTTCGCAATATGAAGGCAGGTGTTTGAGCATCGTCGAGATAGGGCTGTAAGGCCAGAAGCGCCGCTGCCCGGTTTTGTTTACTTTTCGCCATCTCTGTTGCGTTGATGAAATCGGACAAGGATTTCGACTTGGGGTCCAAGGCGCCAATGCCTGCAAATTTGCTGTCCTCTGACAGATCTTTAAGCGCGGCGCACAACCAGCTTTCGCCCGCATCTTCACATTTTCCCGTGTAGGCAATATACTTTTGACCAGCGATCCATTGCGCAATCTTATCTTCCGCTTTTTGCGCCTTTTCAAAATCAGCTTCAATGTCTGCCGCGGATTGAATTCCACCTACGGCCTGATTTTTAACCGCCTCGGATATGACAAATACCAGCGGGGTCATGGGCTTTCGCTCGACGGGTGACATTGCTTCGAGCGGAAGTGGAAAATCAGCATCTATCAATTTGGCGCTTGTTAACGTCCATTTTTGTTTTTGACCTTTGGGTTGATTCGGGCCAAATGAGACCATCTCGAGCGTTTTAGGCGGACTGTTAAACGCATAAAAGTCCACTAGAATTTCCGGGTGGATCGGCCATGCATGGTGGATGTATGCGAAGAAAGCGTTTTTTATCCGGCTATTTTCATATTTGGGTCCATCAAAACTGGCGCTTACGACGCTTAATCCGTCCCAAATCGCCAGTAAGCTCGAATCTGTGGATTTAATTTTTAACGGACCATCCAGTTTCGCTGCCGACCAACTCATGGAGCTCTCGAGCCAGAAACTGTCTACTTCCAGGTCTTTGCCTATCGTAATCCGTCGTTTCTGCCCGTTGTCGGTCGCCTGTCGCACCGTATTTATATTCCTGTAGGCTTTCGCGAAGATTGAAACATTGTCGAGAAAAAGGGCTGTTTCCTCCGGGTTATCAAGTGCCTTAACCGGTTTGATCTCCAAAAGCCTATTCATTTTAAAATCATATATTTTTTGAGAATTCGGACTGCTGAGACTTGCGTAGTCCGGTCCGATAAGGAGGCGAACTTGCTCAGAGCGAATCTCGTCTCCTTCGTCCAAAGTACTGGTCTCAACTAGGTAATCGAGAGCAAGCTGATCGTGTTTTTCGGCGGCTCGCAAGGTTAGATACTCGGGTGCGCTCGTATAAAACGGAGCAAGCGCCAACGGCATTTCAGGCTCTTTGACAGATTCATCTTCCTCAATGGCCAATTCCTGTTCAGGCGCAGGTTCCGTTTCTGCAGACCCGCGTAAACGCGCAATAACCCCGGCATCGACAGCGGGCGTAGGGGCAGTCGACATATCGTCGATAATTTTTTCCCGGGGCGTGTTGGCAACAGGCAGTTCATCCGCGACGTCTTGAGCAATCGCCGTCAGTGCTGAAAGTCCGAGAATCCACAAAATTAAGAGAAAACGCATAAGAAAATCCTATTCGGGGCGTTTTTGAGTGCGCAATCCCCCTTGGTCAAGGCATCAGTGCAGTATTTTGACGTTGACGTTGACGTTAACGTCAACTAAAAGGCCTCATGCTTAAAGCTCCGTACTCGTCCGACACCAAAGATATATCACCGACCGATGATGAGGTTTGGGGCATCGCCGAGCTGGCAGCACATTTTGAAATTACCACGCGCGCCATCCGGTTTTACGAAGATAAAGGTCTTTTGACCCCTAAACGGGAGAATGGATCGCGGGTTTTTTCACAATCGGATCGGGACCGGATGGAGCGAATACTCCGGGCCAAAAGGCTGGGGTTCAGCCTTGAAGATATCCGCGCCGTACAAGAGGTTGCAGACGGTGAAGTGACGGATCGGGAAGAGCTTTTAAACCGTAAACAGAATTTCGAAAAAGTAATCAAAAACTTACGCCGTCGTCGGCGCGATGCTGACATTTTATCCAAACAAATGCAGGCGCTGTGTGCAGCTATCGATGATTATGCCGAACAGGCGCCGAAGTCGAGCGTCTTTCAGTATGCAGAGGCATATGAAGCCCTGTTTCGTAAACAATTAGATGAAGATTTTTCACCGTTTTAACGGTCAAATTTTAGGAGGAAAACATGCCGACATATAAAGCCCCCACAAGAGACATGAAATTTGTGCTGCACGAATTGCTGGAAATTTCAAGATTTGCAGAACTTGATAGCTTTAAAGATGCGGATCCGGAAATGGTTGACGCAATTATCGATGAAGCTGCGAAGTTTTCAGAAGAGGTTCTCGCACCGCTCAACCGTGTCGGCGACGAGCACGGATGTGTCCGCAATGACGATGGGTCAGTAACAACACCGCCCGGATTTGAAGAGGCGTATGATAAGATGCGGGAAAATGGATGGATGGGAATTTCATCAGACCCCAAATATGGCGGGCAAGGTCTGCCAGGTGTGTTGGGACTCGCGTGCTCTGAAATGACCTCATCGGCCAATATGGCGTTTGGCATGTATCCGGGTCTGACAGGGGGTGCAGCCAAGGCGATATCGATCGGCGGCTCAGAAAAGCAAAAAAACCTGTATCTTCCAAAAATGTATTCCGGTGAGTGGACGGGGACAATGAACTTGACCGAATCGCACTGCGGGACCGATCTTGGCCTCTTAAAAACCAAAGCGATCCCGCAACCGGACGGCACCTATAAAATCACGGGTCAAAAAATATTCATCTCCGCCGGCGAGCACGGCATGAGCGATAATATCATTCATTTGGTTTTGGCCCGTATTGAAGGCGCCCCGGCGGGTGTCAAAGGGATTTCACTGTTCATCGTGCCGAAATTCGGTGTGGATGAAGACGGCAATGTCGGACAACGCAATGGCGTCTCGTGCGGCTCCATCGAAGAGAAAATGGGCATTCACGGCAATTCTACCTGTGTGATGAATTTTGACGACGCGGTCGGCGAACTGATTGGCGAGGAAAACAAAGGCCTTAAAGTCATGTTCGTCATGATGAATGAAGCGCGGATCGGCGTTGGTCTGCAAGGCATGAGCCAATCAGAAGTATCGTATCAAAATGCGGCTGCCTATGCCAATGACCGCCTGCAAGGCCGGTCGCTGACCGGTCCAAAAAATGAAGACGGTCCCGCCGACCCGATCATCGTGCATCCGGATGTGCGGCGCATGTTGATGGATGCACGCGCCTTTAACGAAGCCGCACGTGCGTTCCTTTACTGGCTCGCCTTGCAAGAAGATATGGAACGCTACTCACCGGATGAAAAAGTGCGGGAGCGGGCGGACGATTATCTCGGATTGATGACGCCCGTCATTAAGGGGTACCTGACTGATGTCGGGTTTGCCAACTGCGTCAACGCGCAACAGGTTTACGGCGGCCATGGCTTTATCGAAGAATGGGGCATGTCCCAATTTGTGCGCGATTGCCGAATTGCCATGATTTATGAAGGGGCCAATGGCATCCAGGCTCTCGACCTTGTCGGCCGGAAACTGGCTCGAAATGGCGGTCGAGCGTTAATGGGTATTTCGAGCGAGATCGATGCTTTTGTTGATGAAAATAAAAACGATGAAAATCTTGCGATCTTTATGGACGGCTTGAAGTCTGCCAAAGACAAATTACAAGTCGGTACCATGTGGTTGATGCAAAACGGCATGAGCAACCCTGACAATGCCGGCGCGGGTAGTACCGACTATATGCATATGCTAGGCATTGCCATGCATTCTTATATGTGGGCACGGATGGCGAAAGTCGCGCAAGCCCAGATCGACGCCGGAAATGATGATCCGTTTTATGCGGATAAAATCACGACAGGCAGATATTTCATGGCACGGATCCTGCCGCAAATCGATGCCCATCTGGCCAAACTTCAAACCGGTGCCGAACCGGTCATGGCTTTGGCTGCGGATCGTTTCTAGCCTTTAGATAGAGAGAAAACCTATGAGCGCGATAAAATTTAAAAACCCCGATTGGTATGATGAAGAAGATATCAACATTTTCCGCGAAGCCGTATTCGGGTTTTACGACCGGGAAATGGCTCCGCATTCGGAACAGTTCCGAAAGCAAAAACATGTAGACCGGAAATATTGGAATATGGCCGGTGAAATGGGTTTGCTCAATTGTGCGATCCCTGAAGAATATGGCGGGGGCGGTGGTGATTATCGTCACGAAATGATCATCATGGAAGAGCTGGAACGGGCCAGTGTCGATGGGTTCGGGCTCTCGCTTCATAATGCGATTGTTGCCCCTTATATTCTCCATTTCGGGACGGAAGAGCAAAAACAGAAATGGCTGCCAAAAATGGCAACCGGTGAATTTGTCGGCGCGATCTGTATGACAGAGCCAGGGACCGGGTCTGACCTTCAAGCGATTAAAACCACAGCAAAAAAGTCGGGCAATGGCTGGGTGATCAATGGGTCAAAAACATTTATCACCAATGGCGGCACCGCGAATTTACTGATCATCGTTGCCGACACGGGCGGCGAGGGTAAGCATTCGAAATCCTTGTTCATCGTTGAGACGGATGATCTTGAAGGATTTAGGCGCGGACGTGTGCTGGACAAAGTCGGCGTTGATGCTGGCGATACAGCCGAACTTTTCTTTGACGATATGCATGTGCCGGCAGACAGCCTGCTCGGAGAAGAAACCGGTCAGGGCTTTATCCAATTGATGACCGAGCTCCCACAAGAGCGTTTGAACATCGCTGTGCAAGGCGTGGCTGCGATGGAAAAAGCGCTTAAAGTGACGCTTGAATATGTCAAAGAGCGTCAGGCTTTTGGTAAAAAAGTTGCTCAGTTTCAAAACACGCAATTCGAGCTCGCTGAAATCGCAACGATCGTTAAAGTCGCGAAGACGTTTACTTATGACTGCGCCGAGAAACACTTGAAGGGCGAACTGGACACCGTAACGGCTTCAATGGCCAAATACTGGGTAACGGACAAACAATGCGAAATCATTGACCGCTGCCTGCAGTTGTTTGGCGGTTATGGCTATATGAATGAATATCCTATTGCACGCTTATGGCGCGACGCCCGTGTGCAACGGATTTACGGGGGCACTAACGAAATTATGAAAATGGTGATCGGACGATCCCTCTAAGATAAGGTTTTAGGAGACTACAATGACAGACGCATATATTTATGACGCGGTGCGAACGCCGCGCGGCAAAGGCAAGAAAAACGGCAGTTTACATGAGATCACGGCCTTGTCGCTGGTCGAGCAGCAGCTTAATGCCCTGAAAGAGCGCAATGATCTGGACACGTCCAAAGTTGATGACGTGATACTGGGCTGTGTTTCACCAGTGGGTGAGCAGGGTGCCGATATCGCCAGAACAGCCGTCATCGGGGCTGGCTGGCATGAAGACGTTGCTGGCGTGCAAATCAACCGCTTCTGTGCCTCCGGTCTGGAAGCCGTCAATATGGCAGCCTCGAAAGTCATGGCGGGCATGGCCGATATGACTGTGGGCGGCGGCATTGAAAGCATGTCACGCGTGCCGATGGGCAGTGATGGTGGCGCTTTGGCTGTTGATCCCAGTATGGCATTTGAGCATGCTCTTGTCCCGCAAGGGATTTCAGCCGATTTGATTGCTACCAAATACGGCTTTTCCCGCGATGATTGCGACGCCTATGCGGTGGAAAGCCAAAAACGGACAGCGAAGGCATGGGAAGAAGGCCGGTTTAAAAAATCGATTGTCCCTGTGAAAGACCAACTCGGTGTCACAATCCTCGAAAAAGACGAGCATATGCGTCCGGGCACTGATATGCAGTCACTCGGTAGCCTCAACCCGTCCTTTATTGGACTAGGAACTATCATGCCAGGATTTGATGCCGTGGCTTTGCAGAAATATCCGGAGCTTGAGAAGATTAATCACGTTCATCATGCGGGCAATAGTTCCGGTATCGTGGACGGGGCGGCGGCCGTCTTGATTGGGACAAAAGAAGCCGGTGAAGCGATGGGCCTCAAACCACGCGCACGCATCAAGGCGTTTGCCGAAATTGGTGCCGAGCCGACCATCATGTTGACCGGCCCCGAATTTGTTGCCGCCAAGGCGCTTAAGCGCGCCGGCATGAGTGTTGACGACATAGATCTTTATGAACTCAATGAAGCCTTCGCGTCCGTCGTGCTGCGGTTCATGCAGGCTCACAATGTTGATCACAGCAAAATGAATGTGAATGGCGGAGCAATTGCGATGGGTCACCCGCTGGGCGCGACGGGTGCCATGATCCTGGGCACAATGGTGGATGAGCTAGAGCGCTCGGACAAGGAAACCTCCTTGATCACACTGTGTGTCGGCGGTGGCATGGGCTCAGCCACAATCATTGAACGCGTTTAATTCCAGATCGAACTGGCGAAGAAATACAGAGAATAATAATGGAAAATTTTAAATTAGAAAAAGACGATGACGGAATCCTATTGGCGACATTTGATATGCCGGGACGGTCCATGAATGTCTTGAGTGTAAGTTCAATGGCCGATATCGCCGAACTGACAGGGATGATTAAAACGGATGACAGTATCAAAGGTGCGGTCATCACCTCCGGTAAAAAAGCGTTTTGCGCCGGAGCTGATCTTGAAGAAATGGGTGGAAATTTGACGGCAGCGCGGGCTGCCTTGGCCAGCGATCCCGAAGCTGCCAAAAAGGCCTTGTTTGAATCTTCGCTGAAACTGAACTTGTTATTCCGCGATCTCGAAACTTGCGGCAAACCTGTTGCTGCAGCCTTAAACGGATTGGCGCTTGGCGGTGGATTTGAATTTGTTCTAGCCTGTCCGGGACGTTTTATTGCGTCTGACATTAAAGGTGCAAAAGTCGGCCTTCCGGAAGCCATGATCGGGTTGTTGCCAGGCGCTGGTGGGACGCAACGCCTGCCACGCCTTGTTGGCCTAATGAATGCGTCAGCCGTACTCTTACAAGGCAAACAGCTTAGCGCAGCCGAAGCGCACGGCATGGGTATTTTCCACGGCGCTGTGCCGGCTGCTGATTTGATCTCCGCTGCCAAGGAATGGTGTAAGGAAAATCCGAAGGCTAAACAGCCTTGGGATCAGGACCGGTTTAAATTCCCGGGCGGCGCGCCGTATACGCCTCAAGGATTCCAGATGTTTGCGGGTGCATCGGCGATGGTGCGCAAGGAAAGCTTCGGCAATTATCCAGCTATGGAAAACATTCTTAAAGCGGTTTACGAAGGAAGTCAGGTCCCGATGGACGCGGCGCTTCGCATTGAAAGCCGTTATTTTTGCGATCTGATGCTGCGACCAGAATCGGGGAATATGGTCCGGTCTCTTTTCCTGTCAAAACAGGCTTTGGAAAAAGGCGAAGCCCGCCCTGAAGGTCAGGAAAAAGGTGAGATCAAGAAAGTCGGTGTCATTGGTGCAGGATTTATGGGCGCAGGCATTGCCTATGTTTCAGCCATGTCCGGAATTGAGGTGGTTCTTATCGACCGTGATGATGAGAGCGCCCAAAAAGGCAAGCAACTGACCATCGATCAGCAGGCCAAACGCGTCAAGCGCGGAAAAACCACACAGGAAAAAGCCGACGCTATTGCCGCTCGTATTGATCCGACGACCGACTATTCCAAACTTAAAGATGTCGACCTAATCGTTGAAGCCGTGTTTGAAAATTCAGAACTTAAAGCCAATATTACCAAAATGGCGGAAGACGTAATCGGAGATAAAGCCGTATTCGGATCAAACACGTCAACCATCCCGATCACGGATTTGGCAAAGGCCTCATCACGGCCGGACAATTTCATCGGTATCCACTTCTTCTCTCCGGTTCATAAAATGATGCTGGTGGAAATCATCAAAGGTGAAAAGACATCTGACTATGCGATTTCAAGGGCCATCGATTTTGTCTCTCGCATTCGCAAAGTGCCAATCGTGGTCGAAGACACGCGCGGCTTCTACGCCAATCGCTGTGTGATGCGTTACGTGACGGAAGGCATGAACATGTTAGCCGAAGGCGTGAAACCAGCCTTGATCGAAAATGCAGCCAAAATGGCTGGCATGCCGGTTGGCCCATTGGCTTTACAAGACGAAGTCGCCATCGATCTGGCTTACAAAGTCATGCAACAAACCAAGTCAGATCTTGGAAACCAGTATGAGGAAGGCAAAATCGATTCGATTATCGACACCATGTACAATGCCGAACGCTATGGGCGTAAAAACGAAAAAGGATTTTACGTCTACAAAGGTCGCGAAAAGCATCTTTGGGAAGAACTGGGTCAATTCGCCAGTGATGGTTTGCAAGACCCGCAACCGAATGTCGATGATGTCAAAGACCGGATCATGTACACGCAGGCCATTGAAGCCGCACGGACATTTGACGAGAAGATCATCCACGATCCTCGGGAAGCGGATCTCGGTTCCATCTTTGGTTGGGGCTTTGCTCCGTTCACAGGCGGCGCGATCAGCTTCATCGATACAATTGGCGCGAAAGCATTCGTCGCTCGCGCAGATGAATTGGCGAAGGCATATGGCAACCATTTCGAGGTTCCTCAATTATTGCGGGATATGGCGAAGTCCGGTGAAACTTTCTACGGAAAATTTAGCCGCAAAGCCAAAGCTGCATAGGAGCTCTATATGACAGATATCGTTTCATATGAATTGAAAGACGGAGTCGCGACCATCACAATGGATGACGGGAAAGCCAATGCGCTTTCCCATGCCATGTTTGATCAGCTCGGTGCAGCGTTTGACAAGGCTGAAGAGGCAGGGGCCGTTGTTGTCTTGAAAGGACGCGAAGGTCGGTTTTCTGGCGGTTTTGATCTTAAGGAAATGTACAAAGGCCCAGACGAAGCGAAGGCCCTGACCAAACGCGGATCGGAATTTGCAGTTCGTATCATGTCCTTCAACACACCGGTCATTGGCGTGTCGACCGGTCATTGTATCGCGATGGGTGCTTATACCATGCTCGCTTGCGATTATCGGATCGGTGCGGACGGTGACTTTAAAGTTGGATTGAACGAGACCGCTATTGGCATGCCGATGCACCGGTTCGGGATTGAGCTGGGTCGGTATAAAATCCCGAAAAATTATTTTAACCGCAGCCTGATCAACGGCGAGATTTTCAATCCAAAAGACGCGGTAAAAGCCGGCTATTATGACCGGCTTGTTCCTGCCGACCAATTGGATGCGGCAGGGGCCATGGCCGGGCAAATGTTTGCACAGCTGAAAATGAACGCATTCAGTTACACCAAAAACGCCGCGCGAAAAGAATTGTTTGCCTTGTTTGAGGAATGTATCGCGGACGATCTTAAGATGGGCCTTGATCTGTAAATATGCCCTGGGAGCGCCGCAGTTATGATCTCCCGGATGGGAAGATGTCAGCGGTTCATTTCGGGCGGACCAGTAATCCGCTCAAGCTCGTATTCCTGCATGCAACGGGTTTTAATGCATTTGCCTATAAATCCCTGCTCGAACCAATGGGGATCCACGCAGTCGCGATTGATTTGCGAGGGCACGGGATGAGCGAACTTCCGATTGATCCTGAAAACCTGCGTAATTGGCACATTCACCGTGACGACATCACGGCGTTTTTGCAAACCTATGTTGACCGCCCTGTTGTTCTTGCAGGGCATTCCAGCGGGGCTGTCACCAGTATTCTGGCCGCTGAATATAACCGGGAAAAAGTTTCTGGAGTGGTCGCGTTCGATCCTCCGACAATGCCGTGGCCGGTCAGGATGATGCCGTATATTCCGGGCGGGAAAAAATATACATCGCGGCGCTTTCCGATTGCGCGTAACGCCGGCAAGCGGCGCGCCGTTTTTCCGGATCTGGAGACAGCCTTTAACCGCTATCAAGGCCGCGGCACCTTTAAAGGTGTGAGTGACGAAGCCTTGCGGGATTACCTGGAAGGGGGAATGAAGCCCCACGCCGACGGTATGCAACTCACTTGTGATCCAAAATGGGAACAGGCCATGTTCGTGGCGCAGGGGCACAGCATATTCAAGGCGGCCCGAAAAGCGCCGGAACATGTCCGAGTGCTTTATGCTGGCAAGGACAGCCCGAGCACCAAAGGTACGCGGAAAAAACTGGCGCGCATACTTGGTGAGGGCAAGGTGGAAACACTTCCTGACCTTCGACATTTCTTTCCGTTCCACGAAATGGATTTTACCCGGCAAGTGCTTACCGAAATGATTAAAATTGTAAGCCTGGCCCGCTAAATTTTCTTTGTGCTTGCCAGCCTTTCTAAACCCTATATTGAACATCGCATGGGCCAAAAATCCGAAAACCTCGAACATAAACGGACATTAAGCCGCGGGGAGTTTTGCGCGTTGACGGCGTATATGATGTCCTTGGTCGCATTGGCGATCGATATCATGTTGCCCGTCCTTGATGAGATTGGCGCTGAACTTGGCACGACGGCGCCGAACCAGCCTCAGCTCATTATAGCGTTCCTGTTTGGCGGCTTGATGGTCGGTCAACTTATTTATGGACCCGCTTCAGATACGACAGGGCGCAAGCCCGCTATTTTTTCAGGACTGGCAATATTCGTTATCGGCTGCATTATTTCAGCAACGGCCGAATCCTTTGAAGCCATGCTGGCGGGCAGGTTTATCCAAGGACTAGGCGTTGCTGGTCCGAGGATCGTTTCGATTGCCATAGTAAGGGATCTGTATGCCGGACGGGCCATGGCGCGTATAACCTCAATTATCATGGCGTTTTTTATTCTCGTCCCGGCTATTGCACCGCAACTCGGTCAATGGATCATCATGTTTGCACCATGGCGGATGATTTTTTATGTGATGATTGTTTTAGCCGGCATTATCGCGATTTGGTACGGTATTCGGCAGCCGGAATCCTTGCCGCGAGAGGCACGTCGTAAATTTTCTGCACGGAAATTGTGGGACGGCGCCAAAGAAGTGTTCATGACCCGGGTCAGCCTTTGGTACACGGTTGCGGCTGGCATTATTTATGGGGCTTTCCTCAGTTACCTATTCACATCGCCGCAGATTTTTGAAGATCAATTTGGTATCGTCGATCGATTTCCGGTTTATTTTGGTGCATTGGCTCTCGTTCTTGGTGCCGCCGGCTTCGTGAATTCCAAGCTGGTAATGAATGTCGGCATGCGTAAACTTTGTCGATTGGCCTTGACCGCGCAAGCGGTGGCCTCATTCGTCGCGCTGTGTATTGCCTTTATGGGGGCAGGCTCGATTGCGTTGCCCGTGTTCCTCGCGTGGGGTGTTATGGCATTCTTCACGATGGGCCTGTTGTTTGGCAATTTTAACGCCATTGCCATGGAGCCGCTGGGCCATATAGCCGGCATCGGCTCGGCATTCGTGTCTTTTATCTCAACCGGTATTTCTCTGGTGATTGGACAGTCTTTAGGTTGGGCCTACAATGAAACCGTATATCCGTTGTTGGCAGGCTTCTTTTGTTTGGCTGTAATATCGATTGTTGTGATGCGCCTGGCGGACCGCAAACTCGAAGCTGAGATCATCTAAAACGGTGCGTCGACAGCACGGGTTAAAAACCGGACCACGGGCGCGGTATCTTTAAATACGCCGGTAACCTGATCGACGAAATCAGGGCGTGCTGCCTGTTTACGGGTTCCTTGGGTGACCATGAAAAAACTACGTTTTTTCAGGTCCTCAATCATGGGGTGATCTTCATCATATCCTTTCGGAGCACGGATGAGAGGATTGCCTTCGGCGAGTTCACCAATGGTTTTGACAAAATCCGGATCCGTTTTTGCTTTCATCCATTCCTTGGGTTTTTTATCAATGGCTTCACGGATTTGGGCCAGAGCCGGCGCAGGTGGTTTCCAGAGCCCGGCGCCCATGAAGATATCGTCCTGAGCAAGGTGGAGATAAAAGCCGGGCGCGTGCGCATCTTTTCCAAGTTCGTGACGGAAATGTAGTCCGGCATTGGTTTTATAAGGCGTCTTGTCTTTGGAAAACCGTGTGTCGCGGTAAATGCGAAACATGGAGCCGCCGATCTTTTTAGGAATGGCTCTAAAATGCGGCGAGATGTCTGCGAGTGGCCCTTGCATCGCCTCAATGAAATCAAGACAAGGCGAGGCCACATCATTTTCATAGCGGGATTTGTTGGCGTTAAACCAGTCTCGATTATTATTTGATTGCAGCTCATTAAAAAAGCCAAAAAACGAATTGCCAAATCCGGTGAATGCCATGTTGCCTCCGTTACACTAAGGGACAAGCCCTTTGATTTTGTTTTTTTCCAGCAAGGCTAGCACTTTTTTATCATTTTTAATGAGACGCCTTGCTTTCAAGTCGAATTTACAGGCCACGCCTATCATGCTGGCCCAACAATTGCCGCTGACTGGGTCCAATATCCAATGGCATAGTTCACGAACATGGGTATTGGCTTGGCGCAATCCTGAATAAATGACATAGCAATCACCGGCTTCGGGTCTTTTGCGATGCATGATACGCCCCTCAAGAATGGCCCCGCTTATCGAGTGGTTTCCTGTAAATGCGATGTCGGGCCATCCCGTCGTGATATGCTGGACACTATCGGATACACGCCCAATGATATCATAGGGCCTGACAAAGCCAAATACATCACATTCCCCTGGTAAGAAGGCGCCGCGACCAATTGCCTGCAAGCCAAGTTCCCGGGCAGCTTTTAGGGTCGGAATGCCCGGTTTTTCTTTAAGATCAATATTGCGCGGCAGCGCTTGTTTTGGCGGTTCGATGGTGAATGATTTGACCATTTCCCGAACCCGGCTTGGCCACGAGAACGGCTTGTGGGTCCGTGTTGAAATATGTGTTATTTTTTCCGTTATCACTGCTGATAGTGTATTTGGTGCCGCCTTGATCATGTGCACAATGGTCATATCGGTTTTGTCGATATTGATAACGCCCGTTTCAACGATGATACCGCGACCGGGTAAGAGCTCGGCTAGATAATGAATGTGCTGTTCGCTGATGATTGCTGTGCTGAATGCATGTGCTTTAAAGGCATTGGTCAAACCTAGAGAGGCCAGCAAAACCGTACGGGCCTGGCCCGAGCGCGCGAAATAAAACCTCATATTGAGATGACCGAGATCGTCGGCCTCCCAAGCGAGGGCTTCGCCTCTATAGGTTTCCAGAAATTCACCCATTTGATTTATGCAGCTGCGCAGTTTTCGCACACACCATAGTGCTCAATAACAGAACGCTTGATCTGGAAGCCTTTGGGGACACAATCTACATGGTCATTGGCATGACGTTCTTGCAGGTTTTCGCAGGTTTCGCAGATAAAAAACTCCGCGGTGTGACCGCCTTGCGAATGGTCACAGGCGATATATGCGTTGAGCGCCTCCACCCGGTGAATTAACCCGAGGCCGGACAGAAAATCGAGCGCACGGTACACCGTTGGAGGTTTCGGGGATCCCAGCTCCGGTTTTAACAGGTCAAGCAAGTCGTAAGCCTTAATGGGCGCTTGATGGTTTGCGATTAATTCAAAAACATGCGCACGCAATGGCGTAAAACGACGCCCTTTTTCCTCACAGATCTGCTCCGCCGCAGCGATCATCTGGGCCGGAGATTTGTGCTCGTGATCATGTTTGCAATCCGTCATTTTCAGCGTCCTGTCGTTGTTTTTATGCAATTTCGCCCATAATTATAACATAACAGTGCCGAATTGCACCTTTCTTATTGGCTGTGTTTTATGCGGTTTTGGTGATTCAAGCATTGATGCACCGCATGGATTAGGCTATTGCCCCCGTGTTCATGAATTTCTTGCGCCTTTTGGCGCCTAAAATTGAGGGTAAAATTATGGCTCAAGCGCCACAAAACCAAAATGCAGTCACTGGAAATGTGATGTTGTATGAAAATCCACAACCGCTGACTAAAGACAAACACGCCAATTATGGCGTCGTTCAGGTCGATAAACCGTTCGAGTTTATGGCAAAATCTCACTTTATGCCAATTACAGCGCCCGAATTCGGCTCGGCGGCGTCCAGCTTCCCGATCATATTTGCTGGCGAGGCCAAAACACCTTTGGCGGTTATGGGCATCCGTTCAAACGAAAATTTGTTCGTTGAGAATGGTCAGTTTGGCAACAAATACTATATGCCCGCTTTTGCGCGTCGCTATCCATTTGTTCTTGCCGGAGATCAAGGCAATGACCGGTTCGTTGTGTGTGTGGATGAAAGCGCTGAATGCGTCACCAATAAAAAACCGACGCAAATGTTTTTTAATGGCGACCAGCCTTCTCAGTTCACAAATGAAGCATTTGAGTTTCTAAAACAATTTGAACAAGATCGCCGTGCGACCGAGCAACTTGTTGCGCGCTTTAACGAATTGGATTTGTTTGAGCAAAAAGAAATGCACTTCCAGGGCAACAATCCGGATGGATCTCTGGCTGAAAAGCAAAAAATCGCTGACTATTTCGCGGTTACGGACGAAAAACTCCGCGGACTAGACGCCAAAACGCTGAAAGAATTTAACGACAATGGTTATATGGCTGTTGCGTACGCTCACATGATCTCGCTTGGCAATTGGCAGCGTTTGGTCAACATGACGCTCGAACGCAACCAGGCGGCGGCGCAGGACGCGGCACCAAAGAAAAAAGCCCCTGCCAAGAAAAAGGCGCCGGCTAAGAAAAAAGCACCAGCTAAAAAGAAGTAAAACACTTAAAAATAAAGTATTTTAAACCCGGCGATATCGCCGGGTTTTTTTGTTTGTAATCTTTGCAATTAGAAAGCAGTGACTAAGCTTTTTTTCAAAGCGTGACTCTGAGGCCGCCTCTCTGTTATAAGATTAAATACACCACCCGCGCCCATTTCGGTCGCGATGATGGAGGGAACGAACAATGAAACAAATGCAAGGTCTAGACGCATCCTTTGTTGCCATGGAGCAAGCAGATGCTCCCGTACATATCGGGTCGATTGTAATTTACGATCCATCGACAGCGCCTGGCGGGTTTGTCCGCTTCAAAGATATCTTATCATTTATGGAAAGCCGGTTGCATCTGGCCAGTACAATGCGCCAGAAAATGGTAAAAGTACCCTTTGGCATAGATTATCCATATTGGGTCCAAGACATAAATTTCGACCTCGAATACCATGTCCGACATTTGGCACTGCCAAAGCCCGGCGACTGGCGTCAATTGTGCATTCAGGCAGCCCGGATTTTTGCGCGGCCGCTCGATCTCGACCGACCGCCATGGGAAATCACAGTTATCGAAGGTCTGGACAATGTCGAGGGCGTCCCAAAAGGATCTTATGCGATGGTATCAAAAGTTCATCATTCTGCAATTGATGGCGTTTCCGGCGTCGATATGATGAATGCCCTGCACACATTGACACCATCGGTTGAACCGCCTGCGACCGTCGATGAATGGCGACCGGAGTCTGATCCGAGTCAAATCGGGATGTTTATGCGCGGATACACGCGCAGCCTCGTCAACCCATGGCGTCAAGCCAATGCGATGCGAAAATCCCTGCCGGGGCTGGCGCGCGCGACCAAAGGCCTTATCAAGAAAGATTTCGATTTCAAAGCGATACTTGAAACGCCGAAGACACGGTTTAATGGAACGGTGTCGCCGCACCGTATGGTCGGAGCCTGTACCTTCCCGATGGAAGATATAAAATTGATCCGAAATCTGTCCCCGGGTTCAAAATTGAATGACGTTATGTTGTCTATTGTCGGCGGCACCATGCGGAATTATTTAAAATCTAAAAACGAATTACCGGATACGAGTTGCACGGCGATGGCACCGATTTCCGTTCGGGCGGAAAGCGAGAAAAACAAGCTCGGCAACCAGGTGTCCGCGATGTTTGTCCCGTTAGGGTCTCATATTGCTAACGCAGCCGAACGCATGGTGTATGTGCATCAGGAAACCGGCAAAGCCAAGTCATTTACGAACGCTCTCGGCGCACGCCAAACCAGTGAAATGGCAAAACTTGCGCCTCAGCCTGTGATGAATATCGGAGCCTCTTTATTCACAAAATTCAAGCTCGCTGACCATATAAAGCCGGCCATCAACACAGTTGTCACCAATGTGCCCGGGCCGCCTATGCCGATTTATTCAGCCGGAGCAAAAATGGTTGGCGTTTATGGCATGTTGTGCCTTGTTGATGGTATGCGCCTTGGTCATATCGTTCAAAGCTATTGCGATGACGTGACCCTGAGCTTCACTGCGGACCGAAGCGCTGTTCCCGATCCGGACTTCTATACGCAATGTATGCAAAAGAGTTTTGAGGACCATCTGAAACTGGCTCTTGCGGCCCAGGCATCTCAAGAACCAAAGTCCGAAGATAAGTCGAAAACGACCCGTACCGTGAAAACGAAAGTAAAGCCGAAATCTAAGACGACAGCTGAGTCGAAAACCGTCAAATCAAATGGTGTGCGAAAACCGCTTAACTAATTGGTAATTTATAGTCATTCTGATGGGCATAAATAATACATGCCAAGATTCGGCTGCTAGGGGAAAATATGGCACAGCTTTTATCGCGTAAGGCTCCGTCCTTATTCTGGACAATGGTCGAAGGCCGCTCTGTTGTTGAACTCAGCTGGTTTTATTCCTTACGCCTCGCGATGAAACGCTTGCCGAAAGGCGATGGTCACCCAGTCATAACATTTCCCGGATTTTTCGCCAGTGATGCGTCGACCCGCCCTATGCGCAGCCTTTTGGATGATTTGGGGTATACGACCTTTGGATGGGGGCTGGGCCGCAATCTGATTTTTGACGATCACCGCGAAGAAAGCATGCGGGAATTGCTCCGGGAAGTTTACCGGCATCAGGAACGCAAAGTTTCGCTGATCGGATGGAGTCTCGGGGGTGTATTTGCCCGCGAAATTGCAAAAAACCACCCGGATCTGGTGCGCTCGGTGATAACACTGGGAAGCCCGATCTCAGGGGATATGGAACATTCAAACGCCAGACGGCTATTTCATTTAATTAATGGAGAGCCGGAACTGGAGATGATGGAGCGCCTCAGAACGCTCAGGGACGCGCCGCCGGTACCGTGCACGTCAATTTATACAAAAACCGACGGGGTTGTTGCCTGGCGAGGGTCGTTGCAGGACGAAAGTGAGATCGCGGAGAATATTCAAGTCCCTGCCAGTCATGTCGGCCTCGGGGTCAACCCGCTGGTCATGTACGCGATGGCAGACCGTCTGGCCCAGGCTGAAGGTAAATGGAAGCCATTCGCACCCAAAGGAATTGTCCAAAAAAACCTGTTCAAAAAGCCGAAAATCTAAATATCCGCTCGATTCTAACTGCATTTCCTGCGTTGATATATCGCGCTACAATTAAACGCGTTTTCACGTTTTTAGTGTAAACGTTTTTGTGATTGTTAATTGAACGTCGGCTGACGTATTGAAATCGGGTGAATGTTATTTTGACATATGTGCGAATACTGGGGCTGGTATTACTTGGCCTATGCTTGTCGTTGACTGCGACAGCGAGCGAGACGGAGCCCACGGACACCGGCCGTGTCGTGGCCCAGCTGGTTACATCTCATGATCAGGTTGAGGCCGGTGATGATTTTTATGTCGCACTGGTTACAACAATGGATCCGGAATGGCACATTTACTGGAAAAACCCCGGCGATAGCGGTGAACCTGTCGACATCTATTGGGGCGACTCGCCGTCGGTTGACGTCGGTGAGATTGTGTGGCCTTTACCCGCCACCATCCCGACCGGCCCTATTATAAATTATGGATTTGATGGCCGGGTTATCTTCCCCATGCCGGTCACAGCTCCTGAAGATTTACAAGATGGCGATGTCATCTCTATGGACGCTGACATTACCTATCTGGTGTGCAAAGACATTTGCATCCCTGAAATGGCTCAATTATCTGTTGCGGTCACAATCGGCGAAGAAATCGCCGATGATCGATGGGCCTACAATATTGAATCCGCTTTAGCAGAGGCGCCCCCGCCAACTGATATGATTGCCGGTGTTCAACTCGAAAATGGTGAGATCAGTTTTGAATTCGAGCTTGATCCCACGGACATTAAGGAAGCGTATTTCTTTCCCGAAACACCCGGCATGATCAATCACAGCGCCCCGCAGACACTGGCGCTGGGCGAAACCGGTTTGAGACTTTCTGTTGAGGCAGGGTTTAGTTTGAAGGATAGATTGCGAGGCCCGATCAAAGGTGTGCTCCGTTCAGAAAACGCAGCAGGTGATGTGACGGGGCAATGGGTAACCACCCACCCTGATTTGAGTGTCGCAATCGGGAATGTGGCTCAACCCGTGGCCGCCAATGTTTCTAGCCTGACGGTACTTACAGCTCTCATCGGTGCTTTTATTGGCGGTCTTATTTTGAATTTAATGCCGTGCGTTTTCCCGGTTATTTCGATGAAGGCGCTGAACTTTGCGCGCCACGCCCATGAAGACGTAGCGCTTATACGCAAACAAGGTTGGCTCTATGTGGCTGGCGTCATTGTGACCTTTGTGGCCTTAGTCGTTGTGTTACTGGCGCTCAAGGCCGCCGGGTCTTCAGTGGGTTGGGGCTTCCAACTGCAAAACCCTGTCGTGATCGGTGCGCTCGCGGTCTTGTTCTTTGTGATCGGGCTCAATTTGTTGGGCGCGTATGATCTGAAGCTCGGCGTTGAAAATGTCGGCGCTGATTTGGCGGCAAAAGATGGAAATTCGGGTGCCTTCTTCACCGGTGTTCTCGCCGCCATTGTTGCCACGCCGTGTACAGCGCCGTTTATGGCAGGAGCGATTGGTTTTGCACTTGTTCAGCCTGCACTGGTGACCCTGATCATATTCCTCGCGCTCGGTATTGGGTTCGCACTGCCGTTTTTAATCCTGTCGTATTGGCCTTCTTTGTTACGCAAACTACCGAAGCCGGGCCCGTGGATGGAAACGTTTAAACAAATCATGGCTTTCTTCATGTTTGGGGCCGTTGTGTGGTTGTTGTGGGTTTTGTCATTTCAAACCGATGAAGGCGGGATGGCCAAAATTTTGATCGCCCTCCTTGCCATTGGCTTTGGCGTGTTTGCACTGGGTAAGTCCGGTAATTGGGCGAAACTAGCCACAGGTGTTTCGATCCTGTTGGCAGCGGTTTTGGTTGGGTCCTTGCATGTCGGCAAGCCCAGCGACGTCACGCTCTCTAACCAAGCATGGTCACCTGAAACGGTAGCGAAAATCCGCGGGGAAGGGAAAGGCGTTTTTGTCGATTTCACTGCTGCCTGGTGCGTCACCTGTAAAGTCAATGAACAGCTCGTGCTCAACGGCGCGGGGGATCTGTTTGAAATGCACAATACTGAGTTTCTGGTCGCTGACTGGACGAACAAAAATGATCTGATCGCCAATGAACTTGCGAAATACGGACGTTCAGGTGTTCCACTATACCTTCTTTTCCCTCCGGGTCACAATTCTGTGAAAGCTGAGGTCTTGCCTCAAATTTTGACGCGCTCTATGCTAGAAGACGCGCTCGAAGGGAATTCGAACTAAGGAGAACCAGATGAAATTTTCAACAAAAGCAACGCTCAGTGCTGTTTTGACCTGTGCAACAGCTTTATCATTTTCAAATCCCGCCATGGCGAAAGTTGTCACAGGCGAAGCCGCGCCAGACGTGCGTGTGATCGATTCTAATGGCGTCGAAAGAACGCTTAGCGAATTCAAAGGCCAAGATGTAGTTTTGGAATGGACCAATCATAAGTGTCCCTATGTTGTGAAACACTATGACAGCAACAATATGCAAAATACCCAGAAGCGCGCATCAGAAGACGGATTTGCCTGGTTGACCGTAATTTCGTCAGCGCCGGGCAAACAAGGTCATGTCAGCGGCGAAAAAGCCAACAAATTGACGAAAAAAAGAGGGGCAACACCAACAGCCGTGTTGTTAGATGAGTCTGGTGATGCAGGCCGTCTCTATGCTGCGAAAACCACACCGCACATGTATATCGTCAACAAGCAAGGTACTCTTGTCTATCAAGGTGCTATTGACAGCATTCCGAGCGCCAATCCCAAGAAGATTGCTGAAGCCACGAATTATGTGACGGCGGCGCTTGATTCTATGAAGGCGGGCACGGCCATTGAAGTAACAGACAGCCAGCCTTACGGATGTTCGATCAAATACTGAATGGCCAATAATTACACGAAAATAGGCGCCGCGTGGCGCCTATTTTTTTGCGCAGAGTGTGGACTAAGTCTGGTTCTTTCATCGGAATTGTTTTAGGCCTTGCTTTCAACGATGGGAGCTACGCCATGGCAAACAAACTCAAAAGCTGGAAAAAACTGGAAAACCTGACGGAACGAACAGAAGCCGATATACTGACCCTGTTTGACGACGCGAACCGGGCGACCCGAATGAGCTATCAAGTGGGAGGCCTGTTCGCAGATTTTTCGAAGCAACGCATTAATGTCGATATTCACAAAGCGCTCCTAAATTTGGCTGAAGAAGCGGACCTTGAAGGCTGGCGCGCGAAATTATTCGCAGGCGAACCCATCAACACGACGGAAAATAGGGCGGTATTGCATCCTGCATTACGTGGCGTTGGCGGGAGCGAAGAGGTTAAAAAACAAGTTCGTGACATGCGGGCGCACATGCGGAAATTTTCTGCAAAAGTCCGCTCTGAGCAAAATTTCAATGCTATTGTCCACATCGGTATTGGCGGCTCGGATCTCGGGCCACGTTTATGTGCGGATGCCTTGGCTGCTTTAACGGAACCGGCGCTGGAGCTGAGGTTTGCTGAAAACGTAGACGGAGCATCCATTAATGATGCACTGGCTGGCCTCGATCCGAAATCCACTTTGGTCATCGCGGTGTCGAAATCCTTCACCACCCAGGAAACCTTGATGAATGTGACGGCAGCCCGCGACTGGCTGATCGAAGGTGTGGGCGACAAAGCTGGCGCCCATATGATTGCCGTATCGGCCAATCGTGACGGCGCCGAGGCATTTGGCGTTGCATCTGATCAGATATTTGATTTTTGGGATTGGGTCGGCGGTCGCTATTCATTGTGGTCCGCCGTCGGGCTGTCTCTTCAAATTGCCTATGGCCCGGATGTGTTTGACCAAATGTTGGACGGTGCCGCAGAAATGGACGAACATTTCCGCGATACGCCACTTGAGAATAATCTGCCAGTGATGATGGCATTGACTTTGATCTGGAACCGCAATTTTCTCGGCTATCCTTCACAAGCGATCATCAGCTATGCGCGGCGCCTGCGTAAATTTCCTGCATTCTTGCAGCAACTGGAAATGGAGTCTAACGGTAAAAGCGTGGCCCGTGACGGGGGAGAAACCGTTCCGACCTGTCCGATTGTGTGGGGCGATGAAGGGACGAACGGTCAGCACGCCTTCTTCCAACTTCTGCATCAAGGCACGCTCGGCGCGCCGGTTGATTTTATCGGGGTCCTTGAAGATGCGGAAAACCGTCCCGAACATCACAAGGCGCTTTTGGCTAACCTGTTCGCCCAAAGCGAAGCGCTCATGGTCGGAAAGGATGCGAAAACCGTGCGCACGGAACTGGAAGACAAAGGATTGAGCGAAGACGAAATTCGCACTTTGGCACCGCATAAGATGTTCCCGGGCAATCGTCCGTCAACCACCATCATGCTCGACCGGCTGGACGCCCGTGCGCTCGGCAATTTAATTGCGCTGTATGAACACAAGGTCTTTGTTGCCAGCGTGATCTGGAACATCAATGCTTTTGACCAATGGGGTGTGGAACTTGGTAAGGTGTTGGCCAAAACGATCTTGACCGAGCTCGGCGAACATAACTCTCTTGATCATCACGACGCCTCAACCGCGCATCTAATTGGCCTTGCCCGCAAGAGTATAACGTCCTAGAGAACCACGCATGGCAAAGAAGAATAAAATACAGCGTCCCAAAGCGCGGCGTCCACGCGGATTTGAAGACAAATCCTCAGATATCTTGCGCTCGGAAGCGCGGCTGATTGAAGCCGCATTTTCGGTATATGATGCCAACGGGTTTGAACCCCTGCAAACACCGGCGTTCGAATATGCGGATGTACTGGGCAAATTCCTGCCCGATGAAGACCGACCCAATGTCGGCGTGTTTGCCCTGCGCGACGATGACGAACAATGGATGGCGCTACGATATGATTTAACCGCGCCTTTGGCCCGGTTTGTTGCCGAGAATTACGACGCGCTGGCTAAACCTTATCGCCGCTATCAGGCGGGAAGCGTATTTCGCAATGAAAAACCGGGCCCGGGCCGGTTTCGCGAATTCGTCCAATGCGACGCGGACAGTGTTGGTGCACCGGGGGCGGCGGCTGATACGGAAATGATCATGTTGGCGGCCGACGTTATGAAAGCAGTGGGTCTTGAGACTGGCGGTTATGTCATCCGGGTCAATAACCGCAAGCTTCTGGACGGAATTTTGGAAGCTAGCGGTGTTCCCAATACTGAGGAAGGTGCAATTCAACGCCTGAAAGTTTTGCGCGCGATTGACAAGCTCGACCGCCTTGGCGCAGACGGCGTTGCGGCTCTTCTGGGCGAAGGCCGTGAAGATGAAAGCGGTGACTATACCGAGGGCGCGAAACTGAACGCGGCTGGAGTTAAAGCCGTACTTGGATTTACAACAGCCAGCGCGACCGACCGGGGGGATACCATGAACACATTGGCTAGTCTTGTTGGGTCGTCGTCTGCGGGTCAGGCTGGCGTTGATGAGCTTAAAATGATTGATGCCATACTGGGTGCCTGTGATTACGGGCCCGACCGGGTCGTGTTTGATACCTCGATCGTGCGCGGGCTTGGATATTATACTGGTCCGGTGTTTGAGGCGGAACTCCTGGCCGATATTAAAGATAAAAAAGGCCGTCCCGTGCGCATCGGTTCGGTGGGCGGCGGTGGCCGCTATGATGATCTGGTGTCCCGGTTCCGCGGGCAGGCCGTGCCTGCGACCGGTTTTTCATTTGGCGTGTCGCGGTTTGCCAGCGCACTCGCCCGGTTAAACCCAGAACAGCAAGGTGAAAGTGCGCCAGTAATTATTTGTGCCTTCGACCGCGAATTGATGGGCGAATATTTCAAAATGGCGGCGGAGTTACGTGCCGCGGGGATCCGCGCCGAAGTGTTTGTCGGAGCCGGTAATGTCGCAAAACAGCTTAAATACGCCGATCGGCGCGGTGCCAAGCTTGCGGTGCTTATGGGCAGTGATGAGCTTGAACGCGGCGAGGTGACCATTAAAGATCTGGTGCTTGGGGCGGAAATGGCCAAAGCGATTTCCGACAATAAAGAATGGCGCGAAAACAAGGATATGCAGCGCAGTTGTAAGCGCGATCAATTTGTCGCCACGATCAAAGAGATGAGCGCCTAAAATCAAAAAAAACCCGCTCACAAGGAGCGGGGGAATAGTTAGGAGAGAGAACTGTTCGCCAAATCACAAAAGGCGATCAGTTGAGTCTGTAATGGCGGGTGTTGCCTGAACACAGCTTGAACGAAATGTCTTGACCTTTTTGCCCTCTAGTGGCTCATTGCGCCAAAGGACAAATTATGAGCGCAAACCACCTAGATATCCGCGTCCTCCCCGTGACGCCTTTCCAGCAAAATTGCAGTATGATGTGGGACACCAACACCATGAAGGGCGTCTTTGTTGATCCGGGCGGGGAAGCCGATAAGCTATTGGCGGCGGCGGAACAATTGGGTGTGGATATTATCGAGATCTGGCTGACCCATGGACATTTGGATCATGCCGGCGGGGCCGAAGACGTCAAAGCCAAGCTGGACATCCCGATTATCGGGCCGCACAAGGATGATCAGTTCTGGATGGATCGGATATCAGACGATTGGGCCAAATATGGTCAGGCCGGTATGGGGCGAAACTGTACGCCCGACCGCTATCTCGAAGACGGCGAAGAGCTGGAACTCGGCGGTGTGAAGTTCGGCGTCGCTCATTGCCCGGGCCATACGCCGGGACATGTGGTGATCTATAATCAGGATCTGAAAATCGCTTTCGTAGGCGATGTGATTTTTCAAGGCTCGGTCGGGCGCACTGACTTTCCCAAAAGCAACCCACAGCAACTGATTGACAGTATTGTTGAGAAGCTCTGGCCACTCGGCAATGATATGCGGTTTATCCCGGGCCATGGCCCGATGAGCACCTTTGGAGCGGAACGACAATCCAACCCCTTTGTCGGGGATGATGTGGTCGGCGAGGGCAAAGGCCGCTCGAGCGGCATTATGTAATGACCGACGCAGAGCAGATACAAAAACTGGAACTGCTCTTACTCGACCCAAAAATTCGTCAATCTGCAAACAAACTTGATCAGCTTCTGAGTGATGGTTTCATTGAAATCGGCCAGTCGGGTCGGATTTACGATAAGAGGGATATAATCAGCGCACTCGCAGATGATCCGCACACGGATGCCAAGTTTTCCAATTTTGATATTCGGGCTTTGTCCGAAACCCTGATATTGGCGAGCTATACGTCTCGAAACAAAACCACAATTCAGCGCCATTCTCTATGGGAAAAACATGGCCTCGCATGGCGCATACTTTATCACGAAGCGGAGGCGAAAAATGGGTAAATCCTATGATCATATCACGGATAAATTGAAGGCTTTTATCGAAGCTCAGAAAGTGTTTTTTGTGGCGACCGCGCCGATGATTGAAAACGGGCATGTGAATGTATCGCCCAAGGGTTATGATAGCTTCAAAATCATCGATAAAAATACGGTGGCTTATGCCGACCTCGGCGGATCCGGGATCGAGACCCTCGCGCATATCAAGGAAAATGGACGCATCACCATTATGTTCATGGCCTTTGAGGGTAAAGCCAATATCGTCAGACTTTACGGCAAAGGTGAAGCAATCAGTTTTGATGATCCCGGGTTTGACGAATTGATGCAAATGTTTCCGGGCTTTGACCGCGTACGATCGGTGATCAAGATCAATGTGCATAAGTCGATGGATTCTTGCGGGTTTGCTGTTCCTTTTTATGAGTTTAAAGGAGAACGGGATCAGCTGATCCGTACCCACCGAAACAAGGAGCTCGAAGATTGGCGTGAATACCGGTATGATCGTAATCAGGTCAGTCTCGATGGGCTTGAAGGTTTGGTCAAACCGGATAATGCGAATTAAATGCTGCGGAGAATTATAAACCGAGTCATCCAATCGATAAAGCCCTGCGTACTGAGATATATGTAAGTTTGCTAAAATTGGCGGCGACAGGTATAGCTATCGCCAAATAGGTTGGGGGAAATTATGAAATACGCGCTTGTTTTTATTGCTTGTTTGACTGTTGGATTCCTGGTTGCTCTTGGCGTTAGTCAAGGTGGCAAAACCGATGGCATGCTGCCCATCTTTATGATCGGTGCCGCTGTCGCATTTTTGGTTAACTGGTTGGCGTTTATCCCAGCCCTGATTGCCCGCACAGAAAAATATTATGATCTGACCGGCATGATCACCTATTTGTCGGTCATCGGAATCACCTCTTATCTGGCGTCTCCATTGCCCGTACGCGCCGTATTGGTCGCAGCTCTTGTCAGTATCTGGACGCTCAGGTTGGGTAGCTTTCTGTTCTCTCGAATTTCCCGTGATGGGGGTGACAGTCGTTTTGACGAGATCAAAACCAACACACCGCGGTTTTTAAATGCATGGACTTTACAAGGCCTTTGGGTGCTATTGACCAGTGCCGCGGCTGTGGCCGTCATCACCTCCAAACAAGACGTACCGTTGGGCATCTGGGCATATGTCGGATTGGCGGTTTGGGTTGTCGGGTTTGCGATTGAAGTTATTGCTGACCAACAAAAATCAGCTTTTAGAAAAGACTACGCCAACAAAGGAAAGTTTATTTCTTCGGGGTTGTGGGCCTGGTCGCGCCATCCCAATTATTTTGGTGAAATAATGCTGTGGGTGGGAATCGCGATAATTGCGGTACCTGTTTTATCAGGTTGGCAATGGGTCGCCATGATATCCCCGGTTTTCGTCTACTTACTTCTGACCAAGGTCAGCGGCGTACCCATGCTAGAAGCCAAGTCCCAGAAAAAATGGGGCGATGATCCGCGGTATCAAGAATACGTCAAGAACACACCGGTTCTGATGATGCGCCCACCGAAAAAATAAAACAAAAAAACCCGGCCCCAAAATCAATTGAGGACCAGGTTTAGAATTTACTTATTTAAGCGACTGTTTAGTAACCGGCTTTGGCCAATTCCGCTTCCAGTTCCGGAACAGCGTTGAAAAGATCGGCAACCCATCCATAGTCGGCGACCTGGAAGATCGGCGCGTCTTCATCTTTATTGATGGCGACGATGATCTTGGAATCTTTCATGCCGGCCAAATGCTGGATCGCCCCGGAGATCCCCACAGCGATATAAAGCTCAGGCGCAACCACCTTACCGGTCTGACCGACCTGATAATCATTGGGCACAAAGCCTGCATCCACAGCGGCGCGCGACGCACCGACAGCAGCACCAAGCTTATCGGCAACTTTTTCAATGATGGCGAAGTTTTCGCCGGAGCCCATTCCGCGACCGCCGGAAATAACGATCTTGGCGGCGGTCAATTCCGGGCGGTCAGACTTGGACAATTCTTCGCTGACAAATTCAGATTTAATGTCACCGGATGGGTCTGCGATGGTTTCCACACTGGCGCTTCCATCTTCGCCGGCCGCATCAAATGACGTTGGGCGGACAGTGACGACTTTCTTCGCATCTGACGATTTAACGGTCGCCATGGCGTTACCGGCATAAATCGGACGGACAAATGTATCGGCACCTTCAACGCCCGAGATCGAGCTGATCTGCATGACATCAAGCTTGGCGGCGATGCGCGGCATGAAGTTTTTACCCGTAGTTGTGTCCGGCGCCAGAACCGCGTCATATCCATCCATCAAAGGCACGATGACTTCTTGCATGGCTTCGGCTAGCTGTTTTTTCAAGGACACATGATCGCAAGCGAGGACTTTGCGTACGCCTGAAATCTTGGCGGCCTCAGCGGCCACGTCTTTGACACCTTTACCAGCGACAAGCACGTCGACATCACTACCCATAGCCAGGGCGGCGGTAACGGTCTTGTGTGTGGCGTCTTTGATATTTTGATTGTCATGTTCTGCGACGACGAGAATGGCCATTAGATCACTCCTTCGGTTTTAAGCTTGGCAACCAGTTCGGCTGCATCTTCAACTTTGACACCAGCGGAACGCCCGGCAGGTTCTTCGACTTTCAGCGTGGCAAGACGCGGGCTGATATCAACCCCGTAATCGTCCGGCGTTTTGGCGGCGATTTCCTTGCGTTTCGCTTTCATGATGTTTGGGAGAGAAGCATACCGCGGCTCGTTCAAACGAAGGTCGGTAGTGATAACCGCCGGCAGATCGACTTTTATGGTTTGCAACCCACCATCGATTTCACGGGCGACGGTGAGTTTATTGCCGTCTTTTTCAACTGTATTGGCAAATGTGGCTTGGGGCCAGTCGAGCAGGGCGCCAAGCATTTGACCTGTCTGGTTGCTGTCATCATCAATGGCCTGTTTGCCGAGAATGACGAGTTCAGGATTTTCCTCGCCAACAATGGCTTGCAAAATTTTGGCGACAGCCAAAGGTTCGACCTCTTCGTCGGTTTTGACGTGAATGCCTCGGTCCATGCCCATGGCCAGCGCCGTGCGGATGGTTTCCTGGGCTTTATCAGGGCCAATTGAAACGACGACAGTTTCCGTCGCAGTACCGGCTTCTTGCATGCGAACCGCCTGCTCAACAGAAATTTCGTCAAACGGGTTCATTGACATTTTGACATTGGCCAAATCAACGCCGCTTTGGTCGGATTTGACCCGGACTTTGACATTATAGTCAAGCACGCGCTTAACTGGAACAAGGACTTTCATTCACTAATCTCCCTATGGATATTCAAGGTGTTTCATATGCGATAAATGACGGTAAACTGCAAGTGATGTTAGAAATGCATATCTAATAAATCTGTTTGGGTTATGATCTGTTGGCTCCCGGCACCCATTTCACGTCAGCATCGCCCTGATCATTGCACCAGCGGGCGGCGACAAACAGGAAATCCGACAATCTATTAATATAAATGACAGCCAAAGGGTTGAGTTTATCTTCATGCATGGCAGTGACAATTTCGCGCTCGGTTCGGCGACAAATGGCGCGGGCGAGGTGCAAATAGGCAGCCGGTTTGTGCCCGCCGGGCAGAACGAAGCTGTTAAGGGGTTCCAGATCGTCGTTGAGTTCATCCAGTTCATTTTCCAGCCGGTCGACCTGCGCCTGCGTGATGCGCAGGGACAGGCTGTCATCCTTCATTTCAGGCGTGGCCAAATCAGCACCCAGATCAAACAAATCGTTTTGAATGCGCTCGAGCATTCGGTCGAGATCGATATGATCAATGGAGAGTCGCGCGACGCCGATTGTCGAGTTGACCTCGTCTACATCGCCATAGGCTTTTACCCGGGGTGTATCTTTTCGCACCCGTGACCCGTCGACCAGACCGGTCGTGCCATCGTCCCCGGTGCGGGTGTAGATTTTATTGAGTTTGACCATAGATACTAAGCCGTACCTTGAGATTTAAGATAAAGCATCAGCATAAGTGCGCCGACGGCAATGGCCTGTGCCCCCACGCGAATCCGCATTAATTGATTTGATTTCAAGCGCGCCGCTTCACCGGTTTTTCGCATGTTGAGCATGCCAAGAACCAGAGTGCCGAGAACTGTGAGAAGAGCAATAACGATGACGATATTCGCAAACATGATAATTCCTTTGAATTTTTTGTACTATACGCTTTTTACGGGGGGCGTCCATGTTTGGACTAGACGTGCGACACTATTGCTTAAGCGGCCGCTT
>JABDMW010000053.1 GCA_013001295.1 Hyphomonadaceae bacterium
GTACCGCCGCACTGGCGTTGACCGGACCGACCTGATCACTTGTCGCGCTCGCGGTATTGTCGATCAGCCCGTTGCCGCCACCATTGTCGTTAATGTCGCCTTGGGTTGCCGTGTAACTGCCATCATAGATCCAGGTCTCGCCAAGCTCGAGAACATTGTCACCATCATCACCCGATACAAGGACCAAAGGCGCACCGGATAATAAGGGGTCGGTCACAACAACATTGGTCAGATCAACATTCCCAGTGCCAGTCGTCACAGAAATCTGATACTCAATCACGTCACCGGCCTCATCGACCGTGAAATCAAGCGGATCCATAGACCCGTCCACAGAGGTCACTTCCTTTGTAATATCAATGTCCGGAACCGGTAAAAAATTCCCGATCGGATCAACGACCGTATTTGTGTCTTCAATTACCGTTACTGTTTCAAAATCACCGGTCGTTGGGCCTTCATAAGGTGAGTCTGGTGGGAGGTATTCCCGGATTTGGTAGGTGCCTTCCGCGAGCCCGGTAATTATATAACTGCCATCGAGTTCTGTTTCCGTGTAACGCTCCAAAATAATATCATCGCCATTGAATTCGAGAATGCCATCTCCGTCATCCGTGAAATTGAGCATTCCGTCTTCATTCGCGTCGACGTAGATGATAAAACTATCGGCTGGTGGCCCTTCGATCCCTTCGTCATAAACGCCAATATTTATTTCATCTAAGAACTTAATACCAGACACTGATCCAGCAGCTTGTACGTTGAACTCAAAGAATCCGCCTTCCATCGCGAATTCACTGTTGAGTTCCGTTGACCCGGCTTCAATCTCAAGGAAAAAATAACCAGTGGAAAAATCGGCACCATCAAATAACGATACAGGTATGAAGATTTGATAATCATCAGTACCGCTTCCAGAAAAATTATCATTGAGTTGTAAGGTTAAATCCCCATCGGGTCCTCCGTCCAATTCCCATACTTCGGTAGCGGTTGTCAGATCAGCAAATGATGAGATCGTTCCATCACCATAATACAAGGTCATGTTCGTAAATTGCAGTTGGGAGTCGGTTCCGCTATCAGGTTCGTTCAAATCAAGGCGAATTTCGAAAAACTCAACACCATCTATTACCTCTATCACCAGATTTGATAATGCCACTGCATTTGTGCGGCTATTGGCAAAAATTAAATCATTGAGGAGGGGATCTGATGTTGAATCGACGTTGAATGCATGGACGGCGCCATCTGAATCCAACGGGTTTTGGTTTGAATCTCGGAGAGACAGGAATGGAGAGTACCCCCCGGTTCCAGAGCCGAATGGGTCAGCCAAGTCGCCCGATATAAATGTCACACCGTCAACATCTGCGAAAACGATATCGTTCCCCATTGATGTGGCTCGAATATCTATATTGCCGTCGCCATCGGGGAATTCCTGGGCTTGTGCAATCGGGACATCAGCTAGTAAATTCGAGATCGCCGCCGCTATATCGCTACTGACCAAGCCCTCATCTAAACCGAAATCCTCATCGGTTTCGGCTTCCAAATCGAATTCTTCACTGCGGTCTGAGTTTGACATTTCGCTCTCCAATGTCGTTTGTGCTCCCCAGCAAGTCCTCGAATGGCTCTCCCTTAGTTGTTATTTACCTGCGACAAAATGAGTTTAAAATTCAACGCGCCATATAGCGGAGGCGCCACAAATAAGTGGAAAACCCCCATCACACGGCCCAACAATTTTATGAGATTTCTGTCGCGCCCTACAGAGTTAACTGTTCATTAACCATAATCCAACATTCGGTTAAAGTCAATTACAGCTAAATGCACGTGGCGTAACGGTTTTCCAAAAAAATGGAAATATTGCAATCAAGAATTGCAGGGTTGATTCCATGCAAAAATGAAAAACTTGCCAAAGTCCTAACATAAGGTTAATAGAATATCAGGGCGCGATAATCCAAACCGACTATATGGTCAGATAATTGGATTGGGAAAAAACGATATTGAGAGCGAATACGGAAGCCACGCCCTGGGTGTCTGATGGGGTGCGTCAGTGGTATTATATTTTAAACGGGCTGAGAGCGAAGAGCTAAAATCCGCGGAAAAAAGAGTTCGATCGGGTTTTCTAGGTATCGGGTTCATGAGTGTGCTCATCAATTTGCTGATGCTCACCGGCCCGATTTACATGCTCCAAATCTACGACCGAGTCCTCTCGTCCAAATCCACCCCCACTTTAATCGCAATAACTTTATTAATGATCGCTTTGTTCGCCTGTATGTGGTTTTTCGACCGGGTGCGTTCACGGATCGCAACACGTATTGGAACCGAGATTGACGACGAGCTGAACGGGCCGGCGTTCACAACATGGATCAATCAAGGGCGCTTTGGTGCCATCGCGGAACGGCATAAGCCTCTCAATGATCTTGGACAGGTTCGGAGTTTTTTATCGGGACCCGGTCCAACGGCAATTTTCGATCTACCGTGGATACCCATATATGTCGGTGTGATATTTTTGCTGCATTGGACATTGGGTGTCATTGCGGTCATTGGCACAATTATCATTATCATCGCGGCAATCCTCAATGAACTGACAACCAGAAAACCGTTGGAAGACTCACACAAAACACGGCGACACAGCATCGAGGTTGCAGAAACGGCCTATCGAAACGCTGATGTCATTAATGCGCTCGGCATGAGTGAGGCCGTTCAAAACAGATGGTTGAGTGACAATCACGCATATTCCAATGCCACGCTTGAAAGCGGCGACCGGGTCAATGAGTTTTCGGTTTTCTCAAAATCTTTCAGAATGGCATTGCAATCAGGAATTCTGGGCGCTGGCGCCGCCCTTGCAATAGTCCAAATCATTACGCCAGGGACGATGATCGCCGCCTCGATTATCATGGGGCGGGCACTTGCGCCGGTTCAATCAGCATTGTCACAATGGAAGGGATACGCCAACGCCAAGCAGGCTTATCAACGGCTGGACGAATTCTTCCTCTTGTTCCCTGCGTCTGATCCAGAGCTAAAATTACCGGCGCCTGTTGGACACTTAAAAGTCGAAAATCTCCACGCCGCACCACCTGGTTCTCAAACGCCAACTTTAAAAGGTATAGATTTTACACTCGAACCTGGACAGGGTCTGGGAGTTATCGGTCCTGCGGCTTCAGGTAAGTCGACCCTGGCCCGCCTGCTTGTTGGATTGTGGATGCCATTCAATGGCAGTGTTAGATTAGACGCGGCCACTCTGGACCAATGGAACCCTGAAGATTTAGGACCACATATCGGATATCTCCCGCAAAGGGTCGAACTCATGCATGGGACGATTGGCGAAAATATTTCGCGGTTTGCGCCCGAAAAAGATTCCGACGCGATGATCAAGGCTGCTACCGCGGCCGGGGTCCACGAACTAATTCTTAAAATGGAAAAAGGGTATGACACACCGGTCGATGTCAACGGCACATCGCTGTCAGGCGGGCAAATTCAGCGTATCGCCCTGGCCCGAGCTTTATACGGAGATCCGGCTCTCATCGTTCTTGATGAACCGAATGCCAATCTCGATGTAGAAGGCGACGTGGCATTGGCCAATGCTATCTTAAAACTTCGCGAACAAAAGAAAACCGTGATCGTCATGACCCACCGGCCCAGTGTATTGGAGTCGCTTGACATGGTCCTCATGCTCAATGAAGGCCAACAGGTTGCCTTCCGTCCTCGTGAGGATGTTCTGGATCAGTCAAAAGACCGGAAACTTTCAGAGCCTCCGAAACGCATTGCGTCCAGCCGCGGTCCCAATCAACCGTTTGTCGTCGTCTAGGAGGGAAATCATGGACGAAAACAAGCCAAGAAAAAACAAGCTGAACTTAGTGCCACTAGATGATCCAATCGACGATTCCGTGGATGAAATAGACAGCGAACCGATTAAAAAATTGATTGCCGAAGACGGCCGATCAAAAAAAGGGGCAAAATCAAGAAAATCCTACCGCCGTTATCTTATGCAAGGGTATGCGGGTGCAGTAATTTTTGTACTTGGCGGCGGTTTATGGGCATCAACGACGGAAATTGACGGTGCGATCATTGCAAGCGGTTATGTGGTTGTTGAAAGCGAACCGAAAACCATTCAACATTTCGAAGGCGGAATCGTTCAAGAAATATTGGTCCGAAACGGCGACAACGTTAAAGTTGATGATGTGCTTTTACGGCTTAACCCGGTTGACCCGCAGTCGAATAGCGAAATCGTACAAAACCGTTTGTATGAGGCCATGGCTAAGGTTGCACGCCTCAACGCCGAACAACAACGTCTTGGTCAAATCAAATGGCCGAACGCGCTTCAGGACATCAATAAACCGGAAAACTTTTCAGATATTATTGCGGGGCAAACCAAACTGTTTGAAGCCCGCCGAAAATCGATAAACACGCAAACCGCTCAGCTCCGTCAACGCATCAGACAAACAACCGATCAAATTTCTGGACTGTATGAACTCTTGGGAACAGAGCGTGCGCAAAAGACAAGTATCGAAGCCGAACTGGAAAACCTCAGAACTTTGCAAGCAAGCGGGTATGTTAGTGGTTCAAAAGTCATGTCGATGGAACGGCAAAAATCCAGTATCGATGGAAATATCGCGACACATGAAGCAGATGTTGCCCGGCTTAACTCAACGATTGGAGAACTTGAGTTACAGATTTCGCAAGTCCGGCGGGATGCGGACGCTGAAATTTTGGCGGAACTGCGCGAAGCGGAATCCGTTGTCGCGGATTTGACATCGCAAAATGAGTCCCTGAAGGACAAAATGCAGCGGGTTGAAATCCGCGCGCCAGTTGCCGGCCTTGTCCACGATATGAGTGTAACGACGATCGGTGGTGTCGTCTTGTCCGGCGAGGCCATCATGCAAATCATCCCGAGAGACGACAAACTTGTCATCGATGCGCGCGTGGCCCCCAAGGATATTGATCAAGTCTATAAAACTCAGAATGCAACCGTTAATTTGTCTGCCTTTAACCAACGTTCGACACCGCAATTGACCGGTCAGGTCATCGATATTTCTGCCGACATTCTCGAAGATAAAAATACGGGTCTTTTTTATTATACGACACGTGTTGAGATACCGGCGCCAGAACTTGAACGATTGGCCGATTTAAAACTCATCCCGGGAATGCCCGCTGAGGTTTTCATGACAACCGGCAAACGAACGGTATCCAGCTATCTCCTCAAGCCCGTGACCGACACGATGAAACATGCATTTCGCGAAGACTAACAGACCAAACTCCCGAAATTTAATGGAGCCATTTGAATGAAACACACATATTTCCTAGTTTTCGCTCTTACATTATTTGGCGGGCATTCGACTACCTTTGCACAATCATTCGAGGAAGCTCTGGCCAGCGCCTACCAACACAGTCCCCGTTTGAAGGCCCAACAAGCGCAGGTCAGGATCGTAAATGAAAATCTCATTGCTGCAAAAGCAGCCGGAAAACTTAATGCCAGCCTGGAAGGGCTTTTAGGCGGCGGTTATGTGGACCGAACATCTGCGTCAGTTCTCGGCAGCGCCAGTTCTTCTGATGATGGAACGTCACGTTCCGCAGGACTCACTTTACTTCAGCCTCTCTATCAGGGTGGCCGCGTATCTTCGCTCAAAAAACAAGCCAGTTCGCAAATCTTGTCAGCGCGCGCGGAGCTTCGCGATGTCGAGCAAAACGTCTTGTTAAACGCTGCAACAGCCTACATTGACGTATTGCGCGACGAGAAAATAGCGGCCGCTCAACGAAACAGTGTCGCGGTACTGTCGCGTCAACTGATCGCCGTCAAAACAAAGTTCAAATTGGGTGAAGGGACGAAAACAGACGTCTCGCAAAGTGAGACCCGGTTGGAGGAGTCTAAAATTGGTCTCGCACGGGCCGGTGCCAACCTCAATTCCAGCAAGGCGGCCTTTGTGCGCGAAATGGGATACCAGCCCGAGGAGCTATCAACACCGAAAGAAATATCCTTGCCCGCCAAGACCAGTAATTTGACGCAAAGTGCGCGCAATTATAGTCCGCGGCTTGAAGCCTCGCGCTACCTTGAAGAGGCCGCTCAATCTTCGATCGGTGTTGCGAAATCGGCATTGAAACCAACCCTGGGACTGAATGGTCAACTTATTTCCGGCGAAGATGATTTTAGCAATTTCAGCCGTGCGACATCCGCGCAAATTACAGCACAATTGCGCATTCCGCTCCTGACGGGCGGGCTCCGCCAGAGTCGCGTTCGGGCAGCTAAAGAAGTGCGGCAACAAAGACGTTTTGAAACACGTGATCTTGAATACTCTGTGGATCAAACGGTCGCCAATTTAAGAGGTCAGTTGGAAGCGTCCAAGGATATTCTGATCTCCAGTCGCAAACAGGTCGGATTTGCACAATCGGCGTTTGAGGGTGTCAAAACTGAGTTTGGCGTCGGCACGCGTACAGCATTAGATGTGCTAAACGCCGAGCAAGAATTACTCGACGCCGAAATTTCTGTTGCAAGAGCGGAACATGACACCCTGCTCTACACATACCAACTGCTGACGACCATTGGAAAATTTGACGCGCGGAGCTTGCAGCTGCCTGTTGTGCAATATGACCCAGGATTAGACGCGCCTAAACTTGCCAGCGTGGCGAGCCCCACTGAAAATAATTAGATATAAACGCACCTGCTGACAGGATCAAAAAACCGAGGCATTTGACTCACGCTTTCGCAGGTTTTTTATGTTGCAGGCCCGTACGTTTGCACGTCGCCACCAGCTCATCATTTTGATTAAATGCTCTGTGTTCGAACGTGACAATTCCTTGATCCGGGCGGGATTTGGACTCCCGCAAACCGATGATTTCGGTTTCTACGCGGATTGTGTCCCCGTGAAACAACGGTTTTGGAAATCGAACTTCATCTGTGCCCAGATTCGCAACGGCGGTTCCCAAAGTCGTGTCCCCAACAGATATTCCGACCATCAGGCCGAGCGTGAAATAACTATTGACCAATCGTTGACCAAATTCGGTTTCGTTTTTGCAATATTCCGCATCGAGATGTAGTTGCGCTGGATTATGCGTCATCGCCGAAAACATCAAGTTATCGGTTTCGGTCAGCGTTCGTCGCAATGCATGCTTAAACACCTGCCCTACTTCCAATTCGTCAAACCATTTGCCCGCCATAACGTCCTCGTTTGTGATGTGTATTTTGGTCTAACACTTTCACGAAGATTGACGCAACACCTCAGCATCGTCGACGAGGAACTCCACGACGCCCATGGGCGAGCGCGCGTAGAGAGAAATCTTGGCCTCACGGGCTTTTGCAAGTGCGAAGGATGTCGGTGCCGATATCGTCACCATCGCCGGAATCCCAAACCGCGACGCTTTCTCTACCAATTCGTACGAGCAACGACTGGACATAACGACGAATCCCGAAGTTAAATCGACTTCTTTTAGCGCCATACACCCGATGAGTTTATCTAACGCATTGTGACGACCGACATCCTCTCGGGTATAAGCGATACTACCTGATAAATCAGCCCACGCTGCTCCATGTACAGTATGAGTTTTCGCGTTTAATCTCTGATGGTTACGAAGACTTTCCAATGCAAGAGAAACGGCCTCAGTCGTCAATGTTAAAAATTTATCTGAAACTCTTGGTAATGGCTCGAACAGTGTTTCAGCATTTTCCAATCCACATAATCCGCAGCTCGCGCTTCCCACTAAATTTCTGCGCCTTTGGATGATATCAAGTCGTTCGAGCCGCTGTTGATCTATATCAATTCGAAAATCGACACCGCGTTCCGAGTGCTGAATATCGATCGCCTTTATTTGGTGTGCTGTATCAACAACTTGTTCACTGAGTGAAAATCCGATCGCGAAGTCGACAAGATCATCCGGCGTCGCCATCATCACCGCATAATTGCGTTTGTTGTAGACAAACGCGACGGGCGTTTCTTCCGGAACGTGCCAAGTGCGATCTTGCTGCGAACCCGACTCCCGTATACCCGCCGTTCGAAACGTCGGGTGTTGAGTGCCGTGCTCGGTGATTTTGACCATATCTATTCGGCAGGCTCGTGGACAATCTGTCGGTAGCCGTCCTTTTCCTCCTCATAGCTGATTTGCCAGTCGGATTTATGGTTGGACGGTGTGACCGCTACGGCCGTGACCTTGTATTCAGGACAACTGGTCGCCCAATCTGACAGCTCGGTGGTGACAACATTCGCACCCGATTCCGGGTGATGGAATGTTGTGTACACGACGCCCGGCTGCATGCGGTCGGAAATCTTGGCTCGTAAAGTGGTTTCACCTTTGCGGCTTTTAATGGTTACCCACTGTCCGTCCTGTACGCCTTGCGCTTCGGCATCCGAGGGATGAATTTCGAGAAGATCTTCCTCCCACATTATATTATTGTCTGTCCGGCGGGTTTGTGCGCCGACATTATACTGGCTCAGAATGCGTCCCGTGGTCAGAATAAGAGGGAATATACGATTGGTCTTTTCCTTCGTCGGTACATATTCGGTCACTTTGAAGATGCCTTTGCCATGCACGAACTCTTCGGTGTGCATAACCGGTGTACCGTCAGGATGTTCATCATTGCACGGCCACTGAATGCTTCCAGCTTTATCCAAAGCATCAAAAGACACATTCGTGAATGTTGGTGTCATCGCTGCGATTTCGTCCATTATTTCAGAGGCGGAATTGAAGCCCATATCATAGCCAAGGGCACGACCAAGGTCTTGAGTCACTTCCCATTCTTCTTTGCCGGTTTGGGATTTCATAACAGGCCGAACGCGATTGATCCGCCGCTCCGCATTAATGAAAGTTCCGTCTTTTTCCAGAAATGACGTACCCGGCAAGAAGACATGCGCGAACCGTGCCGTTTCATTGAGGAAAAGATCTTGAACAATCAAAATATCCATTGCGCGCAAGGCTTGCTCTACGTGTTGGATATTCGGATCTGATTGCGCGATATCTTCGCCTTGTACATACATGCCGCGGTAATTGCCGCCAATGGCTTCATCGAACATGTTCGGGATACGCAAGCCGGGCTTAGGATCCAGGTCTACACCCCAGGCACTTTCAAATATCGCCCGCACATTGTCATCGCCGACCGGGCGGTATCCCGAGTACTCATGTGGGAAAGAGCCCATATCACACGAGCCCTGAACATTATTCTGGCCACGCATTGGGTTCACACCAACACCCGGACGCCCGATATTACCGGTCGCCATGGCCAGATTGGCCATACCCATCACCATCGTGGACCCTTGCGAATGTTCTGTCACACCCAATCCATAATAAATCGCTGCATTTTTGCTGGTCGCATATAAGCGGGCAGCATTACGAATGTCTTCGGCCTGTACGCCCGTAATCTCGGCGACATTCTCTGGTGAGTTGACAGGGTCTGAGATTGACGTCCGCCATTCGTTGAACGTGTCCATATCACATCTGGCTTTGACGAAGTCCTCATCAACCAACCCTTCTGTGACGACGACATGGGCGAATGCATTGATCAGCGCAACGTTGGTGCCTGGCTGAAGCGGCAGGTGATAATCCGCTTCGATATGCGGCGTCCGGACGAGATCGATCGTCCGCGGGTCCGCGACGATCAGTTTGGCACCTTGTCGCAAGCGGCGTTTCATCTGCGATGCAAAGACCGGATGCGCATCTGTCGGATTAGACCCGATGACAATCATCGTGTCACATTCCATCACGGAATCGAAATTTTGTGTACCAGCGGACTCGCCGAATGTTTGCTTCAGCCCATACCCAGTAGGTGAATGGCAAACCCGCGCACAGGTATCGACATTATTATTGCCAAACGCAGAGCGGATCAGGCGTTGGACGAGCCAAACTTCCTCTGAGGTACAGCGTGAAGATGTGATCCCGCCAATTGAGTCTTTTCCGTATTTTTTTTGTGTTTGTTTGAGCTTATCTGCAGCGAACCCGAGCGCTTCGTCCCAACTGACTTCGCGCCACGGATCTGTGATATTTTCACGGATCATCGGCGCTGTAATACGTTCTTTATGGGTCGCGTACCCAAAGGCAAACCGGCCTTTAACGCAGGAATGGCCGTGATTGGCTTTTCCGTCTTTATACGGCACCATCCGGATGACCTGATCGCCTTTAAGCTCCGCCTTGAATGAGCACCCAACACCACAATAGGCGCACGTGGTCAGCACTGTTCGATCAGGAACCCCATGCTCAATCACGGATTTTTCCTGCAAGGTCGCTGTCGGACAAGCTTGCACGCAGGCCCCACAAGACACACATTCAGATCCGAAGAAATCCTCGTCTAAACTAACGGCAACTTTTGAATCAAATCCGCGCCCCTCGATCGTCAGGGCTAATGTCCCCTGCACTTCATCACACGCGCGAACGCAGCGCGAGCAAACGATACACTTTGAGCTTTCGAACGAGAAATAAGGATTGCTGTCGTCTGTCGGTGCATCGATATGGTTTTCTCCGTCCATACCATAGCGAACATCGCGTAAACCCACAGCCCCTGCCATGTCTTGTAGCTCACAATCTCCATTGTCTGAGCAGGTCAGGCAATCGAGCGGATGATCGGAGATATAGAGCTCCATGACGCCACGGCGCAGTTTCGCCAATTTTGAATTTTGCGTTGAAACAACGAGGCCCTCTTCAGCCAATGTCGTGCAGGATGCAGGTGTCCCGCGCCGCCCCTCAACTTCAACAACGCATAAACGGCAAGACCCGAAAGCTTCCAGACTGTCGGTCGCACAAAGTTTCGGAATGGATATGTCGACTTCGGCTGCAGCCCGTATAAGCGAAGTGCCCTCCGGCACCGTGACCGCGTGACCATCAATTTCCAGGGTCACAAGTTTCTCTGATACCCGTGCGGGCGTGCCGAAATCTTTTTCGATTAATAAAGCCATGGCTTATCTCTTTTCGCTCGCGATAAAGTCGTCACGGAAGTGTTTCACCGCACTTCGGACCGGCATGGGTGTCAGTCCACCCATAGCACATAAGGAGGCATCTGTCATAAGTTCGCACAGATCCTCTAAGACTTCGAAATTCTCATCAACGTCTTCTCCGGCAACAATTTTATCAATTGTCTCTTTGCCGCGGACTGCGCCGATACGGCACGGCGTGCATTTCCCGCACGATTCAATTTCACAAAATTCCATGGCGAACCGGGCTTGTTTGGCCATATCAACGCTGTCGTTAAATACAACGATTCCGCCGTGCCCAAGCATTGCGCCTGCTGCGGCCAGCGCTTCATAATCCATTTCGACGTCAAATTCGGCCTCCGGGATGTAAGAACCGAGCGGGCCGCCGGCTTGCACGGCACGGACTGGTTTTCCGGATCGCGTGCCGCCGCCAAAATCTTCGACCAGTTCGCGAAGTGTGATACCGAATGCTTTCTCGACAAGCCCGCCTTGCGCTATGTCACCGGCCAATTGGAATGGCTGTGTACCGCGAGACCGCCCCATGCCGTAATCTTTATAAAATTCGGCTCCATTCGCGAGTATGGTCGGTACGGTCGCCAAGGATAGCACATTATTGACTATAGTCGGTTTGCCAAACAGCCCGCTAATGGCCGGGATTGGTGGTTTGACTTTTATTTCGCCGCGCTTGCCCTCGATACTTTCCAGCATTGAGGTCTCTTCCCCGCATATGTAGGCGCCAGCTCCGACACGGATATGAAGATAATAGTTTTGACTGGCCCCGTCGGTGCCTTTGCCGAACAATCCTCTGTCTTCCCAAACCTTGATGGCACGTCTCATTGTCCGGATCGCGTGGGGATATTCGGAACGAATGTAGATATATCCGGTGTCGGCTCCAACGGCGAGCCCCGCAATCACCATGCCTTCGATCAGCGTAAAGGGATCGCCTTCCATCAGCATCCGGTCGGCAAATGTGCCGCTATCGCCTTCATCGGCATTGCAACAAATATATTTCTGGTCGCTTTCAGTGTTGAGTGCCGTTTTCCATTTGATGCCCGTTGGAAACCCCGCCCCGCCGCGCCCGCGCAGGCCTGATTCAGTGACCATGTCCACGATATCTTCGGGCGTCATTTTGAGCGCTTTTTGCAAACCGGCTAAACCGCCATTTGCTTCATAATCAGAGAGGCTGAGAGGATCGATGACGCCAACGCGCGCGAATGTGAGCCGTTCCTGTTTCGCAAAGTACGGAATGTCTTCGGTAAGGCCAAGCCCAAGCGTATGCTGCCCACCCGTTTCAAATCCTGCATCGAACAAGCCTTCAACATGATCTTCATATATAGGGCCATAGGCAACACGCCCTTTTGGCGTTTCAACCTCAACAAGCGGCTCGAGCCACAGCATGCCGCGACTGCCATTACGGACAATTTTCACGTCGATTTTGCGTTCCGCTGCGATGTCCGCAATTTTTTGCGCGACGTCGTCTGCACCAACGGAAACAGCCGCCGCGTCACATGGAATATATATTTTAGCAGTCGCCATTATTCGCCTGCCTTTGCTGCTATATGGGCCGCAGATATTTTTTCGAGCCGTTTGATTGTCACGCGTCCGTAAAGTTCATCATCAATCATAATTGCCGGGCCCAAGGCACAATTTCCGAGGCAGAACACTTCTTTAAGTTCAACATCGTCGTTGTGCTTCCCCAGTTTGACGCCAAACATAGTTTCTGCATTTGATATCAAATCATCACATCCGACCGCTTGGCACGCTTCTGCCCGACAAATCTTTATGACTTGCTTGGCCGGTGCTTCACGCTTGAAATCATGATAAAAACTGACGACGCCGTGAATTTCGGCGCGTGTGATATTAAGACTGTCCGCAATCGTTCGCAGTGCGCCATCTGACAGAAACCCGCTTCCGTTTTGAACGACGTGCAATATCTCGATGAGGGCATCCGGTTTATTGCCAAAATCCAGACACACACTCTTGGCATATTCATCTTCAACTTTATTCAGAAGTGTGACCATATTCGGGTCCTAAATTACCTATCGTATTGCCCGGATTCTACTCAGCCACGGCGTTGCACGTCAATTCGGCAATTGACAATAAGTGATATTGATTGAAAGTGATCATCTGTCATTATTTATCGGCTAATTTCAACATAATAGCCGAATACCAGTCAAAATACTAATACTATGCAAATCCGGTTTATATCTGCAGATATTTCAGTATAGCGATATCCAAAAAGGAACATTGATATGAGCGCAATCAAGATTGACGGAAAGGCATATGCGGCGGGACTACGCGAGCGGATCACGAAGGCTGTCAGTACGCTGCCCGCCCAACCCACTTTGGCAGTTGTCTTGGTCGGAGAAGACCCGGCCAGTCAGGTTTATGTAAGAAATAAAGCAAAGTTCACTGTAGAATGCGGCATGCGCTCGCTCGAGCATAAATTGAGTGAGGATATATCCGAAGATGAACTTGTTGCCTTGGTTCGCTCGCTCAATGATGACCTGGAAGTCGATGGCATTCTCGTTCAACTCCCACTTCCGAAAGGTCTCAATTCTGACCGGGTGATTGAAGAAATACAGCCCGATAAAGACGTGGATGGTTTAACAGAAACATCGGCAGGAAGACTGTCGCTGGGCAAGCCCGGCCTGCGCCCATGTACGCCGACCGGATGTGTGATGTTGGCGAAAGATGCGCTTGGCGAACTTTCCGGCAAAAACTGTGTTGTTCTCGGGCGATCTATTCTGGTCGGTAAACCGGCAGCGTTACTGTTCCTGGAACAAAACTGTACGGTTACCATTGCGCATTCACGCACGAAAAACCTGGAAGATGTATGCCGGAGTGCGGATATTCTCGTACCAGCTGTCGGACGACCTGAAATGGTCAAGGCGGAATGGATCAAACCGGGTGCCTGCGTCATCGATGTCGGGATCAACCGTATTCCGCACCCGAGCAAGCCGGGGAAAAGTAAACTCGTCGGGGATGTTGATTATAAACCCTCAACCGAAATCGCTGGCTCTATCACGCCGGTCCCGGGTGGTGTTGGACCAATGACGATTGCCTGCCTTCTCCGCAATACCGTGATTGCAGCTTGCCGGCGCCGCGGTTGGGAGACGCCAAGCAATTTGGACTTCTAAACACATATTCAAATTTGATTTCAGTATTGTAAGAATTTACGGGTGCAAAACCGATGAACACTGGTCTATAAGTCTATCACACATAGATTTTACATAGGCTTTTCAATGAAATCACCATCATTACTAAAATTTCTTGGCTTATCCGTTTCAGCTATCGTTTTGGCATCCTGCCAACAAACGGCGACCAATCAAGCCAACGCTGCGATGCCCGTGAAGCAATTTGTATCAAGTAAGAAAGCCAAAAATGTGATTTTATTTATTGGCGACGGTATGGGTGTTTCAACCATTACTGCTGCGCGCATATTTGATGGACAATCCAAAGGCATGAGCGGTGAGGACAATCAATTGTCTTTTGAGACTTTTCCCAATGTCTCTTTGGTCAAAACTTACAATCTCGATTCCCAAGTCGCGGACTCAGCCGGTACGGCAAGTGCCATGAATACCGGTTTCAAAACGCAAATCGGCAAGATCAATGTGCAACCGGACGCGCTGTTTGCAAAATGTAGCGACGAGGCCGCCGCACCGCCTGTCCTTTTCGCGGATTTAGCCGAAACCGCGGGCATGTCGACCGGGATTATCAGCACAGCCCGGATCACCCACGCAACACCCGCGGCCGTTTACGGACATGCTATGAGCCGCGGATGGGAATCTGATCGGGATATGAGCGAAATCGGCAATGAACGCGGATGTACTGATTTAGCGACGCAAATGATTGAATACGGCGGTACAAATGGCTTGGAAGTTGCGCTCGGCGGTGGTCGCCGCAATTTCATTCCGAAAGAACTAGAGGGCGGACGCCGCGACGACGGTAAAAACCTCACCACAGTATGGACTGGCAAATCAGACAATCACATTTATGCCAGTAATGTCAGCGAACTGCGCGCGATCAGTGCGAAAGATAAGCAATCTGTGCTGGGTTTATTTGATGCGTCCCACATGAATTATGAGGCTGATCGTTCAGACGATGATCAACCGTCCCTCACCGAAATGACCAGTTTCGCGATCGAAAACCTCGCCGCCCGTGACACCGGATATTACTTAATGGTGGAAGCGGGCCGTATCGATCACGCCCACCACGGGACAAATGCGTATCGTGCCCTGAAAGACACGCAAGAATTATCTGAAGCGGTCGCTAAAGCCGTTGAAATGACCAATCCGGAAGATACGTTGATATTGGTAACCGCAGATCATTCGCACGTGCTTTCGATTGCCGGCTATCCGGGCATCGGCAACCCGATTTTGGGTGTCGTCAAACCCATCGACCGGGAAACCGGCAAATTATCTGACGAGCCATTATTAGCCTCAGATGGCAAGCCGTATACGACACTTGGTTATCATAACGGCCCTAACACACGCACAGATGATGATGATCTGTCTGACAATGCGGTTCAGGGCATAAATTTTCAGCAGCAAACAGCTATCCCCATGGGATCGGAAACCCACGCTGGGGAGGATGTTCCTTTATATGCCTATGGTCCCGGAGCCCAGAAAGCGCGTGGCGTCATTGATCAAGCGGAGATATTCGACATCATGGTCGACGCTGTTGGCTTCGAAAAATAGGTGCTGATCTGGTGTCAAACCAGTCCCGATACATGAAGCTAGCCGAAAAACAGGCAAAAAAAGTGCTGTTCCTTACCGGCGATAACCCGCGCGTCGGCTGCGTCATTGTCAATGACGGAAAAGTCGTCGGTCAGGGATTTACCCAGGCACCGGGCGAAGCCCATGCCGAGATCATGGCCCTCAATGAGGCTGGAGCGAAAGCGAAGGGATCGACCGTATTTGTCACGCTGGAACCCTGTAGTTTTCATGGGCGTACACCACCCTGCGCCGACGCGCTCGTCAAAGCAAGCGTGAGAAAAGTCGTGATTGGTCAGATGGATCCACATCCGAACGTATCAGGCAATGGGTGTGAAATACTGAAACAAGCAGGCATTGAAGTCGAAACTCAGCCCCTGTCCAAAAAAGCAAAAGGCCTCAACCGAGGTTTCCTGAACCGTATGGAAACCGGCTTGCCATATGTTCGGGTTAAACTTGCTCAATCTCTGGACGGTCGCACCGCAATGGCGAACGGGGACAGTGTCTGGATTACCGGCAAGAAAGCCCGTCAAGACGTTCAGGTTTGGCGGGGCCGAAGTCAGGCTATCCTTACGGGCGTTGACACTGTCATTCACGATGATTGTCGTCTTACCGTCAGGCCGAACAATCTCCCCAAAAAATTTCGTAAATACGCGCACCGTTTTGATGAAGAACAGCCACTACGCGTCATTCTGGACACAAATTTGCGTACTCCACCGGATGCTAAGATCCTCGCACATACCGGTCGTACCGTCATTATAACGGCGACCGATGACAATGACAAAATAGAGGCACTGAAAAACGCTGGCGCAGAAATCCACACTATGCCAAAGGATGAAAATGGTCGAATTGACCTGACGGATGTTCTGAAATGGCTGGGTCAGGAAAATATCAATGATCTACTGGTCGAAGCCGGAGCGACATTGGCCGGACAATTCATCTCAAATAAACTGGCCAATCAACTGATTGTCTATACCGCACCGGTCTTGATGGGCAGTTCCGCCCGGCCACTACTTGAATTAGACATTGATCAGATGGCGCATAGGCACCATATAGCCAATACGAAAGTCAAAAAAATAGGAAAAGATTGGCGGATTATCGCCGATTTATAATTTATGTTTACAGGCATTATTCAATCCGTAGGTCAGATCGTTTCCCGCGAACCCACCGGCGATGATTTCCGTTTTGTTTTCGCATCCGGGTTTTCAACCATGGACGATGTTGCACTTGGTGACAGCATCGCGATTGATGGGGTGTGCCTCACGGTCACCGATATCGATGGCGATAATATCGCTGCGGATGTGTCTGTCGAAACCATGTCTAAAACAAATGTTGGGAATTGGCAGGTTGGAACGAAGGTCAATCTGGAAAAATCTTTGACGTTGAACGACAAGCTCGGTGGGCACATGGTTTCCGGGCACGTTGACGCGCTGGCAACCTGCTCTTCGATTGAAAACAGCGGGAGGTCAATCGCCTACACGTTTGAAATTCCTCAAGATTTAGACAAATACGTTGTAAACAAGGGATCGATCGGGATCAACGGTGTCAGCTTGACTGTCAATGAAATTGAAGACTGCATCATCAGTATCAACCTTATTCCCCATACACTTCAGCATACGAATTTGGGCGAATTATCGGTTGGCGATCAGGTCAATATCGAAATTGATACGATCGCCCGTTACGTCGAAAAAATGACACGTCCGCAGTTTCAGAATGCAGGCTGATATGGGCGTCGAATTTATTACATCTGCACACTTGCCAACTGAATTTGGTGATTTTGACATTCACGCATTTATGCATGAAGGCCAGGAACACCTGGTCCTAACGCGTGGCAGTCTTGATGACGGCAAACCCGTTCTCGCCCGCGTGCATTCTGAGTGTTTGACCGGGGACGGACTGTTCAGCAAAAGATGTGATTGCGGGCCACAATTGGCATTCGCGCTCAATGAAATAAACGAACGCGACCGGGGTATGATTGTATATCTCAGACAGGAAGGCCGGGGTATCGGTTTGGTCGACAAGATCAAAGCCTATCATTTGCAGGATAAAGGCGACGACACCTATACCGCCAATTTAAAACTTGGACATCCCGCAGATTTGCGTAGTTATGCCATGTTGGGCGATGTATTTCAACATTTTGGCGTTTCGAAGCTTGATTTGATGACCAATAATCCTGAGAAAATCGAGGCTATCGAGACAGCAGGGATCGAAATCACCAACCGCATTCCGATCAAACCGGGACGTAATCCGCACAATCACGACTACATTCAAACGAAAGCTCAAAAATTTAAACACCTTTAAACGGCTGTTTATTGGGATTTTAAAGCATAAAAAAAGGCGGGATGAACCCGCCTTTTTATCATTTGATTTGAGCTTAAGCTTAGAAGTCGTAGCTTGCACCAAAACGAATTTCGTATGCAGACGCATCGATACTTGTCTGGAATGGCTGTCCCGGCACCAAAGTACGCGGGAAACCAGGGTTCTCAAGTTTGCCCCACTCATCATTTAAGAGGTTCGTTAAGTTATCGATGACCATAAAGACTTGGGCACGATCTTCAGAACGCAGACCTGGCAGATCTTGAGAAATTTTCAGATCAACTTTCGTCCAGCTTGGACCTGTAAACTGGTTCCGTTCTGTACCCGGTAGCAGGATACTGTTGCCATTGTTTCCAAGGAATGGTGTGAAGCTGTAAATGCTGTTGCCAACGCCATTTTGGGTCATGCTGTATGGACGACCTGTGCTGCTTTGGAAGAATGCAAAGACACGCGTATCGTAGTCTTTCCAGAAATCTTTGGTATAAGAAACTGACCCTGAGAAACGATGCTTGATGTTGTAGTTAGATGTCGCGAGGACTTCTTCCTGTGGATCAAGAAATGCGCGGTTATTGTAGTTTGAGAATGCAACGGAACTTGTCATTGGCGACACGTCCTTGGCGTCTGAATATGCATACCCAAATGACGCTGCCCATCCACTGTCCCAATCTCTTGAAATACCAAGGGATGCGACAAATGCTTCATTGCCGACCTCTGCGTTGGTCAAAACAAATGCATCCTGGTTTGGACTGCTATAGGTTGGGTATGTCACACCATCGACAACACGTGTTCCGGTCTCGACGAGGTCCGCCCGCTTCACAAGCGCTGTGTCTGAACTTTTCGAAATCAAGAGATCACCCTGGAATGTCCAGATACCACCAAACAGGTTTTCACCGGTATTGAAGTCCGGGCTCCAAGTTGCACCAATTGAGTATTTCCAATCAGATGGGATTTTGAAGTTTGGATCCAGGTAATTCAGCTCGAAATTTGAGCCAACGCCTGTTCCAACTGCGTCATAAACCACATCAGGGATCGCGTAACCGGCAAAGTTTGGAACACCGTCTTCAGCACCTGAATATGTTTGGGCAAATAGGTCGATTGGGTTTGGCTGTCCGCCACGGCCCGCACGCGCCAAAGCTCCGACTTGGTCGATATTGTTGGCTGAATAGTTGTTGGACAACCAGACATTCGGGTTACCACCGGAATAACGCCCTGCACCGGCCCGAATTTGGAGTTCGTCAGAAACGTCCCATGTCAGAGCCAAACGCGGCTGAATAAGGCTTTCGCCGTCCAGAGTTTGAGAGTTGCTGAATCCATATTCGGCCAAGAAACCAGGGTTTTCGGTTGGCAGATCGGATGTTGAGTACCAATCATAACGAAGACCACCGATAACAGACAATGTGTCGCTCAATTGAATTTCGTCCTGCGCATAGATGGAGTTAATCGCATATCCCCAATCCGCAGCTGCATCATCAGGATTTTGCGACGGTGCATTGTTGTAGTAAATCCGGTCGACTAACCCGTTTTCAAATTCATCAATACCGTTGAAACGCAACTCTGTTTCCGTGTGCTGAACAAACAAGTTGAAAATATCGAGGTCTCTACGCTCTGCACCAAACAAGAATGAGTGATTGTTCCAGTCGTAATTTGCGCGGAACGATAGATCGAGTTGATCGTAAATCAGTTTGTTTGACTGACGGCTATCATCACCACCAAGATACACGGTCACACCGCGCGGTGTCCGGATTTGGACTTCACCAAAATCGTTTCCGCCGACTGAACGAACATCATTTTCAAAGTCCAAATACCCGACGCGAACTTCTGTCGAGAAATTTTCAGACCAATCAGAATATAACGCGCCGCTGATCGATTGCAGTTTAGAACCCCGATTATACAAGTGATTTGAGAATTCGAATTCGTCACTGTCACCGTCAGAACGTACAGTATTAAAGCCGTCATTGTAGTTATACGTCGCCGCTGCACGGTGTTTCTCGTTGATGTTCCAGTCCAGTTTTACCAGAACTTTTTCATCCGCATTTGCAAAGCTTTCTGGAGTGGTCCCGGGATCGTATTGGTAAACCCGGTTTGAAATTTCCGAGATCCGATCAAGTTCAGCCTGGCTGACCTGAAATGCGCCCGTTCCGATTGTTTGAGCCGTGTTGAAGGTATTGGCGCCCTCGAGCTTTTCATAAGCAACGTGGAAGAACAATTTGTCTTTGATGATCGGACCACCAACATTAATACCATAACGTTTCTCGCTGAAGTCATTAAAGTTCGTATCGACACCATCAACGGAACCGCCGCGAAGATCGTCACTTGTGTAATCGAAGAACGCACCACCGTGAATTTCGTTTGTACCGGATTTCGTAACCGAGTTGATATTACAAGCCGTAAACCCACCGTATTTGACATCGAACGGAGCGATCTCAACAGAGACTTGCTCAATAGCATCAAACGGGAATGGCATACGCTCTGTCGGGTATCCGTTCGAGTTCAAACCAAACGCATCATTCATGGTTACGCCATCAAGCGTGACTGAGTTGAAACGTGAGCTTTGGCCCACACACTGCACAGAGTTGATGTCGCCGCGGCTTTCATCGATATAGACACGCGGATCGAGACGAATGATGTCGGCAATGTTTCTGTTGATCGCAGGCGCATTTTCGATTGTTGCCAATCCAAAGCTGGCTGACGGTCCTACGGCAACGTCTGCCAGAACCATACGTTGACCAACAACGATAATTTCATCAGCGGATGTTCCGCCTGCAAGATCGAAGTTCAAAGATGTAGTGCCACCCAAAGACAGCGCGATGTCTTCAACACGCTCGCCTTGGTAACCGTCACCAGCAACCAAAATATCGTACAAACCCGTGACGTTCAAATTGCGGACGGCGAACTGTCCGTCGGAATTTGATCTTACGGTCCGGGTAAATCCGGTATCCGTATTTGTGACGGTAATCGTTGCGCCGGAAATCGGTGCACCGGTCTCGGTGGTTACCACACCACCTACTTCACCGGTTGTTACTTGTGCTTGTGCCAGTCCGGCAAAACACAAAGTAGATGCAGCACTCAATAATAGTGCTGACTTTGTAAACTTGATCATTATAAAAACCCTCAAAAAGTATAATCGAAAATACAAGGCGTATTTAGTTCTGCGCGCCCCATTTATCAGGGCTGCTACAACCACTGTTTTACTAATTTTTTTAGGATTCGCGACACTTTTATTAACTTCTTGTAAAGAAATTCTAAAGTGTTGCATTTATGCAATTATCTGAATATTGAACACGTAAATATCCGCAATAAATAACCAAGATTGATACATTATATGGCAAAAATTTCCAGACGGACGGCTATCATATCAACCCTGTCTCTCGCTGGTCCGGCACTTGCCTCCTGCACAACTGATTCTCATATTGCTGATCTGGTCTTCGACCATGGTGTAGCCAGCGGAGATCCGACCACCAATTCCGTTATCTTGTGGACCCGCCTCACCTCAACGATGAGTGCGCCAATTTCAGGCCGATGGCAAATGTCACACTCAACGGATTTCAAACGGGTGATTAGAAAAGGGAAATTTACGACCAATGCCGGGCGCGACTATACGGTCAAAATTGACGCGCAAGGACTGAAACCGGGACAGTCCTATTATTACCGTTTTAAAATTGGCAAATCTGTATCGCCTATCGGACACACAAAAACGCTTCCTTCTGGCACGGTCGGCAGTGTCAGATTTGCCGTCGCGTCCTGTTCAAATTATCCCTTCGGTTTTTTCAATGCCTACGACCACATTGCTAGGAATAAGGACTTCGATGCCGTTATTCATTTGGGTGACTATTTCTATGAATATGGACGAGACAATTACGGCGGTAAAACCGGCGCCAAAATCGGGCGCGAACATGAACCGCCACATGAGACATTGACACTCAAAGATTACCGAATTCGGCACGCCCAGTATAAATCCGATGCGTCCGCGCAAGCGATGCACGCTGCCCACGCCCTCATCTGCACTTGGGACGATCACGAAACCGCGAATGATTCCTGGAAAACGGGTGCAGAAAACCACAATGAGGGCGAAGGAAATTGGGATGATCGTCGAGCGGCGGCCATGCAAGCCTACTATGAATGGATGCCTGTGCGGGACCCAGCGGCTGGAAAGACCAGAGAGTCTGTTTTCAAGACCTATGACTTTGGCGATCTGGTCACGCTGACGGCAATTGAAACCCGTCTGACAGCTCGAAACCGTCCAATCGATTACGCTCAGTATATTCCCGAGTTTCAATCACGCGAAGGCGTTGGAAACTTTGTTCAAAACATCCTTGGCGACCCGACGAGAGAGTTGCTTGGAGAGCCTCAACGGAAGTATGTGACGGGCGCTCTACGCACCTCCAAGGAAAACGGGAAGAAATGGCGAATTATCGCTAATCAAACTCTTATGGCGCGCGTGAATTCACCCGATTTGACTGATTATAAAGGTCAGGACTTCATTGATGAGGTCGCAAAAACGTTTCCCCCGATACACGATTACATTGACTTGTCCCCCTTGGGCCTGCCTTTGAATTTAGATGCATGGGACGGATATCCGGTAGCGAGAGAGCGGTTCTACGAAAGCCTCGACAAAGCAGCGATCAATGACATTATCGTTTTAACGGGCGATACGCACGAGTTTTGGGCCAATACACTTCAAAACGCTTCGGGCAAATTCATGGGAGTAGAGCTCGGCACATCTGGTGTTACATCTCCCGGAACAGGCGCATATTTTGGTAAAGCCGGGTCCGATTTTTCACGCAGGCTCGTCGCCAAAAACAACGACATATTGTACCATAATTTGGAAAACCACGGCTATATCGACTTAAAGCTCGACCAGCAAGGCGGACAAGCTGATTTCGTTGCGGTCAGTACGGTATTATCGCCCGATTATACATCCGAAGTCATCAAGTCATTTCCTTTGGTCAGAACGGGTGACAGCGTCACATTCGGATAACCAGATAACTTACGCCGTCCGGGCTTCGGCATATGAAACCAAGCGACGTTTGTTTTCATCCCATAATTGAAGCTTAGCACACTTGAAACTTTCCAAAAGCGTCATACGCTGGATATCAGCTAATCTCGGATGTTCGCGCAAAACTTTGCCTAGACGATAGAACGGAATCCTTGCGTACAGATGGTGTACATGGTGAATCCCGATATTCGCGGTCAACCATTTAAGCGGATGTGGTAAGTCATAATGAGAACTTCCGTATAAAGCTGCATTTGCCACTTCCCAGTCTTCGTCTTGTTCCCAAACCGTTTCTTCAAACTGGTGCTGTACGTAAAAGAGCCAGATACCAATCGCACCGGCAACGATATTCATTGGCAAATAGATGAGCAGAAACGATTTCAATCCAAAGAAAAATATGATTAAAAATATCACCGCCGCTATCCCGGCATTGGTCGCCATTGCGCTGGTCCAGGATTTTGCCGATGCCCGCGTAAGTTCATCAGGAAGCCGATGACGGATCATAAATACATAAATCGGCCCGAGAAGGAACATTGTGATCGGATGGCGATAAAGACGGTATAGAACTTTTCCTTTAAGAGAGCGCTCTTTATATTCTCGGACGGTCAGCGTTACAATGTCGCCAATCCCGCGTTTATCCAGATTACCTGAGGTACGATGATGCATCACATGGCTATGTCGCCATTCATCAAATGGTGTCATTGTGAAGACACCCAGCACACGCCCAACCCAATCATTGAGCTTTTTTCTCCTGAAAAACGATCCGTGGCTGCAATCATGTAAGATCAAGAACAGGCGAACGACGAACACACCTGCCGGTATGGAGAGCGCTAATGCGAACCAGGCGCTATAACTCATTGACCAATAAGCGAGCCCCCAGAAGAACAATAACGGCACAGCGGTCATGCCTATTTCCAAAAAACTTCTCGCGTGGCTTGGGTTTTTATATTTTGACAGAACGTTGAGCCATTCGCGCGCCGTTTTTTCCTCAGTTTTCGGAGATGTTTCTGGCTTCGTTTCGCTCATTCTATCCGTCATATTCAAGACTCCCCGGCTCTGATTCAATGTTGATTCTGTTATAGGGAAAGTCCCTCAAAAAAAACAAGCGCTCAACTGTATTTATGTGCACATTTTTCATGACAAATTCGTCATCCCGTCAGAATCAACCCTGAT
>JABDMW010000018.1 GCA_013001295.1 Hyphomonadaceae bacterium
ATGCCGGGTGACAATGTTGAAGTTAATGTCGAGCTGATCGTGCCGATCGCCATGGAAGAGAAGCTTCGCTTCGCGATCCGTGAAGGTGGCCGCACAGTTGGTGCCGGTGTTGTCTCAAAAATTATTGAGTAAGTAATAAAGGGGTTGCCCTGCGGTGACCCCATTTTTTTGAATGTAGTGAAATCGGACTTGGATTATGGAACGTCAAAATATACGCATCCGGCTAAAAGCCTTCGATCACAGAATTCTGGATCATTCGACCCAGGAAATTGTGTCCACGGCTAAACGTACTGGCGCACAAGTGCGCGGTCCGATCCCGCTGCCGACACGCAAAGAGAAGTTTACGGTCAATCGTTCGCCGCACGTGAACAAAAAATCCCGTGAGCAGTTTGAGATCCGCACCCATAAACGGATGCTGGATATCGTAGATCCTACACCACAAACCGTTGACGCGCTGATGAAGCTCGACCTTGCGGCTGGTGTGGACGTAGAAATTAAGTTGGGAGCGTAATCCAATGCAACGCTCAGGATTAATCGCAAAAAAACTCGGCATGACCCGGGTATTTAACGAGGAAGGCTCACACGTAGCCGTCACCGTTCTGGATTTGCAAAATTGTCAGGTTGTGGCTCATAAAACTACCGAACGCGACGGCTATTCAGCTGTTCAACTCGGTTCAGGTGCTGCCAAGCCTAAACGCGTCTCAAAAGCTGAGCGCGAACGTTTCGCCAAAGCTTCTGTTGCTCCAAAATCGAAATTGACTGAATTCCGCGTGCCAGAAGATGCCCGTATTGAGGTTGGCGCTGAGATGACAGCTGATCACTTCGTCGCCGGTCAAAAAGTTGACGTTGCGGGTACGAGTATCGGTAAAGGTTTCGCGGGTGCAATGAAACGCCATAACTTTGGCGGTTTGCGTGCGACCCATGGTGTGTCGATCTCTCACCGTTCGCATGGTTCAACCGGTCAGTGTCAGGATCCGGGTAAAGTTTTCAAAGGTAAGAAAATGGCCGGCCATATGGGTGCTGTCCGCGTCACAACGCAAAACCTCGAAATCGTTCGTACGGACGTTGAAGAGGGTTTGATCCTTGTTCGCGGTGCTGTGCCTGGTTCCAAAGGTGGTTGGGTTGAAATTCGCGACGCCGTTAAAGGCACAAAAGCTGCTGATCTGCCAGTTCCAGGTGCTTTCCGCACAGGCGCCCCGGTCAAAGCTGAAACTGTAGTTTCAGACGAGGGCGGCGATGTTGATGCGAAACCTGAAGCAAAGAAATCATCGGGTGAGGAAGAATAGTCATGAAACTTGATGTACAAACACTCGACGCCAAAAAAGCAGGGTCAGTAACCCTGGATGATGGTGTCTTCGGCCTAGAGCCGCGTAAGGATTTGCTGCACCGCATGGTTCGTTATCAATTGGCGAAACGCCAGGCGGGAACGCATTTCGTACAAGAGCGTGGTGATGTCACAAAGACAACGCACCGTATTGGTCGCCAAAAAGGTGGCGGTACTGCGCGTCACGGTAACGGATCTGTTTCACAGTTCCGCGGTGGTGGTAAAGCCCACGGCCCGCGCGTTCGCTCACACGCTCACGCATTGCCTAAAAAGGTTCGCGCTGCTGCTCTGCGTCACGCTTTGTCTGCAAAGGTTGCGTCCGGTGAATTGATCGTTGTTGAAGACGCGAAAATGAAAGCGCCAAAGACAGCCGATCTGAGAAAGACGCTTGGAAAGCTGAAAGCTGACAACTGCCTGATCATCGACGGTAATTCTGTCGATGAGAATTTGTCAAAAGCAGCCCGCAATATTCCTAACCTCGACGTTTTGCCGAGCCAAGGCGCCAATGTATACGACATTCTCCGTCGCCATACATTGGTCTTGACCAAGCAAGCTGTCCAAGATTTGGAGGCTCGTTTAAAATGAGTGTAACTGCCGAACATTACGACAATATCGTTAGCCCGATTATCACGGAAAAAACGACTATTTTGTCAGAGAATAATCAAGTGGTTTTCGAAGTGCCATTGGCGGCTTCAAAAACTGAAATCAAAGAAGCTGTTGAATCACTGTTCAAAGTCAGTGTCACAGCGGTCAACACCTTGCGTCAAAAGGGTAAAACAAAGCGTTTTCGCGGTGTTCCTGGGCGTCGGAAAGATATCAAAAAGGCGATCGTTACGTTGAAAGACGGCGACGTGATTGATATCGCGACCGGTCTGTAGGGAGTAAATCGTGGCTTTAAAGACATATAATCCAACTTCACCAAGCCGTCGTGCCCTGGTTCAGGTTGATCGCTCAGAGCTTTACAAAGGTAAGCCTGAGAAATCATTGACCGAAGGCTTAAAGCGTAAAGGCGGCCGGAACAATATGGGTCGGATTACGACCCGTCATCAAGGTGGTGGTCATAAGAAATCATACCGTGTTGTCGATTTTAAGCGTCGCAAATGGGATATACCCGCGACTGTTGAAAATCTTCAGTATGATCCGAACCGGACGGCTTTTATCGCGCTTTTGAAATATAAAGATGGTGAAAAAGCCTATATATTGGCACCACAACGTTTGGCCGCTGGCGATACGGTTATTGCGGGTGCATCTGTTGATGTGAAGCCTGGTAACGCCATGCCTTTGCGTGCGATGCCGGTTGGTACCATTATCCACGCGATTGAGATGAAGCCTGGTAAGGGCGCGCAAATCGCACGCTCAGCCGGTACATATGCCCAACTTGTTGGTCGCGATGGTGGTTACGCTCAGGTTCGTTTGAAATCAGGTGAACTTCGCATGATCCATCAAGAATGTGTTGCAACAGTTGGTGCGGTATCAAACCCGGATCACATGAATATCAACCTCGGTAAAGCTGGCCGTAAACGCTGGCTTGGTGTTCGCCCAACCGTTCGCGGTGTGGCTATGAACCCGGTTGATCACCCCCACGGTGGTGGTGAAGGTCGTACGTCTGGTGGTCGTCACCCTGTGACACCTTGGGGTAAGCCGACAAAAGGTCGTCGGACACGCTCTAACAAGGCCACTGATAAATTTATCATTCGTTCGCGTCACGCGAAGAAGAAACGCTAGGTAGGATTAGATATGCCACGCTCTGTATGGAAAGGACCTTTTGTAGACGGTTATCTGCTTAAAAAAGCGGAAGCGTCACATGCTGAAGGCCGTAAAAAACCGATCAAAACCTGGTCGCGCCGTTCGACAATCATGCCGCAATTCGTTGGCTTGACTTTTCAGGTCCACAATGGCCAGAAATTCATCCCTGTCTTGATCAATGAAGACATGGTTGGTCACAAACTTGGTGAGTTCAGCCCATCACGGACCTATTATGGTCACGGCGCGGACAAGAAAGCGAAGCGGGGCTAGTCATGGCACAAACATCTAACAAACGCCGCGTCGCGGAAAACGAAGCAATGGCGAAGGTTCGCATGTTGCGGACGAGCCCTCAAAAACTCAATCTTGTTGCGCAAATGATCCGTGGTAAGAAAGTCCAAACTGCGCTTGATGATCTTACATTCAGCCGCAAGCGTATCGCAAAAGACGTCTACAAGTGTCTGTATTCTGCTGCATCGAACGCAGAGAACAATCACGGCCTGGATCTCGACAGCCTTGTTGTTGCCGAAGCATATGTCGGCAAGAACCTTGTCATGAAACGTTTTCGTGCGCGTGCTCGTGGTCGTGGCGCTAAGATTTTAAAACCTTTTTCTGAGCTGACTATTGTCGTTCGCCAAGTTGAGGAGGCCGCGTAATGGGTCAGAAGATTAATCCAATCGGGCTACGCCTTGGTATTAACCGGACTTGGGAATCTCGCTGGTATGCGAGCTCCGCTGAATACGGTGATCTTCTTCACGAAGACATCAAAATGCGGGAATACATTCTCAATGAACTGAAAAATGCATCTGTATCCCGCGTTATCATTGAGCGTCCGCACAAAAAATGCCGGATCACGATCTACACGGCGCGTCCGGGTGTTGTGATTGGTAAGAAAGGCGGCGACATCGAGAAACTACGCTTGAAATTGTCCAAAATGGTCGACGGTGAAGTGTTCTTGAACCTGGTTGAGGTCCGTAAGCCGGAAATCGATGCCAATATCGTTGCTGACGGAATTGCCCAGCAATTGGAGCGTCGGGTTTCTTACCGTCGTGCGATGAAGCGGTCATTGCAGTCTGCAATGCGAATGGGTGCGATTGGTTGTAAGATCAAATTGGGCGGCCGTCTTGGTGGTGTTGAGATTGCCCGTGTTGAACAGTACCAAGAAGGCAGTGTGCCATTGCACACACTTCGCGCTGACATTGATTACGGAACTGCCCGTGCAATGACTGCAATGGGTATCATCGGCATCAAGGTATGGATCAATAAGGGCGAGATCATGGAACATGATCCCTATGCTCACGATAACCGCATGAATGCGCAGCAGGATGGTGGACGCGGTGGTGACCGCGGCCCACGTCCAGCGCGCGCGAATTAGGAAGACAAGAAGATGTTACAGCCAAAACGGACAAAATTCCGCAAAGCTCACAAAGGCCGTATCAAGGGTCTCGCTAAGGGTGGATCGGATCTAAACTTCGGGTCATACGGCCTCAAAGCTCTCGAGCCGAGCCGTGTAACTGCGCGCCAAATCGAAGCGACACGTCGTGCCGTTACGCGTCATATGAAGCGGTCCGGTCGTGTTTGGATCCGTATTTTTCCGGATGTTCCTGTTACGAAAAAACCAACTGAAGTACGGATGGGTAAAGGTAAGGGTAGTGTCGAATTTTGGGCCGCCAAAGTAAAACCTGGTCGGATCATGTTTGAAATTGATGGTGTCGGTGACGACGTTGCACGTGAGGCTCTCCGCCTTGGTGCCGCAAAGTTACCGGTAAAGTGTAAAATCGTTACCCGCCCGGGTGAGTAACGGCAGTAAGAAGAGTTAAGATCATGAATGCCACAGACTTACGTGCCATGAGCGAAGATCAGCTTAGCGATGAACTGCTGAAGCTGAAAAAAGAACAGTTTAATTTGCGCTTTCAGGCAGCAACTGGTCAGCAGGAAAATACTGCCCGGACCCGTATTGTTCGCCGCGCGATTGCACGGATTAAAACAATAATGCGCGAACAACAAACCGCGTCAGAAGCGAAGTAAGGACGAGAAGATGCCAAGACGAATTTTGCAAGGCGTGGTCGTAAGCGACAAGGGTGAAAAAACCGTTGTTGTGCGTATTGACCGGACATATTTGCATCCGCTTTTGAAGAAAATTGTTCGGAAGTCGAAAAAATACCATGCCCATGATGAGGGCAATGCTGTGAAAGAGGGTGAACAAGTGCGTATTCGCGAATGTCCACCTCGGTCGAAACTTAAACGGTGGGAGGTCGTAACCGATTAGATCCGGTTTCGATCCTTTTGAAAGAGGTTTATTATGATTCAGATGCAATCAAATCTAGATGTCGCCGATAATTCAGGTGCCCGCCGTGTTCAGTGCATTAAAGTACTCGGTGGTTCACATCGTCGGTACGCAAGTGTTGGTGACACAATTGTTGTGTCCGTGAAGGAAGCTATTCCGCGCGGCCGCGTTAAAAAAGGTGAAGTCCGTCGCGCAATCGTCGTGCGTGTCGCCAAAGATATCCAACGTCGTGATGGCAGCGTTATCCGCTTTGACGGAAATGCCGCTGTTTTGATCAATAACAATGGAGAGCCGCTCGGTACGCGGATTTTCGGACCGGTTCCACGTGAGTTACGTGCCAAGAACCACATGAAAATTGTCTCCTTGGCTCCGGAGGTGCTGTAATGGCGTCGAAGATTAAAAAGGGCGATTATGTCCAGGTCATTTCCGGTTCTGAAAAGAACGGAAAAGGCAAAAAGGGCGAAGTCCTGCGGGTTTTCCCGAACGAAAGCCGCGTCGTTGTTGCGGGTGTCAATATGGTGAAGCGTCATGTGCGCCCAAGCCAGGCTGACCCGGATGGCGGCATCAAGCAGTTCGAAGCCCCTATTCATGTTTCAAATGTTGCACACGTTGACCCGAAAGACGGCAAACCAACTCGGGTTGGTTTTAAAACGCTGAAAGACGGAAAAAAAGTTCGTGTTGCGAGAAGATCAGGGGAGGTCATCGATGACTGATACCTACGAACCACGGCTCTATAAAAAATATCACGAAAAAATTCGTGCTAAAATGAAAGAGCAGTTTGGCTATACAAACGACATGCAAATTCCGCGCATCACCAAAGTTGTCTTGAACATGGGTGTTGGCGAAGCTGTCGCAGATAGCAAGAAAATTAAAGGCGCCGTTGGCGACATGGAATTGATCGCCGGTCAAAAGCCGATCGAAACCAAGGCTCGTAATTCAATCGCGACCTTTAAATTGCGTGAAGGCATGACAATCGGGACGAAAGTCACATTGCGCCGTAACCGCATGTATGAATTCATTGACCGTCTAACGAATGTGGCTTTGCCAAGGGTTCGTGACTTCCGCGGTCTGAATGGTAAGAGTTTTGACGGTAATGGCAATTTCGCCATGGGCCTGAAAGAGCACATCGTATTCCCTGAAATTGACTATGATAAAGTCGATACCATTCGGGGCATGGATATCGTTGTCTGTACGACAGCGAAAACTAACGAAGAAGCAAAGGCACTGCTGGCCGAGTTCGATTTCCCATTTCCTAAATAGGGTCGAATTTACGCAGTAGGCAAAGCGGGTCGATTTTGGCCCAGCAAACGGAGAACTAAATGGCTAAAGTAAGCTCAGTTGAGCGGAATTTGAAAAGACAGCGTCTTGTCAAAAAATACGAAGCGAAACGTGCGGAATTGAAAGCAATTGCGCGCAATAAAGAATTGCCAGTGGAAGAGCGGTTTGCCGCACAGATCAAATTGTCTGAGATTCCGCGGAATTCCGCACCAAGTCGCGTGCGCAACCGGTGCCAGGTCACAGGTCGCCCACGTGGGTACTATCGTAAAATGAAAATGTCCCGGATTGCCCTTCGTGAACTTGGTTCACAAGGTCTGCTTCCTGGTCTTGTCAAGTCAAGCTGGTAGGAGGAATAAATGTCTTTCAGTGATCCTCTTGGTGATATGCTCACCCGTATCCGCAATTCTCTAATGCGCGGAAAATCGAAATGTGATACGCCTGCATCTAATCTGCGCGGCCGTGTCCTCGATGTTCTCGCCGATGAAGGGTATATCCGCGGATATTCGACAGTTGAAAAAGACGGTTTCAAGTGTTTTGAAATCGAGCTTAAATATTTTGAAGGTGCGCCGGTTATCCGTGAAATTCAGCGTGTGTCCAAACCTGGACGCCGCGTTTATTCGTCGGTCAAAAGCCTGCCGCAAATTCGTAACGGTTTGGGAATTGCCATTCTCTCTACGCCTAAAGGTGTAATGTCTGACGACGTTGCCCGTAAGGAAAACGTAGGTGGCGAAATTCTCTGCCAGGTCTCTTAAGGAGCCGATATGTCACGTATTGGAAAAAATCCTGTAACGGTCCCATCTGGTGTCACGCTGACGCAAGACGGACAAAACGTTACGGTTAAAGGCGCAAAAGGCGAGTTGAGCTTTAAGTTGCCAAATGCCGTTGCTGGAAAGTTGGAAGGTGATACATTTACTGTTTCTCCTGCTGATGAATCAAAAGAAGCCAGCGCGATGTGGGGAATGTCCCGCTCAATGGTTGCGAACCTGATCGAAGGTGTCACCAACGGTTTCCAAAAGAATTTGGAACTTCGCGGCGTTGGGTACCGGGCGAAAGCCAGCGGCAAATCAATTACTTTGCAGCTCGGGTACTCGCACGAGATCAATTATACGGCGCCAGATGGCATCACGCTCGCGACGCCAAAACCAACCGAGGTGCATGTCACCGGCATTGACAAGCAACAAGTTGGTCAGGTCGCCGCTGAAATCCGCAGCTTTAGAAAACCAGAGCCATACAAAGGCAAAGGTGTCCGCTACGAAGGCGAATATGTCCGTAGCAAAGAAGGTAAGAAGAAGTAGTCCCATGAGCTCGAATTCAAGACAAAAAATGAAAAACCGCGCGGCACGTGTTCGCCGTCGGCTTCGCAAAAACAATGTTGGACGCCCCCGGTTGTCCGTCTTCCGGAGCAGTAAAAATATCTCTGTTCAAATCATTGATGATTTGAACGGTGTAACGCTGGCATCGGCTTCGACATTGGAGAAAAAATCAGGGGTCAAAAAAGGCTCTGATACTGAAGCAGCGGTAACGATTGGCAAATTGATTGCTGAACGCGCAAAAAAAGCAGGCATTGAAGAAGTGGTCTTTGACCGCGGTGCTTATTTGTTCCACGGCCGGGTGAAAGCTCTGGCAGAATCGGCTCGTGAAGCCGGACTGAAGTTTTAGGAGACGATTATGGCTCGCCGTGATGATAATAGACGTGGACGTGACCGCGAAGAAGATAATGAGTTCATCGACAAGCTCGTGCACATTAACCGGGTGGCTAAAACCGTAAAAGGTGGTCGCCGTATGGGTTTTGCCGCACTGGTTGTTGTTGGTGATGAGAAAGGCCGTGTTGGCTTTGGTAAAGGTAAAGCACGTGAAGTGCCTGAAGCGATCCGCAAGGCAACAGAAGTTGCTAAAAAAAGCCTGATCCGCGTACCTTTGCGTGAAGGCCGGACATTGCATCATGACGGCAAAGGCCGTCACGGCGCAGGTAAAGTTATTCTGCGTGCAGCGCCTCCAGGAACCGGCGTGATCGCCGGTGGTCCAATGCGCGCCGTGTTGGAAACACTCGGTGTTCAAGATGTTGTTGCTAAATCACAGGGTACATCGAACCCGTACAACATGGTTCGTGCGACATTTGATGCGTTGAAACTGCAAGAAAGCCCACGTCAGATTGCCGCAAAACGTGGCAAAAAAGTCGGTGACCTTGTTGGGCGCCGTCACGACGGAGCGTCATCACCCGACGCCGTTGAAGCGTAAGAAAAGCGAGACTGAAAAATGGCCAAGAAAACATTGACAGTACGTCAGACGGGCAGCTCTATTCGTCGTCCCAAAGATCAGCACCAGACATTGGTCGGGCTTGGCTTGGGTCGTATTGGTAAGCAGCGCGAATTGGAAGATACACCATCTGTCCGTGGCATGATTAATAAAGTCGCGCATATGGTAGAAGTTGTTGGGGAATAAGCTCGTAAGCTTTCCCATAGGAGAAGATCATGCGTTTAAATGAATTAAGCGATAATCCGGGCGCAACAAAAGCCCGCCTTCGTGTTGGCCGCGGTGTCGGTTCTGGCAAAGGTAAAACGGCTGGACGTGGTGTCAAAGGACAAAAGTCCCGGTCCGGTGTTTCAATCAACGGATATGAAGGCGGTCAAATGCCGATTTATATGCGTTTGCCAAAACGTGGATTTAATAAGCCAAACCGTAAGAGATGGGCTGAATTGTCAATCCGTCGCCTGGAGCAAGCCATTGAAGCCGGCGTGTTGGATGTTAAAAAAGACGTCGACGCAGCTGCGCTCGTAACAGCCGGTGTTGTTCGTCGTGCCCATGATGGTATTCGCTTGATCGGTTCAGGAAAACTATCGGCAGGCGTCAATTTGAAAGTTGCCGGCGCGACAGCTGGTGCGATTAAAATCGTTGAAAAGGCCAAAGGCTCCGTCACAATCGTTGAAGGTCGCCCTGAGCGCGTCGCAAAAGCTGACAAAGTAGAAAAAAAACCGGCGGCAAAAAAGCCAGCCGCAAAAAAAGCAGCACCTAAAAAGGAAGCTGCACCAAAGGCGGAAGCAAAAAAGCCGGCAGCCAAGAAGGCCCCGGCCAAAAAGCCTGCGGCCAAGAAAGCTGAAGCTGATGATCTGACGAAAATCAGTGGCATCGGACCTGTCTTCGCCGGACGTCTTGCAGAAGAAGGTATCACTACCTATCTACAGGTTTCGAAGTTGACGGCTAAGAAGATTGCTGAGCTGGATGAGAAACATGATCTCAAGGGCAACATCACAAATGATGATTGGCCAGGCCAAGCCAAAAAGCTGATGGCGGATAAAAAATAAGAACACACGAGGCCTCAGAAATGAGGCCTTCGTTTTCATTCTTGAGGAAACATTATGGCGTCAGCGTCCGAACAACTCGCCGCGAATATGAACTTTGGCAGCTTCGCGAAAGCCAAGGAGTTGCAAAAGCGGATTCTGTTCACACTGGCCATTTTGGTAATTTACCGTATCGGGACATTTATCCCGGTTCCGGGCGTCGATATGGCGGCCTTCCAACAAGTCTTTAAGTCCGGCGGGTCCGGCGGCGGCAGCGGCAGCGGCCTTCTTGGTCGTATGAACTTGTTTGCCGGTGGTGCTGTTGAACGGATGGCGATTTTTGCGCTGAATGTGATGCCGTATATTACGGCCTCCATTATTATGACTTTGATGAAAGGGTCCATTCCCAGCTTGCAGCAGCTTGATAAAGACGGCGAGCAGGGTAGAAAGCAAATCAACCAATACACGCGCTATCTCACTGTTTTTCTTGCAGCTTTTCAGGCGTATGGTATTGCCAGACTCCTCGAAACGCAAGGCATGGTGATCAACCCGGGCTTCTTCTTCCAGGCAACTGCAGTGATTGCGTTGGTAGGTGGGACCATGTTCCTGATGTGGCTCGGTGAACAGGTTACAGCCCGCGGTATCGGTAATGGTGTATCCTTGATCATTCTGGCCGGTATCGTTGCCGAGCTTCCGAAGGCTTTGTTTCAGACCTTTAACTTGAACCGTATCGGTTCATTGTCAGGGACGTTAATGTTGATCATCCTGGTAATGTCGATCGCGCTGACTTTATTGATCGTATTTGTCGAACGCGCCCAACGCCGGCTGCTTGTCCAATACCCTAAACGACAGGTGCAGGGTGGTAAGATGTTCGGTGGTGACAGTTCATTCCTGCCATTGAAGCTCAACGCCGCCGGCGTGATCCCGCCAATCTTTGCGTCGTCGCTTCTTCTTCTTCCGGCTGCCGCTGGTGGGTTCTTTGTGGAAAGCGGGCCAAGCTGGTTGCGTGGACTGTTGACACTGACCGGCTATGGACAGCCGCTATACCTCGCGCTGTATGCTGTCTTGATTTTCTTCTTCTGTTACTTCTACGTGCCTTACGTATTTAAACCGGAAGACACGGCTGATAATCTGCGCAAGCATGGCGGCTTCTTACCAGGTATTCGTCCGGGTGCCCGAACAGCAGAATACTTGTCATATGTCTTGAACCGCCTGACATTTATCGGTGCGATTTACGTGGCCTTTGTTTGTGTCTTGCCTGAATTTGTCATCTCGCAAAACAAAAATATCCCACCGTCTGTCGCTATTTTGATTGGTGGTATGTCGCTCTTGATCGTTGTGTCTGTGACGCTCGATACCGTAGCGCAAGTCCAGTCTCATCTTATTGCTCACCAATACGAAGGGTTAATCAAAAAATCCCGTATGGGCCGACGCAGAAAATAGGGGGCTGATCGAATGAATATTGTTCTGTTTGGCCCGCCAGCTGCCGGTAAAGGCACACAAGCCAAAATCCTGACAAAGGAACGCGGATTTATTCAATTGTCCACGGGCGATATGTTGCGCGCTGCGCGGTCGTCCGGATCCGAGCTTGGTAAAAAAGTTGCCGGGATTATGGACCGGGGCGATTTGGTGTCAGATGAAATCGTCATCGCCTTGATCGAAGAGCAATTGGAAACCAATGCAGGCGCACCCGGCTTTATTTTTGACGGATTCCCGCGCACCGTCGAACAGGCTAAAGCCCTCGACGTAAGCCTCGCGAAACGCGATATGGCCGTTGATAGCGTGATCCGCCTACGTGTTGATGACAATGTATTGCTCGGACGCGTCACAAAACGATTCGCCGAAGAAGGACGTAAGGACGACAATCCTGAAAGCTTTAAAATTCGACTTGGAAATTACAACAAACAAACCGCGCCCTTGCTCCCGTATTATGCCGAAAAGGGCAGGCTTTCAGAAGTAGATGGGCTCGCGGACATCGAAACAGTATCAAAATCGATTGCGACGGTAATCGATATGCAAAAAACCGGACGGGATATGGTGAAAATACCCTTCTGGAAGAGGTTATTTGGACGCAGATAAAAATTCGGATTTAGCGCACAACTAAGGTTGACCTAGACCCAACAAAGGATATAACTACCCGCTTTCGCGGAATCTGTTAATTTCGGGCTTCTTTTGTTATGGAAGCAAGTCAGGTTTTGTGAATTCGATTATTAAGGAGACCCATTGTGGCACGGATTGCAGGTGTAAACATACCGACAAACAAGCGCGTTGTTATCGCGCTGACTTACATTCACGGTATCGGCCCGTCTAAAGCGAAGGCGATTTGCGAGGCGATGAATATTTCTAGTGAACGCCGCGTTCAGGATTTGACAGACGCAGAAGTCTTGCAAATTCGCGAAGCGATCACTGATGGCGATAGCCTTGTTGAAGGTGATCTTCGTCGTGAAAATTCTATGAACATCAAACGCTTGATGGACATGGGTAATTACAGAGGCCTGCGCCATCGTCGCGGCCTGCCTGTTCGCGGTCAACGCACACATACAAATGCGCGTACGCGCAAAGGTCCGGCAAAAGCAATCGCCGGTAAGAAGAAATAGGGAAGTATTCCCCAATTTAGGAAAGTCTAGTTATGGCTAAAGAACCAGGACGCGTCCGTAAGTCCGACCGAAAGAATATTACTTCCGGCGTTGCGCACGTAAATTCGACATTCAATAATACCATGATCACAATTGCTGATGTACAGGGCAATACGATCGCATGGTGCAGCGCCGGTGCGATGGGCTTTAAAGGCTCTCGCAAGTCAACGCCATATGCTGCGCAAGTTGCCGCTGAAGAAGCTGCTCGCAAAGCTGCTGAGCACGGCATGCAAACATTGGAAGTGAATGTAAATGGACCAGGTTCCGGTCGTGAAAGTGCCGTTCGCGCGCTTCAGGCTGCTGGATTTACCATCACAACAATTCGCGACGTTACACCCATTCCGCACAATGGTTGTCGTCCCCCAAAACGCCGCCGGGTATAATCCCAAGCGCGCGTATTTATTGAGCTTCGGCTCGAACCTGATATTAAGAGGTCCAACGTGATTGAAAAAAACTGGCAAGAACTGATCCGGCCAATCAACCCTGAAATCGAGCATGGCCGCGTGCCTGAGCGTCAAGCAACGATTATTGCTGAGCCGCTCGAACGTGGCTTTGGTATGACGCTCGGAAACGCGCTACGTCGTGTTTTGCTGTCATCATTGCAAGGCGCTGCCGTAACTGCCGTTCAGATTGACGGTGTCGTCCACGAATTTACATCAATTCCTGGTGTCCGTGAAGATGTCACCAGCATTGTCCTGAACCTTAAAGGTCTGGCCGTGCGCATGCATGCTGAAGGCCCTAAGCGTCTTCTATTGAAGAAAAGCGGTTCAGGCGCTGTAACTGGTGCCGACATCGAAGAAACAGCCGACGTTGAGATCCTCAACCCTGACCACGTTATTTGTACGATGGATGAGGGCGCTGATCTGCGTATGGAACTGACTGTTTCAACGGGTAAAGGCTATGTCGCTGCGACAGACAGCCGTCCGGAAGATGCGCCGATTGGTTTGATCAGTGTTGATGCATTGTATAGCCCGGTCAAACGCGTTGCTTACCGTGTTGAAGATACACGTGAAGGACAAGTTTTAGATTATGATAAGCTGATTATCGATCTGGAAACCAATGGCGCTGTAACGCCGGAAGACGCGATCGCCTTTGCCGCGCGTATTTTGCAAGATCAATTCCAGGTCTTTGTCAACTTCGACGATCCTGAAGACATCAGCCGCGGCGACGAGAAGCCTGAGCTTGACTTCAACCCGGCGCTTCTGCGTAAGGTTGATGAGCTTGAACTGTCGGTTCGTTCTGCAAACTGCTTGAAAAACGACAATATCGTATATATTGGCGACTTGATCCAGAAATCAGAAGCCGAAATGCTTCGCACACCGAATTTCGGACGTAAGTCACTAAATGAAATTAAAGAAGTTCTGGCCGCTATGGGCTTGCACCTCGGTATGGACGCGCCAAATTGGCCACCGGAAAATATCGAAGAGCTTGCTAAAAAGTACGACGACCAGTTCTAGTCCATTTAAAGAAGGAAGACTGCCATGCGCCATCGCATTGCCCATCGCAAACTGAATAAAACGGCTTCGCACCGCAAAGCCATGTTTGCCAACATGTCCTCAAGCTTGATTGAGCATGAGCAAATCGTCACGACCTTGCCAAAAGCGAAAGAACTTCGCCCGTTTGTCGAGAAACTCGTAACCTTGGCGAAAAAAGGTGATTTGAATTCACGTCGGATCGCAATTGCGCGTACACGTAACAAAGAAATGTCCAAGAAACTGTTTGACGTTATTGGTCCCCGTTACAAAGAGCGCAATGGCGGCTATATCCGCGTCCTCAAAGCCGGTTTCCGTCATGGTGATAATGCGCCAATGGCTGTTATTGAGTTTGTAGACCGCGATGTCGACGCTAAAGGTGCCGGAGATCGCGCACGGGTTGAAGCCGAGCAGACCGAAAACGCCTAAATCGCGGATACAGAAATTTATGTGTAAAAACCCGTCCACTGTGGCGGGTTTTTTGCTATTATACGCCCGTTGTAATATTTTGGGCCATTGGGGGAACAAAGGAGGCTTTTGTGAGATATATCGCTACATTTACATTGATTATTTCGCTTTTAGGGGGAATATCGTTACCTGTATTCGCGCAGGGGGCTGATGTCAGCCCGACATTGTTTGTCGAATCAATGCCCAGCGATAACCCTAAATACCGTCGTATGGTCTATGTGCGCTATTTGAGCGGTGCCAGTTATAAAGCCTATAACCGTCGCGAATTTAATCTCGCAACATCTGCAACCTCAGAACAAAATGTCAGAAAATGTGCCAATGGCTCTGCATCATCTTTGCGGGATATACGCGCCTTTGAAAAAGCAGAAAAACGCCGCGCACAATCTGGCCAGGTCCCCGAATATGCGGCTTTTTGCATAAAAAGCATTCCGAATTGGGAAGCCAAGAACAAAGACGTTTTTCTCGATCCTATTTTTGAAGGCATGCCCTACGTTGCGCCTTAATTTAGTGAATTTTCGGTTTGTAAGCTCGATGAAGAGCGATAATACCTAAACTTAGATTTTTGTGGCTGACATTCTCAAATCCGTAGGTTCCCAATTCTTGTGAAAATGCTTTCTGGTTGGGCATTTCATGTATGCCCTTTAGTAAATAGTCGTGAGCTGACCGATCTCCGCCAGTCGCTATTCTTGCAATCACGGGGATACACCATTCCATATATTTCATATAAGCAGTGTGAATTGGTTTTACTGGAATATGCGAAGCTTCAAGACAATAAAGCATACCTCCTGGTTTTAAAATGCGAAGTGCTTCCGGGATTAATTTTTCGCGGTCACATATTTTCATCGCAAAAGACAAAGAATATATGTCGATGGTGTTGTCCGGTATTGATCTCAGATCATGTGCATCTAAAATTTGAAATCTTAAAATCGATTCAGCTAGGTTCTTAGTTCGAGCTTTCGTTTCCGCTATATTCAACATGGCTGGACAAATATCTGAAGCGATAATTTTTGTATTGGTATTCTGTTTTGCAAGTTTAGAGGCTACGCGGAGGGCGATATCGCCGGTACCGCTTGCCATATCTAAGATGACACCACCTCTTGTCGCGGCGATTTCAGATGACATTTTCCTTTTCCAAAGACGATGAGCCCCTAAACTAAAGATGTCACATAAATGATCATATTTACTGGCAATTCTGGCAAAAACATCGTCTTCATATGGATCAAACTGAGCGGAATTTTTGGCCATATTTACTCGGTAAATTGAATTTGATGTGGTTTCAAACGATATAACGTGCTTTTTTCCGTAACCTCCTATTTTTATGAAAAAACAGTCAGATTTCGTAAAACTCTGCTTATAGGGCTTTTATCAACTGGCTTCTGTGCCTAAATTAGAGTCATGAAAAAATATCTCGCATCGTTTTTCGGGGGCGCGCTGGTCGTTGGCGCGGTTCTGATGCCAAAAGCCCAAGCCGGTCAAATCGGCCCTAGTCCCAGTGTCATGGTGCCGGAGTCGGCCGCTCAAATGCGCATGTCATTTGCGCCATTGGTCAAAGATACGGCACCGGCCGTGGTTAATGTTTATACATCGCGCACTGTCCGCCAGCAGGTTGACCCGTTTTTCTCATTCTTTGGCCGCGGTATGGAGCGTGAACGGTCACAACGTTCACTCGGATCAGGCGTGATCGTAAGATCGAATGGCGTGGTCGTAACCAATGCCCACGTCGTCAAAGGGGCGGACGAGTTGAAAGTCGTTCTCAATGACCGACGCGAGTTTGAAGCAAAAATTGTGGCGGAAGACACGGACTCGGATTTGGCTGTTTTACAAATCGACACAAATGGTGAGCGATTGCCGTATTTAACGATCGATACGTCGAATTCACTTGAAGTGGGGGACATTGTGCTTGCCATCGGCAACCCATTCGGTGTCGGTCAAACGGTCACCAGCGGTATTGTATCGGCGGTCGGACGGACGCAAGTATCTGATCTTGCTTCTTTCATTCAAACGGATGCAGCTGTAAACCCCGGTAATTCCGGCGGTGCGCTTGTCGACATGAATGGGGAATTGGTAGGCGTCAACACGGCGATCTTTTCACGCTCCGGCGGATCTAATGGCATCGGTTTTGCGATACCTGGTGAATTGGTGCAACGCGCCGTGGAAAGTTCTCTCAGCGACGGAAAAATCGTGCGTCCTTGGATCGGGGCCCGCACAGAGGGTGTAAACTCGGTAATGGCTGAAGCGCTCGGACTGGACCGACCGCGCGGCGCGATTGTCGAAGAAATATTCCCCAATGGCCCGGGCGACAAAGCAGGCCTGGAAAGACGGGATGTAATCTTATCCGTCGACGGAACCGATATATTTGATGATAGCGGTCTTCGATTTAAACTGGCGACATTTACACCCGGCCATAAAGCCAAGATCAAAATCTGGCGAGATGGCGTGATTAAGAATGTGTCGGTTCGTGCCGACGCGCCCATGGAATATCCGCCCCGCAATGAATTGGTAGTCGAAGGCACAAACCCTTTCCAAGGTTTGGAAGTCGTCAATATGTCGCCGGCATTGGCGGAAGAGATGGGATTTGATCCATTCGCAACCGGCGTTGTTATCTCTGCCGTTTCGCGCGGTACCTTGTCGTCGCGCTATCGCTTCCGTCCCGGCGATATCATCCTCGACGTCATGGGCGAGGAGATTACCGATACATCCCAGCTTCAAGACGTCGTGCTTGAGAATGATGGCCTGCGTAGCTGGACTTTGTCACTGGACCGGGGTGGACGTGTCACCAAGTCCCGTATCCGGTTCTAACGCGGATATATTACCCTAGCCCGATTGCATGGCATGTGAAATAAACATGCCATGAGCGATTTATTTAAATCTGCCGGTTTGGAAAAGGACGCCCCGCGTCCATTGGCGGATCAGTTGCGACCGCAAGCTTTGGACGAAGTTGTAGGGCAGGACCACCTTTTGGATAAAGACGCCCCCATTGGTCGGATGTTGGCGTCGGGGCGTTTGGCCTCGATGATCCTCTGGGGACCTCCGGGTGTCGGAAAAACAACGATTGCCCGACTCATTGCTGGGCATGCAGATATGGAATTCGTTCAGCTATCCGCGGTATTTTCGGGCGTCGCGGATTTGCGCAAAGCGTTTGAAGCCGCAAAAGCCAGACGCGCGACCGGTCGCGGTACGCTTTTATTCGTCGACGAAATTCACCGTTTCAATCGCGCGCAACAAGACGGGTTTTTACCCTATGTGGAAGAGGGGGTTATTACCCTGATTGGGGCAACAACAGAAAATCCGTCGTTTGAGCTTAACAGTGCTTTGCTGTCGCGAAGCCAGGTTTTCGTCTTGAAATCTTTATCTGAATTGGCACTTAATGAATTGCTGGTCCGGGCTGAAAAAATCAATGAATCCCAGCTCCCGCTGACCAAGGACGGACGCGATACTCTGATTGCTTTTGCGGACGGGGACGGGCGATATCTGCTAAACCTCGCCGAGGAAATATTCGCACTGCCGGACGCAGAAGAATTGGATGCCAAAGCGGTGGCCAAGCTCTTGCAAAAACGAGCCCCGGCTTATGATAAAAACCGCGACGAGCATTACAATATTATCTCGGCCTTGCATAAATCGATCCGGGGGTCTGATCCCGATGCGGCATTGTATTGGCTGGCACGCATGCTCAGCGGTGGTGAGGATCCGCTTTATTTAGCACGCAGGCTGATCAGGATGGCCAGCGAGGACATCGGACTTGCCGACCCACTTGCTTTGATGATCGCAAATGAGGCGATGAATACATACCGGTTCTTAGGCTCACCCGAAGGCGAACTGGCGATTGCCCATGCTGTTGTCCATATGGCGACCGCGCCAAAATCCAATGCGGTTTATACCGCCTTTAAATCGGCGATGCAGGCGGCGCGAGAAACCGGGTCGCTCACACCGCCGATCCATATTCTCAACGCGCCAACCAAAATGATGAAGGATTTGGGGTATGGGGAAGGCTATGCTTATGATCATGACACAGAGTATGGTTTTTCAGGTCAAAACTACTTTCCGGATGGCATGGAGCGCCAAAAGTTCTACGATCCAAAGGGCGAAGGTCGTGAAAAAGAAATCAAAGCCAGGCTTGATCGCTGGGCTAGTTTACGCGCTCAAAAACCTTGACACAAACGACACGCCTATAGGCTTGCCTAAAGCTGGTCGGGCGCGTATCACGCCCCTATGAATGGTCTTTTAACTGTAGCTCTCGGGGGTGCCATTGGCGCATCGGCCCGGTATTTGCTCGGCGGCGTATCTCTGCGCGTCATGGGCGCGGGATTCCCGTGGGGTACATTTGTGGCCAATGTCTTGGGTGGCCTTCTAATGGGCCTTCTGGTTGGGTGGTTAGCCCACAAAGGATCGCAACTTGAGGGCGGGGCCCAAAACCTGCGCCTGTTTTTGGGCGTTGGGGTTTTAGGTGGGTTTACGACTTTTTCGGCCTTCTCTCTCGACACCATGTTGATGATTGAAAAGAAAGCCTATGGCCTGGCCGCTGGGTATATTTCCGCGTCCGTTGTATTGTCGATCCTGGCGCTATTCCTAGGGCTTGTCATCGCCCGTAAGGTCTTTGTCCTATGAGTGGCGTTCAAAAATTGGTTGTACCGGAGGGCGAAGCGGGCTCGCGCCTTGACCGCTGGTTTAAACGACAGTTCCCGCATATCCCGCATGGTCGTGTCGAGAAATTGCTGCGCACCGGGCAATTACGTGTCGACGGTAAGCGGGCCAAAGGCAATGTCCGTATAGAAGCCGGACAGACCATCCGTATCCCTCCTTTGCCGGACCCGACCGTACAGAAAGAAAAGCCGCGGGTGAGCGATAAGGATGCTGAGCTCATTAAAGAAATGATCATTTTTGAAAACGATGATATCTACGCGCTCAACAAACCAGCGGGATTGGCCGTGCAAGGCGGCACCAACACATTTCGCCATATAGACGGGATGTTACCGGTTTTAGCACGCAAGAACGTCACGCCTCGTCTGGTTCACCGGCTCGACCGCGATACGTCCGGTGTTCTGATCGTTGCAAAAAATGCAAAGGCAGCTGCTTGGCTTGGGAAAGCCTTTCAAAGTCGCCACGCGCGCAAGGAATATTGGGGCATTACCAATGGTGTGCCTCGTCCGGGTGAGGGCGAAATCAAAGGTTATATGGCGAAGGATGAAGGCCCAATGGGTCGAGAAATCATGGCTGCTGTGAAGCACGGGACGCCAGGCGCCAAACATGCCCGAACGTTGTACCAAACTGTGTCAGAGGCCGGCAAACGCGCAGCCTGGGTCGTCATGCAGCCGCTGACCGGACGCAAGCATCAACTGCGCCTGCACATGCAATTGCTCGGGACCCCGATCGTCTATGATCCCAAATATCATTCAGATCGTGAACAACCAGGCGGACTTGATGAGATGCTACATCTGCATGCGAGATCAATAAGCCTGCCTCATCCGGACGGTCGAACGATCCATATCAGCGCGCCGATCCCGGAACACTTTGAGCTCGCCTTTCATTTATTGGGGTTTGATGCGAATATGCCCATCGAACTTATGGAGGAATAATTGGACTTAAACGCTGCATTGCATGCCTGCCATAAAACCTATCAATCCGGCGATCTTCAAACCGCCGAACAACAATATCAGCAATTGATCGCTGCGCATCCGGTTGCAACTGACGCCTATCATTTGGGGGCGTTAATCATGATGCGTTCCGGCCAACTGGGAAACGCCTTTCAGCGCATTGAAACAGCGCTGTCCGGTCAACGAAACCATCATGAGTACTGGAATACCAAAGGCAATATTCTGACAGCCATGCAAAACATACCCATGGCGATAAAGGCCTATGAAGAAAGCCTGAGCTTAATGCCAAATTATGTGCAGGCCGCTCAAAATCTCGGCAAATGTCTAGTCGACAATGATGACCCGGAGAAGGCGGTTGCCGTGTATGATGCCGCCATAAAACACAATCCTGGTAACGAGCAGCTGCGCATTGGGCATGTGATTGCATTACGCGGTGCGATCCGATCAGAAGACGCAATAAAAGCATTGGATGTCTGGGAGACCGAGTCCAATAAACCGCATAAATATGACTATGTCCGTGGCCAGGTTCTGATCCAGTTGGGCGACGCGAAACAGGCGATTGAAACCAATAAAAAAGTGCTTCACGATCCGGTCGTTGGCGCACCTGCATTGCAAAACCTGATGCAACTTTATTGGATGCGCGGGGAATGGGATGAAGGTGAGAAGGAACTACACAAATTGCTCGAAGCAGCGACAACTCCAATGAATATGTTCGTGACAGCGGCGCAAATATATATCCGCATTGAACAACCCGAGAAAGCGGTAGAAATTCTTGATTGGGCGACTGATAAATTTGGCAATACGCCGGAAATTGAAGCAACACGCGGTCGCATCGCACTGGAAGGCGGTGAGTATGAAAAAGGGTATACGCATGCGAAAGCCGCGCTCACGGCACGACCCGGCGATCTTATTTTTATGGAATTGTATGCGTCCACCGCTTTGGTTACAGGGCGTTACAATGACGCAATGATAGCAGCGCATAGCGCGCTTAAAATTAAACCCAATAACCAGTTCTGGATTGCCATTAAATACACGGCGGGACGGGCCATGGGGCAAAATTATAAATTCTACGCTGACACGGATAAATATGTCCGTGCCTACAAACTGTCCCCGCCCGAAAAATACGGATCAATAGAGAATTTTAACGCGGAATTGAAAGCCGCATTGGAAGAGCTTCACAATTTTGAACAACGTCCATTGGACCAGTCTTTGTTGGCGGGCACGCAAACGCCGACTGATCTTCGGTTCGCCAAAAGCCCGGTCATCCAGGATTTTTTCAGGGCGTTGGAACAACCGATCAGATCATATACGGATGAATTGGAGCCGAATGCAGGTCACCCTCTACATGATCGAAACACTGGTTCCTTCAGATTGGCCGGTGCCTGGTCGGTAAAATTGGGTGCCGGTGGGCATCACGTCAATCACGTTCACCCCAAAGGCTGGATCAGTTCCTCCTATTATGTCGAGGTGCCTTCAGAGGTCAAAGACGGCCCGGAAAAAAATGGCTGGATACAATTTGGCAAACCGCCCTTCGAGATCAAGGGCGCCGATGGCAATCCACTGGAGGCAGAGCGGTTTATCAAACCTGAGTCGGGACTCGTCGTTTTGTTTCCGTCTTACATGTGGCACGGTACCGTTCCTTTAAAGGAGGACGAGCCAAGACTGACACTGCCGTTTGATGTCATTCCAGCTTGATGGCCAAAAGGTTCTACAAACTTGTAGATACTCAGAAAATTGATTTGGGTTTTCAGATCACGCTCGACGGACGTGTTTTGAAAACACAGGGCAAAAAACAACTTTTGTGTCGTACTGAAAAACAAGCCCAAATCGTTGCTGCAGAGTGGGATGCGCAAATCGACGAGATCAAACCGGAAGAAATGCCGTGTACGCGATTGATGAATGTCGCATGCGAAATGACGCCAGCTAATCGCCCGGAACTGATCGCCGAGTTTCGCAAGTACTGCGAAACGGATTTGTTGTGCTACAGAACGGCAGAACCGAGAGACCTGACCGAACGTCAGGAAACAGAATGGCAACCTGTTCTGGATTGGGTTGCCGGACTATATGGAATTGCTTTGGCCGTCACAGATGGCTTGACGGCATTGCCACAACCGGAAAGTTCATTGAATGCAGGGGCAAATTTTGCAACGGACTTGGATGATGTTGCGCTAACGCTGTTGCTTCATTTTACCGCCAGCTTTGGGTCTGCAATTCTGGCATTGGCCGTTTTAACCGAACACCTATCTGTTGATCGTGCGTTTTCGCTGTCCAAACTCGATGAAATCTTTCAAAATGAACGGTGGGGCGAAGACGATGAAGCTATCGCCAACAACGCAGCGCTTTTAAGGGAGTTAGAGGCGCTCTCGAAGCTTATTTAGGAGGCTACAATGGGCACACATGTTATCGTGAAAGAACGGGCAGGCGGGCAGTTTACACAAGACGTATTTGCGCGCGATCACCGATTGTTGGCCGATGAACCGGAAAACCTCGGAAGCGCTGATCTCGGACCAACGCCCTATGAGTATGTTTTGGCTGGATTGGGGTCATGTACAACCATCACTTTACGCATGTATGCGGAACGGAAAAAATGGCCGGTGACCCATATCCAGTGTGATGTCAGCTTTAAAAAATCTGGATTTGAAGGTAATGTAAATATATTTATCCGGGACATTACGATTGAAGGCGATATCGACGAAAAACAACGAGCACGCATGTTGCAAATTGCAGATAAATGCCCGGTTCACAATATGCTTGAAGGAACATCCGAATTCAGAACTAATTTGGTACGAAGCTAACAATGGAAGGATCGCTCCTTCAATCGGTATTTATTTTTCTGGCATTTGCCTGCCTAATCGTTCCTGTTTCCAAATGGGCCGGACTAGGTCCCGTGATCGGTTATCTCGTCGCGGGTGTTTTGATCGGACCTTTTGCGCTCGGCTTTATCTCCGACCCAACAACAATCCTGCATTTTTCAGAATTCGGCGTTGTCATGATGTTATTTTTGATTGGCATGGAATTACAGCCGCGCGAGCTATGGAAAATGAAAGGGCAGTTGTTGGGGCTCGGCGCAACTCAGGTGTTCGTCACAACGTTCGCTATTGCAGCTTGTGTTTATGTCATGGGCAAATATTGGGGTGAAGCCATCGTCATCGGCATGGCTTTGGCATTGTCGTCGACGGCGATCGCAATCCAAATCATGCAAGACCGTGGCATGATGACGACCGAGGTCGGCAAATCCGGATTTTCCGTGCTTTTATTTCAAGACGTTGCGGTTATTGCTATGATCGCAATACTACCGGCACTGGCATTACCCGGAGGCGAGAGCGTGACGGATGCGGCACATGGCACATCGTCGGGTCACGGACCCGCGGAAAGCCATGGGCCGTCCGGGTGGCTGCTCGGCCTGTCCATTTTCGGTGTTTTTGGCGGGATGATTTTATCGGGCCGTCTACTGCTTCGCCCGCTGTTTAAGTTCATCGCGCGCATGGGCGTTCGGGAAACATTTACAGCGATGGCTTTACTCTTAGTTGTTGGTAGCGCCTTACTCATGCAGTGGCTCGGCCTATCGGCCGCCCTGGGCGCATTCATCGCCGGCGTCGTTCTGGCGGATTCTGATTATCGACACCAGTTAGAACGCGATATCGAACCGTTTAAGGCGTTATTGCTCGGTTTGTTTTTTATGTCTGTGGGCATGTCGATTGATTTCGCGACCTTAATGCAAAACCCAACCACGATATTTGCCCTGCTCACCGGCCTGATTGGGATCAAATTTCTCATTTTGATCGTTATAGCCCGAACCGCAAAAATGGAAAAATTATCAGCGTCTCTTTTTGCCATTTTATTATCTCAAGGTGGCGAGTTTGCATTTGTACTTTCGCAATTTGCGTTGAGTGCCCATGCGATGACCCAAGAAACCGCGACGATAATGAATGCCGTCGTGGCGTTGTCGATGGCGACGACGCCACTGCTTTTGCTTTTGTTTGACAAGATTGTAGCTAAGAGAATCAATACGGCGACCCTGAAAACCGGCCCTGTTCCTCAGGACGAGGGCAACAACGTACTCGTGCTTGGTTTTGGTCGCGTTGGCCAAATGGCGGCGAGGCTGTTGGGGACTCAGGATATCAGCGCGACCTTGATCGACTATGACGGCGATCACATCGAATTGACGGCAAAATTCGGGTCCCGCGTGTTTTATGGCGATGCCAGCGATATGGACTTGTTGCGGACAGCAGGTGCCGATCATATGAATATAATCGTCGTCGCGATCGACAATGTTGATAAAACCACGCGTATCGTCAAAGATATCAAAAGCGAATTTCCCAAGGCAAAAGTTATCGCACGGGCTCGAAACCGCAATCATATGTACGATTTGTTGGATGCAGGCGTCGATTTTGCCGAACGGGAAACTTTGCGCGGCGGACTGGCACTAGGTCGCGAAGCCTTGCGGTATCTGGGCATGACTGACGAACGATCTGAGCAAGTCGCCCGCGAATTCTTGTCCCATGATTTCGCGTCGATCAAAGAATCTATGGAAATGCGCGAAGATGAAGAAGCGCTAATCGCCCACAGTCATAAGGCAAGGGACACGATCAAACAGGCCTTGCAATCAGACGCCAGACATTGGGGAAATACTGAGGAAACTTAACCCGCCAGGATTTTCTGCAAAAGGGTCTGTTCCACATATCCGTCGGCTGGTAACCCGTTCGCCTTTTGCCATGCCCGGATAGCGCGACGCGTATTCGGACCGATTTGCCCATCGACGCCCTTCGTATTATAACCCTGACGGGTGAGGGCGCGCTGCATGTTTTCTTTATCCGTTCTGGAGAGCGGGCGGTCTAGCTTAGGCCACGAGCTCTGGATTGCGCGACGGTTCTGCATCCCTTCCGCCAGAACGGTTATTCCCAATGCGTAACTTGTGGAATTGTTGTATTTTTTGATAACATCAAAATTTTTAAATGTGAGAAATGTCGGCCCTTTGGCACCTGCTGGCACGAGAAGCTTAGCCTCCAGGAACATGGCTTGTTTTGACCAGTTCTGCCCGGAGATCGGGCTGACACCCATGCCTGTCCATCCTGAAACAGTGCGTTTTGTCCCGTCAGCCAGACCGTAGTCAAACCCTCTTGGTAAACGCACTTCCGCGATAATTGGTTCTTCTATGCGCCAGCCATGACGGGAGAGATAATGTGCGGCGGAGCCTAAAGCATCTCCCTCATTCCCCCATAAATCCTTGTTACCATTATTGTCAAAATCAATGGCATAATCGCGGAATGTTGTCGGGATAAACTGGGTCATCCCCATGGCACCTGCCCACGACCCGGTCAATTGATCCAGACGCACATCGCCCCGGGCCAGCATATCGAGAACAGCAAATAGGTTTTGTTCAGCCCATTCACGGCGTCGACCCTCGAACGCCAAGGTAGAAAGGGAATCGATCATGTTATGATTGCCCTGGATTTTGCCAAAGGCCGACTCGAGACCCCAAATCGCTGTTAAAACACTTCGATCAACGCTGTATCTTTGTTCGATTTCATTGAAGAGTTTTTCGTGCTCAGAGAGTTTTTCGCGGCCTGTACTGAGTCGGCCAGCCGACGCGGCATTCTCCACATAGCTCCAGATTGGCTTAGTGAATTCCGGTTGTTCCTTGTCGCTTTGAATGGCGCTGGGATTGATTTGGGCCGGGGCCATCACCCGCTTTACCAAAGCTGGATCATAATTTTTGGTCAGCGCGCGGTCGATAAACCCGGTTTTCCAGGCCGAAAAACGTTGTTCTTGCGATAATTGCGGATTTGCAGGTTCAGACGCGCTAACGGGCGTCATAGGTGTCGTGATTTCGGGTGCGCCGGGCACTTGAGCGGCGGGCGTAGACGGCGAGTCTGAAGCCGCAGGGGCGCTGGCACACGCGGTGAGGGCAAAACTTAAAACGGCAAGGTATTTGATCATGCGTGCACGCTAACAATGAAACATTGGGTTGGCTAGAATTTTGTCCAGTAAAACAGGCACTTTAGGCGCATTTTTGACCGCAAAACCCGCTTGACATAAGTAGATCGGGCTCTTAGGTTCCGCCATCAAATTCAAATAGGGCTCGGCTGTGTTGAAACGGCGAGTAAACAGGTAGGATCATGAAAGTACGTAGTTCTTTAAAATCTTTGAAAAATCGTCATCGCGATTGC
>JABDMW010000019.1 GCA_013001295.1 Hyphomonadaceae bacterium
GGCCAGAAGTGGTCAAGATCGATGTGTGATAGGCTTTCCTTCGTCATACGCTAAGTGTGCAAGAAAAAGGTTGCAATTGCAACAATAATTATGTAGTTGTAATCGCAACTAATCTATAAAACGCGAATGGAGACTGATATGGCTGACCTTTTTGATAATCCGATCGGGTTAGACGGATTTGAATTTATCGAGTTTTCAGCGCCTGAACGCGGCCAACTTGAAAAAGTTTTTTCGGCGATGGGCTTTATCAAAGTCGCGACTCATCGATCTAAAGATGTCGATCTTTGGAAACAGGGCGATATCAATTTGATAACCAATTACGAAGAAAAATCACCTGCGGGCTATTTCTGCCATGAACATGGCCCGTCTGCCTGCGGCATGGGGTTTCGGGTCAAAGACGCGGCCAAAGCCTATGCTGAATTGATCAAACGTGGTGCCGAGCCGGTGAGAAACCATCCAGGGCCGATGGAATTGTCAATTCCAGCAATTCGCGGAATAGGTGGCGCCGTGATCTATCTGATCGATCGCTACGGCGATGATTTGAACATATATGATATCGATTTCAACGAGATTGAGGGCGTTGATCAAAATCCGGTCGGTTACGGGTTTAATGTCGTCGATCATTTAACGCATAATGTATACAAAGGCCGGATGGACTATTGGGCCGAATATTATGAGCGTCTATTCAATTTCCGTGAAATCCGCTATTTCGATATTAAAGGCGAATATACAGGGCTAACCAGTCGAGCCTTGACGGCTCCAGACGGCAAGATCCGCATTCCGCTCAATGAAGAGGGAGAAAACGGAAAAGGTCAAATCCAGGAATACCTGCTGGAGCACCGCGGTGAGGGCATTCAGCACATCGCGCTGGCGTGTGATGATCTTTATAGCTGTGTGGATAAACTGCGAGCCGGCGGCGTCGACTTGATGACAGCGCCGCCCGACACGTATTACGACATGCTCAAAGAACGGTTACCCGGGCATGGTGAAGACGAGGCGGAACTGAAAACACGCGGTATTTTATTGGATGGCACGACGGATCAGGATGAGCCGCGCCTTCTTTTGCAAATTTTTGCTGAGCCAAAAATCGGCCCTGTTTTCTTTGAATTTATTCAAAGAAAAGGCGATTACAAAGAAGGATTTGGCGAAGGCAACTTCAAAGCTCTCTTTAAATCAATCGAACGCGATCAAATAAATCGCGGTGTTCTGGAAGTCGCGAGGCAATAGTTATGAGTGCACCAAATATTCAAGGGTTTCATCATGTGGCTTATAGGTGCCGCGATGCCAAAGAAACGGTTGAGTTTTACAATGGTATCCTGGGCATGGATTTCCAACTCGCGATAGCAGAAGATCATGTGCCGTCTACGGGTGCTTATGACCCGTATATGCATATTTTCCTCGATGCCGGGAATGATAATGTACTCGCATTTTTTGAGCTGCCCGAGCAGCCGGCAATGGATCGCGACCACAACACGCCGGAATGGGTTCAACATATAGCCATGCGCGTCGACAGTTTGGATGTTCTCTTGCAAACCAAAGCCTATCTCGAGGAAAACGGTATTGAGGTTCTTGGACCGACACATCACGGCATCTTCAAGTCGATATACTTTTTCGATCCGAACGGACACCGGCTCGAACTGGCCGCAGATATCGGCACGCCTGAGCAAATGAAACAATTGCATGACGTCGCACCCGCAATGCTCAAAGAATGGTCAGAAACCAAAAAGGCACCCCGGCACGCGGCGTGGCTCCACGAAAAAATTAAGAAAGAAAGCTAAAAATGAAACTTGCCTCTCTAAAAGATGGTCGTGACGGTCAACTCGTTGTTGTGTCCCGCGATCTATCTCAAGCAGTTCATGCTTCAGATATTGCGCCGACCTTGCAAGCCGCCCTTGATGATTGGGACGTGATCGCCCCGCAATTGGCAGCTCGATACGAACTTCTCAATGCTGGGCAAGGGGATAGTTTCCCGTTCGATCAAACTGCATGTGAATCGCCGCTCCCGCGTGCCTATCAATGGCTGGATGGGTCGGCGTATCTCAATCATGTGGAGCTTGTTCGTAAAGCTCGTGGCGCGAAAGTACCCGAGAGTTTTTATGAAGACCCACTGATGTATCAGGGTGGTTCAGATACATTTATTGGCCCACGGGATGATATTGTCGCGGCTGATGAGGCCTACGGTATAGATATGGAAGCGGAAATCACTGTGATCACAGACGACGTGCCTATGGGCGTTTCCGCTAAAGCCGCCGCGAAACACATTAAGCTCATCATGCTGGTCAATGATGTTTCGCTGCGTGGCCTTATTCCGGGTGAGCTCGCAAAAGGATTTGGCTTTGTTCAAAGTAAAGCATCGTGCGCGTTTTCGCCCGTTGCAGTCACGCCGGACGAATTGGGCGATGCCTGGGCAGATAGTACTATCGATTTACCATTGCTCGTCGATTACAACAACAAACCATTCGGTAAGGCCAATGTTAAAACCGACATGACCTTTAATATGGCAGAGCTTGTTGCCCATGCTGCCAAGACACGAGACTTGTGTGCAGGTTCAATTGTTGGGTCAGGCACGGTTTCCAACAAATTCGAGGGCGGCGAAGGCAAAAAAATCGAACACGGCGGCGTGGGCTATAGCTGTATCGCCGAAATCCGTATGATCGAGAAAATCCAGACCGGTGAGTTCATCACGCCCTTTATGTCATTTGGTGACAAGGTTGGTATCGAGATGAATGATGCTGACGGAAACTCGATCTTTGGCCGGATTGAAAACCATGTCGAAAAATATGAAGGGCCGGACGTTTAAGTTATGATGACGCTTTTCGGATATTGGCGCAGTTCTGCCAGTTACCGCGTGCGTATTGCGCTCGCGCTGAAAGGCATTGACGTCAACCATGTCACAGTCAATTTGCGCGACGGATTGCAAAAAGACGCAGAACATTTATTGCGCAATCCGCAAGGCTTTGTTCCCGTGCTTGTTATCGAAGACGGGACACAGCTCACGCAATCCATGGCGATACTCGATTATCTGGACCGGAAGTTCCCGAATCCAGCTCTCTTGCCTGAAGACCCGATATTTCGATCAAAACTATTGGCGGCCTCGCTAGTGATCGCGACAGACATTCATCCGATCCAAAACTTGTCGGTATTGAAATACATCCGGGCCGAACACGGCCAAGACGATGGCGGCGTTAAAAACTGGGCCCAGCATTGGATTTCCAATGGATTTACTGCATTGGAAAAAACAGCCCAACAATACGAGACACCATTTTTGATGACGGAAGTTCCGTCCTTATTTGAATGCTGCTTGATTCCGCAAGTCTACAATGCGCGCCGGTTTGATGTAGACATGGACCAGTTTCCAAAACTATCGGCGATTGATGCCGCTTGCCAGGAACATTCGTCTTTTATCGCGGCTCTTCCGGAACATCAGGCTGACGCTCCTTAAGTACCTATTTGTCTGGTGTAATATAAGCTGTTCGAAAGCTGACAATTAGCGCCGCCAATGTATATTTCACTTTTTCGGGAGACGTGAGATCTTGCACAGCAGTAATAAAATACTGGAAAAAGTCTACGGGGCCAAAACCGACGATGATCGTCGTCAGGCGTATAATGAATGGGCTCAAGACTATGACAGGGATGTCAGTGGGTTTGGCATTCAGCTTCCCTATGTTGGCGCCAGCGTATTTGCCCGTCATATTGAATTAGGGACTATGCCGGTTCTCGACGCTGCTTGCGGGACGGGAATGCATACATTGCCTTTATCCATGATGGGGTATAGCGGATTTCACGGCATCGATATTTCCGACGGTATGCTAACGATCGCGAAAGCACGCGGGTGTTATGCCAGTCTGACGCGCATGGCTTTGGGCAAGCCTCTTGATATTGCCGACGATCATTTTGCCGCCAGCTATTGTATTGGCGCGCTGGCTCATGGTCACGCACCACCGGAAAGCCTCAATGAACTTATCCGTGTCACGCGGCCAGGTGGATTGATTATCTGGTCGACGCATGCCCATTTAAATGAACGTACCCAGCCATATCAGGAATTCCGGCATGCATTGACATCTGACCGGCAATGGATCCCTATTTTCGAGACGCCGCCTTTCGTGTCAATGCCGGATGGGGATTCTGCCATCCAACACGCCGTTTACGTATATGAGGTGTGTTCGTGATTTCACTGGGGACGGGCGCCACCTTTTTTACCGGTTAAATGCCAAAACCGTTGCAAATACCTGAAAATAGGATTTAAACGCCCTTATGACCAAATCTTCTTATTTAAAGCCCGCGACGATCGCCCTGCATACAGGGTATACGCCGGAAAGTGATCACGGTGCTCGCGCTGTTCCCATTTATCAAACAACCTCTTACGCCTTTGACACGGTTGAATCGGCCTCGAGCCTGTTCAATGTCGAGCAGGGCGGGCACATATACTCCCGGATATCCAACCCGACTGTAGCCGTGCTGGAGCAGCGCTTGGCCGCTTTGGAAGGCGGCAGTGGCGCAATATGTACGGCGTCTGGCATGTCGGCCTTGTTCGCTACTTTCATCACCTTGTGTTCCGCCGGCGATCATATTGTCTCGAGCGCTCAGATATACGGGTCAACCGCAACAACACTGCGCTACACGCTTAAGCGCTTCGGCATTGATTGTGATTTTATTATGATCAATGATGAGAAAGCACTGAAAGCGGCAATCAAACCAAATACCAAGCTCGTGTTTTGCGAAAGCATTTCCAACCCGGGCATGGAAGTTTCGAACTTGAAGCAAATTTCCAAGATCGCCAATGATATGGGCGTCCCGGTTGTCGTCGATGCAACATTTGCGACACCTTCTTTAAACCAGCCGATTGAACATGGCGCAAATATTGTGGTCCATTCCATGACCAAATGGATTGGCGGACACGGTGCAGCGATTGGCGGCGTGATGATTGATGGCGGTAACTTCGACTGGGGTAATGGCCGGTTCCCGGAAATGACCGAGCCTTATGCCCCGTTCCATGGCATGAAATTCTGGGAGGAGTTCGGACCGACCGCCTTTGTAATGAAAGTTCGTTCAGAAGCCATGCGTGACCTCGGCGCAGCGCTCTCTCCCAATAATGCCTTTCTAATCCTGCAGGGGCTGGAAACGCTTGATCTGCGCATGAAGCAACATGTCAGCAATACAATTGCCTTGCGCGACTGGTTGTTAGAGCAAGACGGCGTGACCTGGGTCAATCATCCTGAAATGAATGCAGAACCACATGTGGCCGAAATGTTTCCCAATGGCGCCGGAGCCATGCTTTGCTTTGGCGTGGCTGGTGGCCGTGAAGGCGGTGCCACCTTTATTAAGTCAGTCAGTTTAGCAAGCCATTTGGCCAATGTCGGCGATAGCCGTACGCTTGTCTTGCATCCCGGCAGCACGACCCATTCAAGACTGACCAAAGATGCGCTGGAAGCCGCCGGGATTACCGAGGATTTGATCCGGGTATCTGTTGGCCTTGAAGACATCAAGGATATCAAGGCTGACTTCGCCAAAGGCTTGAAATCGGCAAGCCGGGTGGCAAAATAATGGAATTTTGTATCAATGAAGCTCCCGTTTACATGGCGACGGGCGGAAAAGAGTTTGATCCTGATTTGCCAACGGTTTTGTTTCTGCATGGCAGCGGTGGTGATCACCGGACCTGGGCCTTACAAACCCGGTGGTTTGCTTATCATGGATACAGTGTTTTGGCACCGGATTTGCCAGGCCACAGCCTTTCCGGCGGTAGGGCTTTCACATCGATTGAAGAGAGTGCGCCTTGGCTCGCAGAGTTGCTGGATCGAGCCGGTGCTAGAAAAGCCCATATTGTGGGGCACAGTCAGGGTTTCTTAAGCGCTCTCGATTTTGCAAAGCATCATCCAGAAAGAGTCTTGTCGCTGACGGCTGTTGCGACGGCGGCCGCCATTCCGGTCAATCAGGCGCTGATCGATACGGCAAAAGAAAGCGCTGCCAAGGCCGCATTCATGATGTGCAATTGGGGCTTTGGCCCGAATGCTCATATGGGGATCAGTTCGGTTCCCGGCATGCAACCGATTGCCATTTCCCGCGCTATTATGGGCAATAATCCTCTTGCCGCCGATTTACAGGCCTGTGCGGATTATGTTGCCGGAGGTGACATCGCCAAGTCCTTGAATATACCCGTGCACTGCATTTTAGGGACGGCAGACAAAATGACACCGTTGAAAGCAGGAAAGGCCTTAGCAGAAAGCATGCAGTGCGACGCCACGATCCTTGACGGGTATGGTCACATGTTGCCGTTGGAGGCTCCTAAGAAAACCTTGGCAGCCCTCCGAAAGTTTATCCAATCCATAGAGACATAATATGAAAATCAAAAAAGTTGCCGTTATCGGTGCGGGCACAATGGGGGCGGGGATCGCCGGTCAGGCGGCCAATGCCGGATGTGATGTCTTATTACTTGACCTTCCGAGTGATGGTCAGGACGTAAATGCACTGGCGCAAAAAGGCTTAGACCGGATTTCAAATCCGGCGGATCCCGGGATTATCAGTGCCGCGGCCGGTGCGCGCATAACTGTCGGCAATATCCGCGATGATTTCAACAAATTGGCGGATTGCGATTGGATCGCAGAAGCCATTCTCGAGCGCCTCGACCTCAAAAAAAACTTATACAAAAAACTCGACGCAGTTTGTAAATCTGACGCCATTATCTCATCGAACACATCGACTATTCCCATCAAATTACTGGTGGAAGATATGCCGCTCGCATTCCGTAAGCGCTTCGCGATCACCCATTTCTTCAATCCTGTCCGGTTCATGCCCTTGCTGGAATTGGTCGCTGGTGAGGATACCGATCCCGCAGTCATGGCTGTCTTGCACGAATTTTGTGACAAAGAATTGGGCAAAGGCGTGGTGCCGTGTCGCGACACGCCTGGATTCCTTGGCAATCGCGTCGGATGCTATGCCATCCAGACGGCGTTACATACCGCCTTTGAGATGGGGCTATCTCCACAGGAAGCTGACGCGATTTTTGGCCGTCCCATGGGTATTCCCAAAACCGGCGTATTCGGACTTTATGACCTCATCGGCATCGACTTGATGAGCGATGTGGCCACCAGCCTGGTGTCGATATTGCCGGATGGCGATGCTTTCCATGCCGTCGGTGCCAAACTCCCATTGATGGAAAACATGATCGCGAACGGTCAGAGAGGACGCAAGTCGGGTGCGGGTTTCTATCGGATAAAAGATGGCGAAAAACAGGTGATCAATCTGGAAACCGGTACATATGAACCGGCGAAAAACCTCAATATCCCCGTAGCCAATAAGGCAGAAAAAGAGGGGATAATTCACGTTCTGGAAGCGGACGGTCACTATGGCGACTATGCCTGGAGCGTTATGTCACGGGTGTTGTTATATGCCGCCTCGCTCGTCCCGGAAGTTGGTGACAATCCGGTCGCTGTCGATGATGCGATGAAAATGGGGTATAATTGGATCAAGGGTCCCTTTGAACTGATTGATGAAATTACGCCCGACTATCTGATTGGACGGTTGGAATCTGAACTATGCGTTATTCCGGATTACCTCAAGCAAGCTGCCGGGTCGTCATTTTATGATACTGAGAGTAGTTTGAAAGCCCGGGAATATGGCGGTGGGTTTGCTGATGTTGTCCGGCCGGACGGCACGCTTCGGTTTAATGACCGGCGCAAAACGTTGACGCCTGTCAACGCCAATAGCGAAGCCAGCTGGTATAATGTCGACGATGTAGCGCTTGTGGAATTTCATTCGAAGGCCAACGCCTTGGGCGCTGGGTCGATGAGTATTCTTGAAGACGCGCTGGAAACCGTCGCTTCGAAAAAAATGCGCGGCCTCGTGGTTCATAATGATGCGCAGCATTTCTCGTGCGGCGTCAATCTAAATGCCGTGCGCGCATTTTTTGAGGCTGAGGATTGGGACGGGCTTGATGCTTTTCTCAATCATTTCCAGCAGACCTGCCATAAAATGGCCGTCGCTGAATTTCCGGTTATAGCGGCACCTGTGGGGCTTTCCCTAGGTGGGGGGTTCGAAGTTGTGCTGCATGCCAAACAGGTCATTTGCCACGCCAATTCCAATATGGGCCTGGTTGAATCCGGCGTTGGTGTGATCCCGGCGGGCGGCGGGTGCAAAGAAACGCTTTACCGCTGGATCGACAAGAAAAACGGCGATGTAACAGCCGCGGCCTGGGAAGCATTTTACGCACTCGGATATGGGAAAACCGCCAGTTCGCCGGTTCACGCCCGCGATCTCGCCATGCTACGCGATAATGACCGCTATGTGAATAATCGCGACCGGTTATTCAGCGAAGCCATGGCCGCAATTGCGGATCCCACAGAACAGCGGGATTTCTCGCGCGATCCCATTGCGATGGCGGGACGGGATGAATTTGCCAAAATGGTCAAATGGGCTGAAGATATGCACGCGAAAGGCAAGCTATTTGCCCATGATGTGTTTGTTTCAACCGAGATCGCCCGCATTGTCAC
>JABDMW010000028.1 GCA_013001295.1 Hyphomonadaceae bacterium
GCCAATGTTGAAATCGATGGCGCGAAATTGCCGGATGCTTATCTCAACGGATCGTGGCTTCTGATCATCATTGCCGGCAATGACACGACCCGAAATTCGCTATCAGGTACCTTGCGACTTCTCAAAGAATTCCCCAAAGCAAAGACCGAACTTATCGCCAATCCAGAATTGATCCCCAACATGGTCAATGAAGCTATCCGTATGGTTTCGCCGGTCATGTATATGCGCCGGACCGCCACCAAGGACACGGATATCCGCGGTCAAAAGATCGCTGAAGGGGAAAAGGTCATCATGTATTTCGGGGCTGCCAACCGCGACCCGGAGAAGTTCGAAAATCCGGATATGTTCGATATTCACCGCTCCAATGCCAAGGATCATATCGCCTTTGGCACAGGTGCGCATGTATGCCTCGGCCAACGGGTCGCCAACATGCAATTGGAGGCCGCTTACCGGCAAATACTCGTGCGTTTCCCTAATATTGAATGGACGGGACAGCAATCAATCGCGCCCAACGGATTCACCCATTCCATCACCTCGCTCATGGTCGATTTAGGCGCGTAATTCGCCCTCGCAATTCATCTCAAACTCACCTAAACAGGGTGAAAAGAAATAAGGGGAATGGGTGTGCTCGACTATATTGGTATTATCGGAATTATCGTGCTTTTGGGCATTGGTTATATCGCGTCGAGCAACCGTAAAGCGATCAATCCCCGGACAATATTCAGCGCCTTGGCCCTGCAATTCGCGATCGCCCTGTTTGTGTTTAAAACCAAGACCGGCGAAAAAACACTGCTCGGCCTGACCAATGGCATCGAGCATGTCCTGAATTACGCCAATTCAGGCATCGGCTTTGTCTTTGGCGGCCTTCAGACCTCTGACAGTATTGGCTTTACGTTTGCCGTTTGGGTCTTGCCAGTGATTATATTCGTCGGCGCCCTCATGACCGTCCTCTTCCATCTTGGCATTATGCAAATGGTGATGCGGGCCTTTGGATTTGTCCTGCGCCGCATTATTGGCGTCAATGGTGTTGAAGCGCTGGCCGCCAGTATGAATATATTCGTGGGCCAGGACTCGGCACCCTTTGCCGTGCGGCCATATCTGGCGACCATGCCGAAATCGACGCTCTTCCTGATTATGGTCACCGGCATGGCGACGATTGCAGGGTCAATCCTTGCCGGCTTGATCCAGATGGGCGTCACCGCTCAATATTTGGTTGTAGCCAGCTTTATGGGTGCACCTGCTGGAATTCTAATGGCAAAGCTCATGATGCCCACCGACCCGGACGAACCGGAATTTGGACCCGACAGCGTCAAAATCGAAAACACCAAACACCGCAATGTCATCGAAGCCGCGGCCGTTGGTGCGTCTGAAGGCGTGCAGCTCGCCATCACCATCGGTGCGATGTTAATCGCCTTTATCTCTTTGATCGCCTTACTTAATGGCATTATCGGCGGTGTCGGCGGCCTGTTCGGTTTTGACAATTGGAGTTTTCAAAACTTTCTAGGATGGCTGTTCCGCCCGCTGATGACCGTGGTGGGTGTACCATGGGCAGAAGCAGGATTGTCCGGCAGCCTGTTTGGTGAAAAACTGATCCTCAATGAATTTGTCGCCTATGCCAGCATGGTCGGATTGGGTGAAGGGGCGATGTCGGTCCGGGCTGAAACCATTACAACCATTGCCCTGTGCGGCTTTGCGAATTTTTCATCCATCGCCATTGTGCTCGGTGGTGTCGGGACGCTCGCCCCGGAACGTCGCGGCGATCTTGCAGCATTCGGAATGAAAGCCGTCCTGGCCGCTTCCTTAGCCAATCTGCTCAGCGCGGCAATGGTTGGTCTGTTAATCTAGTCGGGCTTTTTTGGCGTTCCGGATTTCCAGTGTTTGCGGCACACGGACGCGTAGACATCATCGCCACCGATCACGACTTGCGTGCCCTCTTTGACAGCCGTGCCGTCGCCGTCCATGCGCAGCACCATATTGGCTTTTCGTCCGCACCAACAAATCGTGCGAATCTCTCGTAGCGTATCGGCGACGGCTAAAAGAGCTCCACTACCTGGGAATAGTTCACCGCGAAAATCCGTTCGTAACCCATAACAAATTACCGGAATGCTTAATTCATCGGTCACGCGGGATAGCTGCCAGACCTGATCTTTGCTCAAGAATTGCGCTTCATCAATCATCACGCAATTCAGCTTTTGTTCCCCATGGCGCTCGGCAATCATCTCATACACATTTGAATCAGAAGCAAAAACATCGGCTTCCCTATCAAGCCCAATCCGCGACGCAATATGTCCCTGCCCGGCCCGATCATCAATCGCCGCTGTGAGGAGCATGGTGGTCATACCCTGTTCCATATAGTTATGGCTCGCCTGCAATAATACGGTCGATTTGCCAGCATTCATCGCCGAATAACTAAAATAAAGCTTGGCCAAATGGACCCCCGAATCTTGTTATTGGCGAATCCTAGCGTGTGCAAAGATTCGGGGCAATGGAGTGAAGAAGAGGAATTAAGTTAATTACTATTTGAACTCGTATGATCTGACACGATCAGCCATTTGCCGCCGCGTTTTTCGAATAACAGAGTAAAGAGACCGCCGGGATTGTCTTTTTCGCGCTTCAGCGACCAGCGGCCGAACACTTGCGCGTATTTTGGCGACAGGACTTTGATTTCGAGATCAGTAAAGGACAATTCGCCCATGGTGGCTTTGTCGGGATAGCGGGTTTTATAGCCGTCGAGTGTCGCTTGCCAACCGCGATTGATATTGCCGGCGGAGGCAAACCGAAGCTCTTCCGATTTCCAATAATCTTCCATGAAGGCATCGATGTCGCCGCGGTTCCACGCGGCGTCCTGGGTTTTCAATACATTTGTGATGTCAGCTTTGATTTTGGCTTTATCGAAAGTGGCTTCACCTTGCCCACATGCAATCAACGTCCCCGCCATCAATACGGTTGCTAAAACTGTTTTTGATTTTGAAATCATGCCCGTTCCTCCAAGTGAGGGTTTACCACACAAGAAACCGGTTGGGAAATCCCCGAATAAACACGCGTTCCGTTCATCCCCGCGGAGGCGGGGATCCATTTTAATGTCTCAATGAGTTAGCGGGTTCAGAAGGAAACCGAGAAAGATGAGTGTGGTTTAACAACAACCGGTTGGCTGAAAAATTCCAGATGGATCCCCGCCGTCGCGGGGATGAGCGGAAGGAAAAAACCTTAGCGTTCGAACTTCATGAATTTGAGTTTGCGCGGCAGGTCGGCATCCGGGCCGAGACGGCGTTTCTTGTCTTCGATATAATCCGAGAATCCGCCTTCGAACCATTCCACATGGCTGTCACCTTCAAACGCCAGAATATGCGTGGCAATCCGGTCGAGGAAGAAGCGATCATGGGAAATGATCACGGCACAGCCGGCGAAATGCTCGAGCGCATCTTCGAGCGCGGACAGGGTTTCCATATCCAGATCATTGGTCGGCTCATCGAGTAGCAGCAAGTTAGATGGCTTGGTCAGCATTTTCGCCAAATGTACGCGGTTGCGTTCACCGCCCGAGAGCTTGCCGACGTTCTTTTGCTGGTCCGTGCCTTTGAAATTAAACGCCCCGACATAGGCGCGGCTGTTCATTTCGCGTTTACCGAGGGCCAACACATCAACACCACCCGTGATTTCTTCCCAGACATTTTTAGTTGGGTCGAGGGCATCACGGCTTTGATCGACATAGCCAAGTTGGACGGTCTCACCGACCTTAAACGTGCCTGCATCCGGTTGTTCTGTACCGGTGATCATTTTGAATAATGTTGTTTTACCGGCACCATTTGGACCGATCACACCGACGATACCGCCCGGCGGCAAGCGGAAACTGAGATCTTTGATCAGGAGTTTCTCTTCAAATCCTTTGGTGATCTTGTCGGCTTCGACGACAACATTGCCAAGACGGGGGCCCACCGGAATGCGTATTTCCGCAACGGTGACTTTTTCGGTTTCGGCTGCATCGCGCATGGCTTCATAGGATTTAATCCGCGCTTTTGATTTCGCCTGACGGGCTTTCGGGTTGGAGCGGATCCAGTCGAGCTCGCGCTTAAGGGCCCGTTCTTTGGCGTCGCCCGAGCGGCCCTCATGTTCCATCCGCTTGTGCTTGGCCGCCAACCATGATGAATAATTGCCTTCATGAGGCAAGCCTTTGCCGCGATCGAGTTCCAAGGTCCAACTCGTGATATTGTCGAGGAAATAGCGATCATGGGTGATCAAAATAATCGCACCTGAATAATTGATCAGATAGTTTTCGAGCCAAGCCACTGTTTCGGCGTCCAAATGGTTGGTTGGTTCGTCCATCAACAGCAGGTCAGGTTTGGATAGCAAGAGCTGACAAATCGCGACACGGCGGGCTTCACCGCCGGAAAGATTGTCAACGGGCCAGTCTTTTGGCGGACAACGCAGGGCCTGCATGGCCATTTCAATTTTACTATCGATATCCCAGGCATCCCGCGCATCGACTTCTTCCTGCAGGCGGGTCATCTCGTCCATGGTCTCTTCCGAGTAATTCATGGCGAGTTCGTTATAGCGGTCAAAGATTTGCTTATCTTCACAGCCAACAATCACATTGCCCCAGACATTTTTGTCCGTATCCAGGCGCGGTTCCTGGGGCAGATAGCCAACCTTCGTGCCTTCGGCGGCCCAATGTTCGCCTGAGACATCTTGGTCGAGGCCTGCCATGATTTTCAAGAGAGTCGACTTACCGGAACCATTAACGCCAACCATGCCGATTTTGGCATCCGGGTAGAATGACAAATGAATGTTTTCCAGAATGGTCTTATTGCCGAACTTTTTCGTCAGGCCTTGCATATGATAGATGAATTGACGTGCCACGGGCGGCTCCCAAATTAAGTTTGCGCACTAATGCAATGAGCGCCCTCCGATTGCAAGTCCGTCCTGCCTCAAATGTGCATTATTTTACGGGTTTTAGGGTTTTTCCCAGTCGCTGAAATGTTCAGCAATGCCCCGGAACATTTCAATGTTGCGAGCCATATGACCGCCCTGGACTTTATCTTCGTCAAGAAATTCCCGGTGGGCTGCATTCTTTGCAATCACGACACCGGCTTTCGGGTTGATATAGATATATTGCCCATATACACCGACTGCGAAAAACTCGCCGTCTGCATTGACCGGTACCCACCATTGATAGCCGTATCCGGGTGGAAACCCTTCAACATCGAGCGGAGCCGTATTGGCCGTCGATGCGGCAACCCAGTCAGCGGGGATGATCTCGACGCCATCCCGCATACCGTTATTTCTGAACAGTTCGCCGAACAACGCATAGTCACGCGTACGCATATTTAGCCCGCCCAAGGCAAAGGCATTCCCGTCACCGTCGGTCGTGTAAAACGCGTCCGCGCCTGCACCCATTTTTGACCAGAGTTTCTCAATGAAATACGCTTGCAGGGATTTACCGGTCGCCCCGCGCAGCACCATCGAGATCACATGGGTATCGATAGACACATACAGGCGACCACTGCCCGGCTCGCGTGCCCGGATCTTGATCGACGCGGCGAAATCATCCAGGGATTGCCCGAGCGCCAGCGCCCGCCCCATTTTGTTGATGTCCGAATTGGGATCGAGATAATCTTCATTAAATTCAACGCCTGACGCCATATTGAGTACATTGCGCAGTGTCGCGCCTTCATAGGCGGAGCCTTTCAAGAGCGGTACATAATCTGTGACCTGATCATCAAGGCTTTTAATGGCGCCCTCTTTCAAAGCAACGCCAATGAGCGCCGAAACAAAAGACTTCGACATCGACCAGGAAATACGCGTGTCTTCCGCCCCTGTCCCTAAAAAATAGTCCTCATAGACAATGGTGCCGTCTTTCACGACAACCATGGCCGTGGTTTTTGTATCCAGCATCACGTCTTCGATGCTTTCGCTTTCGCCGCGATAGACGAAAGTTCCCGGCAAACGCTGCAGGTCGACCGGCCAGATGTGTTTTTCTCCAGAAATCGGTAAGGGAGATGAAAATAGCGCCTCGTCCATATTGGAAAAATTGTGAACGATTTTGTCTGCGTCAAACAGGGAATTGACGGTGGCGAGACGTTGCAGACTTTTGAAATTGAGTGCGATCAGCACGCCAACCGCAACGAAAACGATCAACAAGAATTTGACAATTTTAGACAATATGACCGCCATCTATTTGCAAGGCCATTTCCAACGCGTTCAATCCGGCCCGGCCCGGTACCGCGATCGGCTCGTCATCTAGGATCGAACGGGTAAATGCATCAGTGGCCGCGCCAAGACTATCACTTGCCATGGGATTGTCCGAAAAATTTGGGTCAAAATCGAATCCGGTTGTATTTTCAAACGTCTTATTGACGAAATCGATGATCAATTCTCCGCTCGGATAGGTAATATGGGTGATCCGCTTTTGGGCCGGTTCGGCGCGGCTGGCCTCGAAATGGGCTTTACATCCATTTGAGAATTCCAGATCTGCGTGGGCCTTATCCGGCGTCAGTGAATAAACAGATTTCGATCCGCCGACAACACGTTGTGGCGTTTCCCCCATCAACCACATGACCATATCCAGATCATGGGTCATCAGATCCAGGGTGACAGAAACGTCCGTTCCGCGATTTGATCTTGTCCCGAACCGGAGCGAATGAATAGCAACCGGTTTTTCGGGCGCTTTGTCCAGACCAATTGCTTTTGCGACAAAACGTTCCTGATGGCCGACCTGTAAAACAAGATCTTTCTCGTCCGCGAGCCTTATCATGGCACGAGCCGTTTGCAAATTGGCGGCTATCGGCTTTTCAACCAGGACATGACGCCCGGCCCGAAGCGCCGCGACCGAGATCGGACCGTGATGAATTGCCGGGCAGGCAACGATTATTGCGTCGACGCCCGACAAGAGTTGGTTATAATTATCAAAAGCGCGGGTTTGGTGTTTTTTCGCCGCGGCACGAACGCGCTCAGGATCAGTGTCAAATATTCCGATAAATTCATGTCTGGGATGGGCGGCACATTTGCTGGCGTGGTAATTGCCAAACACGCCGGCACCAATCACGCCAATTTTAAGTGGGGTTTCGCTCATCTGAACTGATTCCTCTGATTTCGGCTATTAACCTCTATTCGTACGACGTATTCAAGTGTTAGATCATTCATAACCCATTTCAATTAGTTGCACTTTAACCGGAGAATTCCATGTCCCTGACTTCACGAAACGTAAATCTAAAATCCATTCCAGATGGAATGCCGACCTTAGACAACTTTGAAATCGTAAATGTCGACGTCGTGCCTGCGAAAGACGGCGAAATTACCGTGCGCAATCACTGGATGAGCGTGGACCCGTATATGCGTGGACGCATGACTGGCATTAAATCCTACGCAGATCCTTTTGTCGTTGGCGAAGTGATGACGGGCGGTGCCGTTGGTGAAATCATTCACTCCGGTCATCCAGATTTTGCGGTCGGCGATCAGGTTGTCCACATGAATGGATGGCGCGAAGTCTTCACGGATAATGTCGACACTATGAAAGCCATGGGTTTACGCAAGATCGATACGAGGATGATCCCCGCTCAAGCCTATCTCGGAATTGCCGGAATGCCCGGGTTAACGGCCTATGCGGGCCTGTATAAAGTCGGTGAATTTGAACCCGGGAATACCGTCCTTGTGTCCGGTGCAGCGGGCGCTGTTGGGTCCGTTGTTTGCCAATTAGCCAAGGCAGATGGGGGTAAAGTGATCGGTCTGGCGGGCAGTGATGACAAGTGCAAATGGCTCGAATCACATGGTGTTGATTCGGCAATAAACTACAAAACCACTGAAAATTTGAGCAAATCCATCGCAAAAGCTGCACCCAATGGAATCGACGTTTATTTCGAAAATGTAGGCGGCGCGGCATTAGAAGCGGCGATTAATAACATGGCTATGTTTGGCCGTATCGCTGCATGTGGGATGATTTCACAATACAATAACGCGGCTCCGGAGCCAGGCCCATCTAACCTCGTCAATATTGTCGCTAAGTCGCTGAAAATACAGGGTTTTATCGTTACTAATTACCAAAATTATGCTGCGGAATACGTGACAAAACTCGGCCAGCTCATGGCAGCTGGCAAGATCAAAAGTGAAGAGACAATTGAAGACGGAATTGACAACGCCGGTACAGCATTCTTGCGTTTATTCTCTGGCGACAAGCAAGGCAAGATGTTGGTGAAACTTACATAAAACCCAATAAAACCGCAGTCTTTAACCTTCCATTAACCAGTTTTATCGCCATATGCTTACACAGTTTCACCCAAGAGGGGCGAAACAACAGTACAGGGAGATACCCATGAATAAAAAAGATCTAGTCGGTGCACTGGCATCACAATGCGACTGCACACAAGCACAAGCTGGCGAATTTGTTGACGCATTTGCATCAACTGTCGTTGCTGAACTTAAGCGCGGCAATGAAGTAAATTTGCCAGGTTTTGGTAAGTTCATTGCGAAGCATCGCCCTTCACGTCAAATGCGCAACCCGGCAACTGGTGAGCAAATGATGAGCAAGGCGAAAACTTCTGCTCAATTTAAACCATCTATTGGCCTTAAAGACCTTTAGTCGGATTTAAATAAAGTCTAAAAGCCGGCCCGTTTTGTAAGGATTATCCTGCAAGCGCGGCCGGTTTTTCCATGCGGTTCGCCCGAAGTTCTTCCGCTATCAAAAATGCAAGCTCAAGCGCTTGATCAGCGTTAAGCCGCGGATCGCAATGGGTATGGTAGCGCGAAGATAGATCCTCTTCCCGTACGGCCTTCGCACCGCCCAGACACTCCGTGACATTCTGACCTGTCATCTCAAAATGCACTCCACCGGGCCAGGAGTCTTCGGCGTGCAAGACCCGCATGAAGTTTTTGACTTCAGCCAGAATGCGGTCAAACGGTCGAGTTTTATACCCGGAATCCGTCTTAAGCGTGTTGCCATGCATTGGATCACATGACCAAACGACGTGACGGCCTTCCTTTTTAACCGCACGGGCCAAAGTTGGCAATTCAGCCGCGACACGCTCATGTCCATAGCGGGCAATCAAGGTCAGACGGCCTGGCTCATTAGCCGGATTTAAAACGTCGATTAGGCGAAGGAGATCATCTGGTTCCATTTCCGGTCCGCACTTCATTGCAATCGGGTTTTCTATGCCCTTGAAGAATTCAACATGAGCTCCGTCGAGTTGTCTCGTCCGATTGCCGATCCAGAGCATATGAGCCGATGTATCATACCAGCGCCCGGTTGTGCTATCGATTCGGGTCATCGCCTGCTCATAGCCCAACAGCAAGCCTTCATGGCTCGTATAATACTCCGTGGCGGCCATTTGAGGTGTGGAGTCAGGTGTGACACCACAGGCTTCCATGAAGTCCATAGCGTCGGTGATTTTATCGCATAGTTCCTGATACTTTTTCGTCTGTTCGCTGTCGCCAACGAAGCCCAGCGTCCATTTATGGATATTGCGCAAATTCGCATACCCGCCGGTTGAGAAGGCCCGTATCAAGTTCAAAGTCGATGCGGATTGACCATACGCCTTTAAAAGACGTTCTGGATCAGGCGTCCGTGACTCAGGCGAGAATTCCATCGAATTGATGTTGTCACCACGATAGCTTGGTAAGGTTACGCCGTCGATCGTTTCGATCGGAGATGTGCGCGGTTTAGCGAATTGCCCGGCGATCCGTCCGACTTTAACAACCGGCTTGCCACCGCCATAGGTCAGGACAACCGCCATCTGCATCATGACACGGAACATGTCGCGCAAATTATCCGGATGAAATTCCCGGAAGCTTTCGGCGCAATCGCCGCCCTGCATCAGAAATGCCTTGCCCATGGCGACATCGGCCAAACGGGATTTAAGCCGCCGGGCTTCACCGGCAAACACCAAAGGTGGATACCCGCTTAAGGTCGTCTCAACTGCCGCGACATGGTCGGTATCCGGGTAATCTTCCGGGATATGTTTGGCTGGTTTTGCGCGCCAGCTTGATGGGGTCCAATTCGTCATACTCTTAATCCAACTTCTTTTTGGGGATATTTAGCCTGTCAATCTGACAAGATTAGCATAAAAACGCGCTATGAGCGAGAATTGCAAGGCAAAAAACAATAAATTGCTCCAACATTGATGTGAATTGGAAAAAGTCAGGGGGGTTCAAATGTTTTCAAGCCAATACATTCTAGCAATTGCGGTGATCGGGGCGATCCTGTTCCTGGCAGTTCAAGGCAAAAAGTTCTTCAGTTTGCGACCATTAATCAAAATGATCATGGGCGTGGCCCTAGCCATTTATTGCTTTTCCGCGGGCAACACCCTCCTATCGATCATGGGCGCCGGATTCATTGCCTCTTCGCTTGGCGATTTCTTTCTGGATTTGCCGGAGGACAATTATTTTATACCGGGCCTGGTTTCATTTTTCGGTGCCCATGTCGCCTTTTTGATTGTATTGTGGTCATTCGCCAGTTGGTCATTGCCCATATGCGCGACAATCGCGCTGATCACGATCGGCTTCTTTTTCTGGCTCAAGCCCGCATTGGACAAAGAATTGGTCGCCCCGGTTGCCGCCTACTCCGTCATTATCGGGCTGATGTGCGCAGCAGCATTAACGACCAATTTATCTTCGCTACTCGTCCCGCTGGGCGCGCTCTCATTTCTGGCATCCGATATCGTGCTGGCGATCGAGAAATTCAAAACCAAATTTCCGATGGATAAAACCACCAACTGGATACTTTATGCGAGTGGGCAAATTGCACTGGCCATCGGCGTTGTATCTAGCCTGTCGCTATAAAGTCACCAATTCCTCAGCCAGAGTTGGATGCACAGCACATGTCGCATCAAATTGCGCTTTTGTGAGCCCGGCTTTCACCGCGATACCCACCGCTTGAATGATCTCGGCGGCGTAATCGCCGACGATATGCACCCCGATCACTTTCTCTTTTTTGCCGGTTGTGATCAGCTTCATAAAGCAGCGATGTTCCGATCCCGACAACAGGTTTTTCATGGGCCTGAAACTGGTTTTATACACCTTCACATCTTTATGTTTTTCACGGGCCTGCGCCTCGCTGAGTCCCACCACGCCTGCCGGCGGCATGGTAAATACACCACTGGCGATGTCGCCATGATCATAGGCTACGGGATTGTTTTTATAAACAGTTTCGATGAAGGCTGCACCTTCGCGAATAGCGACCGGTGTTAGATTAACCCGGTCAGTGACGTCACCGACGGCATAGATATGTTTAACGCTGGATTGCGAATATGCATCGACGATGACCGCACCTTTTTCGTTGAGTTTAACGCCAGCGTTTTCAAGCCCGAGACCATGCGTATTTGGCACCCTGCCCGTTGCCATCATGATTAAATCCGTGCCGATCTGGATGCCGTCTTCGAACGTAACCTTCAAGCCATTGCCGATTTTTTTGACCGATATTGGTGATTGACCAAATTTGACATTAATGCCGTTGAGGCGCTGACCGGCCGTTACCGCGTCGCGGACTTCTTCGTCAAACCCGCGCAAGAGATTGTCGCCGCGATAGACTTGGGTGGTCTTGCAACCGAGGCCCGCAAAGATGCCGGCAAATTCACACGCGATATAGCCGCCGCCAATCACCATCACCCGTTCCGGCAAAGCTTCGAGCGTGAAGGCTTCATTCGATGAAATAGCATGATCCATGCCTTGAATGGGTGGCATAAATGGTGTTCCGCCGGTCGCAATCAAAATGTGCCTGGCGGTTACTTCCCGATTTGAATCTTGCAATTTGATCGTGTGCGGACCGGTCAATTCAGCCCGTTCCAGGATCAAATCAGCGCCATTCTTGTCCAATATATTGGAGTAAATGTTGGAAAGTCGACTGACCTCGGTCTGGATTTCATCGCGCAAGACAGCCCAATCAAACCGGACATTATCAGCTGACCAGCCATACCCTTTGGCTTCTTTGAGGGCTTTTCCAAACTCCGCGCCAAACACCAGGTATTTTTTGGGAACACAGCCCCGAATAACACAGGTTCCACCGGGGCGGTATTCTTCCGCGACCGCGACTTTCTTCCCGAGGCTGGCGGCCAAACGTCCTGCCCGTACACCGCCGGATCCGGCCCCAATTACGAATAGGTCGTAATCATATTTACTCACGCACAATCTCCATCACTTTGGCATGATCCTCTTCACCGATGATCAAGGTATCCGCCAAATCTATGAATAGTCCGTGTTCCATGACACCGGGGATTGAAGCAAGTAAACTCGCTGTGAGGCGTGGATCAGGGATGACTTTGCACGCACAATCAATGATGTAATTTCCCCCATCCGTCACCAAAGGGCCTTTACCCCGTTTTTCTAGACGGATAGTCGTTTCTATTTCGTCACACCCAGCCTGTTTAAGAGCGGTATAGATACGTTCAGCAGTGAGACCTACAGCGAAGGGGTCGACCTCAACAGGGAGCGGGAATGCGCCAAGGTTTTCCACCATTTTCGACGGATCAACAATGACGGCCATATGTTCTGATACATCTGCGATTATTTTTTCGCGCAAGAGACAAGCCCCGCCGCCTTTTATCAGTTGAAAATCCTTATCGACTTCATCAGCACCGTCCACCGTCAAGTGTATCGCTTCGACTTTATCTGGATTGATGAGAGGTACACCAAATTCAATGGCACAAGCCTCTGACGCCTTTGACGTGGGTATTCCTTGAACATCAAGTCCGCCACGAACCTTATCTCCGAGCAATTCGATAAAGATCTCAGCCGTTGAGCCGGAGCCAAGGCCTAATGTCATGCCGTGCTCGACCATGTCTAGGGCCGCAAGGGCGGCATTTTCTTTTGCTTTACTCATAGCTATTCACGCTTTTCTATTTGGATTTTCTTTTCTTCATGGCGTCACGGAACCGCTTCGCCCAACCTTCTTTGTTTTCCTGACGCGCGCGCCCGACGGCCAAGGCGTCGTTGGGAACATCCTTCGTGATCACACCACCCGTTGCCAAATAGGCGCCTGACCCGATCGTAACAGGAGCAACAAGGGAGGAGTGTGTCCCGACGAACACACCATCGCCGATGGTCGTTTTGCTTTTATGGAACCCGTCATAGTTACAAGTGATTGTCCCGGCGCCAATGTTCGAACCTTCGCCGATTTCCGCATCACCAATATAAGATAAGTGATTGATTTTACTTCCTTTACCTACGATTGCCTTTTTGACTTCGACAAAGTTCCCTGCCTTGGAATTTTCGCCCATTTGAGCGCCGGGGCGCAGTCGAGCAAATGGTCCAATTTGGGAACCTGAAGACACGCGCGCGCCTTCCAAATGGCAAAACGGATGGATTACCGCGCCACCGGCAATCGTGACACCGGGCCCGAATACCACATTTGCGCCGATGTCGGCATCGGCCTCGATTTGCGTATCGTGTGAAAAATACGTGCTGTCCGGATCGCGGAGGATCACGCCATCTGCCAGCATTTCACGTCGCTTATTCGATTGAAAAATCTTTTCTGCTTTTGCCAAATCGACTTTCGAATCCACACCTAGAACTTCATCTTCCCCTGCCAGAATTGCTGAGGCGGATTTGCCCTCTCCGCGCATGATACCGACAATGTCTGTGAGATAGTATTCGCCCTTGGCATTATCATTCGTGACTTGATCCAGAGCCGCAAATATATCTTTGCAGGAGGCTGCCATCACACCACTATTGCAGAGATTGACCGCGAGTTCTTCAGCGTTCGCTTCCTTTGCCTCGACAATTTTCGTCAATTCACCATTTTCAACAATCAGTCGCCCATAAGCATGTTCGACACTTGGCTCAAAGCCGACCACAACGATGTCGCTGCGTTTGTCCCGTGCATCGAAGACGTCGGCTAATGTTTCGACTCTCATAAATGGGGTGTCGGCGTAAAGTACAACAAGGTCTCCCTCAAAACCCTCTAACTGCTCTTTTGCTGCCAGAACCGCATGGCCTGTGCCCAATTGCGGATCCTGAACGGCTATTTCTAAACCGAGATCTTCGGCCGCCGTCCGTACATCCGATGGTCCCCCATTGACAACCGCAACAATCTTTTCAGCACCGGCAGATTTGGCCAGCTTTGTTACCCAAGCCAGCATCGACAAGCCACCGACTTCATGCAGGACTTTGGACCGGCTGGATTTCATTCGAGTGCTTTTGCCAGCGGCGAGAATAACCGCGGCTCGTTTGTTCGATTTAGACATTATCTTCCCTATTTGCGATTCCAACGCGATTCGCCACTGTCGTTATCGTGGGTTTTAGACCAAGATTGGGCAGGTTGCACGATTCGATTGCCGTAATTAGAAAGAAACTATGTCAGAAAAATACACGAATGTGTCTATCACATTTGATCTCGACGGCACCTTGGTCGATACCGCACCGGATCTCGTACGCGTGTTGAATGAAGTCATCGCGAAAGACGGGCTGGCGCCAATCCCAGTGGCAAAAGTCAAACACATGATTGGATACGGATCAATGGCATTAATCCGCAATGCCTATCAGTTCGCCCACCGCGATCTCGATCCTGACCACGCCAATGATCTTCAGGCATTATTTTTAAATCTATACGCGGATGATATTTGCCGATTGAGCAGGCCTTACCCCGGCGTTATTCAGGTGCTGTCTCATTTGAAACGGTCTGGATCCAAATTATCCGTGTGCACAAATAAACCCGGCGTCATGGCGAGGCCGCTTCTGAAAGAACTGGATATTGACCGGTATTTTGACCGGATCGTTGGGTCGGGAGATATCCCGTATAATAAACCGTCAGCCAGACACATTTATGCCGCGGTGGGTCACCGCGGCAATAAACCAATTATTATGGTTGGAGACGGTGCTCCCGATGCCCTGGCAGCCAAGGCTGCAAAGATACCGTCGATCCTTATGAATTACGGCTATAGCCCAAAATCAGTTTATTCACTCGGAGCAGAGAAAGTCCTGCGGTCTTTCCGCGATCTTCCGTCTGCTCTTAACGAGCTGCTTGATTAGGCTTTAGGCGAAATTCTCAGTCGACGCAGTCGGTACACCGTTCACCATATTAGAGCGAACATCTGTTCTTGCTGAACGCATAGAAGCCAAGAATCCACCTTGAACCAAATTGATATTCACCTTGCGGCCACGTTCGGCCCAATAGTCTTCAATTTGCTTTTTGATGCGTTCTGCGCCTTCACGTGTACAATAATCACCTGTCATAAAAACCTCACTTAATGTCCCGCGCTTCGTCCCTTAAGTGCGGAGGGGAAAAACCCTCTGTTGATTTTGATATAACGAATATTTATAAGTTTTTCAAGATTAATATAGGTTTATTTTATAAATTTTTAGTAAGGTTCTAATTCGATTTTTTATTCATGCTACGTTCATAAACTGCCTTATTTGTACATTTTTGATAATTTATTGTCATTTTTGGCCAAATTTCGCGTCAAAAGCGTTTATAAACTGGACGATTCAATTATAATTATCTATAGACTTTATATTCGTTTAACTTATATTCATGTAAAAGGTAAGCGTCGGGAGGTTAAATGGAATCAATTGGAGAGCGTATTAAGAAGGCCCGTTTGCAGAACGGCCTTTCGCAGGTGGAACTGGCCGAAGCCGCCAGTGTCAGCCAACCGACGGTCGCCAATTGGGAAACCGGCTCACACGCACCAAGGCGCCCTGCTCTTTTAAAACTTGCGGAAATTTTAAATTCAACCCCGCAGTGGTTCTTGGCAGGCGGCACGCAAGCGAATGGCCATAACCTTGCCCACAAACAGTATCTCGGCACACCAATCCATCACATTCCGATTGTTGAATGGCCGAAATCCGGCGAGTCAGAAAAAACAAGTACAATCGATCTCAGCGATGCCCATGATTATATCGCCTTGTCCCTTAAGATAAAAAAGCCATTTGCTTTGATAGCGAATGATCCGGCGATGTCTGCCCAATTCCCTATCGGCTCTGCAATCGTATTTGACGCGGTTCCCGGCCCCTTAGAGGACGGCGCCTGCTATTTATTCGACCGGAATGGGGAAATTGAGCTCAGATGCTGGCAAAGCTCACCAGATAGACTTGAGGTTATGTCGCCAACATCAGCAATCGCCGCCGAATTTACGGGAGAACGCCCGATACCGGTAGCGCGCGCGATTATGTCTTTGAAACGGCACTAACGTATTAGTCGCTCATCGCTTCCATATTGGCTTCGGCGCGTTGAACCGCTGCTTCAAAGCGTTCTTCGGCGGAGGCGATGTTTTTCTTGGGGTCTTGATAATAGGCGGTCATTTTCATCAAACGAAGGAAAGCCCTATTGAGGAAACGACCTCCGAATTTCATGGGCCGATCAAAATCAAACAAGAGAATGACCCGTTCTTCATCGGTATCATTCCACACTTCGTGTTCAAACGTGTCGTCAAACGTGAATATCTCGCCCTCACGCCACGGCGTGATCACATCATCGACGCGGATGCGGCACTTCTCATAGTCTTTAGGGATGATCAGCCCCAAATGTGTGCGCAGAATGCCTTTGGTCACACCTGTGTGGGCAGGAATGTGGTATCCGGGGGATAAAATAGACAGCATCGCTATCTGTAAATTCGGAACTTTTTCGAGCAGACTGGAGGTCTTGGGCATAATCGCGGCGTTTTTCTCGACCTTTTCCCCAAATCCGAACAGAACAAATGTTTTCCAGTTTCGGCCTTTGGCCAATCGATATTGGTCTGGAGAAATATCCTGAAAACCCGGGATTTCCTCTTTGAATTTCATGACGTCACAGGCTTCGGATTCGATCACTTCCCAATTGTCGACGAATTCCTGCAAAAAAGGAAAATGATCAACAGACACATGGGGCGTGTTTGGAACCAATGACTGCTTCGCCTGAAATTTCGCAATACCGCGCACCAGTTTTTTGCCGGTCTTTTTGATGAAGCGTCGACGAAACCCGGATATTTCCTTGGGCCGTTCCGGCTTCACTGTCTCATCAGAATTTATTTTAGCATTTGCCATTATGATCTCAATGCGTTTTCAGCTTCAAACATATAATCGCGGGTAATCGGGACGCCGTCGACCTTTTTTACCATCTGTATCTGGAAATTCATGTTCTTGCTGTACAGGAACGAAAACTCACTAACGATCAGATAGAATTCCCACATACGGCAAAACCGCTCATCCATCATAGAGGCCACTTTGTCGCGGTTTTTCTGAAAGCGCTTATCCCACTCCAGAATTGTTTTCCCGTAATGCAAACGCAGGATTTCCATATCACTGATCCAAAACCCGGACTTTTCAATTTCCGCGACGGTTTCAGAGACCGCGGGCGAGTACCCGCCCGGGAAAATATATTTGCGGATCCATGCGGCCGTTGATCCAGGCCCCCCGCGTCGTCCAATGGAATGCAAGAGAAAACATCCGTCATCAGACAAAAGTTCGTACGATTTTTGGAAAAACTCGGGAAAATGCCCGACGCCCACATGTTCGAACATGCCCACGGACACGATCCGGTCAAACGGACCTTTGAGTTCCCGGTAATCCTGAAGTCGAATGTCGACTTCGTCTTCAAGACCTTTTTCTATAATACGTTCCTGAGCAAGCGCGTGTTGTTGTGTAGATAACGTCACTCCGGTAACATGAACATCACAATGTTCGGCCAAATATAATGCCATGCCGCCCCACCCGCACCCAATATCCAAAACTCGTAGCCCCGGTTTCAAATTGAGCTTAGCGGCGATATGGCGTTTCTTGGCCAGTTGCGCATCTTCAAGGGTCATGTCATCGTTTTCGAAATAGGCGCAGGAATACTGCATATCGTCATCCAAAAACAGCTTATAGAACTTGTTTGAGAGATCGTAATGGTGCTCCACATTTTTTCTGGACGCGGATTTTAAATTACGTTGGTGAAATCTTTTGATGCGCTTGTAAAAAGCGCGCAATCTCTTCTGATGCCCCTGACCGCGCAGGTATTGCGCGTTCATCGCAAATACGGTCAGGAAATCCCGTATCGTGCCATCCTCAACCGTTAGCGTGCCGTTCATGTAGGCTTCACCGGCTTTAAGCTCGGGGTTGAGAAACAGGCTTCTGTGCAGCTTCTTATCGTGCAGTTTGATCGTCGCTGACGGGCCGTCACCGCCCGGGCCGAAAACATGAGACAGATCATTTGCGTCAATAATCGTCAACTCACCGACTTTCACAAACCGGTGCATCATTTTACTTAGCAGGCGCATATTATTCCTTATCCCAGTCTTGCACGTTTAATCCGTGTTCATTGACGCATTTGAGCAAACGCGGACTCGGATTGACCGCTATTCCTACATCAGCCCAGTCAAATATATCAAGGTCGGATCGACTGTCTGAATACACTGTGATGTGAACATTTTCGCGATTGAAACCGGGTTCATTTTCCAAATATTCGCGCACCAGTTTCAGCTTATTGGGACCATAGCAATTGACGCCGCCCAAACGCTTTTTAAGGCGCTGATTTTCATCAAAAGCCGTCGCGGTGCAAATCCGGTCGTCGATATTCAAATGATCGGCAATGGGATGCACAATTAAATCAACAGCGGCACTGGCGATCATGATGCGATCGCCTGCATTTCGGTGATGCTCGATAACTTCGCGCGCTTTACGACGCAGGCCGTTCTGAACTTCGTTATCAGCAAATTCCTGAGCCAATCGTTCCAGTTCCGAACGTGACCGACCTGCTATGGTCCACTGCATCATCCGCTCTTTCACCCGCTCACGCGGACCCAATCCCAACATATAATGGGCTTGGGTGAAGGCTGTGCTCAAGGCGAAAGGCGCCCATTTCAATGGCTGATCTTTGACGATACCCGTCACGAACCGTCCCCAAGTTCCCTTTTGCGTCAAGGTTTCATCGAGATCAAATATGGCAATCCGGTCTTTTTTCATTCTGGCACTCTGTCTGCGGAGGTCGATGTCTTCAAGACTTTTTTCGCCAATATAATAGCCAGGAGAACAGCAAAAAGATTGCCAAAAATCGCTGCCCAGCCGGGACCGGTTTTTCCTAAGATATTGCTGAGGGCGACCACCAGGCCAATGTAAATCACGAGGCCAAAAAACCGGGCAAATATTGCATGCCCGGGGCGCCCGGCCGCGTAAAACACAGGGTATAGAGGTGCGGCGACGCCCATAAAAGCGGCGGAGATAACCAATAGTACAGCCAGCGGGACAGCGTCTTCATATCCAGGTCCGAATGTCATCGGAATAACTGAAGGCCCGAGGAATGCGGGCAAGAGAGCCAATACGAGTCCACCTGATAACATCATGGCGCCCGTTTTCACTACCAAGCGCCAAATTTTGTCGCCATTGCCCCTGGCCATCATGCGCGCATATTCAGGGTAAATGACACGGTCAAGCAGCAGATATCCCTCTGACAACAATTTTGCGATATCGTCGGCGACTTTATAGGCACCGACATAGGCTGCCCCAAATATCGGCATGACGATTAAGACCGGGAGGTGAGTTGTTCCCGTCGCCAAAGAAGAATCTATATTGGCCTTCCAGACAAACCCCCAAATGCCTTTGCGGGGCGCGGATAAGCTGGGCCATTGTCTAAATAACCCTTTTAGTAATTTGCGCTGGCGTAATTCCAGAATTGCGAACAATGGTAAGACCACGTAGGCGATAAATGAGCCCACAAACCAAGCTAAAACAAACCCAATCAAACCGAGCCCGCTCGCAATCGCGATGACGACCCCGATCAATCGGAAAACCGGCATTACCAAAGTTTGAATGGCCAATGGCAAAAATTTATCAAAAACCCTGAGGAGTCCCGTCGAAGCACCACCCTGATGTACAAGGATAAGGGTGCAGTAAGGTATCCCGAGTTTCACGATATTTTCGACGCTTTGTGTTTGCGCTTCGCCGGTGAATGCCGGCAATAAAGGCAAAAAGTGCCCGATCAACAACAAGCCCAGAACGGCCAGAATGAATGCTGCGACTGCACCGACGAAATCCAACGCAATGCAAAAGCGGGTGAGTTGAGAAAGCCGCTCACCATCCCTCGCTTCCACATCCGGAGTGCCGTACATGATCATGGCTTGCCAGGATTGAAATGTCGCGACTTCTGCAAAAAGAAGCATATAAGCGTGCAAAAATAGCAATAGTCCGACATCAGCCACTGGCAGTGTTCGTGTTGTTAAAACCAATGACACAAGGCCGATAACAGCGGCCGCGGCTTTGGCGCCAACCATCAAGCCGGTGTTACGCGCAACTCGACTGCCGACTGTTCCATTTTCAGAGATGCTGAGATCTTCGCTCATCTTTAGGCTAAGCTTCCTTGGAAAGAATCGACTCGACCAAGATCAAATCAGATGGCTTGTCGACATCAATGGCAGCTTCGGCGAATGGCATTAGTACAGGTTTAGCGGAAATTCCGAGTTTATCTGACACGTGTTGAAACGCGTTGTCCAAGGTCAGGCGACCAGTCGCATATTTCAACAACATCCCGATTCCGAGCCTTCGGGCAAGCTTGAGTGGTTGCTTGCGATCATGTTGCGCCGATTGCCAAAACCGGATCGCCTCAAGGCCGCGCGCATTTCGGATATAGAATAAATTGCACCCCGACACGCTTCGATCCGCAAATTTTAGATATGTCCGTTTGGTCTCGGGATAAGCGAGTTGAATTGTCGTTTTTTCGGCTAACCCCAGCGCGAAATCCACGCCGCTTGCATCTGCTTCTGTAACGAAGTGGTCGACCATTTCAGCCGTTAACAAAGCATGATCACAGGTCGTCACGATAAATGGATAGGGAATGCCATCCTCAGCAGCGACGACAACGGAGCTGGCCGGGCCACCGGCAGACGGACTTTGATTTAACGGCGCGTCGACCAACCCCTTATCGATACCGCTGATCCAATAGGGAGATTGCGCCGTCGCGCTTTGATCAAGTGCATCAAGAACATATTCTATCATCGGCTTACCAATGACCGGTAGAAGCGCTTTCCACTGAATGCCGGCATTTGCACACAGCGGATCAATAACACCTTTGCGTTGGCCGGCTAATATCAGGACGTTGGTTTTTGATCCCATAGCGCGGCCTAATGCAGATCTTTTTTGAAAATACGATAGGTCTTATACAATTTGCCCTGCCCCAATTTGATAATTCGGATCATGCTTTTATTGGACTCGAGAATCCAGGACATCTCGACGGTGTGATATCCGCGATCAAGAGCTTGTTTGAATATATTGGCGCTGAGCGCAGCCGCCATGGCCAATCCCAGCTTGGTCTTTTGATATTCCTTTTTCACACCCATCAGTAAAATTCGACCCGATTTTACTTGCTTTATTTTCAGTCGATACAATAGTTTCAACCACCCAAATGGGAATAGTTTTCCGTCCAGTCCATGAGCTGCCTCATTAACATTTGGCACCAGCAAAGCGAATGCCGCTGGCTTCCCTTCAACTTCAACGACCCAGAAAAACTGTTCGACAATGACGGGTTTAAGGTCATTGGCAATATGGGTTATTTGTGCGTCTGTAAAAGGAATAAAACCCCAATTATCAGACCAGGCATCATTAAACACAGTCATCGCTGTTTTCACTTCATGCATGAAGTTTTTCTTATCCATGTGCCTGATTTTTGTTGTTGAGTCGGCCTCCACAATATCGACCATTTTCTGTACGATTTCAGGATGTGGATAGCTGTCCGGAATATGGGCAATATAGGCTTGAAGATCGATTTCTTTCACATATCCACAGGCCTCGACATATTCTTGTGTTTCCGGGCGGCCGTACGGCATCATCAGCATAGGCGGCGTGTCAAATCCGCTGATCGGCTGCCCTAGTTCTTCATTGGACGAAAAGTTAAGCGGTCCGACAATTTTTTTAAGTCCCCGCTCCCTGATCCAAGTTTCTGCAGCATTCAAAAGCGCGCTAACAATGGTCTGGTCCGGTTCCGTATCCAGATATCCGAAATGCCCGGTATCATCTTTATAATGCTCCAGATGATTGTTATTTTTGATGGCCGCAATTCGCCCAACGGTTTTGCTATTTCTTTTCGCCAAAAAGAACTGAACTTCGAGACCTTTCATGCCCGGGTTTTTCTTGGGATTTATCTGATCAGCGCGCTCCATTCTTAAGGGAGCCCGCCAGTTTTCATCCTGCCTGTAGAATTCATATGGAAATTCAAGAAACTGCTTTTTAAGCTCTGGCGTGTTCACAGGGTGAATGGAAATTTCCGAAGACATTGAACAGACCTTGATAACTTTCACTTCAACCGCTTATGCGCGTTTTATTTGGTGTTCTTTTTGGGCACAATTTGTTTATTATTCAACTGTTATGTTGGAAGCGACAGCGGGAAGAATCTGAAATGGTTGGATGTGCAGCGACACCTTGTCTTTATTATGAGGACATCGTATTGCAATCCACACGTATTCTTCCCGGAATTATATTAAAACGCGGGGGGATGTTTCTGGACAGCAATCAACATTCTCAGATCTGGTAAGTATGGGACAACTCAATACATATTTGCTCAGACGTGCCTTCACTTCGATTGGCGGATTGGTCCTGTTTGCCCTCGCGGTATTATTGCTTGAACGCATACTTCGTATTTTTGAAATTGTCTCCAGCTCCACGCGGCCTGCAAATGATGCATCGCAGATGGTCGTCAATCTTCTTCCCCACTATCTCGGCATCGCCATCCCTGTCGCGCTGATGCTCGGAACGATCATGACGATTGACCGGTTTAGCCGGTCGAGCGAACTGACATCGGCCTTCGGGTCCGGGATATCGCTCTTCCATATGACGAAACCCTTCCTCCTCATTGCAATTATTCTCTCGGGCTTGACCGTTTTTATTGAGGGGTATTTTCAACCCGTTGGTCGTTACGGCTACCGGGAAGTGGTGCATAGCGTTCAACAAAGATCATCCACGGCGGCCCTGAGCGAAGGGAAATTCATCAGTGTTCGCGATACCACATTTTACCGAGGCACAGATGATAACGATACGGAAAGCGGATCGATATTTATTCTTGAAAAGTTGAAAGACGATGCGATGCGTATCACGTCTGCCAAACGCGGCGAAGTTATCGTCCGCGAAGAAAGCGGTGACCCGGTTCTTCAACTTGAAAACGGACGCGGTTTTATCGTCACACCGGAACGCAACATCACAGGCCAGCTAAGCTTTGAAGCCAGCGCCATGGTCGGGCAATTGGACACGTACCGTTTTCGCTCGCGCGGTGAGGATGCGCGTGAAATGACGACAATGGAGCTGATACGCAACCGCAAAGGTGAAACGCGTCCCAACCTGTCTGTAAATGCGAACAACGCTGCACTGCACCTTCGTGCTGCGCGCGCCTATTTGCTTTTGCTCCTCCCTTTCATCGCCGTTCCTTTTGGCATTAATTATGGCCGCAAACCGTCTTCTGCAGGCATATTCGTCGGAGTCGTATCCCTATTGACCTTGCAAAAAGCATTAGAATTTGGACAAAGTCTCGGCGCTAAAGGGACCATTGCGCCGTGGATGGGGATTTGGCCTTTGATGGGGATTGTGACGCTTTCCGCGATCATTATTTTCAGACACAGCGCTTATAAAATGGGCCAACCGCCGCTCTCTATAATGTCGACAATTTTTGAAGATGTCCTGAAGGATATCCGAAGCACCTTGCGCGCACTATTTCCGTCCCTTGGCGCGGCCCGTGATCGCGGTCAACAATCATGATCCGGTTATCCATTTATATGATAAAGACGTTTGTACTGAGTTGGTTGACTGTCACATTCGGTTTCCTTGTTCTCGTCGGTCTATTTGACGCTTTAGCCAATGGCGGCGAAATCATCAGTGGCGATCGGGGCTTCATCGCGACTTTCGAGTACATGATATATCGTGCGCCCGTAATCTTTGACCGCGTATTACTGTTCACGGTTATGGTCGCCATGCTCCTCACCTATGTAAAACTCATTCGCCAGCATGAGTTGGTGTCTTTATTAGGATTTGGCCTTTCCGTACCCCGACAGATCGCCATGTTGACACCAGCCGTCGTTGGAGTGACGATGCTTTCCATAACATTTATCAATACAGCCATGCCACCTGCTGTCCGTTCGCTACAGGCCTGGGGGATCGGCGAGTACAAGCGCACTTCCATAAGTGAAGAAAAGCCATTGTGGCTCCAAGACGGAAATCGCATTATTAAAGCGGCAGGTCGCCCCAATATGCGAACCCTGACAAACTTGCAGTTTTTTGATCAGGAAGAAAACGGCGACATTTCCATCATCAGCTGGATTGACCGTGCGGACTATTCACCGGATGGATGGGTGTTAAAAGGCGTTTCCCGATTGGCCACGGGTGATCGTTTTACGCCGGCACCATTATCGGTTTGGAGCACTGAACAAAACCCCGAAAGCATAGCGAAATTGGCGGCTGACCCGCGCGACCTTTCGCTGAAAGATATGCGATTATTCCGAATTGAAGGAAACTCTGGGTCGAAACCGAGCTTCGCATATGGATTCTGGCATTTGCACCGACTGACCAGACCTCTCGCGGCGTTTGTTCTCTTAATGTGCGCAGTGCCTATTATGCAAAGAACGGGACGGGAAGAATCCGGCGATACAGCCTTGATCATCGGGATTATATCCGGCTTCGTCTATTTGATCATTGATGGTGGATTGTCGACTTTTGCCGTCTCGGGGACGCTACCGATTGGTTGGGCCGTCGGATTCCCAATTGCACTTTTCGCTTTGATTGGCGGGTTTTTGTGTCTTAAGTCTGAATCTTTACGACTGTAACCATTTATGCCAAATGCCAAGACAGCCTTTTTCTATAATCCGTTGAGCCATACCGTGGCATCGCGCGGATCAGTATTGGAAAAAGTATCGGACGCACATGATGTAATGAAGTTCAAACTCGACGACTTCGAAAAATTGAACACCTATGTAACGCAGGCGCTAGACAACAAAGTTGATACGATATTTATCGAAGGTGGCGACGGCACTATTCAAGGCGTCATCACTGAAACGATTTTACAATTGGACAATTCAACGCCACCTCCGAATTTTGTTTTATTGCCGGGCGGGATGACCAATCTTGTGGCCGCCAATATTGGCTTGAAACGCCCATCGGTCGACAAAATCACGTCGATCATGCGAAATCCGAACAGTCGCAAGTCGACCTCACTGCCGCTATTGAAAATCGAACAAGACGGCGGCGCCAACTTACATTTCGGCTTTCTTCTTTCGACCGGCGCGCTCCCTGCTGCCACGCGATATTGCCTTGACGAAATACATACGAAAGGTATCGGTGGATCAGCTGCTGTCGGAACCACATTGTTCAAAGTCCTGTTCGGGCCCAAAAAAAAGCGCCGTGAGATCATGGCGCCAACACCGATCCAGCTGCAGTTGGGCGATAGAACCATTGAGGGCGAACACTTGACGAGTGTGGCGACCACGCTTCCGAAACTTATTATCGGGATAAATCCGTTCTGGGGCGAAGACAATGCGCCTGTTCATTTGACATATGCTGATCCGAATGTTCGCCATAAATTCATCAATATCGCCCGCATGTTTAAAAAGCAGCAATCCAGTCGGGCGCGCGCCGCGTTGGAACGTGACGGGTTTCATAGCTGGAATATTGAATCCGCGACACTGGTTCATGATGGCCCCTTGGTCCTGGACGGTGAAGAATTACCTCTTTCGACCAAGCCGATGAGACTGTCCACTACTGATCCGCTGACGTTTTTGAGCTAATCGATGCCGGATAGAAAAGACAAAATTTTGCGTATATTGGCAAGTGAGCAACTCAAACCTTCACAAAATGTCATCAACATGTGCGACAAAATCAAAACCCGTCACGAGGGCCGCGTTCAAGCATTTGTCTATTATGGCTCCTCATTGCGGGCCATGAATGATCCAGAGAAAATGCTCGATTTTTATGTGCTGGTTGATAGCTATCGCAAAACTCATAAATCGCCGCTTCGTGTGGTGATCAATTCCATGCTTCCCCCGTCAGTCTACTATATGGAAAATGCAAACGCTGACGGCAGTATTTCCAATTGCAAATACTCGATAATTTCACTGCCGGCTTTTGAGAAAAAATGTTCTGGTAAAGCATTTCTCTCCGTTGTTTGGGGCCGTTTTTCCCAACCCTGCGTTTTACTCTTCCCGAAATCAGAGTCGATTAAATCGCGAATACAATTGGCCCGAAGTCGCGGCATAAGACACGTGGCCAATCAAACCGCCCCTTTATTCACTGGTAAAACGGATGCCATTAAGTTTTGGGCCCGTGGCTTTATGGAAAGCTATAAAACCGAGTTGAGACCGGAAAGCTCCGAGGCCCGATCAGAAGAAATCGTCGCGAGATACGAAAAACGATACGGTGCTTTGATGGAAACAATATATGGCAAGCCGGATGTCCAAAACTTGTTTGCTATGCCTGTAGCAAGTTCGTTCAATCAAATGTTGTGCAAACTTAAGTGGTTTGGTCGACGCCTGTTGGGCAAGCCGGTCGCCGCAATCAGGATACTCAGCAGTGCCGTCACCTTCGATGGCGGATTGGATTATGTCTTGCATAAGCTGAAAAATCATTCTGGGGTCACAATTCCTGTCACGGAAGGACAGCGACGTCACCCGATTTTATGGTCACCGGTTTTGGCGTGGCGGTTATACCGCAAAGGCGCGTTTAAATAATTATTCGGCCGCAGCTAAAACTTCCGCGACCCGCGCATTCAACTCATCGGAGTTTTCACTCATTTCCTTAAAGACCGACAAAATATGGTCGATATCTTCCTTTGTGTGCGCAGCAGAAAGGCTAATGCGCAGGAGTGAACTTGATTGCGGCGTTCCCGGTGGGACGGCTAAATTCACATAGACGCCGTTTTCCAACAACCAATTCCATTCAGAAGCCGCGATAATTTCATTCGGCCTTCTGACCGCGATAACCGGGCTTGGATCCGCACAAAGTTCATATCCCAGTGCGGCCAGACCCGCATGTAATTGCTCAGCCCGTTCAGCGAGATTGGTTCGAAGTTCAGGTTTTTCTGCGATTTTATCAAGTGCAGCGCGTGCAGCCGCAACGTTTGACGGCGTCGGAGATGCCGTGAACATATAGGCACGCATTGCGGTTCGGGTAATTTCAAATCCTATATGCTTGGAAAGGCAAAACCCGCCAATCGAGGCAAGGCTTTTAGAAAATGTGCCACTGATAAAATCAACGCGGTCGAGCACGCCTTGTTCTTCAGCCAATCCACAACCGGTCGGCCCGAATACGCCAAAGGAATGGGCCTCATCGATGTAGAGATAGGCGCCATGTTTTTCACAAACATCAGCAAATTCGGCAATTGGCGCCCGATCTCCGAACATTGAATACAGGCCTTCGATCACCACCAATGCGATACCGTCTTCAATCTTCCCTTGGCGGGTGAGGCGTTTATCGAGATCTTCGGGCGAATTATGGCGAAAACGGATCGTCGGCGCGGGACTCAACCGGCATCCATCAATAATGCAGGCATGGGCATCCGCGTCGATGAAAATAAAGTCTTTCGGCCCCGCCAGGGTTGCGATTGCCGCCAAATTGGTTTGATACCCTGTAGAAAACACAATCGCTGAAGCCATATTGGTGTGATTTGCCAACGCATTTTCAAGATCAACATGCTCTTCATAGGAACCGTTGGCAATCCGGCTCCCGGTTGTACCGGTACCGTGGTTTTTAATGGCCTTGATCGAAGCATCCATGCAGTCCGGGTCGAATGTTAGGCCGAGATAATTGTTCGTTCCTGCCAGGACTATTTCCCGGTTTCCGATCCGACCACGCGTCGCATTCATGATGTCGTCAAATTTGACCCCGAATGGATCAACACCCAACTTATGGACTGTCTCCAATCTGGATTTCATCGGGTCAAATTTGTCGAAAATATCCATCGTTAGCCCTATTGCTCGGAAATAAGTTGTTTGACTGCATTCACAAGTTCACCGACCGTTTTAATGTCGCTGACCATCTCCATGGGGATAGAGATATCGTAATGATCTTCCAGTCCCATTATCAGATCAAATACCGCTGTTGAATCGACGCCCAAATCGGTGACAATGCCGCTTTGACGCGTAATTGCCAATTTTTTCGGGTTGTAAGGAACAAGGAGTTCGCAAATTTTATCAAATATTTGCTCGTGGTCTGTGGCGCTCATGAATTGCTCTGTACTTGGGTCATTTCGGGTCTAGTGTTTTTTTCAAGGCCAAGGAAAAATCTGTATCCGATTGTAAACCAGCCTCAACGCTCCAGTCGTCATAGAGAAATTCGCCAAGTTTGCCTAGTGTTAAGTGCCCTTTTCCTGTGATTGCTTTTGTGAGCGTGGTGAGGCCTGCAACAGGGTATAATAGTGACAACGGCAGAGGAATTGCTTTAACTTCTTCACCCCTTGCCGAGGAACAGGCCGCTGCGAAGTCTGGCCAACTGATCGCAGCGCGCGTCGACGGCGATACCGTCTCACCATCGTGAAGTTGCGATACGCAAATCTTGGCCAAGAATTCTGCCAAATCATCCACATGGATGAGACTTAACAAGCGTTTTTGCCATCCTCTCCCGCCGGGCGCCGGTAAAAAGCCCCGGCGAATACATGCGTATATGGGTGCTGTCGCGACATCCTCGGCCCCGAATACGGCGGGGGCGCGTACAATAACGGATTTATCCTTTGGGAAACTGTTTTTCAGAGAGTACTCACCTTCACGTTTCGACCATGCATAGAGTGATAAATCCGGGGCTTTTGCCGCCAAACTGGAAAGATAGACGAACCGCCCGACATTGGCTTTGTGGGCTGCTCTGGCAAGCGTATCGACAGCTATGCTGTTGACCTCCTCATAGTCTGACTTGGTTCGCGCCGTGATCAGACCAGCCATATGTAAAACAACATCAGCCCCGTCGACCAATTCGCCGAGGCCTTCCCAATCAGCAAGTCCCCCTTCTACCCAATAAGAATTTCGGTGCATGACCATTTTGTGCCGCGATCCACGACGGACCAGGCACCGAACCTGGTAGCCTTGTTCTAAAAGAAGATCGAGGACCCCACTGCCAACAAAACCGGTGGCACCCGTAAGCGCGATGACGGTTTTTCCATTGGACATTTGGATTTAGGCTTTTTTGGCGGAGTCCACGACTTTGATGTGTTCGTCTTCCTGTAGATTGATGATCGCGCCATTGAGAAATTTTTCGCGAACGCGGGCCCGGCTCAGTTTGCCGGAAGATGTTACGATCATGGAACCACGCGGCACAAGGATAAGCGTAACCGGTGCGCCGATTTCAAGGCGAATAGCACCGCTGACAACGGCGTGGATTTCAGACAATAATTTTTGGTCGCGTGTCCGACATTCAAGCAAAAGTATGATCTCTTTTTCATCACCGCTACCACCAACTGCGAAAGAACATGCACGTCCACATCTGCTGGTCGCGGCTGCCTGAGCCGCCCATTCGATATCTTGCGGCCAGATATTGCGGCCATGCCACAAGATTAAGTCCTTAAATCGGCCCGTTACGACGACCTGGTCATCAAGCCAATATCCGAGGTCACCTGTATCCAGGAATCCATCTTCAGTAAATGCAGCCTGCGTCGCGAGTGCATTATGGAAATATCCCGGTGTGACACTTGGCCCTTTAATGCAGATTCGCCCAACTTGACGCTGCCCGAGCACTTCGCCTTCCATACTGCGGATTTCAAGCACGTGATCAGGAATAATTTTTCCGCAGGCAATAAATGTCCGCTTGTTTTCTTCGGCTGTTAGATCATTGGCTGGTGCAGCTTCTCCTGTACGCTCCAATTTTTCCATATCGACCGTATCTTCCAACAATCCCTGGCGCGGAGGCGAGAATGTCGCGGCCAATGTAACTTCAGCCAAGCCGTAACTCGGCACAAAGCTTTCGATTTCAAAGCCGAATTTTCCAAACGTATCAACGAAAGCTTTCAAGGGTTCGGGTTGAACCATGTCACCGCCAATACCAGCGCCGCGCCATGATGACAGATCGATAACCCGGTCTTCCCGCCAACGCCGTACGCAAAGCTCGAACCCAAAGGTCGGGCTAAATGATAACGTACCTCCATAATCACTGATCAGTTGCAGCCAGGTCAGTGGTCGCCGCGTGAAATCTTGCGGGTCAAGGTAATCAACGCTCATCTGCGACATCACGGGCGTGATCATAAAGCCAACCAGGCCCATATCATGATATAATGGCAACCAAGACGTACACCGGTCATTTTCGGTAATCTGAAGTCCACCCACTCCGATCTGTCCAAAACAATTGGCTGTGACCGAAGCCTGGGTTCCGATTACGCCTTTTGGCGAGCTGGAGCTGCCCGATGAATATTGAATATAACAAGGACCATCGGCGTCATGAGGCCTTAAGAAGTCCTGTTTGGGTAAGAGTTTGACATCCTCAAAGCTGATGACGGGCACATCATGATCGTTCAACGCGGAACTCATGATGTTTTCCATGCTTTTTGGTGTCAACAATGCGGAAAAGTCACCGGTATCAGCCATGCGTTGGAGTTGGCGCTCATAACTACCGCGTCCGCCCAGTGTCACAGGGAGCGGCAATGGTGCCGGGATAAGTCCAGCGTATTGGCAGGCAAAGAACATGATCGCAAAATCGGGGCTCGTGACCGCGCAGATACCGATCCGGTCGCCTTTGTCCGTTATCCCGACCAATCGATGGGCCATCTCGACGGCCTGATCGCGTAACTCTGTAAAAGTTAAAACGCTTTTAAGTTCACCTTTACCGGTGAAAAAATTAAATCCGGAATTTCCTTGAGCGGCGTATTCCAACCCATCAATCAACGTTTCAAATTTTCCCGGAATGTATGGCTGAATTCTCGTTGTGGGAGTTGGTGAATTCATGGAAATGTCCCCCAGAATACTAGGTATTGTCAAAAAGCTGACTTATTATCTTATTAAACGTGAAAGTAAAGGCGGGCTTAACCAACCCGCAAAACAGTCATATCCCCTTTTTATTTACCGATTAACTCGCGTAATTGGGTATTTATGATGGCAAATTTCGCCAATGTCCAGTTTCCGGAGCCGCTTACCTTGGTAAATGCGTCATCATAAGTTGTTACACTATCTTTCTTTTTCTCAACGAACTGGTTGATTATTTTCCGCGTCTCAACCGTAGGTTTGCCTTTTTTGCGCATATGTAATGTCGCGGCCGCCTGAGCCAGATCTGCTTGAGCCGAGTAGAAATCTTCCTCGATTCGTTTTTGAGCTAATTTTTCCCAATGCGTTTGCGGTGTTGCCTTCATGGACATGGAACGGAGACGGTCAATTTTAAATCGGGATCCGATATCGTAGAACAACTCCGCAACTTTTCTGATTGGCCATCCAGTTTTCTCCTTGAGCTTGATCACGTCAAAGCCGGATGCGCGAGCTCGGAGCAAAGCAACGTCTTGCGCAAGTTCGACCGGGACACCTGCGCGTACGAACCCGCCTATTCTCGCCTTTGCGCGACGGCTATCATATGTCGACAAGACACTAATCCAGCTCTCATCCACCTGCTTCATATCTTTTGTACGTTTTTGGATACGTTCCAAAATCGTGCCTTTGTCATTGCGTCGTAACAACCACCCTATAACCCTTTGTAAGACCTGTTCAATTTCGTGATGAAGCGTGAGCTGAGCTGTCGCGTCCACTTTATTGTCCAATTCGGATATTGCGGCCCGCAATTCGTCTACTTTCAAAACCTCAAAAGCGACGGAAAACGCCGCTGCAATTTCCTGCACATTTGAATTCGTTTGTTCTTTCAACCGCTCCATGAACAAGGGGCCGCCGACATCAATAATTTGATTACACAGCCTTGAGGCAATAATTTCACTGCGCAAGCGGTGGTTTTTGAGTGATTTCGTAAATCCATGGAGCGCCTTCGGGAAGTAATCCTGAAGCGTCTTGTCGTAAAATTTATCTTTAGCAATGTCGGTTTTTGTCAAATCATTAAATAGATTGAGTTTCGCATAGGCGTTGAGGACTGCGAGTTCCGGACGAGACAAACCTTGCTTTTTATCTTTGCGTCGTTGCATTTCACTGGAAGATGGAAGGTTTTCAACTTCTCGATTCAGCTGCCCTTTGGCCCCGAGATCGTCCATAAAGCGGCCATATGCATCAAGATCTTCGACAGCATGCATTTCTGCAAGCGATAGTGCACCGGTCTGGTCGTAATTGTGTTGCAAAACCAAATCGGCGACATCGTCGGTCATCTTCGACAGGAGGGCTGTTCTTCGATTAGCTTTCAATTCGCCGTTGGCAATTGCACTATCGATCAGAATCTTAATATTAACTTCGTTATCTGAGCAATCGACACCTGCAGAATTATCGATGGCATCTGTATTCACTCTGCCCCCATTTTGTGCAAATTCAACGCGACCGGGTTGAGTGGCACCTAAATTTGCCCCTTCGCCAATTACTTTAGCTTTGACTTCACTGCCGTTGACTCGGATTGCGTCGTTCGCTTTGTCACTAACGTCAGCGTGAGACTGTGCAGCTGATTTAATATATGTACCGATTCCGCCAAACCATAACAATTCACATGGCGATTTAAGCAAGGCGGTAATCAGGTCGTTTGGTGTACACTCATCAACGTTCAATCCGGTCATATCTTTAATTTCCGGGCTCAGGTGAACAGATTTTGCATCGCGGGAAAACACGCCCCCGCCTTTTGAAATCAACTTTTTATTAAAATCCTGCCATGTCGTACCCGGCGTTTCGAACATACGCTGACGCTCCGCAAATGTTTTTTCCGGAGACGGATTGGGATCGATGAAAATATCGCGATGATCAAATGCCGCAATAAGCCTAATTTGTTTGGAAAGAAGCATGCCATTGCCGAAGACATCGCCGGACATGTCTCCGATACCGATAACGTTAAATTCCTCGTTTTGAATGTCTTTACCGATCTCTCGAAAATGACGTTTCACGGCTTCCCAACCGCCGCGGGCCGTGATTCCCATGGCTTTGTGGTCATACCCGACCGATCCACCTGATGCGAACGCATCGCCGAGCCAAAATCCGTAATCATCGGAAATACCATTCGCTATGTCGGAGAATGTCGCCGTACCTTTATCTGCCGCGACAACCAGATACGGATCAGGATCATCCCAGCATACAGTATCTTTAGGCGCGATTGTTCCCTTGCCACTATAGGTATCCGTGATGTCCAAAAGGCCGCTGATGAATTGTTTATATGACGCAATTCCTTCTGCCATAAACGCGTCGCGCCCACCCGTTTTGGGAAGTTTTTTTGGGTAAAACCCGCCTTTGGACCCGACAGGAACAATCACCGTATTTTTAACTTGTTGCGCTTTGACCAGGCCCAAGACTTCAGTGCGGAAATCACTTCGCCGATCTGACCAACGCAGACCACCACGGGCGACAGGACCGAAGCGCAAATGCACGCCCTCAACCCGTGGAGACCAGACAAAAATTTCCCGGTACGGGACGGGGGCCGGCAAGGGCCCGGCGTTTGCGCTATCGATTTTCAAGGAGATGAATGGTCGCCGTGAACCTTCGTTTTGACCAACGTAAAAATTTGTTCGCAGTGCCGCAGTCAGTGTCTGAATCATTCGCCGCAGGGCTTTGTCGTGATCAAGCGAGACAACTTTGTCGAGATGACTGTTTAATTTCGATTGTATCGACTTCACACTTTTTTTGCGTACACCGAATGTTTTGGTCTTTGTCGGGTCAAATTTCGTCTCGAATAAATCGATCATCGATTTGGTGATTTCGGGATACTTCGCCAATGCTTCGACTTGTACACTTTCTGCGGGGTCAAGGCCTGATTGAAGCCGGTATCGGGCGAGCAATCTCAATACCGCGACCATACGCCAATCGACAGATTGCTGTAAAATCAGACGGTTAAAGCCATCATCTTCATTCATTCCCGAATTGATGGCCAGTAGCGCATCGCGGAATGCTTTTGCCAATTGATCGAGATCTTGCGGTTCGAAAGCCAATCTCATCTTATAATCATTGATCCAGACAACACGACCGTTTTGCGTTTTTATCCGGTAGCTGGTTTCCGAAATAACGTGCAATCCCATATTGGCGTATATCGGCATAACATTTGAGAGTTCGGCTTGTACATCGCAGCTATAGTATTTCACGTGAAAGATTTTTGGATCGTCTTCTTCCTCATGGTAAACCCGTACGTCTTGTTGACACCCGTCGGCGAGAGCTTCGGCAACTTGAATATCTTTTAAAGCCTCGCCTACACCAAAGCGTTCCTGGTAAGCGGCTGAAAACGATCGTTCATAAGATGGTACAACCTCAATAAGCTCCAAATCGTTGGTATCTTCAGCAGCTGATTGCAAACGTGTATCCCAGGACTCGGCAATTTTCGCGACGGCCGCTTCCAATTTCACGAAGTTCGGATTTAAATACGCGTCCGGATCAAGGCCGATAATAAAATGCACTCGCGCAAGAGGTGAATCGCTATATTGAGGATAGAAAGCAGAAACTCTACCGCCATAGGACTCAGCCAGAAGCCGGCCTACGCGCCGCCTGACATTGGTGTTGTAGTTTTCCCGCGGTACATAAACCAGAGCGGAAATAAATCGTTTGAAAGTGTCTTCTCTGACAAACAATCGCGTCCGCGGCCGATCAAACGCCTGCGCGATACCCGTGGCGATCCGGAATAGTTCCTTCTCGTTGATCTGAAAAAGCTCGTCACGCGGAAATGTCGACAGAACAAAATCCAAGCGTTTGCCATTGTGAGACCCGGGATCCATGCCGTATTTATCAATGACTTTTTGGATTTTGTGCCGGATCAATGGTACAAATTTCGGAGATCTCTCATAAGCATCTGCGGTAAACAGACCAACGATACGCGTTTCTCCAGTTACGCGGCCATCTTTATTATAGTGCTTGATGGAAACATAATCCATGCGAACCCTGCGGTGCACTCTGGAAAACAGATTTGATTTCGCTACGGTGACCGGCTCGTTTTCGCCCATAAATGCTTTAAAATTTGACGAGATATTTGAGGGTTCATTGCTTTGCCGGAGTACGGATCTCGATTTGTCCCGCAAAACACCCAAGCAGGTTTCGTCGATCATTTTAGGATCAACGTAATTGAATTTAATGTTGGCCCCTTTTCGAGTTTTGTAATCGTAGCTCCGTGTTCCGAGAAGAACAAAATTACCGTCCAGCATCCACTCTAAAAACGAATAGGCTTCTTCGAGGTTGTCTTTGGAAACACCGCCATGCCGCGCTTTCAAGGTCTCCAATTCTTTGTCCAGCAATTTGGACATAGCTTCGAAATCGTCAATCACGCATTCCAGGTCTTTCAACGTTTGCGCAATTCCGCGCTTCAGCGCTGCTCTCATTTTTCTCGATTGTTTTGGTATGATGACCTGGATCATAGACTCATCAACGGCTTTGCCCGACTTGATCCATGCGCCCTTGCTGTCTCTGTAACCCGACACGATTGGATGGAATAGCGCGATTACGTCGATCCCGTGGTCGGATACCTCACCAATCGCCGAGTCCACTAAAAATTTGCGATCGTCGGTGATAATTTCAATAACATCATACCGGTCTTTCAACCGGTCGACGCTGGTCAATCCCCGGACATTAATGACAAATTTTCCGACTTTACGGGTCTGGCCCAACATCCAGAATTCACTGGCAAAATCGAGCAATTCATCAACCGATAAAGGCAGGGCGTCATTTTGAACGGCATCATCATAATATGCCTTCAAGAAATGCTCGGCTCCGGGCTCAAATCCGCCTCTTTTTGACCAGGCTTTGTGTCCGGCCGCTTTTGTTAAAAATGCTTTTTTGGAGTAACGCAGCTTTTTCATTAAGCTTTCCCGCAGATGGCTAAGATATCAGGCTTGCGCGGAATATAGACTTATTTGAAAAAGATAAACACCTAATTCTATCTATTTTATTCGGGCCCTGAATTGTATCTGAAAACTCGGATCGGGATCGCCGTCAGCCATCTCGCCCGATGGGTTGAGGCAGATAAAAGTGACATCCGGATTGTACCCTGCGTTCAAAGTATCGTTGGTACATGAGGCAAAATTAGAAGGTTTTGTCGCCGCTTTGGATATCTTCACGTCAGTTCCATAATCCAAACTCAAACCACTTCCGTTGTCAACACCGATAACAGGATCAGTCAGTGGTCCGCCGTCATCGATATCACCGTTATAAAATTCGATCTCAGACGGCATTTCATCGATAATCTCCACAGAATCTGTATCCGCTGGCCCAGTTCCGGAATTTGTAAATTCAATAGTATAAATGACGTCGTTGCCGGGAATGGCGTATAGCCCTTCGCTCAATGGATCATACACTGCTGTGGTTTTTTGCGCAGTTAAAACGGCATTTGTCGGGGGGCAGAAGAATAAATCATGAATCCCGATACCTTGTTGTCCGGGATCTGCCGGAGCGCCGGACCCATTGCCATAGGTAATATTAATCGTATCGACATAATTGGCGAACTCAATTGTCAAATTGCCGTTTCCAAGATTACTGTTGGACGCGGTTGTACCTGTGGCGACATCGCCTGACATTGTATAAGAGGTTCCCGTAAGATAAGTTGCAGAAACGGGCGTCCCATTTAAACTCCCTGCAATTGTTATTTGATCTTGAAACTGGGACGTACCGAAATCAATATCGAACAATGTCATTTGAAATTTTGAGACGCCGGTTCCGAAAGTTCCGAGGGACAAATCAATATCGACTGTGCTGGATTGGCTCGGCTGATTAGCAAGTACGCCAACATTGGACTCCACCGGAGAGTACCCCCCGGTAAATGTCGTTTGTTCAGCTGGTGACTGTCCGCCAAACGTCGCGTTATTAAGAAGCACGCCAGCGGCTGCCGTAACTGTCAATGTTATGTCTTCGCCATCCACATTATAGGTATTGTTTGTTGATCCCTCCGCCCAAACTTCGGTATCCCAATCGACGACTGATGCAGCACCGGGGCAGACCAGCGATGGGACAGGTGGTGTGACAGGCACCAAGGTCAAACTGTCATAATCGTCCTCGGTCGTTACGCTGTTACCGGGTGTCGAATCGGGATCAGATTGATTGGACGTTAAAATTTCCGCGCTGGTTACATAACTCCCCGATAATTCAGTAAAAGCTGTAATTTGTAAGGATACAGTATCTCCTGCCGCAATTGAACCCAGTACAGTCCATACGCCCGTCGTCGAATTATAACCGCCACCAGCATTGTCTGATACATAAGAAAGTCCGGCTGGAAGCGTTATATCGGCAGTTATGCCGTCGGCAGTTAATGATAAAGCCGAATTATTTATTGTGTATGTCAGCACAACATTTGTACCTGTATTGGGCGTCGTATCGCTGGCCGTTATAGCCATAGACAAATCGGCGTCAGTTGGTGGCGGTAAGTGGGTAAAATATAGATCAGAGCGTAAAAAGGCGCCAGCGTCTGCACCGAAATAATCATCGCAGATTGTTAATGTCCAGGTTCCAACTGAGTTCAGTCCGGTAAATACGGACAAAGCATTGCTGGGGCTGACTTGGTTTTCATAAGGAGGAGCGGTTAGTCCATCGCCGCTATTATGCGGAAAAGTATTTAATGCCGTTGTATTATCGTCATCTAACTCAATATTATAATTGACGTACCCCCCGCCCGCACCGGTATTGGAAGCAATTATTCTAACTGTTGTCGATGCGGGGTCAGGTGCAGTCAAATCCACGCGTATATCACCCCGATAGGAATGCGATGCCAAAAAACCAACGTCTAAATCGCCGATCGTAAAATCGTCAGTTCCAGGAACAACAAACGTCCGGGTGAGAGATGCGGTCCCGCAGGTCGTGCCATCACCGATCGCATTTCCACTCGTATTTGTATTGGAATAAGTGCTTGTTTGCGCTTGCGCCGAAATAGACAATAAAGCCCAACTGAAACAAAAGCATATAGCTCTGGTCAAAGACAAAACGATCGGTTTATCCCGTTTAATATCATTACCAACGTTACGCATTTCAGAAAGAGTCATCTTTTTTAAATACATTATGGGTCGGTCTAGAATTGTGGTTTTTACCTTTATTCTCTTTTGTATTCGGCTTTTTTTCCGCCTTCTTACCGCTTGCAAAAACAGTCCCCGGCTCCACGCGGTCCATCATGATCCGGGAGTCACCTGCTGGATCTATCGTTAAAACAATTGTGACGGTTTTTTTCTGTTTTTTTTGTTTTTCGGGATTGTCAATCTGCCAAACGAAATTATTTCCTCGAACAGAGTTTGATGGGCCGAATTTATCAATAATAGCGTCAAACAATTTGCTCGCACTCGACGAATTCGATCCAAAACTGTGGGAAAAACTAAGCTCAGGTGGTCCGCCATCGGCACACTTGACAGCGGAATGATCAGCTTCTAACGACGAAACTATTGAACAAGTGACATCAAATGGGTTGGCTGGATCAGGGATTGTCTGCGCACTGGCCATGCCTACGGCAGAAATCGAAAAGCCAATAACTAAACATCTTTTTATATTTTCAGGTGCCGAGTTCATTCTAATTTCCCACACATTTTATCCCAAATTTCTATCGTACCGTCGTTAAGAAAATGAAAATATAACTGTGGTTGAAACTGTACATTATTCATTTTTCATTCATATTTTAGACAAGACGCCCATTCTGTGTTAGTGTCCACATCGGAGGTTCGTATGAATGCAAAAGAAATACTGCACAAAAAAGGTACTCAAATTTACGCTGTAAATGAGGAGGCCAAGCTCCGCGAAGCCATCAAAATGCTAAATTCGCGCAATATTGGTGTGGTTCTTGTCACTGATAATGAAGGGCAATTGTCCGGTATTTTGTCTGAAAGAGACATAATTCGCCGCTCGCTGGCCCAGGAAACCGGCTTTCGCGACGAAAACGTCACCAAAACCATGACCAAAGGCGTGGTTACTGTCGAAAAGACAGCCACGGTTGACCAAATTATGGACATTATGACCAATTCGCGAATTCGGCATATTCCCGTTATGGAAGACGGCCAAATATTGGGCTTGGTCTCAATCGGTGATGTGGTCAAACATAAGATTGCCGAGGCCGAACATGAAGCCGCTGAATTGCGCGAATATATCGCCACAGCATAAGGCCAATTAATTCTCATATATTGAATAATCTGCGTTGAAATGAAGACGTGGACGTAGCAATATCTAGGTTATGAAAAACCTGACCGATCCCTTTGGCCGCCGCGTCACCTATCTACGCCTGTCGCTAACCGACAGATGCGATCTACGCTGTTTTTATTGCATGGCCGAAAAGATGCAGTTCCTGCCCCGCAAAGATTTGCTGACCTTGGAAGAACTGGGGCAGGTCGCTGACGCCTTTATCGCAAGGGGCGTCCGGAAAATCAGGTTGACCGGCGGAGAACCGCTGGTGCGAAAAGATTTCATGAATGTTATCAATCATTTATCAGCACATTTAGATGCGGGACGGTTGGACGAAATCGCGCTAACAACAAACGCAACGCAATTGGCGCGATTTGCCGGCCCGCTTAAAGATGCGGGCGTTGCACGCGTTAATGTGTCTCTAGATAGTCTCGATCCTCACGCTTTTAATCGCATCACGCGCGGCGGTAACATCACCCAAGTCCTGGACGGAATTGATGCGGCACTGGACGTTGGCCTGAAATTGAAAATCAATACCGTTGCGCTTAAAAACGACAATGCCGATGATATTCCGGAAATGATTGAATGGGCGCATGGCAAGGGGATGGATCTAAGCCTTATCGAAGTCATGCCCTTGGGCGAAACCGGCGAAGACCGTTTTGATCAATATATTCCCCTCACCGAGATCCGTGATAAACTGGAACAGAAGTGGGCTTTGACCGATACCCCGGAAACAACCGGCGGTCCTTCCCGTTATGTCGACATTAAGGAAACCGGTAGGCGTCTAGGCTTTATCAGCCCGCTTTCGCATAACTTTTGTGCCAGTTGCAACCGCGTGCGCGTCACGTGTACGGGGCAACTATTCATGTGCCTAGGGCAGGACGACAACGCCGATCTCCGCGCGGCATTGCGGGGCCCGGACGGGGTTGCCGCACTCGATCCAATCCTCGATGAAGCCATCGGGCGTAAACCCGAGAAGCACGAATTTGAAATAGACCGAAGACGAAGCGCGCCGGCGGTTGCCCGTCATATGTCCGTTACCGGCGGTTGACGCTTTGCAGTATTTCTGCGGCAGTTCGCAAATCATCCGGCGTATTGACATTAAAAAACGGATCAAAATCATTTACGCCACTAAACTCAATAAATTCAACAGCTTGCGATTGAACAAAGCCTTGAACGGACCGATCTCCGCTGGCGAGATAATTGGCCAATTCGATCTTCAATTGTACCGGCCACAAAGCACATACAAAGTGGGAGTTCCCCTCAAACGCCGGAACCCGGATTTTATCATTGGAGTCCTTATTGAGTATTTGCGCCCAGTCCAACGGAATAAACGGCGTGTCATTGCTACAGGTCAAAACCTGTGCGGCCCCGGCCTTATCGGCCCAATTCATGGCCGTCAGGACGCCAGCCAGCGGCCCTTTCCCCGCATCGGGACCGTCGGGGCACAATGGCAATTCAAACAACTCAAACCCATCGTGTTCCGGCGCGTTCAAACAAATTTCACGGCATTGTGGCTCAACCCTGTCAATCACATGTTGAAGAACGGTTTTTTCTCCCAAAGGCGCGAACGCTTTATGCTCCCCTTCAAACCGGCGAGAGGCCCCACCACACAAGATCAAACACGGAAGCTTGGTATCAGACATGTATCCGGCATAGCTTGGACGCGGTCGAAATGAAAGTCGCATTGATTGTTTTGTTTGCCCTGACCGCCGCGCTTTACGCCAGCGTCGGGTTCGGCGGCGGATCAACCTACAACGCCTTATTGGTTCTCAGCGGAGCAGATTACCGAATTTATCCAATTATCGCGCTGGCCTGCAACATAGCGGTTGTCAGCGGTAATACCTACCGATTTAGCAAGGCCGGGTTTCTGAACTGGCAGAAAATCCTGCCATTTATAGCTCTGGCCGTGCCAATGGCTTGGATCGGGGGGCGGCTAAACATACCTGAAATCGTATTTATCGGTCTACTGGGGGCCTCGCTGTTATTTGCCGGTATCTCGCTTTTATTGAAAAAAGGTCAGGATAGCGACAAAACGCCAAGACACATTGGCTGGCTGGCCTACCCGATTGGCGGCGCCATTGGGCTAATTTCCGGTATTGTCGGTATAGGAGGCGGCATTTTCCTGGCCCCTATTCTTCATCGGATGAATTGGGGTGGGGCCAAGGCCATCGCTGCCGCCAGCAGCCTGTTTATTCTTGTGAATTCGATCTCAGGCCTGTTGGGTCAGTTCGTGAAACTGCAATCGCAAGACTTGTTGCAATTGGCACAGCCTTACTGGCTGCTTATTCCTGCGGTCTTGATCGGCGGGTGGGTTGGCAACACCATAGGTATCAAAAAACTGGATCCGCAAATCGTCAGGCGGCTGACGGCACTATTAATCCTATATGTCGCACTACGTTTGCTCTGGAAATTTTTCAATATGAGCCTATCATAATCCTATGTTGAAGGTGCTTTATTTCGGTCGATTATCGGACCTCGCGGGTCGCCGCGAAGAACAATTTAATTTGCCTGAAAGAATCACGACACTTAGCCAACTCAAGATGTGGTTGAGAAAGAACAGACACCTTGGCGAAGCGCTTGACGAACGATATATAAAAACCATGGTAAATCAAAAGCTTGTCCATGAGGACCTCACCCTAAATGGTGATGAGGAAATCGGGTTTTTGCCACCTGTCGGGGGAGGCTGATGCTGGAAATTCTCGACAGCTCATTCGATCCGGGAGAGCGATTAAATAGCTTCTCCAAAACAAGCGGCAATGCGGGTGGCATCGCCAGCTTTATCGGTCGTGTCCGGGGTGAGCGAGGCGATGTTTCCGGGCTGTATCTGGAAAGCTATCCGGGCGTCACGGAAAAAGGCATCCAAAGCGCGACCGATGCCGCCGTTAAACGGTGGGCACTGGTTGACGTCCTTGTCATCCACCGGATTGGGACCATGAGTCCCGGTGAACCTATCGTGATGGTTATAACAGCCGCTGAACACAGGCGCGCAGCCTTCGAAGCCTGCGATTTTCTCATGGATTATCTTAAAACCGACGCGATGTTCTGGAAGAAACAAACTGGCGCCGACGGGGAGAAATGGATAGAACCGCGGACAGAAGATTATAAAGATCGGGAGCGCTGGACCTAAAATGGCAGGTATAGACGAAACAAAAACTTTTAAGCCGGTCCGCATCGCCGTCCTGGTGGTCAGCGATACCCGTACACTGGAAAACGATACCTCCGGTTATTTATTGGTCGAGCGCATCAAAGCCTCTGGACATGAGCTCGCGGACCGAAAACTCCTTCGCGACGATATTCCCGTCATCCGGGAACAGGTCAAAACCTGGATAGATACACCTGATATCGATGTCGTGGTCTCCAGTGGTGGTACAGGATTAACCGGACGCGACGTCACGCCGGAAGCCATCACGCCTTTGTTTGAAAAAACAATCGATGGGTTTGCCCATATGTTCCACATGGTCAGCTATGAAAGCATCGGCCTGTCGACCATTCAGTCACGCGCCCTGGCCGGGCTGGCCAACGGCACCGTTATTTTCGCCCTGCCCGGTTCAAACGGAGCCGTCAAAGATGGATGGGATAAAGTCATTTCCCACCAACTCGACAGCCGATACCGCCCGTGCAATCTCGTAGAGATTATGCCTCGCATGAAGGAGCATTTATGAGCGACAAACTCACTCATTTCGATGCGGATGGCCGGGTCAATATGGTCGATGTCTCGGGCAAGAAGACGACGAACCGGTTAGCGGTCGCCGTTGGACAAGTCCGGATGAAATCAAGCACACTGGAGCTGGTTCAAGGCGGAAAACCCAAAAAAGGCGACGTAGTCACAATCTCAGAAATCGCCGGTGTAATGGCGACTAAACGAACGGCTGACCTCATTCCCCTGTGCCACCCTCTTCCCATTACCGGCGCCAAAGTGTCGATAACTATTGATGAAAAGCTTCCAGGGCTTTCCGTAACGGCCCGCGTGAAAACAACTGGGCAGACGGGTGTGGAAATGGAGGCCCTGACCGCTGTCAGCGTCGCATGTCTGACCATTTATGATATGTTGAAAGCGGTCGATAAGGGTATGGTCATTGAAAACATTGAGTTATTGGAAAAAAGCGGCGGAAAATCAGGGACTTACTATAAAGACCCCCATCGCCCACAGGATTCTTGATGGTTCTCATACCCGTCGATCAAGCGGTAAAAAAAATAGTATCGACGGCTGAAAAAATGCCCGTTACGCCGATGCCATTGCGCAATGCGGTTGGCTACGTCTTGGCGAGCGACATTCATTCCCGCACGACCTTGCCGCCTCTGGATGCGTCCGCCATGGACGGATATGCGATTGCGCATTCTGATGATCTCAAAAAAGGATCAAAGTTTAAAGTGATCGGCGAATCCCCGGCGGGGAATCCATTTACCGGAACGGTCGGGGCAAATGAATGCATCCGGATTTTTACCGGCGGCGTAGTCCCGCGCGGGGCCGATCATGTCATTATTCAAGAGAACGTTTCCCGGGATGGCGACACCATCATACTGACTGTCGATATTAGCCCTTCAACTCACATCCGAAAGGCCGGTATTGATCTCAAAAAAGGCGCATTGATCGCGAGCGCCGGAACCCGAATAGACGCGTTTCTCAGTGCATTGATCGCGGCGGGGAATCACGACGAAGTCAACGTTTTTCGCAAGCCCAAGGTCGCCATACTGGCCAATGGCGACGAACTCGTCGAACCGGGAATCGAGCCCGGCGTCGGCGGTATAATCAGTTCCAATCCATATGGGCTTGGACCGCTGATAGAAGACTGGGGCGGCGAGGTCATGTATGCGGGCATTTCCAAGGACAGCCCGGCCGCGATCAAGGCCCATATCCGCGCTTGTTCTGAAGCAGACATTCTTCTCCCCATCGGCGGAGCGTCCGTTGGCGACCGCGATTTCATGCGGCAGGTATTTGACGAACTCGGCTATCAAGCCATCTTCACCAAAACTGCCGTCAAGCCGGGAAAACCGACCTGGTTCGGAACGCTCGAAATGCAATATGTGCTGGGTCTTCCCGGAAATCCGGCGTCTGCGCTGGTTTGCGCGCATATCTTCTTAAAAACTTTGATGTACGCAATGTCAGGTCGAATAGATAAAGCACATAACACGATTGCTGCGAAAGTCAGTGAAGACCTTCCGGCGGTGCGTGACCGGGCTGAATATATCCGCGCACGCGCAACCGTCGACGCTGCAGGTCAAATTTGTGTGACGCCTTTTCCGCGTCAGGACAGCTCTTTGGTCACCCCATTTGTGACAACAAATTGCTTGTTGATCCGCAACGCCAATTCGGCTGCTCTCTCTGGTGGAGACCTAGTTCAGATAATGCTTATTAAAGCACTCGTTTAAATACCAATATCGGTATTAGCGAACGTGCGACGCGCCATTGATATCAAAGGTTGCGCCTGTGGCAGATGGACAAAGATCAGATAGCAAAAACGCGGTCATCGCCCCGATTTCTTTAGGTTCAGCAAATTTTCCAAGAGGAATTTCTGCAATCGCCGGACCGAGGACCTCCGGGTCTATTGGTGCCATTTCCGTATTAATCCATCCGGGGGCCAAAGCATATACCAAGACACCGTCTTTGGCAGCACCCCGGGCCATGGTTTTAGACAAAGCGAGCAACCCGCCCTTAGAAGCGGCATAGGCCGGATGATCTATGGAGTCACCCCGGTGCGATGCACGGCTGCACAGATTGACGATACGCCCGCCCCCTGCTTTTTTATAATCGATTAGGGCCGAGCGACTGAGATCAGCCGGCGCTTGCAAATTGACGGCGATAATTTTTTGCCAACTGGCATCCCAATCTTCATCAGACCCTTCAGGATCAGAAACAAGATCGATACCCGCATTGTTGATAAGCGCATTTATTCCACCGCCGGCCGCTTGCTTGGCCTTCGTCCAAAGTCTTTTTCCCGCACCGGGTTGGGATAAATCCTCTTGAACGGCTGCAATCGCATTGGCTCCGATATCGGCACAAACCGCTTCGGCGGCTTTCGCATTGCCGTTATAATGGACGATCACTTTCGCTCCATAGCCTGCACATGCACGCGCGATAGCGGCGCCAGCCCCGCGGGATGCACCTGTTACCAAGACGGTTATATGATCAAGATTCATCGACTTTACCTTTAGTTTTCTAAATACATTAGAAATTAGAATTTATCGTCGTCATTAGCGTAGATCGAGAGGTTTTCAAGCATTAGTCGCTCTAAATTCTTCAATTTGCGAAAAATAATCCTAAAAATCGATAATTACCGCAGGCAACGTCTCATCTATTTCCAGTCTGAGCGTGATTTGGATATTTACGCATCAACCAAACCCACATAAGCAGGTTGCATGTCAGCGAATATGATCTCACGCACTGGAGCCAAAACCAATAATCGTTTCGACTTTCTGCGTCTGCTGTTTGCAAGCGGTGTCTTTGTGTTTCACGCTGTCGTTCTCACGAATTTATGGCCGGGATCAGCCGGTGAGGTGCACCTCGCAAGGTTGGCAGAATTGTCCATTCAAGGTTTTTTTATCATTTCGGGCGCTTTAGTTTATGGCTCCTTTCTAAACTCAAAAAGTGTCGGTGACTACGCCAACAAACGGGTGCGTCGATTGTACCCGGCCTATGCCGTGATCATTCTCATACCAGCTGTCATCAGTTTAATCATGACCGGGCAGTTTTCAGATATATTGCGATATACCGGCGCAAATCTCGTATTCCTCAATTTTCTCGAGCCTAATCTGCCCGGACTTTTCGACGGACACCGACACAGCGAAGTTAACGGGGCTTTATGGACATTGAAAATTGAAGTCATGTTTTACATTGTACTACCTATTCTGGCTTGGATAATGACCAAATTAGGCCGTCTGAAGTGGGTGCTTCTCGCGCTAATCTATGTTTTTGCCGAACTGTGGCGCGGACTAATTCCGGCTCTTGAAGTCCCATACGCCGCTCAAATCGCACGGCAACTTCCTGGGCAAATGAGCTTTTTTGCCGTTGGAATTTTAATTTGGAGTTTCCGCGATATCGTAAAAAGACATGCGCTGTTGCTAGGATTACTGGGCGTTCTGCTTGTGCCCGTATCTTACCTTCCCAATTTGGATGTGATCCGTCCTCTTGCTTTGGGCGCATTGATTACAGGTATTGCCTATGCACCGGGCGTGCAACTGAACGCGGCACGATGGGGAGATATCAGCTACGGTGTTTACATCACCCATTTTCCGATCATTAATGGGTTGATCGCCTTGGGACTATTTACGTCCAACCCGGCACTGGGGTTTGCCCTGACTGGCATTCTAGTGGTTGTGGCGAGTTTATTTTTATGGAAATTCGTGGAACGCTCATTCTTACGAAAAGACAGTCATTACCGCCGTTCGGAAAAAGGCGCAGTTTAGCCCCGGCCTATCCTCTCCCGCGCCATTTTGTTGGCGATTTTGTTAGTTGGAATACCTGTATCGGCCGACTGAGCAATTATATCGGCCAAGGTTTTTTCAATCCCGACCAGTTTTTCCTCGACCCATTCGCGACTATAAGAACCTTCAATTTCACCGGCGATGTTGATGATCCCACCCGCGTTTACAACATAGTCCGGGCAATAAAGAATACCGCGATCCATCAAATCTTTACCGATTTCAGCGACGGATAATTGGTTGTTGGCCGCGCCCGCAATAACCTTGCATTTTAAGCGCTCAATGGTGTCAGGATTGATCACTGCGCCCAAGGCACACGGGGCGAAAACCTCAGCGTCGACGGCGTAAATCTCATCAGGATCAACGATATTTGCGTCGAACGCGCTCTCGGCCTTTATCAGCACGTCTTCGTTGATGTCGGTCACCGACAATTTGGCACCTGCGTCATGCAGATGCTGGCAAAGCGCATACCCGACATGACCCAAGCCCTGAACAGCAACATGAACGTTTTTGAGCGAGCGGCTTCCGATTTGTTTTTCAACACCGACTTTGATCGACCGGAATACGCCGTCCGCGGTGACCGGTGATGGATCACCAGAGGCCGCATCCCCTTCCTCAAGGCCGGCCACAAATTTTGTTTGTGATAGCACATTACGCATATCATCAGGAGAGACGCCAACATCCTCTGCCGTATAGTATTTCCCACAAAGCGAATCTATAGCTTTGCCGAGGGCCGTAAACAGTTTCGCGCGATCAAAATCACTTTCGGGCCGCATGATGACAGCTTTACCACCGCCTAAGTTTAATCCCGCCATGGCATTTTTATAGCTCATGCCGCGTGATAGCCTCAAAACGTCCGTGAGCGCGTCTGTTGATGTTTCATACGTCCAAAGGCGGGCACCCCCGGCTGCCGGACCGCGATGCGTTGAATGGATTCCGATAAATGCTTTCAGGCCACTATCGGGATCAGTGAAGGCATGAACGCTTTCATGATCATCAAAATCTTTATGTTCAAACAACGCCATTTGAAGAATCCAGTTTCAGAATATTTCTTGCACGGTAAGTGCGATATGCAACAAATATATTTCTTAGTTCAACTAAAAATGAACATTAACTGCTCAAAACACGTGTAATAATGGAACATATTAGAGTGAGAATTCTACAAAACCTCGTTGCCGGCAATTGCCGATTTAATCATGGAGAGGACAAGAGCGGCACCACTCCCATCGCCAATTCCGATTCCCAAGTCGAGCAATGGTTTCTTTCCAATTCGGTCCAGCAAAGCGCCATGGGCGGGCTCGGTCGTGATGTGCGCTGCAAAACAATGGTCAAGACTGGTTCCATCTAGTTTATGTAAAACCGCCGCAGCGGCACAGCAAACAAACCCATCCAGCAACACAGGGATTTTTTGATGTCGGGCCGCGAGAATAGCCCCGACCATGCCGGCGATGTCCCGCCCCCCAAATCGTCGGAGAATTTCAAGTGGATCATTGAGAAAATCCTTGTGGGTTGCGGCAGCAGCGTCAACAGCTTCAATCCGCAATTGCGCGGCCTTATCGCGACCGCCGGCCCAATAGTCGGTTGTGCCGCCATGAAGTCCTCTGGCAATAGCAGCAGCAGCCGTCACACTCCCAATCCCGGCATTCCCGAGAACAATGATATCCGCACCTTCTGCGACGACTTCCATACCAAAGGCAATCGACGCAGCGCACTCTCGCTCAGACAATGACGGCTCTGTTGTCATATCTGCGCATGGCACTTCCACGCCCAGTTCATAGACTTTAAATGCTGCGTTTTGGGCGGTTGCTATACCGCGAACCGCCGCCTTCCCTTCAGATATGGATTTGACCCTTGCGCGCGCGTTTTCGACCGGGTCTTCAGCTAAGATGCTTTTAGAAACACCGTGTGTTCCTACGAACACCGCGACCAATGGCTTCTCGATCCGAGGGGCTTTATTCCCTTGCCAGCCGGCCAGCCATGATACGGCTTGCTCCATTCGCCCCAATGGTTTCAACCCCTGAATGACCGTATTCAATTTTTCTTCAACTGAGGTTGTAAGTTCGAGATCAATGTTAGGCATTGATCCGACCAAGGCCTTGATATCGTCAAACGGTCGAGTTGAGGATTGCGACATATGCGGTGTTTCCTGCCAGTTAAATCGTGTCTTTCTGACCACATTGGAGCCCGGCATTCAACTGATTAATTGAATTCTTCACGATTATGTAACGCCAATCCGGTACAGGCCATATATGGGATCTAATCTAGTCAGAGATACATTGATGGCCGCCGCGATTATTACGGCGGGAGCGCTGGCCTTTGTCAATCGTGAAGCTATTTACGAAATAGTTGGCGTTCATCCCGCTGACGTAATTGAAGCTAAGAACCAACGTGAAAATTCAGACCAAATTGCGATCGTCAACGAGCCTGAAAACCCACCTTTAAGCGGGTCAGCGGCGTCGATCCGCAAAGCTACAGACGGTCAGTTTTGGACCGAAGCCCGGGTTAATTCAACGACGGTCAAATTTCTGGTTGATACCGGCGCCAGTGTCGTTGCCCTCACTCCTGCCGATGCCCTCAAGGCCGGATTTCAACCGAGAGACCTTGTCTATAATGCACCGGTAAACACCGCCGCAGGACAAATCATGGCCGCAAGCATAGAACTCGATATTATTAAAGTTGGCGGTGTCATGGTCCGAGATGTCCGCGGTATCGTTATCCCGGACGGGCTTTCACATTCCTTACTCGGGATGAGTTTCCTGGGCGAACTGCAAAAAGTCGAAGCGACAAAATCAGCGCTCATTCTGCGCCAATAGCCACCCTAACCTGTCATTGCTTTGCGCATCATATTCGCAGCAATGATCAACAAAAATATGCCAAATACCATGCGCATTCGTTTTTGGCTGAGCCCATGCGCGGTCCGCACGCCCAAAGGCACCATGAGCAGTGTTGCAACAGCCATAATCGCAAATCCCAGCATATTCACATATCCAACAGACAATGGCGGACGCCCGTCAACGCCGAGCCCCGCATAAATATAGCCAAATGTCGCTGGCAGGCCGATGAAAAATCCAATTGCTGCTGCGGTCCCGATCGCTTGATGAATTTTACGCCCGCACAAAATCATGAGCGTGACGCCAATAGAGCCAAATCCAATCCCCATGAGCGCACATAAACCACCAAGTGTGGTGCCTGCAACAGGCGGCGCAATGCCCCGGGGGACATCATTGGCAAGTCTCCAGTCCGGACGTCCGAAAATAAATTGTAACGCCAACACGCCGATAACAATGCCGAATAGCATAGTCAGTTGAGTTCCGGACAAGGCGCGCGCCACCAATGCAGCGGCTAATAGCGCCCCAACACCGATCCATATACCCCAGCTTCTCAGTGGATTTTTCGGCCAGACCAGCGACCAATCTACGGCGCCATGCTTGTTATGCCCATGGGCAGACCGGATCGAGGTGACGACAATCACCGAGGCCGATGTCGCTACAGCCATGTGCATGATCACGTCCTCGGAATATCCCAACGCCGCAAATGTGTAATACAAGACCGGGACGAGGATCGCGCCGCCGCCAATCCCGAACAATCCGGCGCTAAACCCCGCCAGGCATCCGCCCAACAATAGCGCAATGCCCAACGATAACAATTGCGGGTCCACTATGCGGCCTTTTGTAGGAATTGCGTATAGAGGTCGAAAGCCTGCGCAACTTTTTCGGAAGGCGCGAGAGACGGATCGGCCTCACTGAGCGCGCGACGCCAAATACGAGCGCCGGGTTCGCCGTGATAAAGCCCCATAATATGACGGATCATGGCTTTTGCGGATCGGTCTTTTTTCTCGACGGACTTAAGATAAGCAACAATTTCGGTAACGATATCACGACGTCGCAGATTTTGCAGAGGGCCATCGAAAAACGCCGCGTCAACTTCGGTCAAAATCCACGGTGTATGGTAGGCCGCGCGACCAAACATAACACCGTCTAAAGCCCCCATTTCATCTCGCGCATGTTGTAAATCTTCCAGTCCGCCGTTTAGAATTATCGTCAAATCCGGAAACTGCGCTTTCATGCGCCGGACCAGATCATAATCCAGCGGCGGCACCGTGCGGTTTTCTTTCGGGCTCAACCCATCAAGCCATGCCTTGCGGGCGTGAATGATAAAGTGGGTGCAGCCCGCATTTTTAACCGTCTCGATAAAATGCGGCAGCGTTTGCTCCGCGTCTTGCTGATCAATCCCGAGCCGGCATTTTACGGTCACTGGTATATCCACTGCACTCGCCATCGCCGCATAGCAATCCGCCACCAATTCCGGTTCTGCCATCAAACAGGCGCCAAAGCGTCCGGATTGTACACGGTCCGACGGACAGCCAATATTGATATTGATTTCCCGATAGCCAAAATCCTCACCGATTTTGGACGCTTCAGCCAATTTCACAGGCTCCGATCCACCGATCTGTAAGGCCACCGGTTGCTCGCGCTCGTCAAACCCGATCAAATATTCCTGGTCGCCATGAATAACAGCATCCGCAACCACCATTTCCGTGTACAGGAGCGCATGCTTACTCAGCATGCGGTGAAACATGCGGCAATGACGGTCCGTCCAATCCATCATAGGCGCCACGGAGAATTTGTGCGCATCTTTAGAGGCCAAAGTCATGGGCGTAAGATATGGATTGGCGAAATAAACTCAAGTAAAACGTAGATGTTTACTGGCTAGTTCCCGACCATACCTTTGCGATATTCATTAATTTGCCCAATAAACAATACAAATTTTTAATCTGGTGGAAGAACAACACTTGCTTTCATTACGGATATGTTTGCATTCGAATGCAAGATACGTTAGTTTTGGCTTAAAAAAAACAATCAGGGGTAATCTGACATGCAAAATTTTGGTGCATTGAACTGGTCAATCGTTATTGCCTATCTGATCGCAAATCTCCTCCTCGGATATTTCATGAGCCGACGGGTTAAGACTTCGCAAGACTATTATCTTGGCGATCGTTCGGCACCCTGGTGGGCCATTGGTATTTCTGTGGTCGCCACGTATGTGAGTGCCCTCTCCTTTTTGGGCGGGCCCGCCTGGGCGTACGGCGACGGCATGGCGGCATTGGCCATTCATGTGAATTATCCGCTGGTGATCTTTGCCGTAATTGTTTTCTTTCTGCCGTTCTTTTTCAACAGCGGCGTCGCGTCCATTTATGAGTATCTCGAACGTCGTTTTGGTAAAACCTCGCGCACGGTTATGAGTTCTCTATTTTTGCTGACGCAAAGTATCACTGCTGCCTCGATACTGACAGCAACGGCAGTTGTGGTGACGTTCGTTACGGGAATAGACCCTAAAATCGCGATTGTTCTCATGACGGCGATCGTGCTTGTTTATACGCTGATGGGCGGAATGAATGCGGTGATCTGGACGGATGTTTTGCAAGGTATCATTTTATTCTTGGGCGCTGGAATAATTCTCTACAATTTGCTTGGCGCGGTAAGTCCATTGTCCAGCGCGTTTGATACCCTCAGTGAGACCGGCAAATTAAATCCAATAAACGCGGATTTCGATTTTTCCGTCGCGCCAACGATTTGGGCCGGCGTATTTGCAATGACCCTATTTCATATCACGGTGTACGGTGCCAACCAGATGATGGTGCAACGCGCGCTCGCGGCCAAAAATATTGGTGATGCCAAGAAATCTTACCTCCTGATGGGTTTTGCTGCGTTCTTCATCTACTTTCTGTTTTTCTTTATAGGTGCACTTCTGTTCGTGCACTTCAAAGGCGATCCCTTCGAACAGCCTAACGAAATTATCCTGGTGTTTGCACGTTCCCTTGCTTTGCCTGGACTTATGGGGATATTAGCAGCGGCCGTTCTATCCGCCTCCATGTCGAGCCTTTCCTCCGCTTTTAATTCTCTCGCGACCATATCGGTCACGGACATGTATCAGGAGTTTTTCAATAAAGACGCCAGCGAAAAACACTATTTAAACGCATCGCGTTTGTTCACGATCATCTGGGGGCTTCTTGTCATTCCCATGGCTTTCGCTTTCGTCTCTAGCAAAGGTTCAATTCTGGAAACTCTAACGGCAGTCGCCTCCTATTTTGTTGGCGCAAAACTCGCCATGTTTGGTATGGGCTTCTTTTCCAAACACGTAACCCAACGCGGGCTCTTGATTGGCGTCGCGGCCGGCTTTATTGGGATCTACATTTTCAAGCTCGGAATTCCATTTACAGACTGGACCCCACCGACGATTGCCTGGCCATGGTTCGTCGTTATTGGCGGGGCGATCAATATCGTTGTCTCCTGGGTCGCCAGCGTACTTTTGGATGGCTTCAAAAAAGAATGGCACCCGCAATCTGTGCCAGGACAGATCAAAGAATACAGGGACTCCGGCAAAGCAGAAAAGGACGGCGGGTGGTATGTTGTCCCCGGTAAGGTCGACAAAATCGCTTGGGCACTGCCGGTTTTCTTCGTCTTTACTATCGCCTTTTTGGCCTGGTTTGGCACTATGAGGTAGACAGGATTGCTCAGCAATATCAGCAAAATTTAAATTATTGCATTCGAATGCAAAAATGATAAAAAGGGCGCTTATTGTAGACAAACCCGATCAAGGAAAAGCTCATGGCCCGCTATCTTAAAAACGGCATAGACGTTGAAACCAAGCTCAAAACAGACACTAAAGTTCGTGAAATTGTCGAAGGCATTCTGGCGGAAGTAGAAGAGCACGGCGACGCTACTGTCCGTAAGTACTCAGAAAAGTTCGATAATTGGTCACCGAAAAACTTCCGCTTATCCCGTGCTGAAATAGATGCGTGCTACGAAGCTGTTACCGAGCAAGAACGAAATGACATAAAATTTGCCCAAGCCCAGGTTCGTAACTTTGCGCAAATTCAACGAGATTCTATGCAAGACGTTGAAGTCGAGACCCTGCCCGGCGTAACTCTTGGTCATAAGCATGTGCCGGTAAATGCGGCTGGCTGTTATATCCCTGGCGGCAAATACCCGCTAATCGCTTCCGCACATATGTCAGTGATCACTGCAAAAGTAGCTGGTGTGAAGCGGGTAATCGCCTGCGCGCCTCCTTTTAACGGCAAGCCTCACCCGGCCATTGTCGTTGCTATGGACATGGGTGGCGCCGATGAAATTTATTGCGCTGGCGGAATACAGGCCATTGGGATGATGGCAATCGGAACCGAGACCTGTGACCCCGTTGATATTCTGGTCGGCCCCGGCAATGCATTTGTCGCGGAAGCCAAACGCCAATTATTTGGTCGTGTTGGTATTGATCTTTTTGCCGGACCAACCGAAACGATGATCATCGCAGATGACACATCCGACGGAGAAATTTGCGCAGCCGATTTACTGGGCCAAGCCGAACACGGTGTCAATTCACCGGCCGTTTTGATTACAAATTCAGAGAAACTCGCCAATGATACGATCGCCGAGGTGGAACGCCAACGTCACGTCCTGCCAACCGGAGACATTGCAGGTCAGGCCTGGGACGATTATGGGCAGGTCATCTTGTGTGACTCTTATGAAGAAATGGTCGAAATGGCCGATTTCGTTGCCTCGGAGCATGTCCAGGTGATGACCAAGGATCCGAATTATTTCCTCGAAAATATGACCAATTATGGTGCCCTTTTCCTGGGCCATGAAACCAACGTTGCCTATGGCGATAAAGTGATCGGGACCAATCACACCCTGCCGACCAACAAAGCGGCACGTTATACGGGCGGACTCTGGGTTGGAAAATTTCTCAAAACCTGCACCTATCAGCGCGTAACTGAAGAAGGCTCGGTTATGGTCGGTGAATATTGTTCACGACTATGCGCCATGGAAGGCTTCGCTGCCCACAAAGAGCAGGCAGACATTCGTCTGCGTCGTTTCTCAGGCCAAAATATTCAAGGGCTTGATAGCCTGCCATCACCACGGAAGTCGGCTTAAAGGATCTTAATGACCGACTTTCAGCGCGATAAACAGATCGTTCGCGACTATACTGCCGCGTTTGATAGCGCCGACCCTGATGATCGGCTAAGCGTGCTTAAAGCCTACACGGTGCCAGACTATTATTGGCGCGGCATGCATCCATTTTATGAGCTATCCGGTGCTGAAGCCGTTTTCGCTAATTTCTGGGATGGCCTGTTTACTTCGTTCACCTCGGTTCAGCGACGCATGGATATCTTCTTTGCGGGGCAAAACATCTACTCAGAAAAGACCGAAAATTGGGTTTGCAATATGGGCCATTTTGTCGGCCTATTCGATCAAGACTGGCTCGGAATTCCGGCAACACATAAAATGGCTTATCTGCCATACGCTGAGTTTCACAGAATTGAGGACGGTAAAATTGCCGAAAGCGCTCTGTTCTGCGACATCATTCGCATTATGCAACAGGTTGGACTTGACCCAATCCCGACGCAAACAGCCGCGGCGATCATTCAGCCCGGTCCGCAAACCCATGATGGATTTTTGTTTAATTCTCAGGACCCAAAGGAAGCTCAAATTTCGCTCGATCTGGTCGCGCAAATGGTTGAGGATTTAAACATCTTGAACCAAACAGGCGATGATCGTTGTCCGCCCAGCGTCCTTGCTGAAACCTGGCACCAAGACATGGTCTGGTATGGGCCTGGCGGGATCGGATCTACTTACACAATCGAACGGTATCAAGAACAGCACCAGTACCCGTTCCGCGAAGGATTGACCGATAAGAAATTCCTGGGTCATGTGACGCGGATAGCAGAGGGCAATTATGTGGGCTGGTTTGGCTGGCCAAATCTGACCAATCGTAACCGCGGCGGGTTTTTGGGCTTACTGGAAAGTGACAAAAAGGCAGAAATGCGGGTTGTCGATATTTATAGGCGCGACGGTGACAAGCTGGCAGAAAATTGGGTCTTCATTGATATTTTATATTATCTCATTCAGCACGATGTAGACTTACTTAAAAATCCGGATGCGTTAAAGCGCTAGGATTTTCAAACCGTGCAGTTTATAAGATTTGTATGGAACAAAACGTGCCAAAAAGCGGATCAAAATCGAGAGCAACTAGTTATGATGTTGCTCGCCTGGCCGGCGTATCACAATCAGCTGTATCCCGGTGTTTCAAACCCGGTTCGAGCGTATCGAAAAAAATGCGCAATAAAGTCATGGAAGCGGCGAAGCAGCTCAAATACCAGCCCAACGCGATCGCTCGCAGCCTGATCAGCCGTCGGTCAAATTTGGTGGCCGTACTCGTCTCGGCCCGACTCAATTTTTATTACCCGGAAGTCCTGTTTACATTAACTGACCGGTTCAATGAACAAAATATGCGGGTTCTGTTGTTTACCGTTGAACAGGAATCTGACGTTGACGATGTTCTCGACCAGATTTGGCAATATGCCGCTGACGGCGTTATTTCCGCGTCCCACTTGTCCTTGGCACAGCACAAATTGCTAGAAGAACGGCATATACCAGTCATTATGTTCAATCGATATTTTGACGAACACGCTAGCAACAGTGTCTGGTGCGACACCCGGGATGGCGCGACCATACTTATTGATCAACTTCTCATGTTTGGTCACAAAAACATTGCCCTTTTGCACGGGCCAGAAGATGGAATGGTGGGGCGTGAGCGCATGGTGATCACAAAAGAAATACTAAAAAATCGCGGCATTGATCCTGTTGTAGAATCCCGAGGGGACTACACCTATGAAAGCGCCTCGAAAGCCGTGCAGGAAATTATTGAAAAAGCACCGCACACCACAGCTATTATTGCCGCCAATGACATGATGGCTATGGGTGCTATTGACGAATTGCGCAACGTGATGGGTCGCAAAGTTCCTGGTGACATGTCCGTCGCTGGCTTTGATGGTCTCGGCGCTGGCCGGTTTTCCTCGTATGAACTCACGACTGTGCGTCAGCCCATTGGGCGTATGTCGGACGCCGCCGTCAACATGTTATTGAAACGGGTTGAAGACTCCGAACTCTCGATGGAAAAGCGGGTTCTGGCCGGTACTTTCTTGCAAGGGACATCCACCGGCCCGGTCAATCTTTCCTAGACGGAATAAATTGCATTCGAAGTCATTTCTGGTACAAAAGGGCAAATAGTAAAGGCCTTGACATGAAAACCAGCACTGATCGAATTCTCACCTCCCACGTGGGTAGCCTTCCCCGTTCTAAAGCTGTTACCGATTATGTGTTCGCCCATGAAAAAGGTGAAGTTACGGACCAGGAAGGCATGAGCACCACTATCAAGCAAGCTGTTGCAGAGGCGGTTGCTAAACAAGTCGAAGCTCGCGTCGATATCGTCTCAGACGGTGAGATGAGTAAAATTTCTTACGCTACTTATATCAAAGACCGGATCACCGGATTTGATGGCGACAGTCCACGGTCGGCACCCAAGGACCTTGAAGATTTTCCGGGCTTTCTTGAGCGTCAAGCCAGCGGCGGCGGCACGCCAACTTATCGGCGTCCGTGTTGCGTAGGCCCCATTGCTGTCAAAAGCATGCAACCGCTTCAGGATGATCTCGACAATTTCACAGCGGCTTTAGAAGGTGCAGATGTCACCGAAGGATTCATGAATGCTGCCTCGCCTGGCGTCATCGCTCTGTTTCAACCCAACCACCATTATAAAACCCAAGAGGAATATCTCTACGCCCTCGCCGAAGGCATGCGCCCGGAATATGAAGCCATCGTCGAGGCCGGATATATTTTGCAACTCGACACGCCGGATCTAGGTCTCGGCAAACATATGATGTTTAAGGATCAGCCAGAGAACTATGAGAAACTGGCGATGCAACATGTGGAAGCCCTCAATCACGCCCTGCGCAATGTCGATGGCTCACGTGTACGTATGCATATTTGCTGGGGAAATTATGAGGGGCCACATCATTATGATGCGGCCATGAATGAGGTCATGCCGGTCGCCCTTAAGGCCAAGCCGCAAGCCATCTTATTTGAAAACGCCAATCCGCGTCACAACCATGAATGGGTGCAGGTCGCCGAAATGGATATCCCTGACGACAAAATCCTAATCCCCGGTGTGATCGACAGCACAACCAATTTCATCGAACATCCTGAGTTAGTCGCTCAACGCATTGAACGGTTTGCCAATATCGTCGGTAAAGAACGAGTCATTGCAGGTACCGATTGCGGATTCTCAACCTTTGCCGGCTTTGGCGCGGTGGATGAGGACATCGTTTACGCGAAGTTGGCAACGCTGGCCGAAGGCGCAGCAATCGCGTCTAAAAGACTCTGGGCCTAGCTCATCCCGTCTGGCACATTGATCGTGCCTATATTCCGGGCTTTATTGAACTCGCGCATGCGGGCAAGCACATCGACGCCAACTTGGTCATATAGATCGAGAACGTCGACCAGGACCCAGTTTTCACGGATCAGACCGTCATGTTCTCCGCCCACCTCACGACGCCAAAAATCTAAAGACCTGAGAAGAACTTCTTTGCCTGCAGGCGCAATCCCCATCCAGCCATCATCGGAAAGCGTCAGGCGCATATTTGGCCAACCGGTTTCACAGACATAGGCGCCCTCTCCGAACCAGTGGGATTTGAGATCACCGGCCTCATCGAGTTTCCGGTCCGGCATGCCACGCAGGAACGGAATTTGGTGCCAATTGCGAAAACCGGAAGTTCCCCGGGCTGTCCCGATACCGGCCGGGCCGTACCAGTTAAAGCGCGGGTGCCAGTATTGTTCGAGCTTCATCACTTTCGGATCCGGATCTCCCGGGTATTTACATAAATCCGTCAACATAGCGATCACATGGTCCATGGTCGCCTGCCCATTCCCCGATACTGTAAGTCCATCACCGCTCATGGGCGCGGGCGTACACAGATATTTGCCAAGCTGAGGTGCCATCGGCCAGGCCCCTGCCTGCATCATCAATTCGGGAATATCCCAAATCGCCTGCATTTCAATGACCTTGCCGTCTGCAACTTTGAAATACTCGTGGTAACGCATATGAGCGAGATGGCCGGTCGGAGGAATATCGAGAAAGGGCGCAATGAATGTGCCCATATAGTTTCCCATACATCCGATCCAGTCCTGACCTTCCGGTGTTGTTCCCGCAAGCAAAATCATATCACGGCGTTCCAAATCCGGCATGGCCTCATGTAAAGGCCCGAGCGCAGCCCCCATCAACCCGTTGCCTCCTTCGACATTTCCGAACGGATGGAAAAGTTTTATTTCTGCATCCGCTTGAAACAGGTTGTTCAGCGCGGACTCAACGTTCTGAACATCGAAATTTTCAGCGGACTTTCGATAGGTTTCAAACAAGGATTTTAATTCATTGGGTGTCATTATGTACGTGCTTCCTCAAAGACCTTCCAGGCTTCGACGAGCTTGTCGATATCAAATCCGGGTTCACGCGCCGGCGCGATAATAATTTGCTCATTCTTCAAGAGGGTTTTGATGGCCTCATTCAATGTGGGCATGACATCTTCAGGGATAACGACCGCGCCATGCTGATCAGCATGCACCAACTCGCCCGGCTCAATGGTCAGATCAAAAACTGTGACGGGCGTATTGATTTCAGTGACATGGACAAACATATGACTTGGTCCGATAGAGCCCGCGACAACTGGGAAACCTGGTTCGTGATCGTCCAAATCGCGCACCACGCCATTAGTAAGCGCGCCTGACATGCCGAGACCTTTGTGGACGGCTGTATGAACTTCACCCCACCAGGCAGACACGCAATCCGGTGCGTCGATGTCTTCGATAACACAAACCGTAGGCTCATCACCTTTAGCCATATATCTGAAATAATCGAGACGTCGCGCTTTGATGAATTCTGGGCTTTCGGTCGGAGGCTTAATGCCCGAAAGCTTTGCTGTACGCGCATAGCCGCACATAGCTTTAGCGCCGTTCATAGCGGACACTGGCGTTTCGCGCGTAAAACGGTCATAGCCGCGCGTTCCCTGCACCACTTCGATCGCATTGGATATGGTCGGCGTATCGAATTCGGAAAGGGTTTTAATAAATTCGTTCATAAACCGGTCCTATAAAAATTATTGGCAGTATTGAAGAACATATCATCGCGCTCAGCTTTTGAAAAATTCTCTGTGAGTTTTATAAACGCTCCGAATGAATCAACATAACTTGCATAGAGTTTATCGACCGGGAAGTTTGAGCCAAACGCGATCCGCTTCGGGCCAAATACATCAATGGTGCGCAAGACGCGATCGCGAAAACTATCGACTGTCCATTGCTGGTCAAACATGCCTAATCCCGAGATTTTGCAGATCATGTTGCCGTGTTCTGCAAGATCACGAAGACCTGCTTCCCAACTCTTCAATCCTTCACGAGAAAGATCATTTGGGCTGCCAGCATGACAGAGAGCTAAAGGGAGATCCTCAATAGATTTGAAGAGTTTTGCAGATGCATAAAGCAAGGGCGGCGTGAGTTGCAAATCAAAAGATAGCTTGCGTTCAATCAGTGATTTCAACCCTACTTTGAATGCAGGGTCGCCAAGCAACGTATTGGTGCCGAGTTTAGCATCTTCCTCGGCGCTACGCCCGACAATTTGACGCACACCTCTGAGATTTGGAAACTGTTGTTGAGCGTCAAGTTCAGCCTGCGCGCCCTCTTGCGTCAAATCGCAATACGCGATGATGGCGTTTGCCAATCCGTGCGCATCGCTTTGTCTCTGCACGAACTCGGTTTCTTTGACATTGTGTTCCAGCGCCACTCCGCATTGTATATGCACACTCCCGACTACGGGTAATTCGCCATGATCATCTTTGAAGTCCGGTACATGATAGTTTTTTTGTATAGGTGCCGGATCGCCGAAAAATCGAACCACACCTTTTTCCGCGAGCCAGGTATGCTTAATCTCGTTCAGATCCCAAAGATGATGGTGCGCATCAATGATTTGATCCGGCATAGCCATATTATAATCGTGCATTTTCGATCATTCGGCGCACGGCGACATCGTCCCAAATGGTGACGTCTTCATGGATACGCCCGTTAATGATCCGAAACTGGGAAACGCCCATGATATAGATATTGGCGCCCGTTGCTTTTCCGTAGAACCCATCACCGGTGTGGGTTCCAGCCAATGACCAGCGAACAGCAATATCGCGTGCAATTCCAAGATAAGGAATATCGGCAACATGCTCGATTTTAATTTGAGCGTCTGGAATCGCCGCCAACATTTCCTGCATGAATTCGCCAACCTGATCATGGCCATAAAAGAGACGCTCTCCCGGATAAGTCGCATCAACCCGGAAGTCATAGAATTCTGCAAGTTTGGACCAATCTTTCGCGCCCCAAATCTGGCTAAAGAAGCTCTTGGCGAAGGCGTAAGGTTTTTTCTCCGGCGTTTCCGGTTTCTCGGTGAGACGAACCGGTGCATCAAGAACAGTCGCATGATTTTCGGCATGGTGTCTAATCAGATCAATTCCGGCGTCCCGGTCCTCTTTCGCCAGCTTTTGCGCCATTTGGTCGACGACGAAACCCATTTGTTGAACCACAGTAGCGTAGTCTCGCACCAACCATTCTTCAAAAACGACATTGTCGCGGCAGGCACAATCGGCAATGGTAATGACTTTGACCTTACGGCCAGTTGCCGGGCCAAATTCGGACGGGCCCAAATTGGTCATTTTTGATGTAATCAAATGGGAGGAATAAAATACGGGATTGTCGCTGCCCGGCTGCGGCGCGTCTTTCGACCAGATAACATTGTCTGGATCGAGCACGCGATCCGGAAAGGCTTCCAACGTGGCATGCGTATTGTCTACCACTGTCTGAGCACCGCGAATTTGCCCACCCTGCGTATGGATCAGGCTGTCTTCAGCATAATATTTTAAGCAAAGCTCGACATTGCGCTCGTGCCAGATCCTGTCGGTAATGCGCACGATATAATCCGGGAAATCGACAAATTCTTTGTCGAAACCTGGCAGGTCCATGCGTTGACCACCTAGCGGATGCAGCAGCTCGGACAAATCCGTCGTTGCCACATGTGTGATGGGAAATTTAGCCATTTTATGTCCTATTGTGCCGTCCAGCCACCATCAACGAGTAAGCTATGTCCTGTCACCATATTTGCTCCATCAGAGCACAAATAAAGGACAGCCGCGGCTACATCTTCCGGCTGGCCAACTTTACCAATCGGGATCATTTGTTTTACGAACTCCATAAACTCAGGTTTGTCGAGCCAGGCTTCCGTCATCGGTGTTGCAATAAATGTTGGCGCCACAGAATTCACCCGAATACCTTCGGGCCCGAGCTCGACAGCCATGGCCTTAGTCAGACCTTCAATCGCGTGCTTGGTCATGCAATAGACGGTGCGATTGGGTGACCCCACATGTCCCATTTGCGAGGTGATATTCACGACGCTGCCGCCCCGCCCCATTTTTTTTACGCATTGACGGGCAATGCGAAATGTCGCCCGTACATTGATATCGAGAATATCATCAAGATTTTTGTCGCTAACATCCACGAACGATTCAGGTCTGTTAATACCCGCATTATTTATGAGAATATCTAATGCTGTCAGACTATCGATGCGCGAGAGTATATCGTCGGACGTGGCGTCGCATTCCCAGATCATTCCGCTCCCGCCGAGATATGACCCCAACGAATTCAAATCTTCGGAAGCTCGGGCACAAGCTATTACGTGCGCGCCGCTCGAATGTAAGGCGGTAGCGATCGCTCGGCCAATTCCCCGGCTTGCACCGGTCACCAGCGCAGTATTTCCCTTAAGATTTATGGTTGGAGTGGCGGTCACGCCTAAACGTCTCCCTGCACCCTAACAAAGTCAACCATTTCGTTGCCGATATTGATGAAGCGACGGGCAACCCCTTTCGGAATCGTGGCCGTATCACCGCTTCCAAGATCGCGTTGATCGTCATAAGTTTCTATTCGCAGATTCCCTTGATGAACGAAAACAACATCAGGTCCATCATAGGCCGCCATATCCGTCGATGCGCCAACCCCGAGATCAAACTGGCTCATTGTGAAACCATGATCCCATTTAATTTTACCGTTGGATCCGATTAAGGACCGGCGTTTGACACCATCCCCTTCAACCGTATGTGTTTTTTCGTTTGATAGAATGCAACACGCGCGTAATTGCGCTTCGTCTGGAATGTCCAACGCAGCTATTTGTTCACGAGTTGTTACCGGCATGACATTTTTTCCGTCTGGAACGACTTCGCCCTTCGCGGTATCTACCAACATCCCATTTTCCATAAGAACAAGCCCGTAATTCTTGGCCATTTCAAACACGTCGGGCGCCCACATGACGCGGCCCGGATCGTCGCCGCCAAGCACACCCCACAAAAACCCCAAGTCTTTGCCAATATTTTTAAACCCGCGGAAAACGTTGGTGGGTATCGAAATCAAATCACCGGGTTTTAAAGTAATATTGGCGTCATCACCATGTTCACCAATATCAAAACTCCAGGTTCCAGTGTGGACAAAGAACACCTCAGCGGTGTGATGGCTGTGCTGAGAATTTACGCATCCCGGCGGTTGTCGCGCACCGCCTATATTAAATCCATGCGGCTCTTTTATGTGGACATATTGATCAAGGTTTTCTGAAACACCAGGACCGATAATTGTAAAATTTTCTTTCTGATCCGACCCTGGCGTCCGCGTATCAATGAAAGCATCGAAACATGGGCGAAGATCGTCATAGCGAACAATACGCAGCTGGCCTGCAGCCGAACCTATGCTCTCCTGTTTCCCCATTGAATGTCTCGTTTACGTTTAAATTCTGCCTTCATAATCGCATTTTTGCATTCGAAGTCAATATTAAATGATTTCACATTTAACCGTTACTTTTCAGATATTTAAATTGAATTCAACATTTTGGATAATTTGGTCAAACTTATTTGACCCTGCATATGCGTAACTGATCGGCGCACCGCGATTTTCACCACACCTGATACCAGCATTTAACGCTTCAACTTTCCACATCCCCGGTAATTTAAGCTGACTTACCTGCGTCCCATCTATGAACATTTTAACTTGCCCTGCGCCCTTCCCGGTCGTCTTGCCTCGCAGGGATAAAACCTGTTTTCCGGCCCTGGCTTTGCCCTTTGATTGCATCGAATAAACTTGGTCACGCGTAAAGACATAGGTAAAATACAGGAAACCGTCGCGCATGAAAAGTTCATATCCGGCAGCGCTGTCTCCGGAAGCTAAAATAACGCCATTTGCAGGGTCGTCGCCCAACTCAACATGGGCGTTGATTTCAAAATCATATCGGTAAATATCCGGCGCCGTGAGTCGGTTGAATCGCGTTTGGTCCGGATAAAACATATAATTCCGACGCGGTTTAGGAGCAACTTTGGCATAGAGTCCATCGAGATCATCATCGAGCGGCAGGACGTTATTCGCTTCCGCTTCACGGTTCCACAAAGCGATCATTCTTTTCAATCGCTCCGGTTCATCAGCTGCGCGGTCATTCAATTCGGCGAAGTCCTCCGCTGTGTGATAAAGCGCCCACACATCATCTTTAAACTCATCCCCCTTTTGGTGCAGCGTCACCGCTTTCCAGCCATCTGCCCAGAGGGCCCGATCCCCTGCTGTTTCAAAATGTTGAATGTCTTTGGGTGTGGCGGCTTGGGGATGATCCAGACTGTAAGCCAGGCTTTGCCCGTCTAAAGGCTCCGGCAAATCGGGCTCGGCATTGATCATTTCCAGAAGTGTTGGCGCCATGTCGATAATGTGATGATATTGATTCTGGATTGAACCGGAAGGTAGATTTCCATTCGGCCAATGAATAATCATTGGTGTTCTCGTCCCGCCCTCGTAGGTATCACCTTTGCGTCGTTTGAGAGGCGTATTCCCAAGAAACGACCACCCTGTTGAATAGAGCGGGCTACTTTGTTCCGTACCGACTTTCTCCAGCGAGTTCATTTTCTCGGCAACAGTCTCCGGGCCAATATAAGCGATCCGACGAACATCAAGAGCACCGGCTCTGTGATACCCACCGCCGGCGCCATTATCAGACATGATAATCAGGATAGTGTCATCGAGCTCCCCCATATCTTCCAGCGCATCCACGAATCTCTCAAGTTGGCTATCTGCATGATCGAGCATGCCTGCAAATGCCTCTTGCGTTCTTTGGCTGAAGGCTTGCTCGTTTTTCGGGAGATCAGACCATGGTACGATATCATCGGGACGCGGCGTGAGTTCTGCGTCTGCCGGTATGACTCCCAACGCTTTTTGACGCTCTAAACGCTCGGGTCTGAGCGCGTCATATCCTTTTGCAAACTTACCTTTGTATTTATCCAAATAAGGTTGAGGTGCTTGGAACGGGAAATGACAGGCGCCAAAACCCAGATACAGAAAGAACGGTTTTTCCGGCGTCGCCGTTTTATGATCTTTGACATAGGCTATGGATTGATCAACCAAATCTTCGGTTAAGTGGTAATCAGGCCCTTTCTCCGGATAAGTTTGAGCTTGGTTTCGAAAGAGCTCCGGATGAAAATGATCAACTGCTGACCCATGAAATCCATACCAATGGTCAAAGCCCCGCCCTATGGGCCAATGATCAAACGGGCCCATAGCGTCTTGGTCATTGACCATAGACATATGCCATTTCCCAACAGCTATAGTATTGTAGTCTTCATCTTTCAGCATTTGCGGGAGCATTTTGACGTCTTCTCGAATAAATCCGCGATATCCCGGTAACGGGCGTCCCCATTCAGCAATATTCCCTACACCGACTTTATGAGCGTTTTGTCCTGTCATAAGGCAGGCACGTGTGGGAGCGCATAGCGCCGTCACGTGAAAATTGTTATAGCGAACGCCCTTTTCGGCAAGACGGTCAACGCATTTCGTTTCGACGTCGGATCCGAAACATCCGAGGTCTCCAAATCCGACGTCGTCAAATATTGCGACCACAATATTGGGCTTCTTTTTAAACTTTCTCGGCTTCCATGCGGCACCCGATTTGACTTTCTTCGCCGACGCCGCTCTTTCTCCCTCTGCACACCCAGCGCTTGCCAATGCCGCCGCAACAGCAGCGGTTTGTAGGAGGTCGCGTCTTGAAATGCTCATGGCTAGTCGTCCTTATAGGTTGAAAATTTAGTCGTCATGTTTTTGATCATTTGTGGGTAACCGTCCTTGGTGCCGGCCGGTGAAAACCATTCATGTTTACTGGCTCGCATGGAATGGTTATTGTGCGGATATATTATTAAGTCGCAGTCGCCGCCTTCCGCCAGAATGCGATCGCACAAATCCCGGTTCCACTCGATCCTCGAATAATGATCTTTTTCCGGAACATGAAATGTGATGTTTTCCTGCAAATATTTCGCCTGGTAAAAACCGCCAATTTGCGGAAATAATCTCGCAATCCGTGGGTCGTGACGTATCGAAAATGTTCCGTATTCAGACTCAGAAACTTCGAAAGATATTCCCAAAAGATCGTCTACATGGGCTTCCAAATCCACATACATTTTAGTTGCAGATTTGACCGCCGCGGTTTTTACGTCCGGCTCGGACCATGTTTCTTTCTGCCAAGTCCAGTTTTGCGGATCCGGCGTTTCAATCCAATCGGGCGGATACCCGAAGATAAAATTCGGATTCTCCTCATCGTTCTTGCCAATAGCGGTACCCGTCCAGCTTCCGTCTCCAGACAGAAACGCTTGAGAGGTCATCTCCATGGGTTTTTCAACTTCCAGTGCTGTCAAACGGTTTATAAATGCCCCCGACCACAGGGCTGCGTGTACCGGTTTTAAGTCGTCGCGATGTCCTTCACCTGTGACGGCAAGATAGGTCAGCCCAGCGTCCCCACCTTGGGAGTGACCGACCATAAAAAATTGCGACATATCAAACTTGAAAGACTGCTCCGGAAATTTAGACCCATCCATATCCAAAATGCCCGCGGCGAAATTAAGGGCATCAATCGCGTAAAATTGTGTGGAAAGGCCTGCACCCTGATCGAACGCTTCAAGATATTCGATCCCTTCAGCGGGTTCGCCGTTCACACTTGCATGTCCACGATAACCTGGCGACAGAACGGCATATCCGGCGCGCGCAAATGCATCTGTCAGTTCGCTGTAATACATGTTTTCGGGACGGCATCCGATGGAATAGTTCGGCGCTTTATCCTTACCAATATAACCATGCAGGAACAGAATTGTTGGAAAACCGTTTGTTGGAGCAGGTTTATCAGGTACCGTCACACGTGCATATTGACGAACGCCGTCCGAGGTAAATGCTGCCATATAAGATTTATATTTCCCTTTAATTCCAGGCAAAGACGTAACGGTATTTCCGCCAATACAATTCTTAGTAGAGAAGGCCTCGACGCTCACATTGGATTGATAATCCCGTTGCCGAAGCCTTTCGATTTTCAATTCTGATAGAGAAGATATGATCGTACCGGGCCTGTTTTTTTCTCGATCATTGCCAGTATTCATCGCATCGCCGCATGCTGAAAAAATTAAAACACAAGCCGGGAATAAAGAGCGAAGCGATAAATTCATCGCGTGATTTTACAACAAAAAAAGAGGGAGCGAAATGCCCCCTCCATAGTTTGTGTCATCTGAGGAATGACGTAAATTAAAACTTGGCTTTAAATTTGATGCCCTGATTGCGCGGGTACAAGTAAGATGTCTGAACGATATCATCGGAGTTGTTGTTACCACGGGCAAGAACAGCCGAGTTTTCAATATTCTCAACGAATATTTCGATCGAATAATCTTCGCTAGGCGCATCCCAGATCAGCCGTAGGTCTGTCTTGGTGAATGACTCCTGGAAATGTGAAGGGTCATTGGCCAGCAGATTGGAAGTATTATATCCATCTGAATAGTAGAATTGACCATGTGGCGTCAGAGTACCCTTGTCCCCGAGATCAATCTCATAGGATGCGGTGGCACCCAAGGTCAAATCAGGTGACCAAGGTGTTGTCGTGCCTGCCTGATCAATAAAGTCAACAATTTGACCTTGATATAGTTGGTACGGATTACCTTGACCGAAAGTCACGAATTCTGAGTCGAGGTAGGCTGCGGTCGCTGTTAAAAACAAGGCCTCCGTTGGCTGCCATTGTGCCTCCAATTCAATACCCCAAGCTTCAATATCACCGCCATTATCTGTAAATGTATCCGTGATACCCGCTGCGTTGATTTCCTGACGTTGGGTCAACAAGTTTGTATACTCAGTAAAGTGAACGGCGCCGTTGAGCTGCAAGGTATTGTCGGCGAGACGGCTTTTGAAACCAGCCTCAAATACACGAGATGTTTGTTGCTCGGTCGTAGACGCGGTACTCGCAGAGCCGGATAAATACCCTGTTGATGCTGTACCGTAAAGCAACACGTCATCGGACATGTCATATTCGACCCCGGCACGCCATGTTACATTGTCATAGTCACCCGGGAAATCGGAGACCGTGGCGCTGGTTACAGCATCCGCTGCATCACAATTATATGTAAAGACATCCTGCGCATTGTTTGGCAGGAACAATGGAGATGAACCTGCAACTCCTGGGGCCACGTTTACAACGCGGTCTCCACCTGAGAAATTTGAGCCACCACAACTTGCTGCTTTGGTTTCATCATTATATCGCAAGCCGCCGATAATGCGAAGTTGATCTGAAACAGAATATTCAGCCTGCCCGTAAATCCCGAAATACTCGGTATCAATGATGACATTGTTGGCGAAGAAATTATTCAGGATCCGATCTCTGGAGACGATGCCGGTCGCCGTTAACAGTTGAACACCCATTGGGAATTGTGGCGTGACAACCGTTGGACGGTCTGAATTTGGACGTCGCTGTGTCTGATCATAAATATAAAATGTGCTTCTGTCTTCTAGGTCTGAATAGTAAAACCCTCCTGTCCACTGTAATGGGCTATCATAGTCAGAATTAAACTGGAATTCTTGAGACCAACCCTTCGACTCCTCGTCATATCCACCATTCTGAACAGGATTTGGACCAAAGTCGAAGTCGAAACCGATATCATTTTCAAACTTGTTGTAGTTAGTGATCGACTTCATGGTAACGCTTCCGAAATCATAATTCACTTCTAGCGTTGCATTGTGATCGACCAAATCTACGGGCTGAATGTAATCCTGAGCAATCACCCATGGATCTCCTCCTGGACCATTGGCTGCAGTGCCCAGACCACCCGAACCGCGGATCGGGTTTACACAATCGCGTTCAGAGCCAAACGCATCTGTGAGTCCATCAGGCGTAACGTTACGACAAAGGAATGTATAGCCGAACAACCCGGCTTCATTGCCGTCTTCACCACTATACTGGTAACGCGCGATTACTTCGAGATCATCTGTTGGTGCCCACAAACCGGTAACGCGGAATCCCTTATCATCCTGCGCACCAATATCCGGCCCGGCAAGGTTTTTGATATGGCCATCACTTTTATCGTAATAGGCAGCAACACGAAGGGCAGCATTTTCACCCATTGGTATATTGACGAAACCCTCACCGCGAATACGATCAAACCGTTGATAGCTGGCTTCAATACCTGCACTATAATCGTCTAGATCAGGTGTATTTGTATATACGTTCAGTGCGCCAGCAAATGTGTTACGTCCATATAGAGTGCCCTGCGGACCGCGAAGGAATTCAACGGATTTTACATCATAGAAACCGCGGGTTTGCTGGGATGAACGGGCTTTATAAACACCGTCAAGAAATGCGCCAACAATTGAACTATTGTCGCCGAAAGTATTTGTCGAGTTAGCGCCACGAACATTGAACTTCGCATCATTACCAGCGAATGCATAATTTACACCCGGAACGACGAGCTCCAAGCGCGATACATCCTGAATACCGGCACGGGACAAAGTTTCTTCGTCAAACGCGGAAACTGAAAGTGATACGTCTTGCACGCTTTCTTCGCGCTTTTCAGCGGTAACGATAATTTCGTCGTTTAGCTGTGCAAACGCTACAGTTGACGGCAACATGAGAGCAGTTGCACTAACGCCCCCGATTAAGAATTTTGAGAACTTGGATAGTGTCATTATACTCCCCTTTGGTTTATTTGAGTGTGACCGAAGCTAGATTCCTAAATCCAGAAATACTTCGAATGCAAAAAATTACAAGCGTTTTTTGACTTCGAATGCAAAAATGCAAAAATGTGTGATATATTTGCCATGGCTAATTCTAACATTGCAGGTTAGAAACTACTCGCTAATGACCGATTTGCCCTCTGCGCAAATGTCGTCTGCTCCAACAAACCTCCGATTAAATTTATCCTGAAATACCATTCATACTGCTGAATTTTCCTGAATTACCTCGAATAATAACGTCCCCTTACTGCACTTTTTGCACACGTAGATCGTTAAGATATTGTTTTTATTGGACAGTCTATCCAATCCATCATGGGCGAAACGGAAAATTTATGCGCGTCTGTAGAGGCCAAAGTCATGGGCGTAAGATTTGGATCGTCAATTAAAACTCAAGTAAGGAAACGCCTGCGTCATTTGCAGAGCTTTATTTTCCTCGGTCTAATGCAGCATAGACCGCGCGCCTAAAACGGTTGTGGAGCGTGCCGTCAAACGGAACAACCTGCACAAAAAATACGGCTGTCAGGTCGTTTTTTGGATCGACCCAAAACAAGGTGCTTGCGCGTCCGTCCCAGAAAAATTCACCGACTTCGCCCGGGTTTTCCAGATCATCTACCGGAGGTGCCGTGCGAACGGCAAAATCGAGACCGAAACCGACCTGTCCTTTTCCCGGCAAGAAATCTAGCTCGCTGAGCCCGCTCGGTAAGTGATCGCTCGTCATCAATTCAATAGTTTCAGGTTTCAGTATTTGCACACCATCCAGCGTACCTTTATTGAGCAGCATGCGTGCGAACCGCATATAGTCATCAAGGGAAGACACCAGACCATGCCCGCCGTTTATCTGTTTGGGTTTTTCAGTCCAAAAGCCATAGACCTGCGTGTCAGCTTCGCGAGAAAGCGTTCCGTCTTCGCCCCGAATATAAACGGCTGTGAGCCTATCTTTCTGGTCTGCTGGTACGAAATATCCGGTATCATTCATACCGAGCGGCTTCACGACGCGATCTTGAACCAATCGCTCATACGGGATTCCGGCGATCTTCTCGGCCAACCTCGCCTGAACGTCTACGGCTACGCCGTATTTCCATTGCGTGCCGGGTTGGAAATATAGGGGCAACGCCGCTAATTCCTCGCTGAATTGAGCTAACGGTTTACCGGGATCTAACAAACCGGCTTGGCGTTGGGCGTCGGCCACAGGACCTTCGCCCCAATCATACCCAAATCCCGCTGTGTGACGCATGATGTCCAGGATGGTAATCGGGCGGTTTGGGGACTCTAAAACAATATCTCCATTGTCATCAATTCCAGCGAATACCTTCATGTTTGAATATTCAGGCAAGTATTCCGCCAAGGGATCATCAAGTTCAAAAAGGCCCTCTTCATAAAGGCTCATCAATGTCACGCCAGTGACCGGCTTGGTCATTGAATAAATATTGGCTAGCGATGCCCGAGACATTTCGCGTTCTGCTTCCCGGTCAGCCAATCCGTAAGCCCCGAAATAAACCTCTTGTCCACTGTGATACACCAGTCCAGACGCGCCAACGACCTCTCCATTTTCGACCATGTCAGATAAGACAGCATCAATATTTATTGTATCAAACGAACTCGCTTCAACGCTGGTAAGTTTTGAATTTTTAGAGGTATCAGCATTTGTGCACGCCGTGAGGCTAAGTGACAGAACACCAAAAACCATAACGCAGAAACTACGATATGCAGACGTTAACAGCATCGTTTAAAACTTGAAATTCCGAACAGCGTTCAAACTGGTCTCGATCGCCGTTGCATACGGTTTGCTCGGATTGTCATGTTCCGCGATGAAATATTCCATTCCCGACACATCATTGAGTTGTAGATATTGCTCAAATGGAATGATCCCCTCCCCGACATTTTGCATCAACTCCGATGTAATTTTACCGTAGGACGCCCCGGCAAAGTCCTGCTTGTTTGGTCCCATATCTTTGATATGACACAATTTAAACCGCCCGGGATTGTCCATGAAAAGTTTCTTGATATCCGCATCCGCGAGCGTGGCCCAAAAGAAGTCCAGTTCAAATGTGAGGTTTTCTGGCGCGCATTCATTCAGTAAAATATCCATCGCGGTTGTTTGACCACCCAGGTCTTCAAATTCAAACTGATGGTTATGATATGCGAGTTTAACGCCGGCGTCGGCCAGTTGCTCACCTGCGTCATTCATCGATGCAGCATGGGCTTTCCAGTCTTCCAGTTTCCGCTGATTTTCATCTATGTATGGAACTACCAAATAGGTCATATCCAATTGTTTGGCATTTTCAAATAACAGCGGAAGATCGCTCTCCAGCGACGCCAATGAAATGTGCGTGGCCGGTGCATACAGACCGGTTTCATCCAGCATTGCCTTCAATTCACTGGTCGATAATTTCTCGAAATTGCGGCTGTTCAACTCGACGTAATCATACCCTGCATTTTTAATCATTTTGAAGGTGGCTAATGGATCTTCCTCAAAGGCAACCCGCACCGTATATGTCTGCAGACCAACCTTGTGTGTGGTTTGCTTCGGGACAACAGCAACCGATTGACAACCGCTACTGAGCACCGTTGTTGCTGCGGCCACTCCAAGTGATAATTGTCGACGGTTAAACATAATTTCCTCCCGATATTGCGAGCTTTAATAGTGATATAAAACTCAAAAAAATCAAGGATAAAGGCATGTTTAGCAAATTGGTTATCCCCGGTAATCCAGCAATAACTCTACGCAAATGTCGCGCCGAAACCGCTTGATTGATCGGGGCAGTGTATGACATAAATTGAGCAATGGTAATTGCGGACAATTAGGCCAAAAATATTTCATGAAAATTGCGAAGATTTGTATTTTGGGAGGAGGAACAGCAGGTTGGATGACCGCTGCGGGGCTCGCTCAAAAATTCGCAAATTCCAATGTCGAAATCACGCTTGTTGAATCCGAACAAATCGGTACCGTCGGCGTTGGCGAAGCCACCCTTCCCCACATTCGCTTTTTCAACAATGCGTTGGGCATTCACGAACCCAGTTTTATGAAGGCGACCAATGCTACATTTAAAATGGGCATTGAGTTTCGCGATTGGGGAAAATTAGGCGACAGCTATATTCACCCTTTCGGTGATTTTGGACAGCCAATTAACAGTGTTCCGTTTTATCATTACTGGAACAAACTTCGGCTTCTGGGCGACACTACGAAATTGGATTCGTATTCGTATCCGATTGTGGCGTCTGAAAACGCGCGCTTCCAACTACCCGATGAGGATATCTCAAAAATTGAGTCGACATTTGGATACGCCTATCAATTCGATTCCAGTCTCTATGCCAAGTTTTTAAAAACCCATGCCGAGCAAAACGGCGTGCGACGCATCGAGGGCAGAGTTGAAAACGTTTCCAGCAATGCGGAAACCGGATTTGTTGAAAAACTGCATTTGGAATCCAGCGAGGTTTTAGAGGCCGACCTGTTTATTGATTGCTCCGGGTTTCGCGGGCTTCTGATCGAGCAAACTTTAGAGACGGGCTACGAAGATTGGAGCGAATGGCTGCCGTGCAATCGCGCCATCGCAGTGCCGAGCACATCTGCTGGCAAGCTCTTGCCTTATACGCGCGCAACCGCCAAGAAAGCCGGCTGGCAATGGCGCATTCCCTTGCAACACCGCACGGGCAATGGCGTCGTGTATTGGAATGATCATATTTCTGACGACGAAGCCTGCCACGAGCTCATGTCATCAATAGAAGGCGAAGCGCTTGCCGAGCCCAATCAATTGTATTTCAAAACCGGGAAACGGCGATTGTTGTGGAATAAAAATGTCGTCGCCATCGGATTATCGGCCGGGTTTATGGAGCCTTTGGAATCCACATCTATCTATCTGATTCAAGAAGGTATCACCGCACTCCTCGAGCTATTTCCAAGCCTGGAATTCCCAGATTCAGATATTGATGAATATAATGCGCGCATGGATCTGCATTTTGAACGGGTTCGCGACTTTCTCCTTTTGCATTATGTCGCGACCGAACGAGATGACAGTGAGATGTGGCGCTATTTCAGAAACATGGCCTTGCCCGACAGTCTGCAAGATAAAATCAATGCCTGGACGGTTCGCGGCCATATTATCCGATATGAATTCGGTGCTTTCCTGCCGCCAAGCTGGGTCGCCGTCATGGCCGGGCAAAACCTCCTGCCGCAAAAATACGATGTGCGCGTTGATAAATTGGCACAAGCAGACTTAAAGCAACAAGCCCGGGATCTGGAAGCATCCATTTCGAGGGCTGTCGAAAACACACCCGACCATAAAGACTTCATCGCACAATATGGCGCTGCAATTCCTGACATGAGCGAGGCTGGCTAATGTCAGGACCGTCACTCGAGAGCATATTGGTTTGCGGCCGCGGCTTGGCATTTGAAATCACCCTCGCCGCATTGGCGCAGAATTTGCCAAAGTCGGTTAAATTAACGGCCATCGAAATTCAGTCACTTCCTGATCATGACGTATTTTATGGCAACGTGACGTCACCCCTCGCTTATGAATTTCTGTTGCGATTAGGCTTGGATGAACCGGGTGTCCTAAAAAACACCGATACCGTATTTAGCTATGGAACAAGCTATAAAAATTGGGCCGATAAACTGTCGTGGACGCAGGTGCATCATTTGGCTTTTCCTGTTTGGAACAATGTTCAATTCCACCAGTATTTGCGTCGGCTGAACGCGCCATTGGAACCTTACCTGGTTAATGCCGCGGCCGGTAAAGAGGGCGTTTTTGCCCACCCACCAAACGATGCGAAAATTCCTTTATCCAGAGCAGAATACGGATATCAATTTCGCCCCCAATCGCTTTACGCATTACTAAAGCAACAGCCAACGCCGGAAAATGTCACTCGCGACAGCGGGGAAATCGAAGATATTATCATACAAAATGGGGAGATATCTTCTGTTATACTTGAAGACGGGCGCGATCTTTCCGCCGATCTGTTTATCGACGCAACCGGCATAACAGGGGCATTGGTTTCATCGCTCGACACATGCGCGTCAGTGACACGCAACTTGGCTATGAGCGAACATTTGACACCATCGACTTCACCTGCCTCTGTTCGGAAAGTTGAAGGAAAAACCTATGGATGGCAATCCGTGACATCGCTGCAAAATCACAATTCCATCCTAACCGTCTCAGCACCCGAAGATATCGACAGAGCAAAAGCCGACATATCCGGTGACATACATAGTGAATTCACGATTGCAATCGGTAGACAGCATCAGGGATGGGTGGGAAACTGCGTCAGCATTGGCCATGCGAATACTGTAATTGAACCTTTGACGCCTGCGCCGATGATGATGTTGCAATTGGATATAGAACGATTGCTCAGTCTCATACCTGTGACGGCCGACATGTCCGTGGAACAACAAGAGTTCAATCGCCTTCTGGACAATGACCGTGAGCATTGCGAGATGTTCAATGTGGCCTTCTTCAACATCCCTCAAAATCCAAATACAGCGTATTGGGCATCTGCTTTATCTAACGCAAAATCAGTAAAACTGACGCGGAAGCTCACACAATTTGAAAGCCGTGGTCATTTGACCGCGTTTGACTTCGAACCCTTCAATGAACAGGACTGGACAATTTTGCATTTTGGCTTGGGCCGCACCCCGGATCGCTACGATCCATTTATCGATAATGTTTCAGAAGCCACTATTCGCGGCCAGCTCGATCAGCTACAATCCGGTATTGAACAAATCGTCAAAAAAATGCCGCCGCATGGCCGGTATATCGAAAACTTTTTAAACTATCTCGAAAGAAAACATGGCCGATAAATCTAAGGGAATTATCAAGTCAATTGTTATCCTTGGCGGCGGGTCTGCGGGTTGGATGACGGCGGCTGCCCTTTCGAGCATGTTGCACCCGAAAGACGTGAAAATCACACTGATCGAGTCCGAACAAATCGGCACGATCGGCGTTGGCGAAGCCACTATCCCGGACGTCATCAACTTTAATCGTCTTTTGGGCATCCCGGAAGACGAGTTTATGAAAGCCACCAATGCCACGTTTAAACTCGGTATCGAGTTTAACAATTGGGGGCGCAAAGGCGATAGTTACTTCCACCCGTTCGGTGTTCATGGCGCGGACATGCAGGGAATCGACTTCCACCAATACTGGCTGCATTTGAACAAATTGGGCAATGGTGCCCGGCTTCATGATTTCAGCCTCGGATTCGTTGCCTCTCAAAAAAACAAATTCAGCCTTCCCAATAATGACCCGAGATCGGTCTTATCGACCTTGCGTTATGCCTATCATTTTGATGCCACGCGATACGCCCTATTCTTACGGGATTACGCTGAAAAACGGGGCGTTGTCCGGGTCGAAGGCAAGGTCAAAAATGTCTCCACTTCATCGGAGAGCGGTAATATCGAGACCCTTCATCTGGAGTTTGGCGAAGATATATCCGGAGAATTTTTCTTCGATTGCACGGGATTTCGATCTTTGCTGTTGTCAAAAACGCTCGGTGTGAAATTCGTCGATTGGACCCATTGGCTGCCGTGTAACTCCGCGCAAGCAATTGCATGTGAACAGTCAGGTCCATTGCTCCCCTACACGAAAGCGACAGCAAAAGACGCGGGATGGCAATGGCGCATTCCAACCCAGCACAGAACAGGAAACGGGCATATTTATTCAAGCGAATTTATGACGGATGAAAACGCAGGCGCCTCCTTGCTCGCAGATTTAGACGGCGCACCCATCGGAACGCCGCGTCAATTGCGTTTTACCACAGGATGCCGAGAGAAGTTCTGGGAGAAAAACTGTATTGCCGTTGGGCTATCGTCCGGGTTTTTAGAACCATTAGAATCCACATCCATCTACCTCATTCAAATGGGCATCAGCCGGTTTATTTCGTTATATCCCGACAGTTCACTATCACCAGTGGTTCGCGACGAATACAATACGCAAATGCGCCTTTTATTTGATCATGTTCGCGATTTTATCATTCTGCATTACAGTGCCACGGAACGGGATGACACGCCATTTTGGGAATATTGCAAAAACATGTCGATCCCGGATTCACTGACGCGGAAAATTGAGTTGTTTAAGGAAGCTGGCCGCGTCTTTAGGTATGAAGACGAGCTGTTTGCCAAAACAAGCTGGAGCGCTGTGTTTGTTGGGCAAAATATCGTCCCGCGCACGGTCGATCCGATTGTTTCAACATTGCCACCTTCGCAGGTTCAAAAAAGCCTCCTGTCTATGCAGTCAGCTATGAACGCCGCGACAGACAAGATGCCAACCCACAAACAGTTTATCGACAAGTACTGCCCTTCCCCGGCTGCTTGACACATCCAGAAAGCCACACTTGAAATGCTCACAGATTCCAATATCAAAAAAATCGTAATCGTCGGCGGCGGCACTGCCGGATGGATGGCTGCCGCAGCATTAAAGCGTTTTCTTATTCATCCGGATATTAACATTCAACTGGTCGAATCAGAGGCGATCGGAACAGTAGGCGTCGGTGAAGCGACCATCCCACATATTCGCTTGTTCAACCAACTTCTCGGCCTGCACGAAGACGATTTCGTTCGCAAAACCAATGCGACGTTTAAACTAGGCATTGAATTCGTGGATTGGGACCGTTTGGGTAAAAGCTATATCCATCCTTTTGGCGATTACGGCGTCAATATGAATGGTATCCGATTTCATCATTACTGGCTGCGTCATCGCGAGCTCGGGCATACCGAGTCGGTGGACGACTACAATTTACAAATTATGGCCGCCAGGCAGGGTAAATTCCAGCGACCGGAAAATCTGCCCAATTCTCCGTTGAGCAAGATCGAATATGCCTTTCATTTCGACGCCACATTATACGCCAAATTCATGCGCGAGTTTGCAGAACAGCGCGGCGTCGTCCGGACGGAAGGCAAGGTCACAAAGGTCAATCAAAACAATGAGACCGGTTTTATTGAATGCATCGTGCTGGAAGACGGTCAAACCATTGAAGGTGAATTGTTCATTGATTGTACCGGATTTCGCGGACTTCTTATAGAACAGACGTTGAAAACCGGGTTTGATGATTGGTCGCACGTATTGCCGTGCAATAGCGCCGTGACAGTCGGCAGCGAACGTGTTGTCGATCCGATCCCCTATACGCGATCAACGGCCAAAAAGGCCGGATGGCAATGGCGCATCCCATTGCAGTCGCGCACGGGGAACGGGCATGTATACTGTAGTGACTACATCAGCGACGACGAAGCTCTGGACACGCTGATGGCCGGCCTGGACAGCAAGCCGACGGGTGAGCCGAAACAATTGCGGTTTAAAACCGGGATCCGTAAAAAGATTTGGAATAAGAATGTTGTTGCGCTTGGATTAGCCGCTGGATTTATGGAGCCATTGGAATCGACCTCCATTCACCTGATCCAAACCTCAATTGCCCGCTTGATGACCATCTTTCCGGATCGGCACTTTAATGAAGCCGACATCAATTATTTCAATCAACGCGCGCATCTGGAGTTTGAGCAAATCAGAGACTTTTTGGTGCTGCACTATTGTGCGACGGAACGTACGGATAGCCCGTTCTGGGAGTATTGCAAAAACATGGAAATTCCTGACACATTGAAACAGCGGATCGAGCTTTATAAGGAAAATGCGCGTCTATACCGGCACGATAATGAATTGTTCGGTGATGTGAGCTGGTTTGCGGTTTTACACGGCCAGAATATCAATCCAAAACGTTTTCATCCGAACACCAATATGATGCCGGAAAACGAGCTCAACCAACGCATGTCGGATATTCGTAAAACCTGGAATGCATGTTTGGATAAAATGCCAATGCATCAGGACTTCATCAACCAGAACTGTAAAGCGGTTTAAGTTTCCCAATAAAAAAGGAGGGATGAAATCCCTCCTTCATTCAGTTTATGGATCAGTGAGTTACTGCCACTGATAGCGAAGACCGAATTTGATCCGGCGATCACCAAGAAACGCTGTTCGTCCAAACCGTTGGCCTGACGCGTCAATTTGTTGCGACGCTTTGGCTTTCGTGTCCAGAATGTTTGCAACCTGGAGACGGAACTGAAGATTGTCGTTGAAGTCATACTTCATGGATCCGTCGAGATATCCACGGTCTTCCTGGAAGATCGGGTTCCCCGTGACGAAGTCACGATATGAACTCAAATAATCTGAGCGCCAGTTATAAGCAAGACGGGCCTCAAATTTATCATCCTGGTAAATACCGATCAAGTTAACCGCATGCTCTGACAATCCGAGGAAATTATTTACGCCGTAGCGAAAAATACGCTCGAAGCTGTCCGGCACGCCGTCGCCATCTGCATCAACAATTGGAAGCGGCGCATTAGTTTCCGCATCAACATAGGTGTAGTTGGCTTGGATACCTGTGTTGGACAGAAGTCCCGGCAAATCATCGAAGAAATGCTGATAAGCAACTTCAACACCTTTAACCTTGGCTTCATCCTGATTGAGGTCGCCGTTGAAAACAATTGGAATTTCAACGCCGTCTAACGTTATCGTATCCAATGTCTCGGATGCATAAATGATATTGTTGGTAATATCTTTGTAGAATGCAGAAACCGTGAATGAATTATCATCACCGAAATAATACTCGTATGACAAATCAAAATTCCAGGCTTCGATTGGTTTCAAATTCGGATTACCACCAAAGACATTGATCTGGTTCGGAATCACATCTGTGACAACCGACGGAATGACAGTCTGATCTGTTATAAACCGAAGTGCGGGAACCGCAACTTGATCGGCTCTGAGTTGAGCAATATTCGGACGAGTAATCGCTTTACTTGCACCGAAACGGAACAACATTTCTTCATTCAGATTCAGCTTCAAGTTAATCGAAGGCAGCCAGAAATCGTTTGAGCTAAATTCGCCCTCAACGCTTGTATCTGCCTGGTCAAAATACGCCGTTGTTTCCGGTGCAAATGTTCTTGCCTCGGGGCTAAAGATTTCAGCATAATCAAACCCACCTGTTCCAGAGACTTCCGATTTTGTGTACCGAACGCCGACATTACCATCGAGGGACATTCCATTGTCAAACTCGTTCCCAAAATCGAAGCGAGCATACAAATTGATGGTTTCCTCAACAATGTCACCGATGGTACCGCGGCAGTCATAATCGACTTGGCCGTTAACACTCAGAGGTGCCCAATCCGCAAACTGCGGATCGTTTCGCCCGCAGCCTGTAAATGTGTTCTGGGAAAGCAAAGCATCACTTGCGAGTGTTGATACCCAAGCGTCGTAGTCGCTGAGTAAGTCGCGATTCGCAAAAGTCACTTCAGTGTTATTTCCTTGAACGACTCCTCCGCGGAAAAAGTCTGAAAAATCAACAGATTCGCCACCAACTTGAGACTGCCCCACTGGCAAATATGTATTGCCCGCAAACCCTTCCCAAACCGGAGCCACAGCAGCCCAGTTTAGTCCAGCAGATCTATTGATTTGACTACGCTCGGCATGGCGCGCACCGATTTTAATGGAATCAAACCATCCATCGTTGTCAAATTCATATTCCACGTCTGCGCGTAGAGCATTGAGATCGCCTTCGTTATCCTGGAATTCATCAGCTGAGAACAACAGGAACGACTCATTTGGATCAGCCAAATTTCCTGCCAATGGCGTTCCACCATTCCACGCGCCCGTGACAGACCCATCCTGGAAGCGGCGAAGCGGGTTATTGGTTGGATCTGGAACCAATGAAACGCTTGGGTTATCCAAATCCGCGTTCAATTCAAAATCAGAGAAGAAACGTGTGCCGCCCCACAATCGTGAGCGTTCGAACTCCGCAGACGTTCTATGCCAATCGAGATTGACATACCATTGATCAGCCGGGCGCCATTGAACGTTCAAGCTGATATCGTCTGTTTTAGAACGATCTTCCTGGTGAATACCCAAATTCGTAAAGTTTGCACCTGACGCACCAGTCCAATCACGTAGTTCATTTGAAATGACGCCGGATTCGTATAGGCCGGTCACAGGCTGCGTCATTTCACAAGTCGGATCAGCAGGTGTTGGATCATTACTACCATTACACTGAGGAATACCAGCTGACTGGAACGGTGATGTTGTGAACGCTCCTGTTAGATTGGTTTGAAACCACATCTCTCCGTCAGTGAACCACTCAAGAGTTCTCTCGTCGCTGTCCACCTCGTTTTCGATCCGCGCATATTTCGCAGTCGCTTTTAAAGTGCCTTCATGGTTTTGCCATTGGCCAGCCACATAATAAGCGTCACGTTTACGGTCAACTTCATTGGTTCTGAGCTGGAAACCGCCTGGAATTGCAATTGTTTCGCCTGTATTGACAGTAATCGGTGTCAATTGACCGATTTGGAAACCGTGCAGTTCAGATTTTAACTCTGATGATGAGAATGAACCGAGCAAACCAAATTCGCCGCGTTCACCGTCCCAACGATCACCCGCTATCACACTGAAATCAGGAGTAATTTCGTCACGCAAGTCAGTGTATGTACCATCAATCGTTGCAACAACGAACCGGTCAGGCCGGTCGAATGGTTCTAATGTCCGGAGATTGATTGATCCACCGATACCGCCTTCGATCAAGTCAGCTGATGTGTTTTTATAAACATCCACGGCGCCGATCAATTCGGGTGGGATGGTACCAAAATCCAGGGCACGACCACCATTGGCTGAGAATGAGTCTCTGCCGTTCAATTCAGAGCGAACAAGCGTCAAACCACGAATAAGGTTGCCGCCACCCTCTGGAGACGGGAAGTCACCTTCACTGGCACCCAGGCTGATACGTTGAACGACAACGCCAGGAACACGTGCAAGTGCTTCAGCAACCGAAAGGTCTGGCAACGTGTTGACATCGGAAGCCGTTATCGAGTCGACTGCTGTGTCCGCATTTCGTTTTAAGTCACGGGCTTTCTTCAAAGCGCTTCTGATACCTGTCACGACAATTTCGTCGCCGGTTTCCGTTGTCACGGGTTCAGGAGCGTCCTGAGCATATGCGGCAGGTGCCATGATAACCGTCGCCAAAGCGGTTGAGACGGTTAGTTTTAACTTTTGTGATAATTTGTCGTAAGGACTTGAGTGTGTGTTCAAGACTTCCTCCCCTGGTACGTTTCCCTCAATAGTTTTCGTGTTTATCATTCTGAAAACTATCTGTGTCCGCATTATAGCAAACTTTTCTAGTAACTTATCCGGTGAACATACTGGCTCGGAATACCCGAAAAAACTCAAAATGTCCAACGCTGTCATTTTTTCACCCAAAACGACCTAAGTTGTCAATACCTATTTTGAAATGGTGTGATATTTTTTTAAATCGTGTTGTTTTTGCCACATTTATACTTGAACAATTTTTCGCGTGAAATCGATGCGCGCATAACGCTAGATTTTGTTTTCTTTCATTAATTTAACGGCATGATCAGCCGCTCTCGCGGAAAACGCCATATATGTCAGGGACGGATTTTGGCACCCTCCGGAGGTCATAAATGAACCATCGGTTACGAATAGATTGGGAATATCCCAGCTTTGGTTAAACTTATTCAGAACAGAATCGGCAGAATCGTGCCCCATTCTCGCTGTTCCCATTTCATGAATGCCATTACCTGGCGCGTTAATGTGGGGATCCTCAGGATCATCCGCGTCCGGCATAACAATACCTGCCGCATCCATCATGGCAATTGTATCACGTGTCGCCTGTTTGATCAGATTGACTTCGTTTTCACGCATTTTGGCATCGATAACGGGAACGGGGAAACCCCATTGGTCGGTTTTTGATGGGTGTAAAGTGATCTGGTTGCGTTCATCGGGTAGTATTTCGGCAAAGGCGATCAGGCTGAGGGCCCACGGATTCGGTGTACGGTTAGCTTTTTTATAACTTGAACCGATACCCGGATTGTTTATCGACCAACCACTATTCCGATATATCCGCCCTTGGTATCCATAACCACGGATAAACCCCTCGCCCACTTCGGTATGGTTGCGGAAGCGCGGAATATAAAAACCGTTGGGACGGCGGCCCTTGTGATATTTATCCATCATGCCGGGCATGATCCCCCACCCGCGACCGCAGGCCACATGATCCATCAAATTCTTGCCAAGATGACCAGAACTATTCGCTAGACCATTCGGGAAATGTTCGTTCGCTGAATTCAACAATATCATTGTTGTGGGAATGGTTCCTGCATTTAAAAACACGGTCCGGGCCGACAATGTCTTTTTTTCTTTGGTTTTAGTGTTCACGGTCTGAACACCCGAAATTTTCCCGGTCTCAGAGTTGTAATCGAGCTTTTGTACGGCAGTATCCGCGATCAATGTCATATTTCCAGTCCGCTCAGCCGCAGGAAGCGTTGCGGAAACGGAACTGAAATAAGCTCCGAAAGAACATCCACGTTCGCACAAGGCTCGCGATTGGCATTTTCCCCTGCCCAAATCCATTTGCTCTTGGGTTGGAGCGGTTAAATGCGCCGCCCGGCCGGGTATCACTTTCCTACCGGGAAACTTCTCCTCGACTTTTTCTTTGAAAACTTCCTCGGCACACGTGAACTCAAATGGTGGCTGAAAAACCCCGTCCGGCAAAATATCCAAGCCTTCCATCGATCCGGATATACCCGCAAAGCGCTCGACATGATCATACCAGGGTTTGATATCATCGTAGCGAACAGGCCAATCAACCCCGATATTATCTTTTTTGTTGGCTTCAAAATCAATTTCGGACATGCGGTAACTTTGGCGCCCCCACATGATAGACCTGCCACCTTTATGATACCCACGACGCCATTTATAGTCCTGGTCTTCAGGCGTGATGTAGGGGTGATCGTTGTCATCGACCCAGAACTGTTTTGTGTTTTGATTAAAGGCATAAACCTCGGACTGGATCGGATGCTTTTTCAAATCTTCCGGCGTCTTCTTGCCCATATTAGGTGTATCCCACGGATCGACATGGTCTTTATAATCTTCTGTCGGATCGGTATTGCGACCGCGTTCAATCACCGCGACCTTCAAACCGCGTTCGCACAATTCCTTGGCGACCCAGCCGCCCGACATGCCGGACCCCACGACAATTGCATCAAAATCAAAACTCATGTTGCCCAAGCCTTTCCGACATCAGAAAATGGAATACATCCTTTAAAATCGCCCGGCACCGGATCGTAAATCAGCTCTTCTGTCGCGCCGGTTTCAGACATGTAATAGGCCGATCCAATGGTCGATTTGAAATCCTTATAAAAATCATTCTCGATGGTGTTAGCGTATACACCGGCATCAAATTTCGCTAAAACTGCTTCCCTTGCATTGGCAGCGAGCGTCGCAAAGTCATTACTTCCGTCCGCGCCTTTAAGGCCCGCCTGAACACTCTGCAATCCTGAGCGCCAATACTGACGAACCGTATCATCCCCCCAGGTTGAGAGGAGATCCTGGATTGTCTGGGGAATGCCTGCCTCGACGGCGCCAGGCGTATCCGTTCGGGGAATAATCGTTGCAGCCATCGCGGTCAGAAACGCCATCTCTTGCATCGACAAAAACTTTCCTGCCTCCGCATATTTCAAAAGAGGGTCTTCACCGTCCTGTTTTGTATCTGTTTTGGATTGATCGCCGCACGCTGCCAATGCCCCGCTGGCCGAGATCGCCAGCAACATCTTCATGGCATCTCTTCTCTGGATATTCATACGCTTTATCCTTCTCCCTAAGCGTCTTTGGTCGCTACGATCTTGCCCCGGAACAGGAACAGGATCAAAAAGACGGCGATCAGAACGACCGGGAAATAAACCAGTTTGGTCAAAGCCCCGAGTCCTGCGGCGACTTCAATTGAATCACCCTGCGCGCCCGTTTCAATGGCCTTTTGCCGCGCTGCGTCGATCCATCCGCCAATGACCGGATTCCAAATTGTCAGACCGAACATGCCGGCGGCGCCGACCAAAGACATGCCGAGCGCGCCGGTCGCGGGAATATACTCTCCTGTCAGCCCGATCATCGTTGGCCAAAAATAGCATACGCCGATCGCGAATAAGATAGCCGAGACATACACCATGCCTCCGCTCGACTGGCTCATCAAATATAACCCGAGTGTGGTCACGACCGCAGACATCAACAAAACACCAAAAGGATTTAGCGCATGGATCACGGGTCCGGCGAAATAACGCCCAACGGCCATAAGACCGGTGACCATTGCCAGGATCACCATGGGCGACGCCCCGGATGAGCCCAGGATTTTCTCAACCCATTGCTGCGTTCCAAGTTCGGATGTCGCCGTGATCGACATGATGCCCATCAAGATCGTCAAAAGGAACGCGTCCCTGTGCCGCCCGCCCAGAACCAGAACGATGTAATACACAAGTGCGAGCACCAATATGAGTGGCAAAATAACTCCGAATGGCAAATTTGCAAACAGGTCATTTGGTGTTCCGATCAGTGCCAGAAGCGCCATCACGACCAAAAGCAGCACCAAACCGAGTTTGTGAACGCCCCCTGATTTGCTGACCTCTGGGAATTTGGTCGTAAAGATCAAGGCACCATAAATTAATGTCGGCACTAGCATAATAGCGATTTGTGATTGCCAGCCCATGCCAAAGTCGGTCATGAATTTTGAAACGAGTGCCCCGATCACGATACCACCCGGGAACCAGACGTGGAATCGATTGAGCCATTTGGTTTTGTCATCCGCGTAAAGATCCGCGACCATTGGATTACAAGCCGCCTCCACGGATCCGTTGGCAAACCCGATAAAGAATGTCGAAACCAACAGTCCGACAAAACCGCCGGCAGTGATTGTCAGAACCAGGCCGAGTAAATGACCAATAAAGGCCAAGATCATAATCAATTTAGGCCCGAGATAATTATACAAAAACCCGAAGATCACCATGGCCAGAGGAAAGCCTAAAAACGCCATACCATTGACCCAGCCAAGCTGGGTATCACTGAGCGAAAATTCCTGATTGAGCTGAGTTAATATACCTGCGCGAATGGCGAACGTCATGGCCGTCACGACCAGGGACAGGCAACTCATGATAAATAATCGGTTTCTGTTGATGCCCTCTGGTATCGTCGTTGCCACTGTGCTTGTCATCGTTTTCCCCTAACCAATGCCCATCATGTTTTTGAGACTCTGTTGATCCGCATCTCCGCCGGCGAAGTCATCGAACGCCTTCTCGGTCACCCGAATGATGTGATCATTTACAAATTTTACACCTTCGCGCGCACCGTCTTCCGGGTGCTTCAAGGCACATTCCCATTCGACGACGGCCCAGCCGTCAAATCCGTATCCGGTGAGTTTTGAGAATATAGCGCCGAAATCGATTTGCCCATCGCCCAGAGACCGGAACCGGCCGGGTCGGTCTTTCCATTCTTGATACCCGCCATACGCCCCGGATTTTCCATTCGGACGGAACTCGGCGTCTTTAACGTGGAACATTCGAATGCGGTCGTGATAATGATCGATAAAACTGAGATAATCCAAAGCCTGCAATACGAAATGGCTGGGATCATATAGAATATTGCAACGCGGGTGGTCGTCGACTTCGGCTAAAAATCGCTCGAAGGTCACACCGTCATGTAAGTCCTCGCCCGGGTGGATTTCATAACACACATCGACACCGCATTCATCATAGACGTCCAATATGGGACGCCACCGACGGGCAAGCTCCTTAAATCCCTCTTCTACAAGTCCAGCGGGACGCTGCGGCCACGCGTAAAAATATGGCCAAACCAGAGCGCCGGGAAAGCTCACCGAGCGATCAATCCCCAAATTTTGCGAGGCCTTCGCTGCCATGATGACCTGATCAACAGCCCATTCTTGGCGGGCTTTGGGATTGCCGCGTAAAGCTTCCGGCGCGAAGCTGTCAAACGCCACATCATAGGCCGGATGTACCGCAACCAGTTGTCCTTGAATATGGGTGGACAATTCAGTGATCTCGACCCCGTATTCTTTGAGTTGCCCTTTAAGCTCGTCGCAATATATTTTGCTTTCCGCCGCCAGTTTTAAATCCATACAGGCGGGATTATCCGTAGGTATCTGCACGCCTTTATATCCGGCGTCCGCCATCCAGCGGCAGGCATTTTCCATCGTATCAAAAGGCGCATCGCCCATAAATTGGGCCAAAAATATTGCGGGGCCTTTCAATGTTTTCATGCGGGGATCTCCGTCCATTTTGAGTTGTTCTCAGCGCTTTCAATAAGCGCTTCGATAAACGCCATACCGCGTACAGCATTGTCGACACCGGCGCTCAGCTTGCCTTCGCCGCGTATTCGGCGCGCAAATTCAACATAGATGTTCGCGAAGGCCTCGATATATCCTTCGGGATGCCCAGGTGGTGTGCGGTACATCGATTGCACGTCTTCAGATAAATACCCTTGTGCCGACGTAATAATTTCGGTCGGCCGGTCAAGATAGGTCCGCTTTAATTCATTTGGAGTTTCTTGTGACCATGACAGGCCGCCGGTTTCACCATATATGCGGATGGTCAAACCGTTCTCACATCCCACACAGACTTGCGACGCTGAAAGCACACCTTTAACACCGCCCTCCATGCGAAACAGAACCGAACCGTCATCATCCAACGCCCGGCCTGGAACGAATGTTGTTAAATCGGCTGCAACATGGGTCATGTTCTTGCCCACAATAAATTCAGCCAAATTGTGAGCATGAGTCCCGATGTCGCCCATGCAACCGGATTTGCCGCTTTTACTGGGATCGGTTCGCCAATCCGCTTGCTTGTTATCCACGTCAGTTGCGAGCCATCCTTGAATATATTCTGCGAAAACTTTGCGCACCGCACCAATCTCACCCTCGCGCACCAGATTGCTGGCATGGGACACCAACGGATAACCGAGATAGGTATGGGTTAAGGCATAAATCGCATTTGTTTTATCTGCGATCTGTCGCAATTCCAAAATCTCTTCAAGATCCCGTGTTGCCGGTTTGTCAGATAAGACATGAAATCCATTTTCCATCGCCGCTTTTGCGACCGGAAAATGCACGTGGTTTGGCGTGACGACCGCCACGAATTCCATACGCTGATCTACCGGAAGCTTGGCTTCGCTTGTCATCATCGTTTCAAAGTCAGGATAGATGCGATCTGAAGGCAGTCCGAGTAATTGACCGGTCAATTTAGAGTTTTCAACATCTCTCGAAAATGCGCCTGCCACGAGGTCCAGCTCATTGTCTAATCGTGCCGCAAGCCGATGCACTTCGCCGATAAAGGCGCCTTGTCCTCCACCCACCATTCCAAATCTAACTCTAGATTGTCTCGGCATCCTCTCCCCGGTCACTTGTATTTTTAAATATACTCATGCAAAATGACATCGCTGTCAACATTTTCAATTGTTGGAGCGCCAAGGTTTCGCAAGGGGTTCATATGTTCAAGACTTTATACAAATTAATCGCGACTGCTAGCATCGTCGCGAGCACGGGGATCGCTTCTCATGCTGCGGAAATCGAAGCCTTCGATATGCAACGATGTGTCAATATGGGGAATAGCCTTGAGGCTCCGCGCGATGCGCCTTGGGGAGCACCGATCAATACGGATCATTTTGCGCTCATCAAAGCTAAAGGATTTGATACGGTACGGATACCGGCTCGGTGGAGTGATTACACGGCCGGCGCTCCCGACTTTAAGATTGAGTCGAACTTCAAGCGAAAAGTGGAGAACATTGTAGTAGCCGCCCTCGCCCAGGATTTAAACGTCATCCTGAATGTGCATCATTTCGAAGAGATCATGGACGATCCCATATCTCACACGCCCAAACTAGTTGAGATGTGGAGACAAATTTCCGAAACTTTTAAAGATCAGCCTGACAGTCTTTGGTTCGAAGTCATCAATGAACCGAATGGCATGCTGAAAGCTCAGCCTCTCTTGCAATTGCAGCATGAGGCCGTCGAAACCATTCGAAAAACCAACCCTGATCGGATTGTCATTTTGGGCGGCGAAGATTGGTCGGGCATCAGAACACTCGACACCAATATGATGCCGCCGGATGACAATATTGTATATACATTTCACTATTACGACCCCTTCGCTTTTACGCACCAATTTGCACCTTGGACTGGCGATGCCATGCCGACGGAGAAGCGCGGCTGGGGCAGTGAGAAAGATCGCGACGAGTTGAAAGACGCCGTTCAGACCGCTGTCGACTTTGAGAAAGCGATCGATCGACCGGTCTTTGTCGGTGAATTTGGCGCTTACGAAAAAATCAATAATTCCGAGCGCGTGCAATATGTAAACGACGTCCGATCGGCGATGGAAGGCGCTCAAATTCCATGGTGTCTTTGGAGCTTTTCAAATACATTCCCGCTTTACGACACTGAAAAACAAGCATGGGACAAGGACATGTTGGACGCTTTGGTTTCCCAAGAACCGCGCAACATAACGCAAGTCAAAAGCCAAAGTGAAATTACTCCTCAAAATGAAAACTGGGGTCAATTCCGGAGCTATTATTCCGGTTCGACGGATTTTACATCTGACACCCTCACCGGCGTTGCCACGATTAATCCCGGTCAGGAAATTCATCCGCCACACAAACACATTGAAGAGGAATATTTGATGGTGCTGGAAGGCAATGGCACCTGGACAATAGGTGAAAATGACTTCCCGGCGAAAACGGGCGATATCCTTTACGCAGCTCCGTGGGATTTACATGGCATTAAAAATACAGGCACCACGCCGATGAAATTTGTCGTTTTCAAATATAACAAGAAGTAGCCCGGTGCAGGTCCTTGTCGTTTGCGGTGTGTCCGGTTCCGGCAAAACCACCGTTGCCCGCGCGCTTGCCAAGGAATTGGACTGTCCATTTCTTGAGGGGGATGACTATCATCCCCAATCGAATCTCGAAAAAATGAGGGCTGGACTTCCGCTTGAAAATTCAGACAGAACCTTTTGGTTGAAACGGATCTGCGAGGATTTAAACAAGACGACTAACCTCAAGGTATTGTCGTGCTCCGCATTGAATTTATATGTGCAGGAATACTTAAATACCAACGCCCGTGATCAGATCGTCTGGATCAAACTAAATGTTACGAAAGCATGTGCCGAACGCCGGATGAAAAATCGCAATCATTTTATGCCGGCAGCGCTCCTGGACAGTCAATTCAAAGCATGGAGCCCGCCACAAGGCGGGCTCGATTTAGATGCGGATCAAACAATCGAAACGATTGTCGATCACGTTTTGGAAAAGCTAGTGTCTATTTTGCGGGACAGCTAAGTCCGCGGCCACTTTCCTCGGCCAGTTTCACATTCGAAACAGCAATATCGAGACCATCCTTCCCATCGATAACAAATGCATGACGCAAATAGTTCAGATTATCGATACAGGATAGCGGGATACGTACTTCTTGCCACTCTCCGGTTGTCGGAACCGTGAAGCGGGTTGCGTTCATGCCGATTTTGACATCCTCATCACCCGTAAGGTTCTTAACATCAAAGGACAATTCTACTGCCCCGTTGGCCTCGCGTTGAAAATCGAGGGTATAACCGGACATAATCGAAACCATGCCGTCACTTCCGTCGAAACTGACGCGGAAAGAATCTTCCTGAGCCGCTTTGTCATACCCGCCAATTTTTATGCCGCCTTCGTTATACGGCGCATCCACATTGGATTCATTGACCGCAAATCTCCATGGCTCAACTGTCGTTCCTTTTTCAAAGAATATACCTTTGGCCGCGACCATCCCCTCTGGAATACCGCTTTCTTCAGGCAATGGGTCGAGATTTTCACCATCCGTGTATGACAAGCCATATCCTAGCTCAAATAAGGGATCATAAATGGCATGATGCTTGTTCAGTTTAAACTGCATCGCATTTTTCGGCCAGGAAAAGGAAAGGCGTCCAGTAAAATCATGATTCGGATTTGTTCTGAATATCAGATCCGTAATGCCTGCCGGTTCGCTACCCGGTAACCAGGCCGCAATGAAAGCATCTGAATCGTTGATTTCCGGATTTGTCCAAAGCGGACGACCTGACAAGAATACCGAAACCACGGGCAATCCGACTTCTTTGAACTCGCCCAAATTTTCTGTATTGAAATCGTTCGGCGTGAAATCAATATTTTCACGATCGCCCAAAAATTCGGCATATGGGTCCTCGCCGTACACCGCGATTACAACGTCGACATCGCTAGGCACAGTTTCGCCAATCGGGTCATATGTCAGTATACCACCAGCGGCTTCGACTTCTCTTTTCGCTGCGGCAAGGAAAGTTTCGCCGTTGGGGAATTCTGAATTGTCGTATTCACCGCCTTGCCAAGACAATGTCCAACCACCTGAAAACTTACCGATATGATCAGCACCGCGACCAACAATATGGACTTTTGATCCGGCTGAGATTGGCAAAGTCGAGTTGTTGTTTTTCAGAAGCACTATGGACTTACGCACAGCTTCCCGCGCCAAATCTCTGTGTTCTTTTGATCCCAGATATTCGGTTTTTCCAGATAATGGTCGAGCACTCGGTTTCGGCTTTTCAAACACACCTGAGTTGATCTTCACCCGTAAAATTCGCCGAACAGCATCATCAAGCCGCTCCATAGGGATAGTGCCGGTCTTGACATGTTTCATTGTGGATTCGTACATGCCTTTCCACGTGTCCGGTGTCATATACATGTCGAGTCCCGCATTGATCGATTGAGGACAGTCAGTTGATGTACATCCAGGAATAAGGGCATGACCATTCCAGTCACCGATCACGAAACCCTGAAAGTTCATTTGTCCCTTCAAGACATCAGTCAGGAGTTCTTTCTGTCCGTGCATGGGCTGGCCTTGCCAAGACGAGAAACTGGCCATGACAGACTGAGTACCGTCTTCGATCGCCGTTAAATATCCGGCTAAATGAATGTCGCGCAACTCGGCTTCCGATATATCGGCATTGCCTTGGTCGATCCCATTGATTGTTCCGCCGTCTCCGAGAAAATGTTTCGCGGTTGACATGACGCGGCCTTCGCCCATGAACTCGTCGCTGCCTAACTCCCCTTGTAGTCCTCTAACAATTGCGCCGCCGTATGATTTGACAATGGATGGATCCTCAGAAAAGCCCTCATAGCCTCGCCCCCACCGATCGTTCTGCGGAACGGCAAGTGTTGGCGCGAATGTCCAATCATGGCCGGACACGCTGAGTTCGATCGCTGTGACTTCCGCGATACGTTTCACAAGGTCCGGATCATTGGCCGCGCCCAGGCCGACATTATGCGGGAAGATAATCGCACCAGTTAAATTGGCATGCCCGTGCACGGCATCAATTCCCCAAATCACAGGGATGGCAATTTCAACGCCCTCCGGATCGACGGATGCTTCGTAGTATGCATCTGCGGCGTTTAACCAGTTTTGAGCATCTGTATATGGCAGATCGCCGGGCGCCGAGTTACCGCCACTCAACACAGACCCGAGCCGGTATTGCTTCACCTCTTCCGGTGTTACGGAATTGCTGTCGGCTTGAATGACCTGCCCAACTTTTTGTTCAAGCGTCATTTTCGCCATGATTTCGCTAATGCGTTCTTCGGTTTGCGGGTTCAAAGCAGCCGTTTTAATCGTCGGCCAGATTTCCGGATTGATTTTTCCGGGTGTTTCAACTTCGGTTTTCGTGGCCTCATTTGTTGGAGTTTCTGTCGTCGTGCTGGGCGCACAAGACGCTATGGTCAAAGCCAGCATTGACACACTGATTTTCGATAATTTTGTCATATTCAATTTCATCGTTTCACTCCCGCAAATATTATTTTCCAATTTTTTCGCAAAATTGACAGCGTTGGACATTTGGTTCATTAACCTTGCTATACCAACAAGTCAAATTACTAACGACGATCAGGGGATGCAAATGAATTTCAGACGACGAGAGTTGATGTTGATCACGGCTTCATTTCTAGTCGGGTGCGCAACGCCGATCACGTCCAGTGATCAGGCAAACGAAATATTCGACATCTATGACGATGCATTTTTAAAATTATTGGATGTATCGCAAGACTTCGACGTATTGGGCGGCGGATTTGGATGGTCTGAAGGCCCGGCATGGGATCGCAATTTAAACAAACTCTATTTTACCGATGTTCCCGGGAATGTCGCATACCAATGGTCAGAAAGCACGGGTGTAGAGGAGTTTCTTAATCCGTCCGGCTCCAGCGTCACTGAAGGTTTCCGTGAACCTGGTGCCAATGGCTTGCTTTTCACACACAACAGAAATCTCCTTATTTGTAATCATGGTGAACGCGCGGTCCAACGAATGGATTTGGCAACAAAGGAACGCGAAAATCTTGCGCAGACTTATCAAGGAAAAAAGTTCAATAGCCCCAATGATGTGATTGTCGATGATAGCGAAAATATATATTTCACTGACCCACCTTACGGCCTTGAAGGTCTGGATCAATCACCGTTGAAACAATTAGACTTCAACGGTGTGTTTCGCCTGAACAAGACTGGCGGCGTCGAACCACTGATCAAGGATATGACTTTCCCCAATGGTGTCGCGTTATCAGCTGATCAACGCACACTCTATATCACACAGTCAGATCCTGAAGCGCCGCATCTTTATGCACTCGACCTCGCAAGACCGGGATCGAAAAAATCTCTGCTTGTCGACTTCTCATCGTACATGAAAGACGGAAGCCCCGGCCTGCCGGACGGCATGGTCGTTGATCAAATGGGAAATATTTTCGTCACAGGTCCCGGAGGCGTCTTTGTTATATCGCCCCGGGGCAAGGTTCTTGGCCGCATCAATACCGGTAAAGGCAGTGCCAACTGTACCTTTGGCGGCGATGGCTCAATCCTGTTCATCACTAACCACGACCGGCTTATCAAGCTAAAAACAAAAACGCGCGGGCTTGCATGGAAATCCTAGCCAATTACCAAGCCGTTTGGGCGACATTGGTCGGCCTGTTCGTCCTAATGGTTCTCATCCTTCGGTTTAAAACCAACGCATTTATTTCTCTTCTTGGATGCGCAATCCTAACAGGATTGATCGGGGGAATGGCTCCGGACGCCGCTTTTAAATCGGTTCAAAACGGGATGGGAGGAACGTTGGGGTTCATTGCGCCAATCATTGGCTTGGGCGCGATTTTCGGTGCAATTCTCGAACGGAGCGATGCATTGGCGGCACTTGCTGATCGCGTCAATCGCGTCAAAGGCGGACGCGCTAAAACCTTTGCGACAGGGTCTCTCGGACTGATTGCGGCAACGCCGGTCTTTTTCGATGTCGCCTTGATCATATTACTACCATTGGTCATGCGATTGGCGCAGGAGGCGAAGAAAGTGCCACTGTATTTCGGATTGCCGTTGTGTGCAGGTCTTGCAATTGGACATGCTTTTATTCCGCCAACGCCAGGGCCGATCATTATCGCGACCTATCTGCAGGCCGGCTTGGGGCATGTTATTTTGGTCGGCGCTTGCGTAAGTGTTGTGAGTCTTATCATCGCCGGACCGTTATTTACCAATTGGCTCGATGGAAAAAATCTTCTCCCCGGGAAAGTCCCGCTTATAGATGCGGTTCAACCGAAAAAAACCTCGAAACCAGCGATCAGCTTTTCGCTCGCTCTGTTGTTGATGCTGTTCCCTATTGTTTTGATCCCTGCCGCCAATGTGGCCAAAGTGTTTTTTCCAGAAAACGCGGCCACGCCGTTTATTCTCATCGTCGGCCATCCGTTCTCTGCATTGATTCTGGCCTGTATCCTGAGCTGGATCGTTATTGGTCCGAAAACGCCCGCCAATAAAGCAAGTTTCTCCGAGGGCATTGCCAAAGCATTTGAACCAACGGCTTTGATCATTCTGGTGACGGGTGCCGGTGGGGCATTCAAACAGGTGTTGACGGACTCGGGCGCTGGCAATGACCTGGCTGCACTTTTGTTTGGGACAGGTATCACACCCGTCATATTGGGGTTTGTTCTTGCGCTTGTTTTTCGGTTACTTCAAGGGAGTGCGACCGTGGCAATGACAGCGGCAGCAGGTTTGATGGCGTCGTTGATCGGTGTTGGTGAATTTACACAATGGCAATTGGCAATCCTGACCATATCAATAGCTGCCGGAGCCTCCGGGTTTTCGCACGTAAACGACTCGGGGTTTTGGTTAGTTAATCGGCTTTTCGATTTAACGGAAAAAGAAACGCTTCGGACATGGACCCTGATGACCGGTCTCCTCTCGGTTTCAGCGCTAGCGATGTGTGTTGTGCTATATGGATTTACAGGCTGAAACATTGTAATATGAGGGTTGACGTCGGGCCTCACTTAAAAAATTCGTTCCACGAGTGGTCCTGCGATTAAGAATTGACAGCGCTATCATTTTTGATATTTTTTGAGGTGTTATGATGTATTTGGATAAATTTTCACATATTCGAAATTTTTTGAGGCCCGCCAGCGTCGCCTTCTGTATCGGAAGTACGCTCACTTATTCTCTCGCCATCGCCCAAGAAGCTACAAGCGAATCTGTCGCTCCCCCAGAAAAAATCTTGGAAGAGATCGTGGTTGAAGGTCGAAAGATGTGGGAAGGCCATGATGGTATGGAAGCCTTTTGGAACGGTGATTACGAAAAGGCTGAAATCGAATTTGAGCATGAGTTTAAATCTCTTAAACGCGGAAGAAGTGCCCGCTACAATGCGGCGGTTGATGCTGCAAATGGAATTGATCGGGCCCTCGACTCTGCTGCCAGTTCAGGGAATAACACTCAAATTATTGGAACAGGTCCAGGTGCAGTGGCAATATCAAACTCTTCTGCAATCGCCGTGACACCAGCCACCGGAAGCAATTTTCGCAATAAACGCGTCAAGGGTCAGAATTTGCTTAACGATGGTAAAGATACGGATGAAGATTTTGCATTTACCAAATATATGGCCGGGATATCCGAACTACAGCTTAAAAAGTATGCTGAAGCAAAACAATCATTCAAGAGCTCACTGTTTTACAATGGGAGCAATTACGATGCGCGAATGCGGCTTGGCTTATTGTACATTATTGAGGGCGACATCGACAAAAGCGCTGACCAACTGGAAGCCATGGATAAACTTCGCGTCAAATGCAAAAAAAAGCAATGCTCGGAATATGATGAAATCGTCGAGTCTGCATCAACACTCGCGAATAGCCTTTCAAATGCAATCAGTAAATTAGAAGGAAAATAATTATGACTGTGTGGAAAAAAACTGTCGTCGCTGTATCGACGGCCTTATTGCTATCCGGCGTTTCAACGATGGCGTCGGCTTCGGATATGGACGCAGCAAGGCAAGCAATTGAAGACGCGCTACCCGGAACACTGATCCACAATCCACTTGATATAGAGTGGGAATCGCGCGGCAATGACAAGAAAGTCAAAGTCGTCGACGCTGCGACACCGACCGGGCAAGCTTTGAGCGCGCGCGTAAAGAAACGCAAACAAAAGCCGTGGGATGTCGTAGTCTGGTTTGACCTAGAAGATAGCGTTCAATCCGGTGAAGAGGTTGAAATGCATTTCTGGGCGCGCACAGCGAAAGCTGCTAAAGGCGAAGAGACGGCCAAGTTCACTGTGTTCGTCGGAGAAGATGAAGAGCCCTATGATTATATCATCAGTGAGGAATTTACGCCGGGCAAAGACTGGAAGCTGCACACATTAAAAGGTGTCGCGAAAAAGGACTTCCCCGGGGATGAGTTGAAAGTCGAATATCAAATCGGCCAACATGTACAGACCATTGAATTTGGTCCCGTTTATGTTTCAAACCTTGGGTCTGCATCCGAATAGACATAACCAGATTTCAGAATATGCAAACGCCGGGCCTTAGCCCGGCGTTTTTTATTGAAATCTAAGGGCCGGATTATTAGCCCTGCATTTCTTCAAGCTCTTTACCTTTGGTTTCTTTGACAAACCAAAGCACGAAGAAAATCGAGATGAAGGCAAATGCTGCATATATACCGTATGTGGCTGCAAGCCCGATACCACCAAGCAGCGGCAGGAATGACCAGGAAATGCAGAAGTTTGCAATCCATTGGGCAAATCCAGCGACAGCCAGACCGGATCCTCTGAATTGATTAGGAAACATCTCGCCCAGCATCACCCACATAACCGGGCCCCAGCTGAGGTTGAAGAAGAACACATAGGCATTCGCTGATATCAACGCCAGCAACGCCATCTGATCAGACAGCTGCAAGGTGCCGTTTTCAAGGCTGCCGGTTCCAAAAGCGATCGCGACAAGCCCGAGCGTGACAAACATGCCAAAAGAACCCAGCACCAAAAACGGCTTACGTCCGATTTTATCAATCATGCTCAGTGTAATGAGCACTGCTGCGATTGAGAGACTACCGGACAATATGTTGATCAGGAGGGCCTGATCCTCAGCAAAGCCGACGGCCTGCCAGAGGACGGCACCATAATAAAACACGATGTTAATGCCGACCAATTGCTGGAATACCGCGAGGCCAATCCCGACCCATACAATCGGTCTGAAAATGCGCCCTTTATCCATGGCATCCGCCAATCGCGGTTTGTGATCGGCTACCAGCGAATGCGCAATCTCCGTAATCTTGTCTGCCGCACGTTCGGCCCCGATCACCTTTGACAGTGTTTTGAGCGCGCTGTCTTTCTTGTCATTGGCGACCTCGAAACGCGGGCTTTCAGGGATGAAGAACAATGCGATTAGGAATATTGTCGCCGGAATTAATTCCATCCAGAACATCCAGCGCCAGGTTTCAAAACCACCCCACAGTTCAGCGAGCGCGGATCCGGATATTTTAGCCAGAAAGTAGTTGGAAATAAAGGCGACGGTCAGGCCAACAATAATCGCGACCTGTTGGATCGATGCCAACCGGCCTCTGATATGCGCAGGGGCAATTTCGGAAATATAAGCCGGTGCCATAACTGACGCAGCGCCAACGGCCATACCACCTATCAAGCGATACATGATGAACTGCCCACTGTCGGAAGCTATCCCCGATCCCCATGCACTGATAATAAATAAGATCGCGGCGACAAATAGCATGCGCTTGCGACCAAACCTATCAGATAATGTACCCGCAGCGAGCGCACCAATCGCGCTCCCCAACAGCATGGACGAAACACTAAAGCCTGTGCCGACATCTTTCGAATTAAAGGCGGTTTGAAGCCCTTCAACTGTACCATTAATTACGCCACTATCATATCCAAATAAAAAGCCCCCAAGTGTCGCGATCACACTGACCACGAGCACGAACAGGAATGATCCTGAGTCTGCATTCGATTGATCTGTCATGTATTTCCCCTTTTGTTTGTTTTGATTATGCGATCTGTTTCGTCGATTCGCGAACGATTAATTTATGCGCAAGCACCATAGCCTTATTTTTATAGTCAGGTGATCGATTTGTTTCATCCAAAATTTCGACGGCTCTTTGCGCCATTTCCCGGGTCGACTGGTGAATGGTTGTCAACGCCGGACTAACAACGCGGGCAACAGGTGAATCATCAAACCCAACTACAGATAGTTGGTCCGGCACCCGAATATTTAATTTATAAGCGGCTGCAAGACACCCGGCTGCCATTTCATCATTGGCCGCAAAAATCGCTGTCGGCCGGCGCGAACTATTCAACATGACCTCAGTGTGCTCGACGCCAGAGACATATGTAAAATCCCCGGCCGTCACGATCTTACGATCTACTTGTATGTTGGCTGCCTCAATGGCATCGAAATATCCCTCTTTCCGCCTTTGGCAGATATGGTGGATCGACGGGCCGTTTATCAACGCGATCGATGTGTGTCCCAAGTCGATGAGATGTTTGGTGATATCGAAAGCGGCTTGACGGTCATCGATCCCTATCCTGGAACTCCCCTTAATTTCGAGCTCCGTACCGACACGTACAAATGCAACATTTGCAGCGATCAATTTGTTGATGATTTCAACATTATCTGAAAACGGGGGTGCAAGTATGGCACCGAGCAGTCCCGGTTGATTGACAAGACGTATCAGGGATTCATCATCAAACGGATTTTCGACCAACAAGCTGAAGCCCGCATTTTGACATCCGATGACCGCGCCAAATTGCAAATCATCGCTATAGCTTCGGCTGGGATTATTGATAAGCAAGGCGACAAGGTGGCGTCGTTTCGAGCGCAGGCTGCGGGCCGAAACATTCACTCTATAATCCAAATCTTTTGCGGCTTTGAGTACTTTTTCTTTGGTCTTTGGGCGGACTCCGGGTTCGCCGTTCAATACGCGCGAAACGGTTTTAAACGAGACACCTGCCGCTTTTGCTACGTCAATAATTGTCGTCATTTACGAAAATCCAAATTATTCACCCAATAGCAAATGCAATTTGACAAGGTTGTCATTTTTTAATACCTAATGGTTAATTCGAGAAAAATAAAGGGGTTTCTTTGTGATTAATTTCAAATCAATTCTGTTCGCAGGCGTGGCTACGACCTTGATATCATGCGCACCCAATGTCAGTACAAAAACAGACAAATCGTCGAGCCCTTCACCAATTCAAACACGATCAGACAATGACCGTGTCAATGAGCTCCTCTCTCAAATGACCTTGGATGAAAAACTGGCTCAAGTGAGCTGCGTCTGGTTCGGCAAAGCCGACATCTATGGACCTAACGGCACGTTTGATCCCGAAAAGATGAAAGCAAAATTCCCGCACGGAACCGGATGTTTCGCCCGTCCCCAAGACACAATTGGCATGGAGGCGCCGAGCGAAGAACCGCGCGACGTCAACGATTCAACAGTTGTCCGGCGCATGTCGGCGCGCACGCCGTCCGAAACTGTCGAGCTGACAAATGCAATACAAAAATGGATGATTGAAGAAACGCGACTTGGGATACCTACCCTCTTCCACGAAGAAGGCTTACACGGGTTTCAAGCGCGCTATGCCACGGCCTTTCCCCAATCTATCGCCTTGGGTGCAAGCTTTGATCCCGAAATGGTCAAGGATGTATATTCTGTGACTGCCCGGGAGATAAGAGCCCGCGGTGCACACCATGTCCTCTCCCCTGTTGTTGACGTTGCCCTTGATCCGCGCTGGGGAAGGATTGAGGAAACATACGGCGAAGATCCGTATCTTGTATCAAGGATGGGCGTTGCAGCGATCAAAGGATTCCAGGGCGACGGATTCCCAATTGCTGATGACAAGGTTCTAACGACCTTAAAACACATGACCGGGCATGGACAGCCCGAGGCCGGCATGAATGTTGGACCATCTCAGATTTCGGAACGTATTTTACGCGAGGTCTTCTTTCCACCGTTTGAAGCCGCGATCAAAGAAGCCAATCCCGCATCGGTCATGGCGTCTTATAATGAGATTGACGGCATTCCCTCCCACGCCAATGGATGGCTCTTGAACGACGTCTTGAGGGGCGAATGGGGATTTACCGGTGTAGTCGTCGCCGACTATTTTGCCATTAGCGAACTCCACGTCCGACACAAAATCGTCGACTCAACCCAGAGTGCCGGCGCGCTCGCCTTATCCTCAGGTGTTGATGTCGAATTGCCGGACGGCGCCACATATTACGAATTGAAGGAACTGATCGAAGCCGGAGACTTCGATGAACGCATTCTCGATCAGGCTGTGCGGCGGGTTCTCGAAATGAAAATAAGAGGACGCGTGTTTGATACGCCTTATTCAGATCCTGAATATGCCGACAGCATTACCGGCAATCAGGAAGCGCGAGATCTTGCGCTCGCGGCGGCCCATAAAGGCGCGGTCTTGCTCAAAAACGATGCAGGGCTACTTCCGCTCAATGCTGCCGACTATAAAAAAATCGCGGTGATCGGGCCGAATTCCGACGTAACTATACTGGGCGGCTATTCAGATGAACCCCGACAAACCGTCTCAATCCTTGAAGGGATGAAAGACAAAGTCGGCGACACAGTTCAAATCACCCACGCCAAAGGTGTGGAGCTGACAAATAATCGATCTTGGTGGGATGACGAGGTTAAACTTGTTGATCGCAATGAAAATTTGGATCGCATCAAAACGGCTGTGAACGTCGCCCGTTCTGCTGATTTGATCGTTCTGGCCATTGGCGGCGACGAAAGTACGTCGCGCGAAGCCTGGTCTGAAACCCATTTGGGCGACCGGAATGACATTACCTTGATCGGCGAACAAAAAGAACTTGTCGAGGCCATGGCCGCACTTGGCAAACCTATTGTTACCGTCATTATTTCAGGACGTCCCCTAAGCCTTGCCAATGTCGAAGATAAACTTTCAACCATCTTATATGGATGGCAGTTGGGACAAGAGACCGGAACAGCAGTCGCGGATTTATTATTTGGCGACGTCAATCCAAGCGCCAAAATGCCGGTAACAGTCCCGCGTTCAGTCGGTCAAATCCCGGCATTTTACTACCATAAACCAACGGCGCGGCGCGGCTATGCTTTCGGCGATGCCTCCCCGCTCTATCCATTTGGATTTGGGTTGAGCTATACGAATTTCGAGTTTTCTGATCCGACATTAACAAAAGCATCTATTTCTTCTGATGGATCAACCAGCGTCAGCGTGGACGTGACCAATACCGGCGATGTATCCGGTGATGAAGTCATTCAAATGTATATCAGGGACGATGTGAGTTCGGTCACAAGACCCGTGAAAGAATTGAAAGGCTTCCAGCGCGTCTCGCTAGAACCGGGTGAAACTAAGACGATTTCGCTCCCGATAAACCAGTCGCATCTGCAATTCTTCAATCGGGATATGGAACGCGTTGTCGAACCCGGTGATTTCACAATTATGGTCGGCAACAGTTCCGACAATCTGAAATCCACAACGTTGACGGTCAAGTAGTCGTTTATGTATCTCGGCATAGATATCGGCACCTCAGGTGTGAAAGCCATATTGGTCGACGACGATCAAAATATCGTCGATCAATCAACGGCGCCTCTGACAGTCAATCGACCAAAACCTTTATGGTCGGAACAAAATCCCCACGACTGGTGGGAGGCAACCTCCACCGCGGTTAAGTCGTTGGATCAATTCAAGCGGTCGGGCGTAAAAGCTATTGGGCTGTCCGGGCAAATGCATGGGGCTACCTGTCTCAGTGATAAAGACAAAGTTCTGAGGCCTGCGATTTTATGGAATGATGGTCGGAGCGGCGCAGAATGCCAGACTATGATGACCGATTTACCGTCGCTTCCGGACATCGCCGGCAACCTGGCCATGCCCGGATTTACGGCCCCTAAACTCATGTGGATGCGGCGCAACGAACCGGAAATTTTCAGCAAGATAGAGAAGGTCCTGCTGCCAAAGGATTATGTGCGTCTCAAAATGACCGGTGATTACGCCTCAGATATGTCAGATAGTGCGGGAACACTGTGGATGAACGTGCAGGACCGTGCATGGTCGGATGATATCCTGGCTTTGACGGAACTGACGCGCGCTCAAATGCCTGAACTATTTGAAGGCAACCAAGTCACTGGAAACCTACGTTCTGAAATCGCGACAGACTGGGGCGTTCCCAAAGTCCCTGTATGTGCCGGCGGCGGTGATAATGCAGCTGGCGCGGTGGGATCAGGTACCGTTGCGCATGGTGATGGGTTTATTTCTCTGGGCACGTCCGGGGTCATTTTTCTGGCAGACAATCAGTATCGCCCCAATGCACAAAGTGCCGTCCACACATTCTGCCATGCCCTCCCCGGGCTCTGGCACCAAATGAGCGTCATGCTGTCGGCGGCCAGCGCGATAGACTTCGTTGCGAAATTGACCGGATACGCGCAACCGGGTGATTTGTATGCATCTGCGAAAGACCACAACCAACCAAGTGATGGTGTTTATTTCCTTCCCTATCTATCCGGCGAACGCACACCACATAACAACCCGGATGCTAAGGGAGCACTTTTCGGCCTCACCCATGAAACGACGCAAAACACACTTGCTCAAGCCGCGCTTGAGGGCGTTGCATTTGCATTGGCTGATGGATTAGACGCATTAAAAGGGACAGGCGCGAACATCCCGGAATTATCTGTGATCGGCGGCGGCGCTCGGTCACGGTATTGGGGTAAAATTCTGGCCTCAACATTTGGCATTCCTTTGTATTACCGGGACGGGGCAGCGGTTGGTCCGGCTTTCGGCGCTGCTCGTCTCGCCCGTCTCAGTATCACCAATGAGGAGATCGCCGATGTCTGCACACCACCCAAAATCGAATTCACGATTAAACCAGATGCTAAATTGCAAGACAGATTCGCCAAACGGCGACCCATATTTAAATCCCTGTATCACAACACCAAGGAGTTGATGTCATGAGCGGTTATTTCGATCATATAGATCCGATCAAATTTGAGGGCCCAGACAGCGACAATGCGCTCGCGTTCAAATATTATGATGCCGATAAAAAAGTGCTCGGCAAAACCATCGAAGAGCATTTGCGGGTCGCGGTTTGTTATTGGCATAATTTCTGTTGGGACGGCCATGATATATTTGGTGCCGGCACCTTCGGGCGGCCCTGGAATGCGGGCCTGAATGATCAGGCCGCGGCCGAAGAAAAATTGGACGCCGCATTCGATTTCTTTGAAAAACTCGGTCAGCCGTTTTTCTGTTTCCACGATACTGACGTGATGGCGGCCGCGGAAACACCAAAAGAGCATGTGGAAAATTTTGCGGCTATCGTCGATAAAATTGAGGCTAAAATGTCTGACGCAAAAACCAAATTGTTGTGGGGCACGGCCAATATGTTCTCGCACCCGCGCTATATGGCCGGTGCATCAACGAACCCTAATCCCGATGTGGTTGAATTCAGCGCCCTTCAGGTCAAACACTGCCTGGAAGCCACTCACAGGCTTGGCGGCGCAGGCTACGTCCTGTGGGGCGGTCGTGAGGGCTACGACACTATTCTAAACACAGATGTCGGTCAGGAAATGGAGCAATTGGGTCGTTTCATAACCATGGTCGTGGAACACAAGTACAAAATCGGATTCAAAGGTGATATATGGATTGAACCCAAGCCTCATGAGCCAACAAAACATCAATATGACCGCGACGTCGCAACGGTATATGGATTTTTGAAAACCTACGGGCTTGAAAATGAAGTCGGTGTCAATATCGAACCTAATCATGCGACCCTAGCAGGGCATAATTTCGAGCATGAAGTCGAAATAGCCAATGCATTTGGTATTTTCGGCTCAATCGATTTTAACCGCGGCGATCCGCAAAACGGGTGGGACACGGATCAATTCCCCAATGATCTGCGTGAGAATACGATGGCGCTTTACTACATTTTAAAAGGCGGCGGTTTTAAAAACGGCGGCGCCAATTTCGACGCGAAAGTCCGCCGCCAGTCCAAGGACCCTGAAGACCTGTTCCACGCGCATATCGGCAGCATGGACTTATTGGCGCGCGCGCTAATGAATGCGGCTGAATTGATCGAAAGCGAAAAACTTTCCGGGTTTGTCGACCAACGCTATGCCGGATGGAAAACCGGATTGGGCGCCAAAATGCTTCAAGGCAAAACTAACCTGGACGAAATGGCAACAGCTGCAGTGGAGAAAAATGTATCTCCAGTACCAATTTCTGGACGGCAGGAATATTTAGAAAACGTGGTCACCAATTTCACGAAATAAGCTTTTAAATTTCGACGGTAAACTCGCTCCAGCAGGACGCGGATTTACCGGGCCTTAGAATAGTTATGCCTTCACTCACAGGGGCCGCCATATTCAAAGCGTTATGCGTATGGCTGATGGGTTCAAAACAAAAGCGGTCATTAGGTTGATCGACGAAGACGGCCGCGCGGGACAAATTTTCTGAACTGGTAATGTTGATTTTAATCGGTTTATCCTGCCATGAAATTTCCGCGTTTCGCGTCTCGGTAAAGCAATGATCAAGCGATAAGTTTTTCAATTCTCTCGGTTTCGAGAAATCAAATTCCGGCGATGTGGGGCTCCATTCAGTCGGGATATGTTCATCATCACATAGCCACACACCAGAGCTGTTGAAACAAATAAAAGCGGTTTCCAGATCCGGAAAATAAGGATGAAACCCGAACCCACACGGCATATCGAGCGCAGACTTATTTGTTAAGTGAAGCTCCAAGCGGAGAACCTGTTTTATGACCGAAATATTGAGGGCAGCCTCATAAACCCAAGGCCATCCGTCACCATCGATTCTCTGGGTAAGCACACAATAATCGTTGCCCCGCTCGTGTACGTGCCACGGGTTTATCCACCCCAGCCCATGCAGTGGATGCGCAACATGCGGCGCAGTTTTTACAAGCTGAACAGACCTACCTTGAAACTCAAACCTGCCATGCTTGATCCTGTTCGAGTAGGGATGCAGTGGAAAGTTCCCAGACAACATTGGTGCAAACGTGTTCCCGGTCACGTCTGCTGTCACGCGATCACGGAAGATTTCGTATTGCCCGAAACTGCATGTATCAAATAAACCGCCGTCGTCCGGATCTATTCGAACGTCCCAGTCATCATGGAGAAGCTGAACTGCCTTCATGGCAATCGCGCGGGTTCAGCACCCAACCATGGCTTTGATGCAATGGTTGGGATGGTATCACCAAAAGACGACGTAAAGAGCCACCAGAACGGCGATAATGATCGCAACCATTATCTTAAATCCAGAGGTCGTGGCAAAACTGATATCTGAGAGTAAAATATCGTTACTGTCATTTGCTTTCGCGGAAAATTGAGAAACGATGAATCCGACGGCAAGACAGGCCAGGAATACCAACCAGATCCGGATAACGAAGGCCAGATCAGCCATTCCGAATTTCAGCGCAACATTGGCAACAATAGAGACAATCAACATCGCCATTGCGGCAGCTGATGTGGTCTTTCTCCAAAACATGCCCATCAAGAAGACGGCGACAACACCCGGTGCGATATAACCAGTATATTCCTGCAATGTCTGGAAAGCACTTTCAAGACTTCCCAGCAATGGCTTGGCCAAAAAGACCGCAATGACGATCGCGACGAAGGCGGTAATCCGGCCGACTTTTACATAATGTTCTTCCGTCCGATCGGACTTCCAGCTTTTGTAAACATCCATGGTAAAGATCGTCGATATTGAGTTCATCATTGATGCAAGTGAAGAAACAATCGCTGCAATCAGGGCCGCGAAAATCAATCCTTTGAGCCCGGACGGCATTAATTTCATGACCTCCGGATATGCCCGGTCAGATTTCTCGGCCAGGGCATTACCATCGATAACACTTCCCATTTCAGGCATCGCCAGCATGACGGCGGCGATCCCTGGCAGCACAATAATAACCGGCATGAGAAGTTTCAGAAACGCGGCAAAGACCAATCCCTTCTGCGCTTCTTGCAAGCTTTTGGCCCCAAGTGCACGCTGGATAATATATTGGTTAAAACCCCAGTATGAAAAATGAAGTACCCATAGTCCGCCAAGTAACGTCCAAATTCCCGGCAAGTCACTATAAGCTGGATGATCCTTATCCAGGATCATGTCGAATTTACCAGGTATCTCTGTATATAGGCGTTTAAACCCAGCCATGACACCATCGCCCTGCCCGATAATCCCCATTGTCATCCAGGCGATAATCAATCCGCCCATTATCAGGATAACAACTTGAATAATGTCGGTCAGGGCAACCGCTTTGAGCCCGCCGTACATCGAATAGGCCAACGCGAACGCACCAAGTGCCGCCATACCGGTGAATAGCGGTAGTCCCGTCAACGTATTCACGGCCAGTGCTCCGAGCCATAATACAGTGGTTAAATTCACAGCGGTATAAAGGAATATCCAATATACGGACATGGTCGTTTTGACGGTATGTCCGAACCGCTGATCCAGATATTGCGGCATTGTATAAATTTCCCTTTTCAGGAATATCGGGAGGAAAAAGACCGCCACAATTATCAAGACAAGCGCGGCTTGCCATTCATATGCCGCAATGGCGAGGCCGACGGCGAACCCTTGCCCGGACATGCCAATAATTTGTTCAGCGGATATGTTGGCAGCGATTAAAGATGCGCCGATCGCCCACCATGGCAGTGATTTTCCGGCAAGAAAATAATCTTCGGTGCTTTTATGCTCGCCTTTGGGTTCCCGCGACACCCATTGGGCAATTGCGAACAAAATGACCGCGTACGCGGCAACGACGAATAAATCCAGTGAACTTAAAAACATAATTTCCCCCGACTGATCACTTTTTGTGATCTCTATTGTTTGTCTTACTCAATTAGCATCGCGTGACAGCGCTGTCAAATTCGTTCGTCAATGGCTCAATTAGTATTTCAAACTTCTAAAACGCATCTAATTTATTTCGTTTCATCCATATACAAAACGGCTGCGCCAATAAGTGGTGCCGCGGGATTTTGTAAGAGTCTAATCGGCATATTTTCCAAATAGCTGGACATGTGTCCCCTGTTCATAAACCGGCTCATAGCTTTCGGCGCTGCAATGTAATCAATCAGACGTTCGCTGACACCGCCCGCGAGAACGACGCCGCCGCGCGCGCCGTAAACAAGAGCCATATCGCCCAGCGCGCCCATGATTGCGGCACTTCGGACTTCGCAAATTTCCAAACAAACCGGGTCGCCATCTTTTGCCAATTCAAGAACTTTTGCAGGGTGGGTTTTTTCATAGGCCACACCGTGCCTTTCACAAATTGCTTTGTGAATGACGTCCATACCAAATCCGGAACTGACAAGTTCCAGAGATACAAAGTCGTAAGTCTTTTGTAATATGTGTAGAAGTTCGGTTTCGGATCGTGACTGCGGCGCGTAAGCGACATGACCGCCTTCACTACCAAAGACGTGCCAGCCGCCATTCATCGGTGCGAGGTTCGCCATCCCAAATCCGGTTCCCGGCCCCGCAACAAGTATCGGTTCTCCGGCAACAGCTTGTCCCGGATGAATTTCCAGAAAGTCACTCTCTTCCATCTCTGGGACAGATCGCCCCATAGCTTTGAAATCATTGTATAGGCTGACATGTTGAAACCCGAAGCGTTTGCGCATATCGGCTTCGCTGACCGTCCATGGACGATTGGTCAGGGACACGCTTCCGTTCGACACGGGCCCCGCCAACGCGATCGATACATGTTTGGGCTTGTAATGGGTTTCTTTTAAAAACAACTCAATCGCATCGTCCAAGCAGGTGATGTCGTCACCAGCAACTTTCGTAAATTGCGAGATCAGCATTTTGCCACGGTCATCGCGCTGCGCTAACCCCAGACGCACAAATGTCCCCCCGACATCTCCGACAAGAATAAAATCTTTTGTACTTACATTCAAAATCAGCTCCCCCCTGAACTTTGAAAACTTGCTCCCCCGTGTTCAGCGGATGAACAGCTGGCACGAAATACGTCAAATAAATCCCGTCCAAATCCCAACAATTTTTGGTTAGGTTTAAATGCTTCTGACGGACGACTTTCAAATAATCCGCCCTCCAATAACTCAACACTTAATTCGCCAGTCGTTGCGTTTAATGTGATCAGGTCGCCGGTTCGTATTTTTGAAAGCGGCCCCCCTTTTGCCGCCTCCGGAACCATATGTATCGCTGCTGGAACTTTACCTGATGCCCCGGACATACGCCCGTCAGTCACCAGTGCGACCTTAAAGCCTTTATCTTGCAAGACGCCTAGCGGTGGCGTCAGCTTATGAAGTTCCGGCATGCCATTGGCACCCGGTCCTTGAAACCGAACCACCGCAACAAAATCATGATCCAGGTCGCCGTTTTTGAACGCTTCAATCATTTCGTCTTGCGAATTGAAAACCACCGCAGGTGCTTTGACGAGATGATGTTCCCGTTTGACCGCCGATACTTTGATGACGCCGCGCCCTAACTGACCTTTGAGAACGGCCAAACCACCATCTTCGCGAAACGGTTTTGAAACCGTCGTCAATACGTTGTCATCCAGGCCTTTTTCCGGGCATGGACGCCAAACGGCTTTTTCGTCTTCAAGAACAGGCTCTTGCGTGTGATTTCGTAATCCCTGCCCCATGACTGTGGTGACATCATCATGTAAGAGACCCGCACTTAGGAGTTCCTGAATGAGAACGCCCATACCGCCTGCAGCCTGAAAATGGTTCACGTCCGCTTGGCCGTTTGGATAAATTTTCGTCAGCAGGGGTGTTATTTTTGAGATTTCGTCAAAATCATCCCAATTGACAATTATCCCGGCAGCGGCGGCGATGGCCGGAATATGAAGTGCATGATTGGTTGAACCGCCGGTCGCCATTAATCCAACAATGGCATTGACGATGGCTTTTTCGCTGACGATTTCCGCGATCGGAATATATTCATCCCCAAACGTTGAAATCTGTTTTGCTCTGTGCGTTGCCGCCTTTGTTAATGCCGTGCGTAAAGGTGTTCCTGGATTGATAAACGCCGCGCCCGGCAAATGTAGGCCCATGATTTCCATGAGCATCTGGTTTGAGTTTGCGGTGCCATAAAACGTGCAGGTTCCCGGACTGTGGTAACTTTCGGTTTCAGCTTTTAATAGCTCATCCCTCCCGATTTTACCCTCGGCGTAGAGTTGCCTGATCCGAATCTTTTCCTTGTTCGGCAGTCCAGATGGCATGGGGCCGGCAGGAACAAATATCGCCGGCAAGTGTCCAAACTGTAAGGCCCCAATCAACAGCCCGGGGACAATTTTATCGCAAATTCCCAGGAACAACCCCGCATCATATGTATTGTGCGAGAGTGATATCGCCGTTCCCATCGCAATTACGTCGCGGGAAAACAGCGACATTTCCATTCCGTCTTTGCCTTGCGTGACGCCATCACACATGGCCGGAACACCACCCGCAACCTGAGCCGTCGCGCTCACCTCCCGGGCCGCCTGTTTTATCAATTCCGGGTAACTGGCATACGGAGCATGGGCCGAGAGCATGTCATTGTAAGATGTCACAATACCGATATTGGGCCAACTCGCGCCCATCAACGCCTTCTTATCTTGGAGCGCACATCCCGCATATGCATGGGCCTGGTTGCCCGCACTCAGCCCCGCCCGCGCCGGACCGTCCATTCTGTTGGATTTCGTCAATTGCAAATAGTCTTTGCGCGATTCTTTTGAGCGCTCAATAATGCGGTCGGTGATCTGTTGAAGTTTCGGGTTCATACGCATATCCCGCCTAAGATCCGGTCATCATGATGGTAAGCCGGTTTCCACAAGACCTGAGCAAATGGCCAACAGGGAGATCGCTTGTTGGATCTGCTAATGCTTTGTTCAGTACACGCTGTTTTTCATCGCCCGATATGATGAGTAGAAGAGAACCGCATTGTTTAAGCGCCGACAAAGTGAGAGTGATTCTATCCAAATACGGGCCGGTGACTTTGGACTTTTTCGCGGTGACAGCCTGCACCAAATTATCATTAGCTGGATCAAGCGCATTTGAGAGCCCTTTCGCAGCAGGGAACCAGGAACACACATGCCCGTCAGCCCCCATCCCTAAAATGGCGATACTGTTGTCCATCGGCAGTGCTGAGTAATCATCATTTACTTTGTCTTGGCCCGCCCACGGAGACTTATGGCGCGACTTCATCCGGAAAAATTTAGCATTGGCCGCTTTATGGCGCAGGAGAGTTCTCTTGATCATCGCTGCATTGGACCCTTTGCTACTTAATGGTACCCAACGGTCATCCACTTGCGCAATTTTGATCCTGGACCAGGGCAGTTTGGCTTTGGACAGATTTTGGTAAATGGGGCCAGGCGTTGATCCGCCGCTCAGAAACAATGATGTCTTTCGTTTATTTGCAGTTGCCAATTTCAATCGCTCTTCAACAAAGTCGTAAGCGGCACTATGCACGTCGTTGAGACTGTCAAACTTGACTATGTTGGCATAATTGGTCATTGCCACCAGGTCCTACGGTCTCGATCCATCATAACCGCCGCTTGTGTGGGACCTTGAGAACCTGCCGCATAGGTTTCCAATGGCTGATCGGTTTCTGCCCAACTTGCCAACAACTGATCAACCCAGCGCCAGGCTTCTTCCACTTCATCACGGCGCATAAATAAGGCCAAATTGCCTCGGACAATATCCATCAATAGGCGTTCATAGGCATCTGGGTATCGCAGCGTAAAGTTTTCGGCATATGAGAGATTGAGCGGCAGATATTGCAAGCGCAGTCCGCCGGGTCCCGGTTCTTTCACCTGCATATAAAGTCGCATTCCCTCGTCCGGCTGCAAATTCATCACAAGACGGTTCGGGACACGATCTGCATTGTCAAACAATCTGTGCGGTGTCGCCTTGAACTGAATCACAATATTGGACTTTCGGGATTTCATGCGCTTGCCGGTCCGTAAATAGAAGGGAACATCCGCCCAGCGGCCATTTCTGATTTCAACTTTTAACGCTGCATATGTCTCGGTTTTGCTTTCCGGTTTATCGTCGGACAGGGTCTCGAGATACGAGATGACAGGCTCGCCGTCGACCAATCCCGCCTCATACTGACCGCGCACAGTATCCGCACCTACTGTTTCTGCTGTGAACGGCTTAAGCGCTTTTAAGACTTTGATTTTTTCAGTTCTAACATCATCCGCATCGAGCGTGTTGGGTGGCTCCATAGCTGTTAGACAAAGGAGCTGAAGCAGATGATTTTGAACCATATCGCGCACGGCGCCAGAGCGGTCATAATAGTCTGCCCTTCCTTCAAGCCCGATACTCTCTGCCACGGTAATTTGAACATGATCGATCGCGTTTCTAGACCATACGGGCTCAAGTAACGCATTCGCAAACCGCAGAACCAATAAGTTCTGCACCGTTTCTTTTCCAAGATAATGATCAATCCGGTAAATGGCATGTTCGTCAAAGACGGCACCAACACCTTCGTTAATCGCGTTCGCTGATTCCAAATCTTTCCCGATCGGTTTCTCGAGAACCAATCGAGCATTGGGTGTATTGAGCCCGGCACGACCCAGCGCCTCACATGTCGCGACATAGATTAGCGGCGTTGTTGCCAGATAGAAGACACGCGGACGCCCATCGTCAGTCAAATATGCCTTTAAAGGATCCCAATCGGCTCCCTCTTCCGTTACATCCATGGCAACGTATTCAAGCAATTTTGCAAAATTCTGCCAGTCATCTCTGTGCCAATTCTCACTGGCCGCCTTACAAGCATTCTCGGCAAATTCTACGAATTCTGATTTCGACATCTCGCTTCTGGCAACGCCAACAATTCTACACGAAGCATCTATTTGACCGTCCAAATATCGGTGAAAAAGAGCGGGTATCAATTTGCGGCGCGACAAATCTCCGGTACCGCCAAAGATGACGATATCGAACGGCTCGACTGGGATGAATTCTGCCATCGCACTTCCACTTCTATTAGTAAGCTAATCTAAGCGTTGTTTGACAGCGCTGTCAACAATTTAGGAAGGCGATTTTACGATTGAGGTCGTATTTCTTATCAAATTGGTCACGTCAAATTTTACAGCCTTTTTTTCGTGTTCCTTTGCCACGATTTCCTCAAGTAGCATGGATGTCACTTCAGCCGCCATTTCCTCAACGGGTTGCTTTACGGTTGTTAATTGCGGCCAGATGATATCCCCTAATCTGGATCCATCAAAACCTGTGACCGATAAATCACCGGGCACATCCAACCCACGCTTCAACGCGGCCATGACAACGCCGACCGCCATGTCGTCATTTGCGGCAACAATAGCCGTAACATCGCCGCTATTGGCCAAGGCCGCTTTTGCGGCGTCAAATCCTGACCTGACCGAAAAGTCGCCCTGAAACACCGGGCATTCACTTTTATTCAATCCCGCCGCCTCGGTCGCTTGATGAAACCCGGTCTCACGTTTTCGAGCCGCACCGTGCTCTCGCGGGCCTGCAATGAAAGCAATCTTTTTGTGCCCTAATTCGATCAAATGTTCCGTCATCGCTTTGGTCGCCGACGTATCGTCGACATACGCGTATGAAGAGAGCTCAAAATTATTGCGGGGTGAAATCCTGACAATAGGAATTCCACGCTCCAACAACATCTCGACCAGTGCGGTGTTATCGCTCAAGGGCGGACTCAATATCACACCATCGACTTTAAAACGTGCCAAATATTCGCCGGCACTTTTCGTGTACGGCACTGTTAACGGCTCCATTACAGCCAAATACCCCGATGAACGTGTGACTTGGTGAATACCTGTATAAATTTTTTCCAGATAGTCCGGGCTTGGATTATCGTGAAAATGAGCAACGACGAATGACCGTTTTGAGGCCAGACTGCGTGCAAAGACGTTCGGTTGGTAGTTTAATTCCGCCGCAACTTTTTTAACCTTTTCACGCGTCGATTCGCGCACATTAGGTTCGCCATTGAGAACCCGTGACACGGTTTTCATCGACACACCTGCGCGTTCCGCGATTTCAATGATGGTTACGTTTTTCATGCGTTTAAAATGTCCCGTCAATGACAACGCAGTCAAGCGCTAATATATATTCAAGAAACCAGCTTAGGAGACGCGAAACATTTCAGCTGCCGTGTCCAGCATGCGATTTGAAAATCCCCACTCATTATCATACCAGGCCATGATACGGACAAGCGTTCCATTGTTTACATAAACTTGATCCGCGACAAAGCTCGACGAGTGCTCATCATGGTTTAAGTCTGTTGACACAAGTTTCTCATCTATGTACCCGAGTACGCCCTTTAGGCCATTCTCACTTGCAGACTTGAAATGCTTTCTAATTTCGTCAGGGCTCGTCGCCTTAGACGTAACGACCGTCAGATCAACCATTGAGACATTTGGCACGGGGACGCGAACAGCAACACCGTCCAGTTTACCATCTAACTCGGGCAGGACCTTGCCAATGGCTTTGGCGGCACCTGTTGTGGTCGGCACCATCGAGAGCGCTGCCGCTCTGCCCCGGCTCAAATCCTTGTGCACGGAATCATGGGTTGGCTGATCGCCTGTATAGGCATGTACGGTCGTCATAATCCCGCTCTCAACGCCAAACTTTTCATTTAAAACGAAAAGAAGTGGAGCAAGTGCATTTGTTGTACACGAAGCATTTGATACAATCTTGTCGCCCGCTTCCAACGTATTGTCGTTCACGCCGTAAACGATTGTTTTGGTATCATCTTTTGCGGGCGCCGATATAAGTACTTTTTTTGCCCCGGCGACAATATGCTTACCCGACATGTCTTGCGTCAGGAAAAAACCCGTACACTCCATCACCATGTCGATACCGAGTTCTCCCCATGGAAGTTCTTTCGGGTCGGATTCAGAGAAAACAGGAATGTCCTTGCCGTTCATGACAATAGATTTTTCGGTGCTGCTGATATCTCCGGGGAATCGTCCGTGAACACTGTCGTATTTGAGTAGATGAGCGAGCCTCGGTGCATCGGCGAGATCATTGATTGCGACGATTTCCATGTCAGTGCGGCCACTTTCCACGAGCGCCCGTAACACCATACGTCCAATCCGACCAAATCCATTAATTGCAATCTTTAAAGGCACATTGCCCTCCATTAAATTCATTATCTGAAGACATTTTATTATCTGACAGCGCTGTCAGTTTCAAGGGATAATTCTCTCGTGCAAGGAATAATATTGCGCAAATAAACGGAAAGGTAGTCTGTTTATCTCAACTGCTTCCTCGATTTCCAACGATTTGTTCGTCTTCCCGCAACCATTTGATCAATGCCATACACATAAGGATAATAACGGGAAGCAATGGCAGCGAACTGACAATCGTCGCCGATTGCACTGTTTGAAGTTCGCCAGAAATGACTAGTCCCGCTGACAGAAGCGCTAATACGCCGGCCCATATCAGCCTGTTGGACCGAAGCGGTTCTTGATCGCCTCTGAGGTTTTTTGAACAAATACTCGCGAGAATAAAAGCGGCTGAATCGATACTCGTCGCGTAAAAAATGACGCAAAGAACGATAAATATGGCCAAAACAATCTTGCCAAACGGCAGGCTTACGATCGCCTTTGTGACCATGATCGGCATCCCCTCATTTGTGAGAATATCGGAGAGTGGCAAGATCTCGTTGGCAACAAGATGGATTGAATACCCGCCCATGACGGCCAAAAATGTGATTGTGCCGAGCGAACCCCAGCCGATCACACCGACAACCAGTTGGCGGATTGTCCGGCCTCTGGAGATCCGTCCAATGAACATGCCGACAAATGCCGCATAGGCCAACCACCACGCCCAATAAAAGACAGTCCAATCTCCTGGAAAACCCGTTTGCTCGATGGGGTCGGTCCATACTGACATTGCAATCATATTTTGAAACATCAGACCAAGACTGTTGACGGACAAATTCAATATAAAAAGTGTCGGTCCGGCAATCAGGACGAATAATATTGCGATTATCGCGAGCACCATATTGATATCAGCTAAGACTTTGATGCCCTTTTTCAGTCCCCGATAAACGCTGGCCCCAAAGAGCAAGGTCCAAATCACCAACAAGGCGAGTTTGACATGTATTGTATCGGCGACACCCAGAAGCTCTGACACGAATGCCGACACCATTGGAATCCCAATACCAAGAGACGTCGCGGTTCCGCCGATAATGCCAAAGACAACAATGATATCGATGATTGTTTTCAGCGGCCCCCGAATTTGTACGGGCAGCACTTCCTCGCAAACCGTGCTGATCTTTAAAGATGAGCGTTTCTTGACATAGAGTAGATAAGCAATGGGAACAGCCGGTACGACGTAAAACGACCATGCAATCACGCCCCAATGGAAAAGCGGGTACATGTGCGCCCATTCCATGGCGGCGTTAGACTGTGCCTCAATTCTTAACGGCGGTGTTTGCAGATAGAATATGGGTTCAGCAAATCCCCAAACAACAACTCCTGCACCGATCCCGGCCGTAAACATCATTGCAACCCAGTGAGTTGTAGAATATTCGGGTGTTTCGCCGGGGTCGCCGAGCATGACATCACCGTATCGACCAAAGGCCATCCAACACGCAAAGATGAAAGCTCCCACGCCAGCCAAAAGATACAACCATGTCAAATTGGTCGTAATGAAATTTCGCGCGGATTGAGCGGCCTCTCCGGCCGCAACAGGAACGAAGATAAGGGCAAGAGCTGCCGCGATGATGACGATAACTGAGGGAATGAAAATGGATTGATCAACACGCGGCTTTGAGTGCTCGATCTGCTCGGCTGAATTTGACATAGTCTCCCCAGTTTTGACCAGCTTGTAGATTAAATTCCGAACGCCTGCCACTTATATTATGATCGGCCAGCAGAGACGGAAAAAACGGCACACTCCGCAAACGTCTGACTAAGACAGATTCAATGCAGAGAGCGAGTTTAATATGGACTGCAAATAGGGACGAATTTGCGCGGCCCGCTGCGGCAGATATGTCCACGGATCTTCTTCCAGCATATAAGATGATTGGGTAAGCTCCATCTGAACAGCGTGAACGTCGTTGTCGGGGGTTCCGTAGTGACGGGTGGTCCACCCACCTTTAAATCGTCCGTTCAGAATATGAGTGTATTCATTTGCTTTTTGGCATTGTTTTAACACCGTTTGTGCAACGACATCGTCGCAGCTTTTCCCATCGAATGTCCCAATATTGAAATCAGGTAATTGCCCCTCAAACAAATGTGGTATACGCGAGCGTATGGAATGGCAGTCATACAGTATGGCAAACCCGTGCTGCGATTTCACCCGGTCAATCTCGGTTTTTAATGCGCCATGATAGCTTTGATGAAATTTTGTTTTTCGATCTTCAATCTCTTTGGGCGATGGCGACTTACCCGCAACATAGATCGGGTTGTCGTCAAAATCAGTTGTTGGGCAAAGCTCGGTCGTATTTTGTCCCGGATATAAACTCTGCCCGCCCGGATCCCGGTTGGGGTCAATAACATAGCGATGAAACAAGGCCCGGACGCTTGTCACATTGTCCACCAGCCCGTCATAAAGATCGTGAATGTGCCAGTCGGTATCGGCGAGCTTTTTCCCGGTCTCATTCAACTGCTCGAATAAAGCGGGCGGAACATACGTACCGGTATGTGGCATACCCAAAATCAAAGGACTGTCGCCTTTTGATATTTCGACAACATCATTCTGAGCATAAGAAATCATGAGCGACCTTGCGGTTGAAAATTTTTAGCCTAGTTTCCACCCAGTGTGTACTAGGGCAATTGAAAGGCCGGGGCAATGCAATCCATTTGGGCGGAAAATATACTCACATCAGATGGATGGTTAAAACGCGGGCGCGTTGACATTGACAAAGATGGAAAAATATCAGCGGTAACTGAAGACGTATCGAAAACGGGTAAGGCGGTAGGGACACTTCTCCCCGCGCCCGCCAACATTCACAGTCATTCGTTCCAGCGTGCAATGGCTGGAATGACCGAACAGCGTGGCGATGACCCGGATGATAATTTCTGGAGCTGGCGTCGTTTGATGTACAAATTTTTGGACCATCTGACGCCAGAAGATATCGAGGCGATTGCCGCTTTCACGCAAATGGAGATGCTGGAGGCCGGATTTGGCGCGAGCGTCGAGTTTCATTATCTTCATCATCAGCCGAACGGACATCGTTACGACAACATTGCTGAACTTTCGGAACGGATCATCGCAGGCGCAAATCATTCAGGGATCGGACTAACCCTTCTTCCCGTGCTGTACGAATATGGCGGGTGTGATCAACGCCCCCTCGGAAAAGGACAGATCAGGTTTGGCAATGACAACAATCAATTTGCGCAGCTATTTGAAAAAGCGGCGGCGGGATTAAGCGCCCTACCCGTTGATGCACGTATCGGGGTTGCACCGCACTCTTTGCGCGCAGTTGGGGCCGACGGTTTGACGGCAGCACTTTCACTGAACCCGAATGGACCGATTCATATCCACGCCGCCGAACAAGTTGCCGAAGTTGAAGAAATCAAAGCTCACTGGGGTAAAAGACCCGTCGAGTGGTTGTTTGAAAACTATTCTATCGATCAACGCTGGTGTTTGATCCATGCCACGCAAATGCAGCCTCATGAAACCGAAATGCTCGCGCGGTCCGGTGCGGTTGCCGGACTATGTCCGATTACTGAAGCCAATCTGGGCGACGGGATTTTCGATGGCGTCCGATATTTTGAGAACAAGGGTCATTTCGGTATTGGTTCGGATTCGAACATTCGGATCAGCTTAACCGAAGAGCTTCGCCTATTGGAATATACGCAACGGTTGGCATCAAAAAAACGCGCTGTGTTGGCAACACGGGAAAAATCCACAGGTCGGCTTCTTTTGGAGGGTGCGGCGGCCGGCGGAGCGCGCGCGTCGAAGCGCGACGCAGGGCGAATTGAAGTCGGCGCGCTCGCCGATCTCTGTGCGCTGGATATGCAGCACATAGATCTTGCGGATAAAACTGGCGACGCAATCCTCGATAGTTACATATTCGCGGGCGATGACCGGATGATAACCGACGCTTGGTCCGCTGGACGACATCTCGTCAAGAACGGAAGCCATATTCACCGCGATCAGCTTGAGGAAAGCTACTGGGCCCGCCTGAAAGCGATCAAAAGTAAAATTTAGATCTTAAAAAAGGGCTGTAAGAGACGCGGAATAATGCCGCGAAACACCAAAGGGCTATCGGTGGCTGCCAATACGATACAAGGCTGGTCTTCCATCGCGGTTGGCATATGCGGTGATTCATGATCAGCACAATGCAAATCTCCCTTGGTATAAGCCTCATCACCATCGTAATAGCCACCTGACAGGATCATTGTCAGCTCTTCGCCTGAATGTCCGTGCGCAGGAACGGCATGACCGGGTTTCATCCATAGCAGACGTGCTGACGCTTTCCCGTCGACTGTTAAAACGGCCTGTTTAATGCTTGGAGAAAGTGATTGCCATTTCAAGCCATCAAAATCGCCATCCACATAAGAATTTAAGATAGCCGGAACTTCGAACCCGTACTTCTTGCTATAGGTCGACCCTAGAGGTTTAGGCGTTTCAACTACAGGCATATCCGCTTTGCGGAGCAAGTCACTGGCCGAGATATTCATGTTGGCCGGCTTCTCTTCTTCCAGCACGTGGCCACCTATTAATTGCTGCAACTCGACAGTTTTCTGGCATTTGGCGCACACGCTCAAATGTGTCGCCAGGACCAGATTATAGCCCGTGTCATACCCACCGCTAACATAGCGGAGCAGTGTTTCATCTGAAGGATGATGAATGATCTTTGTCATTTTAATTGTCCAATTAGTTTAGTGTCTTCGATTTCTATACGGTCCCGCAGTCTGCTTAGACCTAAGCGGATGCGTGATTTTACAGTACCTAACGGTATATCCAGCTGCTCAGCGATTTCTCTATGAGGATTGTCCTTGATAAATGACAGGACCAGGACTTGCTTCTGGTCCTCTGGCAATGTCTCCAATGCTTCGTAAAGCTTGTCAGCATTCAATGATTGATCTGTCGCGTCCTCAGGGCATGCGGCTTCGACCATCGCGAATGACGGGTCATTCACATCGGGGAGCGGACGCGAATCCTTACGAAACTTGTCAATCTTCTTGTTTCGGGCGATTGTAAAAATCCAGGTCGATACAGCTGCCATGTCTGAATTGTATTGCTCAGCTTTGCGCCAAACCGTCATCAACGTCTCTTGCGCTATTTCTTCGGCGGCGTCGGGCGACAAACCCGAACGCAGCATAAACGATTTTACGCGCGGAGCGAAATGATTGAACAGGCTTTTGAACGCGTTGGCATCGGATTTGGATGCGATTGCGCAAACCAACAGCGCCCAGTCTGCGCCACTACGCGAAGCGCCCTCGACGTTGTCGTTTTTCTGTTTTCGCACGTGCTCGGCGCTCCCGTATTGCGAAGGTTCAGCGTCATGTGTAATTGAGTAACTTGATAATGTCATGCGTTTACTACGGCGTGATCCCGAAATCGGATCACACAAATTAGAAAATTACTGCAATTGATCCGATACAGTTCAGCTTTCGTATATTTAAGCACGATATGATTGAAAAAAATCGCCGGATCATGTTGTGGAAGCATTAAATCTAGCCTGCAATGTTAGATTTGGAATTTTACTCAGCCGGGTGATTTACTTGAAGATGTGTACTGCTAGGTTCCGTGCCAGCAATTGAATCGCAGTTGTATTTGTGGAGTTTATATATGTTTGGTCTCGTAGCTTCTGCCGCCGCCTACGCCTGTCTAGCGGCTCCCCTCCCCGCAACCGATTTAAAACCGGTCGGAAGCGTCGCGTATAAAAAGGCAATTTTCCATTTGTATGATATCTCTTTGTGCTCTGACACTGGGACATTTCAATGGGACAACCCCTTTGTCATCACGCTCAAATATAAAAGGAAATTCTCCAGCGAGATGATCGTCAAAGCGACGATGGTGGAAATGTCCCGTTTGTCCGGGCGCGATCAATCAGAATTCGAACCATTAAGACCGACTGTCGACAAATGCTTCCCCAACGTCAAAAAAGGCGATCAGATCACGGGCGTCAGCATGGGACCGGACGAAGCAAAATTTTATTATAATGGTGAGCTCACATGTGAAGTTAAATGGGCCGGTTTCAACGAAGATTTTTTCGGAATCTGGTTGGCCGACGAATCCCGCGCACCGCGTAAATCAAAGGTCTTGAGAGGCCTTAAAAAATGATAGGCGTGTCGTGACCATTGCGGCAGTCCAAGCGCCGGCGCGACGCAACACCAACACCCTCATTCGATATGGATTGATTGGCGCGGCCATCGCATTTGCCGGCCCTCCTATCTATATTCACGCGCCGAAAGTCTATGCGGAACTGCATGGTTTGAACCTAGCGATCTTGGGGGCTGTCCTCTTGGCCCTGCGGGCCTTCGATTTTATTCAGGACCCATTGCTTGGCTGGGCCATATCCAAGCGTCCGGAAAAACGCTCTAAACTGGCCGTTTTATTTACTGTTCTATTGGGTACGGGGATGGCCGCGCTTTTCGCACCGATCCTACCCCTATCGCCTGGAATATGGATAGCCTTGTCACTGGCACTGGTTTTTACCGGGTTCAGTGGCTTGCAAATCATGTTTTACAGCGCTGGTATCGGACTTGCGGAGGATATGAGAACATCACATTCCCGCATTGCGGCGTGGCGTGAAACTTCGGTATTGATTGGTGTTTGCGCGGCGTGTGTCGCCCCGGTGATTTTCGCCGCACTGACCGATGAACCCACCGGATATGCTATATATGCGGGCGCCTTCTTGGTGTTATTGACCACCGGTCTCTTGCTTTCCCGTCCGGTTTGGACGGTTCCGCTTCCAAAACAGCAGGAAAAAGCAGATTACAAGACCTTGATCAAGGACAGGCCTTTACGCTGGTTGCTGGGGGTTGGGTTTTTAAACTCGCTACCAACCGGTGTCACATCGACTTTGTTCCTGTTCTACGTCGAGGACCGGCTTGAGGGCGGTTTCCATGCCGGGCCTTTGCTATTGATATTCTTTTTAAGTGCAGCGCTGAGCGCGCCGTTTTGGGGGAAAATGGCAACCCGCTATGATGTTAAAACTGTTCTTTTAAGCGGCATGTCTTTGCTTATCCCGGCATTTATAACGGCTTCATTTCTCGGAAGTGGTGATATCTGGCAGTTTTACGTCATTTGCGTGTTGTCCGGCATGGCCCTGGGAGCCGATATGACCTTACTGCCTGCCATGATTTCCGAGCGGTTGGCCAAGAGCGGTCAAAGCCCGGCGCACGCATTTGGAATATTCGGGTTTATAACAAAAATGTCGTTTGCGGTTGGCGCCGCTATATCGCTGCCGCTTCTTGCGCTGGCCCAATATAAGCCCGGAGCGGACAATCCGGAATCTGCCCTGTTTGCGCTCGCGCTTACTTATGCGGCACTGCCGTGTGTATTGAAGATATTCGCAATTGTCGGGTTGAAAATTGCACCGATCTCAGACACACAGAATGTGCGTCAATTGGGGTCTATATGAAACAGCCAACACTGTATGTTTTTGCGATATCGCATTATTGCGAAAAAGCCCGTTGGGCGATGGATCGGTCGGGAATTGATTATAAACTGAAATTCATTGCCCCCGGCGTTCACGCTCAAAAAGCCACGAAATTGGGTTTGAAATCATCGTCGGTTCCGATTTTGACGGCTGGCGAGGACGTGATTCAGGGATCTTCTGAAATAATAGACTGGATCGACAGACATATACCGCAATCGTCTTCAACCCTGACACCCAGCAATGACTCAAAAGCGATTGAATCCCGCTTGGACGAAAAGACCGGAGTGCATGTTCGCCGCTATTATTACTCCGAAGCGATGGTTGATTGCCCGGAGACGGTGAAACCTATGTTTAAAAAAGGCGTCCCCTTCGTTCAAAAGCTTTTGGTCGACTCCATTTGGTCGAAGGTACCGACCATGATGATCAAAGGCATGGATCTTGGACCGGAACAACACTTGCAATCCAAAGCAATATTGGATGTGGAAATGGATTGGTTGGACGGCTTATTGGCTGACGGAAGGCCGTTTTTAGCCGGCGATCAATTGTCCAGAGCCGATCTCGCTGCTGCGAGCTTGCTGGCCCCCCTCGTGGTCCCGGACGAACACCCGACATATGATACGCTCATCCTGCCGCCACGCGTTGCGGCTGACGCAATCATCTGGGCCGAGAGACCGGTTTTTAACTGGGTTAAGTCGATCTATCAGCAATATCGATAACTGCTTTCCCGGTTTTGCACCGTGAATCATATGTGATACTCAAATTCCTATCATATTGGGAACCACACCATGAAAACCGCCTTCATAACCGCTGTCTCAGCGCCTTTACTGTTTCTAAGCGCCTGCGCCTCGACACCTGACCCGGCAGAAGTTTGCTCGGCTGAATGGATCACGCCTCGCGCAGAGCGCGCCATGGATGATTTCAAGAAAGACACACGTTCGACCTTTAAATCGCTGAAAAAAGTCGGGGAAAAGGTCGCCAATGGCGATCAAATCGGGCCACTACAAATGTTTTCTGTGATGAATTCGATCAACAAACTCGGCAAAACGTTCGAAAATGGACGGGCCATGAAGGATATGCGCACATTGGCCAATACCTGCGATGACCCGGATTTGATAAAAACCGCCATGACAGACTTCATGCGCGAACAGGGAATTGAAGAGAAATTCATTAATTTCCTGAACGGATTGCAGGAATACCAGAAACTCCTGGAAACGGGTAGAAGACCTGATCTGAAAATTTAACAGTCGTCTGTCTTAAGGCGGGTTTTCAAATCCGAAGGACTGGGGTAAAAGCTCGGCCAAAGGATGTTTTCATGACCTATTGTGTTGCCGCACTTTATCATTTTACCACGCTTAAGGATTACGCGTCCTTGCGTGAGCCGTTGCAGGACATGTGTGATCTCCTCGGGATAAAGGGTACGCTGTTATTGGCGCAGGAAGGGATCAACGGTACGATCGCTGGTCCGGATGCGGTAATTGACGACCTTCTCAACTTTCTGAAGGCCGACCCCAGATTGGTCGATCTTGATCATAAGGAATCGCGCGCTGAAGACATGCCGTTCTACCGGATGAAGGTGCGCCTTAAAAAAGAGATCGTCACCATGGGAGTCGAGGGCGTGAATCCCAACGAAATCGTTGGAACTTACGTCGATCCGAAAGACTGGAATGATTTGATCTCCGACCCCAATGTGGTGCTGATCGACACAAGAAACGACTATGAAGTTGAGATAGGAACATTTAAAGGCGCCATCAATCCCGACACAGAAACCTTCCGGGAGTTTCCCGCGTGGGTAGATGATCATAAAGAGCAACTCGACAAGCCAAAAGTGGCCATGTTCTGCACTGGTGGCATCCGTTGTGAAAAAGCAAGTTCTTTCATGAAAACAAAAGGGTATGATGAGGTCTTTCATTTAAAAGGCGGCATTTTAAAGTACCTCGAAACCGTGCCCGAACAAGAAAGTCTATGGGACGGGGAATGCTTCGTTTTCGATCAACGCGTGGCGGTTGGACACGGCTTGAAACAGGGCCAATATGATCAGTGTTTTGCCTGTCGGTACCCAATAACTGAAAAGGAAAAACAGTCGCCACTTTATGTCAAAGGCATCTCCTGCCCGCGGTGTCATAACAAAATGAGCGAAGAACAGAGAGCGAGGTTTGCCGAGCGGCAAAAACAAATGGCGCTCGCCAAACAACGCGGAGAAGATCATCTCGGACGCAAGGTCGGCTGATGGGCCATGTGCTCTATTCCTTTCGGCGCTGCCCCTTTGCAATGCGGGCAAGGATGGCATTGAAAATCAGTGGCGCAGACTACAAACATCGAGAGATCTTACTGCGCGATAAACCTGCCTCCATGTTGGCCGCCTCGCCTAAAGGCACTGTTCCCGTTTTCATTATCGATGACGAAAAGGTCATTGATGAAAGCTATGATCTCATGCTGTGGGCGCTGAAAAAAAATGATCCGGAGAATTGGCTTGCCCCCGGCCTCGCGCAAATGCAACCAATCATCGAGATGATTACCGGTGAATTCAAACATCATCTCGACCGTTATAAATATGCCAGTCGATATAGTGATGATGCAGATCGGTTCAGTGTTGATCACTCCCACCGTGATGAAGCCGTAAAAATACTAGCTGAGTTCGAAACACGTCTCGAAAAATCAGAGTTTCTAATCGGTGATGTGCCAAGTTTGGCCGATTTTGCCACTTTCCCCTTCATCCGGCAGTTTTCCAACGTTGAACCCGAATGGTGGAATAAACCGCAGTTCCCGCGTCTGCATGCCTGGTTGGATGGCCTGGTAAATGGTGAGTTATTCAAATCTATCATGAAAAAACACCCATTGTGGGTCGATCCGTAGAAGCTGAACCCCAATTCTGAATATAAGATAACGACTGCATTCAGCTTTTGGATAGACTGCATATTCTATGTAAGATGAGCACACATGTTTTGACGCGGGAGACCCCCATGAAACCTCATATTTACGCAGCAATATTACTTGCCGCTCTTATTTCATTCACCTTACCGGCACAGGCGCAGTCCCGTAGTGGCAATGATATTGGCGGCATTCTTGAAGACATATTCGGGAGCGGCCGCGCGCCCAACCAATACCCAAATCCTGCCCAAACATCGTCAATTGACACGATCCCGGTCGATGTCGTTTTTGATCCGGGCCGTAACGGCCTGCCGGAGGAGGCCACACTTGTTGTGTCCGCCTATGCACCGCCTGCTCCAAATGTCAGGCGCCGGGGCCCGAAGCTGATCGGGGAAACCAAGCTTTTACTCGATGATTTAAGCCCGCCCTTAAGCGTCGTCATCGCTGCGCCGTCGCGAGTTACACAGGAAATTGACTTTGCCCGTATCGAAGCCAAGATCGTCGATTTTGACGGGAACATTCTCTATAAAGCCGACCAGGACGGTGAGTTTCGCGGCTATGATGCCCCAATTATGGACCTGAGACGGGTTGGTTTTAACTCACAACCCACCACACAACCCCCTACATCAGCTGGAAATGTCCAGTTTGAAACCGTTCGCGGCAATGTCGGCATTGACGGTCCTGCGCCTAATTTCCGCGGCGGTATGTTGACGGTTCGCCTCGTGGAAGACGGTCCGGCAATCGGTGGCCGTACCATCGTCGGCGAAAAACAAATCAGTATTGACGGGATGTCTCCACCCTATGAATTTGATTTTGAGCGGACAATCATGCCGGGTAATAAAAATACACCATTGGTGCTCGAAGCCTGGATCGAAGATTGGGCCAATCGTAAAACCCATGAGACAAGTCGTCCTGTCACGTTCACCGGCGCGGGTACAGCATACCGTTTACGTCTTGGGCCCGTGCCGATCGGTTATCAAGTGCCCACTCAGCCTCCTGCACCAGCATTCCAGAGCGAAGCGCGGTTCAATGCCTTTAAAGGCCTCCCGGCAGGATCAACCTTGTTTGTGGACTTAGAGCGCCCGGTCACGGGCTCTCGCCCTCAACTCATCACCCAAACGCAAGTGTCATTAGATGGGCGTTCCGGCAATATTCCGTTTACTCTGGACGGCGCTAATCTCGATCCGAACCTGCCAACGCCGATCTTACGGGCGCGTGTGGAAGATGCCAATGGCACAATCCTGTTTTCTAATCCGGGCGGAACGCCGTGGACGCCAAACAGCAATTCTGTTGAGTTGAGAGCTTCAGCTTATTATTAGATTATTTTGGCGGCAGGCTTTGCGCGAAGCCTTTCGCTAAAGCCACCAAATGTTCGCGGCGGGCATCATCTTCCAGAAGCTCTGCATCGCATTCAACCAGCCCTTTCATACGACGCCCGGTGAAGCTGAGTTCGCGAATACCGTCGACGGAAAGGGCCTGTTCATAATTATCCGGCCCAACGCGAAACATCGCCCCGTCCCCAATCACTGTTTTGGCTTCATCCTTCATCTGGTGGACACCGCACAGCATATGTCCGTTCAATGTGAAACACAGACCGCCGAACATTTTCTTCTCGGCGACACCGTCAACCTCCACCAGATCATCGCGGAAAATCTGCGCCAGTCCTTCATCATAGGCCATAGGGCCTCCTAATCCTGATGTGTGAGGTCCCAGGCAAAGGCACTGTCAGTATGGATATGCATGCCGGGTTTGAAACCCGCCGCATCATCGAGCACATTGGCCCGGACCACCATGGTGCCATCCCCAGAATCCGGCGTGGCCGCGATTTGCGTCGAGCAATTGGGGCAGAAATGCAAATAGATCAATTCACCGCTACCACCCGGATAAGCATAGATCTTGGTTTCACCGGTGATTTTGACCTTATCTTTCGGCACGCCCACCCCTAACAAGCGCCCGCCGCTGACCAATTTCATACAGTCCGTGCAATGACAGGAGAAACTAAACATGTCCTCGGCATCTATTTCGACCGTTACATCTCCGCAATGACACCGCCCGGTTCGCCTAATACTCATCAGTTTCTCCTTATTTGATATTTATATCCTAAAATAAAGCCGCCGCGGCGCGTAAGGCCATGACAAGCAAGAGCAATGACCCGATTACGAACAGCGTGAAGCGCGTCATGACCTTGTTGCTTGTGACTTGAACGACCGAATGAACAACCCGCACCATGACATAGGCCCAGGCTAAATACATGGCGGCGCTATCGCCATTGCCGGTGAGGTGTAAATAGAACATCAGCGCGTAGAAAATCACCGGTTGTTCGTGCAAATGATTGTAATTGTCCGCGGCCCAGCGGGCCGATGCCGGCAATTTCTCGCCAAATTTCGGGTCCGTCACAAAGTCCTGCGGATCCTTGGATATAGCCTGCATGGCCGGGATGCGGCGCTTGTACATCAGCACCCACATCACAAATGTCCATAAGATCAGCGCCAATACCGGCGTTAAAAACTCCCCCATCACTCTCTCCTCTTTTTATTTTGTATGGAGAGCGATTGGACGCCAAACTCAGGCGTGAGTCAAGAATAGCGATGAATAGTGGCCATACGGGACGGCCACTATTGCACTTTCGGTCTTATTCGTCGTCCGGTGTTTCGAACTCGATTTCGGATGCGAGAAGCTCGCCGGCTTCGGTTTTTGTGCCTTCGGCTTTCACCAAATCCTCAGGCATGACCATGCTGAAGAACTCGTCGCCAGTCAGCGGCATATCATCAGCACCTTCATATTCCGTCCGTTCGTCGGTCAGAACCGTGACACCGAGAAGAACGAGAGACTTTGCCATAGGATCGACGCTATCCACATAATCCTGGATTTCATCTTCGTCTTCTGCCTCGTCGCGTTCGATTTTCTTGGCATACAGCGTGCCGTCTGCGCGTTCAAATCCTTTAACGTCGAGATAATTGCCCGCGACCAAATCATCGATCCCGAACATTTCAACAGGCGTCTCCAGCTTGTCTTCGAACCGCGTACTCATATCGGTTGCAAACTCAACACCAAATATGGTGATCACTCCCGTGCCGGCATCCACAGCATCCAGCGTAGATTCCACATGGATATCGGCGTCAAATTCACATTCGACCTTGTCGGCAACCAAGGCCCCTTCCGCATTAAACTCGCCTTCAACTTCAACCTCGACGTCCACGCCAAGATCGTCAGCTGTACAGTATTCAAAAACCGTGCTTTCGTCGGTAATCACCGGTGTATCACCCACTGTGAAACTCTGGGCGGATGTGAATTCCGTAATAAAGCCTTCAACCTCACCGTCTTCGCCGTCCTCACCGTCATCTTCTTTATCTTCTTTTTCAACACTTAGCGCGAGGAATGCACCACTGCCGTCAAAGCTGTCGCCTTTGACTTCGACCAGATCACCATTTGCAATATCGGCACCGTCAAAATCTTCCAAAGTGGCACCGGAATAATCAACATCCAGACCGCGAATTTTAAAGGTCATGGCAACTGGATCCAAGGCACTGACATTTCCAGTCAGTTCAAATGCGTCTGCCGCATCGGCAAATTCGATCTGGCTGGCGACAATATTGCCGCTTCCGTTGAACTGGCCGCTGACCTGGACAATATCACCAACGGTCAAGCCATTAATGTCATTCGGATCTATATCATCATCAAATGAGGTCGAACCGCGAATAACCACGTTTTGACCCATGACCGTAATGCGTTTCGGGGTCAGGCTGATGGCTGTGATTTCGCCCTGGACGGCATCTTTAAAACTGACCGAAGAGGCGCTTTTGTTGCCTTGCGCATCTGTCGAGGTTTTCATCGTGACGATCTGACCGACTTTCAAATCGGATTGCGATCCCGTTTTGCCGTCAATGTCGAAACTGGCACCATTGGTAGCATAGCGATCGCCATTAACGATCACACTGCCAAACCCTGAAATCGAGCCTGTTACCGTGCCGGATTTCGCAACCGGTGGCGGTGGTGTCGTTGTGCTCGGCGGTGGGGTAGAACTGGACGAGCCGCCGCACGCGGCCAAGGCCAAACCTGCAGCACCCAACATCAATTTGCTGATCATTACATTTTTCTTTTTCATTCGATATTCTCCGAAAAGATTGCGCTAGCCCCCACTAGGAAAGAGATTACGATCTCTTTCATGCCACTCGATACTTACTGCTCATTCACATAAACCGATTTCCGACATTTGGAAACATAAGATGTCAGTAATATAGGCAAATATCTATGTACAGAGGGTTAGCGAACGCAGTTAATGCACGCGGACGATTTAACTGCACCGCAAGTGGAGATTTTTCATTTTTTTAACCATGCTTGGTAAATGGATATCAACCTCCCCGCGCTATACATAACCCGTACTTGGGAGGGGCACATGGGCAGCATAACAGGACAATTGGTATTGATCGCCGGCGCGGTCAGCGCTTTTATGGGCTATGATCAGGTTGTAAAAGTCACCCAATACGAACCGACGCAAATGCTGGTCACCGAAGTGAGCTCGCAATGTCACCTCGAGAAAAAATCATATTTCGGCGTGGCAACCAAAACCTCAACCACGGGGAAAATGGACTGCACGATCGCTGAGATCGGTGCCACGCTGGACAAATTCAAAGGTTTCAAGGTTAAATATCATATTGTCGCCTATGTGGATTATTTCTCGCCTATTGATCAAAGCCGCCAATCCGGCAAGCTCTATTTCAAAAAACCCAAAAACATGCCCAACCTAGGGGATCAGGTTTGGGCCCGCGCCAGCAAAAAAGACATCGAAAAAATCAGACGCGGCTAGTCCATAAAAAAACGCGCCCTACCTAAGTGGGGCGCGTCTCTATTTGTGCATGACGGCAATGGCCGTCAAATGCAATTAGTCAGCTCTTGAAATCTTATCAACAGCGGTTTTACCTGAACGTTCGTTGACAGCCGTGTTGAAGCTGACTTTGTCACCTTCCTGTAGGCCGTCGATGCCACCTTGTTGCAGCGCAGAAACGTGTACAAACACGTCATTAGAGCCGTCTTCTGGTTGAATGAAGCCGAAGCCTTTGGTTGAATTAAAGAACTTTACTGTTCCTGTGGTCATATCTGACATGTGTAATTCCTTTCAAGTCATAAAATTGCACACACCAACGCGGCGTGCACTTGTACTCGAATATGGAAGAGAGAAAAAAACACATTAATCACCGGGATTGTCTCCGGGTGATGAATAAGCCGATTGTCTGGCCCTCATCGATAGCTTGCATATAGCGACGAACCAGAAATAAGCAAGGGCTTATATGTGTTTAGGTTAATATCATCCCGGCCCCGAGCCGGGATCTTGGTTAAAACTCGGCTCTCGTTTCCTATCACGATCCCGTCTGGAACGCCAGCTCGCTCGAGTCCGCGATGACAGGCCTAAGGCGATAGATCTGGCAAATATGGTTTCAACAGCCCTCGACGTACGGCGATCTGAACTTCGGTCATCGGTGTCATGGGTTGAACGCCCCAGATCGGACCGGGCCAGGCCGGGTCATTTTTAAACCGTACAATATGATGCACATGGAGTTGCGGAGTCATATTGCCAAGCGCCGCCACATTCATCTTTTCGCCGTTAAATGCGCTCATCAGGGCATTGCACAGCGCCCGGCTCTCTTCTGTCAGGTGCTGGTGCTGTTCAGGCTCCAGCTGATACGCGTCCTTGATATCCGGCACGCGCGGCACCAGAACAAACCAGGGATAGGCCGCATCATTGATCATCAACAGACGCGATAATGGAAAATCGCCGATCGGGATGCCGTCGCGCGCCAGATCTGGATGCAGTTTGAAGACAGGACTAACGAGTGGTCTAGCCATAGTCATGCCCCGGCTCGTACAACAGCGGCTGGGCCTTGATCAGATCATCGCCGCACCCCTCGTCCCACGGATATAGATTGTTCTGCGCCCCGGGCCAGAACAATTGCATGAAGCTCATCTTTTTGGCATCGCCGCCGTCATGCTGATGAAACCAGCGCGCCGAGTTGAAATAATTGCTGCCGCTATTGTCGGCATGCACGAGACGGCTGATACAGACAAAATCCCCCTCCAAAAGCCCTTCCCATTTGGTTCCATCGCCGGGCTTATTCCCGTCTTTGATTTGCCGGAAAATCTCCCAAAACATTGAATGCATCAAATTACTCGGCAGGCCGAAAATGATGAAGTCCGGACAGTTCAGCGTATGCGGAAACCCGATCGAATAGGTAAAGCCCGGTGCGTCCCCGTCCGGATCGAAAACGTGGGTCGCCTGCCAGCCGTGTTTTTCGACATTGGCGATCAGGTCCTTTTCATATGCCGCGAGTTCGGCCATCAACGACCTCGATATTAAACCGCCGATATAACCTGAAAGAACACCATAGCCGTGCCGGCAACGCCGACAAACCAGACAACCGTGCGGGCATAGGGCAGTCCGGTCCAATAGGTCAGCGGATAGATGGCGCGCGCTGCGACATAGAGCATGGCACCTTTGATCGCCAAATCTGTGCTGACGCCCGCCAAATGTGCAACCAGCGCCAATGGTACAAACATCATCATGCTTTCCATATGATTGGCAACGGTGCGCTTGGCACGGGCCTGAAATACGGTTTCGTCCTTAGACGAGTCCCGGGAGCCAAAGCCCCATTTCACTCCATTGTTCAATATACCGGAAGTGGCCTGCGCGCTGATAATCACGAACAGAATGGCGACACTCCAGACAACTGCACTTAACATGGTCATAATTGACTCCCCTTTTTATATTGATAACGCAGCATAGCGAGGATGCGCGTCTTGCCAAGGGGCAAGCGTTCAACAAGAAGTGATTTGCGGTGTAATCTCTGTAGGGATTTCTTATTGCCGTCATTACCCCCCCCTCCCCGTCATTGCCGGGTTTATCCCGGCAATCCAACTTCGGATCTGTACGTCGCACCCTATGGAGAAAGGCAAGCATCAGAGTTGGATTCCCCCATAAAGGGGGCAATTCAACTTCCGGACTGTACATCACACCATTTGGAGAAGGTTAAACTTCAGAGTTGGATTGCCGGGATAAACCCGGCAATGACGAACTGAGGTGGTGGGACTATTTATTATCCCGGCGGTCGCGACAGTTTTTACGGCGATCAACACGGTCTTCACGCCGGATTTCTCATTCTGCCGCTTCAACCTTTTCCTCGTCCAAATATATCTCGCCGCCCATTTCCTTAAATTTATCGGACATTTCGTCCATCCCTTTTTGCGACAGGGCTTCGAGGTCGGCTTTTTCGTTGTCGGACAGGCCGTCCGCATAATCGCGCACGTCCTGTGTGATTTTCATGGAGCAGAATTTCGGGCCGCACATGGAGCAGAAATGCGCCACTTTGTGGGCGTCTTTTGGCAGGGTCTGGTCATGGAAATCGCGGGCGGTTTCCGGGTCGAGGGACAGGTTAAACTGATCTTCCCATCTAAACTCAAACCGGGCACGTGACAGCGCATCGTCGCGGATTTGCGCCGCCGGATGACCTTTGGCAAGATCGGCGGCGTGGGCCGCGAGCTTATAGGTGATCACACCAACTTTGACATCGTCGCGATCCGGTAGGCCCAGATGCTCTTTCGGGGTCACATAACACAGCATGCTGGTGCCGAACCAGCCGATCATGGCCGCGCCAATGCCGGACGTGATATGGTCATAACCGGGCGCGATGTCTGTGGTCAGGGGCCCAAGCGTATAGAACGGAGCTTCGCCGCATTCGCGCAGCTGTTTTTCCATATTGATTTTGATCTTGTGCATGGGCACATGGCCGGGGCCTTCGATCATCACCTGACAGCCTTTTTTCCAGGCGATCTGGGTTAGCTCCCCGAGCGTCTCCAATTCTGCAAATTGCGCGCGGTCATTGGCATCGGCCACAGAGCCCGGACGCAAGCCATCGCCGAGCGAGAAGCTGACATCATAGCGGCGCATGATGTCGCAAATGTCCTCGAAATGGGTGTAGAGGAAGCTTTCCTTATGGTGGCTGAGGCACCATTTCGCCATGATCGAGCCGCCGCGCGAGACAATGCCGGTGACCCGGTGCGCGGTCAGATGGATATAGGCGAGACGCACGCCCGCATGGATGGTGAAATAGTCAACGCCCTGCTCGCATTGTTCGATCAATGTGTCGCGGTAGACTTCCCAAGTCAGGTCTTCGGCGACGCCGTTGACTTTCTCCAGCGCCTGATAGATCGGCACCGTCCCAATCGGCACGGGTGAATTGCGGATGATCCATTCGCGGGTGTTGTGGATGTTGCGGCCGGTGGACAGATCCATAACATTGTCCGCGCCCCAGCGTGTGGCCCAAACCATTTTATCCACTTCTTCCTCGACCGAGCTGGCCACGGCCGAGTTGCCGATATTGGCATTGATCTTGACCAGGAAATTCCTGCCGATGATTTGCGGCTCGATCTCCGGGTGGTTGATGTTGGACGGGATAATGGCCCGGCCTTTGGCGATCTCGTCGCGGACAAATTCCGGCGTCACAAAAGCGGGCAGTTCCGCGCCAAAACTCTCGCCCGCATCCACACGGGCTTGGGCACCGGCGACCATTTCCTGACGACCGAGATTTTCGCGCTCGGCCACATAGATCATCTCTTTGGTGATGATGCCCGCTTTGGCGAATTCATATTGGGTGACCATTTCGCCGTCGAGCCCGCGCAAGGGCTTGTTGCGGATCGGGAATTCCCGCGCCAAATGCCGCCCGGTCGCCCCGCCATTGTCTTCCGGTTTGACGTGACGGCCTTCATATTCCTCAACGCCACCACGCTCGAGGATCCACGCCGTCCGCGGACGGGCCAGGCCCTTCTCTACGTCGATCTCAACATCTGGATCCGAATATGGTCCAGAAGTGTCATAAACCGGCACGTCCGGCTCATTGGCGCTCGGGTGTAGCGCAATGGCGCGGTGCGGCACGCGCAAATCCGGCGCAGCCTTAGGGTTGGTGTACACCTTGGTCGACGCAGGCAGCGCCCCCGTCGTCACTTCCGGTGTCTGAAACGTGCTTTGGTCAATGGGTTTATTCATGAGGTGTCTCCAGAGTTTCCATGAAATAGTATTGGATAAATTTTTCAGCTTCTTCAGCGGCTGCGAGGCCGCGAATCTTTAAATGGTGACCATGCTTATCAGAATTAGCATATCCACTGGCTTTTAAAGTCATAAATTGTTTGTCGCGGACAACCATTAATTCTTGAAATGGCCTACCGGTAAATATTCGCCGAATACCCAAATTAGGTTCGACCAAAAGCAATCTCTGATCGGTAATGAACATGTGCATGTTCGCGACGACCATATTGCCGATCATAGAGATAAACGTCGACAGGCATATGTACGAAAACATCACGAAACCTAGCAACCAGGCAATAGTAGAAAAAGCAAAAGCTCCGTTTTTGCTGAAAGCTTGAATTGCGTAGAAAAGGCATACGCACGCAAAAAGTCCAATGAGCAATATTGAAAAAATAAAAATTATCAGCTTCATGCCTTTTTGGATCTTCACATATTCCGGGCTTTGCTTGCCAGCCCATAAGAGTTTTTCATCCTCTAAGGCAATATCCTCGAAGATTTCTACGGGGATCATTGCCCTTTGAATTATGTCTAGAACCTGCTTGTCCATTATCCCGCACCCCCTGACAAAAACTGTTCGTGGATGAGGCGTTCGACGGCCTTGGGTTTTTTGATTTTCTGGAAACTGTCGAGCTGTACCTGATACATGGCGGTGCGGAGATCGCGCCGGTTTTGGCGCGACGCGATTTCGAGCGTGCCGATATCGTCATTACCAGTGCGTTCGATGCGCTCAAATCCGTGGCTTGTGATCGATATAATCCGGCGCGGAAACAGATTGCTGGCAATAATGCCGCGCTGATCGGTCAATGCATAAACTTGAAACAAGGGTGAGATCAGCAAGCGTACCGAGCTCAGCAGTAGCATCAAGCCAATGAGTAAAAAGAAAAACGGCACATAAAAGGCCAATGCGATAATCGGCTTGGCCAGTTCCGTGACCAGGCCAGGTGGGATGATCTCGGTTTCGGCCACCTGGATCGACGTGAACACGCCCAGAATGATCAACAAAACCACCGACAACCAGATAAAGGAAAACAACATCAAAAAAATCGATGACATGGAGATCGGCAAGCGGTTAGGACGATCAGCCCAAAGTAATACCTCGCCCTTGCGGAGTTCCGGCGTTACCTGCTTTCGCACCTTTTCATCGATCGTGATGTCTTTCACTGTCCAATGTCTCCAATGTCGTCGGTTGGCTCGGGCAAGTAAATCACGCGACTTTCGCCGGGTTTGGAGAAATAATCATAGTCAGAGACAGCGAGCTTGCGTGGCAGTTTTATCGGCACGTGGATGCCGGTGGCATGTCCGACCTTCAACCGCTGGGTCAGGATCGAGCGACCTTCTTCATTGCCGAAATACCAATAGGGCGGGAAGGCCTGATGGGTGTGCTTGGCGCGCCAATGCTCTTCATGGGGCGCGTAATGCTGATCATTAATATCGGCGTCGCCCATATGCATGACCGTGACCCCGTCATTGAGGGTGACCCGGAACACGATATTGTTGATATCGCGCCGCCCGGTCGGCCAGCCGGAATGGGGAATCCGCACCGCGTCGGCTTCAATATCGCCGCGCATTTGTTTTTGCGGGGCACCGCCTTCGGTCAGTTTGAAACTCACCAGGCGCTTGAGGATTTGATCGTCATCGCGGGCCAGTTCACGGATATAATTGGCGCCCTGCTCCGGCAGGAACACATGAACATCGCGGTTGATTTGCATGTAGTCGTAAATCTGCGGCCCATCGAAATGATCCCCGTGCACGTGCGACACAAAAATCCCGTCTATGCCGTCAAACGGCGCGCTCTGGGCCATGACCTTTTTCATCATATCATCAGGCACTTCCGGGTATGTGCCAAAGCCGGACTGATAAAACGGGTCAAACATAATTTTCAGATCACCCTGTACGACGAGCACGGCTTCATTGGCCATATAGGTCGCATCAGCATGGGTTTCATGGGCGCTTGCCGGCGTGGCCAGCAACAGGGTCGCGATCAAGGGAGCAATTTTTTTCATGCTCTACCGCCTGACTTTTGCATAAAAGATTTCAACAATAGTTTCTCAGCTTCCGCTCCTCCGGTGACCCCGAGGAGTTGAACGACAACCTCATCAGTATCCAGCGTGATTCCGTGCAAATTGATGTCACTGAGCTCGCCTTTCTTGCTGATTTCCAAAGATGAAAACGGACGACCCGAAAAGGATTTATGTCGCGAGCCGGATACATTGGCCACGACCAGTCTTTGGTTGGTGATGGCGTAATTCATTTCTGTATCACGGTTGATCTCATTGATAATCTGCTTTCCCAGAATATAGAGCGCCGTCATCGTTCCCACCAGACCCGCCGCAAGATAGAAAATTTGCCCGTCGATTTGCGACGATCCCAGTGTTTCAACCGAGAGTGAAATCAATATGCCTGTGAGCACCACGAAGAATACTGTCCAGAAGATCAAAAAGCCCCAGGCAATCTTGTCGGCTTTTTTGAGCCCGCCGGTACTTTCCCACAGGACTTTTTCCTTTGGTTGCAAAGCCAGTTCTGGTTCTGTTTGTGTTTCAACTTCCGCCATGTGTCCGTCCTTACGCTGGTCCTAACCAGATCAAGTTATAAGGGTGCGTCTCAACCAATCAAGGTGCCCCTCGGAAGTGCGCATTATGGCAGGATAAACTGAGTCTCACAAGATGAGAAGCGCAGCTATCCATTCGGATTTTTTCAATAAAATATCCCCTCACCCTAACCCTCTCCTCGTGCGTTTTGATCAATACGATGCGGAAGAGGGGATAATATCGAATGTGCCGCATCGCCTCCTCTCCTTGGGGAGAGGATTGAGGTGAGGGGAAATAAATTGACCGACTAACCTCGAAATCTACTTTTCAACGACGGCAATGATTGGGCCCATCGGTGCGCCGCTGTCGTTGCGCTTAAGCCCGGGCGCATAGAGCTTACTGACAGCACCATCCAGAAACAGGGCGTTTGGCGTGCCCAGATGATCTTTAAACAGGCTGGCGAAACTGTGGAAATTGACCTTTTCATTGCTGATGGCAAAGAAGATTTTATCCCCGTCAACACCAACACCATTGCGGATATTGAGCGATGTGGAATTGGCATCAAATTTGGGATGCAGCTTGCCGTCAATCACCAGCATCGGCCCGGATTGGGTCGCGAATGCCGGGTTCGGGAATTTCGCGAGTAAATATTGCGCGCTTTGCATGACGGCCGCGCCGCCCTGATGCACGACGAACACGCCATTGGGCAGCAAATGGAAATTCCCCGGCCCATCATTTGTGTTGATCTTCTGGGTTTGGCGACCCTCTTCGATATACAGTCCTGCCGGGCTTCGGTCCTGATGATACATGCCACCATTCATGGCAAAACTCAGAATTTGACCATCCATTTCGAGTGCGTTGGCAAGCTTGGAAAAATTGCCATAAGGAATGTTGGACGCGTCTTTGAGGTAGAGTTTTATCCTGTCCGCGCGCGCATCAAACCGGCATACCGTATAGTTGGCGTCCATGTAGCTGATATCCGTGCACGCATTGGCTTGGGCTTCGGATTGTGCACACCCGATCGCCGAAAGGATTGTCGTGAAAATAATGAACAGAAACCGCATAGACTTACCGAAATTTCTTGCGATCTTTGAGGATAATATGAGCGGCATTGTGACCGGGCACTCCCGTGACGCCACCGCCTGGATGGGTACCGGACCCACACATGTAAAGCCCCTTGATCGGCGCGCGGTAGGAGCCGTGACCCAAAACCGGACGGGCCGAGAACAATTGATCGAGGCTCATGCGTCCATGGAAAATGTCACCCCGCACCAGGCCCAGTTTCTGTTCGATGTCCAGTGGGGACAGCACCTGACGTCCGACCACGGCATTTGAAAACCCGGGTGCGTGTTTATTCACGGTATTGATGATCTGATCAGCAACTTTGAAGCGCTCACTCTCCCAACTCATACCCTTGGGCAGATCGTAATTAAACTGCTGGCAAAACAGGCTGGCGACATGTTTCCCTTCCGGAGCCAGCGTTGTGTCGAGCGTTGAAGGGATCAGCATTTCGACGATGGGTTGATCCGACCAGCCCCTGGCGTGAGCCGTTGTCCACGCCTTGTCCATATATGCGAGGCTCGGGGCGATAATGATGCCAGCTGTCAAGTGATCAGCCCCCTTAGCGTTGGTGCGGGACGTGAATTCCGGGAGCTTGTCCAAAGCCACATTCATGCGGAAGGTCCCGGAATGGGATTTATAATTGTCTATTCGAGTCTTGAAGTCTGTCGCAAGAACACCCGGATCAACCAGGTGCTGATACAAGACTTTCGGGTGGACCGACGCCGATACAATCTTGGCTGTGATCTCTCCCTCTGCAGTTTTCACACCAACTGCTTTTCCGTCAACAGTCAGGATTTCCTCGACCGATGTTTCCGTGCGGATTTCAACACCCGCTTCTTCGCAGGCACGTTGCATAGCGCGGGTAATGGCGCCCATTCCGCCAATGGCATGCCCCCAGGCGCCATTGACCCCATTCACCTCGCCAAACACATGATGTAAAAGCACATAGGCTGTGCCGGGTTCGTAGGGCGACGCAAAATGGCCGACGATAGCGTCAAATCCGTACAGCGCTTTCACGGCATCACTTTCGAAATACTGTTCGAGAATTTCGCCAGCACTTTTTGTGAAAAAATCAAGGAGATTGCGCTGTGTTGCCAATGAGGTTTTCCGCATAATATTGGCGGATCTGATCAACGACAAGACATCCGCCAATCCGCCACCCGCGTTCGGCGGCGCGACAAGCAAAAATTTTCGGATGCAATCGACAATATCGCTGAGTGCTTTTTCATATCTCGGATAAGCTTCTGCGTCTTTCTTGGAATGTCTGGCAATTTCCGAAAGGGTCAGACCGCCGCGCCCCGACAACATATAATCATCGCCGAGCGGCAGAAAATTATCGACCTTGCGCAGGACAATTTCCAACCCATGCTGTTTGAGGCCCATGTCTTTGATCACTTTGGGATTGAGCAGTGAAACGGTGTAAGACGCGACCGAATTGCGAAATCCCGGGTGGAATTCTTCAGTAATCGCCGCGCCGCCGACGACCGCACTTCGTTCCAGCACCAAGGTCTTCAATCCTTTGCGGGCAAGATAGTAGGAACAGACAAGCCCGTTATGTCCGCCGCCAATAATAACCGCTTCAAATGATTTGCTCATCCAATCACTGTAACGTTTCACCGACTGTGGACAATTGAAAATTCAGTTGAATATGACTATAGATAATTCGTCGTCTCAATCGTGAATTGTCAAGATTTTGAATTTGGTCGAAAATTGACAATCAAGATGTATTGTAAGGAAAAGCGCAATGACAAATTCACCAGACAAAGCCCTTCAGACCATGATCAATAATTTGCCGGAAAAAACCGGGAAATCATTGGATCAATGGTTAGGCGTGACCAAATCGTCCGGGTTGGAAAAGCACGGGCAGATCGTCAAAATGCTCAAAGCCGACCATGGGGTTACCCATGGATTTGCCAATTTGATCGCAGCTAAAACGCTGGAGAGCGGCGAGGAAATTGATCTGGTCGCAGCTCAATATGCAGGGCCGAAAGCCAATCTCCGCCCCTTGCACGACGACATTGTAAAATTTGCCAAAACGCTCGGGTCCGATGTCGAAATCGCGCCCAAAAAGACCAGCGTTTCGCTGCGGCGGAAAAAACAATTTGCCTTAATTACACCGGCAACGAAATCGCGGATTGATCTAGGCTTAGCGCTCAAAGGAGAAGATGCGGCCGGACGGCTCGAAACCTATAACGCCATGTGCAGTCACCGGGTGCGTTTGGAAAACGCAGACGAGTTTGATGAGGTGGTCAAGGACTGGATAAAACTTGCCTATTCGCGGTCCGGTTAAAGAAAGAGAACGGCCGCCCCCAACGCCATCACGACCAATCCAAATCCGCGGACGACCGCGAGATTGAGAATGAATTTCCGGGCAAAGCCGATGAGCAATTTGGGCATTACAATCATCATGGCGCCCTCGATGATCATCGCCCAAATGACAATGGTGATCAGGATTTCCGGCCATCCGCTCCAAATATTGTGAAATTGAACCAAGGCCAGGCCGGCAACCAATACGATGACGCCCATAAAAAACAAGAGTGCGTCACTTTCTTCAAATTGATTGAAAATCCGTTCCGCGCTCTTTGCGTCAATTAACATGCGCAACCCGCCTAACAGCCAATAGATACCAATTATCAAAAGAAGCGTTTCGGTCATATTATCGCCCTTTCGCAATTTCGAACGCGTGTGATTCTGATTATGTCATCATGCTAAGCGTTTTCACCAGAACAATATTGACCGACATCATTATTTCTGTGTTGCGAATTTCCGCTAAGAACAGCTTGTCTCACGCTTGCCGGGCTGGGCTGCGACGAAGGCGAGCATGTCGTTTTTTAATTCAGACTCACCATCAAAGTACCGCGACAATACTTTAATCACGCCAGTATGGCTTAAGTCCGGGTAGACTTTATTGACCACTTGCCCGCCAACTTTTTTGATGCGTTCGGCCAACGTAATTCCGTGCTGCGCCGCGACAGTTGTATCCTCAGAGCCAATGGCTAAAAATAACGGCGGCTTGATCCCATCAATATTGTTAATCGGTCCGTCTTGCCCGGCCAATCGATCCGGGAAAATCGTTATAAAGGGCTCTGCTTTCATCGTCGGGTCACCATAGGGTCCGGCCAGACCGATCGTCGCCGCGATGGCCGTGCAAACGTCGACCCCCTCTTCGCGCAGATACGAATGATCGACTGTAACTTTCACAGCATTGTAGGCTCCGGCCGAATGGCCGACTAGAACCAACGAACGATCCGGATAGCGATTGGCCGCCGCAGCAACAGCCGCCGCCGTATCTTCGACAAACGCAGGGAATTTAACTTCGGGATAAAGCCGATAATCTGGCACTACCGTGGTATACCCATTTGAAGCGAAGGCTTCTCCGATAAATTTATACATGCCCTTTTTGCCGCTGTCCCAGGATCCGCCATAGACGAACACGATGACGGGCGCATCGCCGCGCGGTTCATCCGGTTGATATATATCGTATTTTTGCCGGGCATGATCACCGTAGGCTATATCCTTGGCGAGCTTATAGCTTCCCGAGGGCGTTATTGAATTGAGCAGCGTAACCGGCGCACAAGCGGCAAATGTTGTGATCGCTCCGACAGATATTGCCGCCATTGATGTCCAAAATTTCCAGCGCATATAGTTTATTCTCTCTTTAGTGCAGATTGGATCAACAGCAAGTTTCGCGCTGGCTTGGATCGGTGGTGATTTTAGGCGCACCTTTTTTGGTTTCTAGCGGGTCGCGCCGACGGACACCGCAATCTGCCGTCGGCCATTCTATACGTTCCGTAATCGCAATCGCGGGCTCAATATGGATAAACATATCGGCGTAAGGCTCCTTCTTTAAGAGGTTAAACGTTTTTTCACAGACAGCGGCTCTCTCGCCGCGTCTGAACACATGTCCGTCATCGTCCTGGATGCTGCGCCAAGGGCCTTTATAGATTACCGCCTGGTTTTTTTCGAGGCATTCACCTTGCTTGCCCTTGTAGGCAAGATAAGTCGCACTTCGATATTCAATGCCGTCCACAATCTGCCACGGGTCCATTTCGAATTTATCGAGCACGACACCATGAAAACCCGCTTCTTCGAGCGCTTCGCCGAACCCTTCTTCGGTCAGAGCACCGGAAATGCACCCGGACCAAAGCCGCGCATCTTTCTTTAACTCTTCCGGACTGTCTTCATCCGAAATAATGTCAGAAACCGCAACCCGGCCCCCGACTTTCAAGACACGGAACATTTCTGCAAATAGCTGTTTCTTCTTGGAATCTGAGACGAGGTTCAACACGCAGTTCGATACAATCACATCGACAGAATTATCGGGGATCATCGGCAATTCAGTTTGAAGACGCAGGATCTCCGTTTCCATGGCTTCCATATCGCCGGCGTTTTTGACCGGATTGTTAGCGAGCCAAGCATTGAGCTGATCCAGATCAGTTTTTAAATCTTCAATATGTCCGCGTTTAAACTCGACATTGGCATAGCCGACTTGATCAGCGATCACCGGCGCATTTGAGCGGGACAGTTCCAACATATCATCGGTCATATCAACACCGATAACTTTGCCGTACGGACCGACAATTTGCGAGGCGATAAAGCAAATTTTTCCACCTCCCGAGCCTAGATCGAGCACCACATCACCTTCGCGCACATAGCGGGATGGGTCGCCGCACCCATAGTCGCGATCCAGTACTTCTTGCGGAATGATCTTCAAATATTGCGGATCGTAATCAACCGGACAACACAGGGCGGCTTCCACCGCATTGGCACCGGCCGCATAGCGGTCTTGCACATCCGCGCGAACATCGGCGTTTGTGGCGTGAGTATCGTTTAGTCCATCCATGGGAACCTCCTGAAATTTACGCGAATATAGCCATTAACTTTACAAAGGAAAGTGCCCAACCGCATGCATTTCATGTACCCTCGCGCAATCACGCGATAAGTCCAATCATACCCACTGACATTTTTGTGATCGAGTGCGAAGGATGAGAACGCAAATGCGTAAATCCAGAGGAATACTTTCTTTATCCTCTAAGCAGACGTCCTGCGAGTGGCTTAAAACGCCCAAAGAAGGACACTGACTTTTAGTTGGTTTTCGGTGCAAGGAAAGATATATTTGATGTAATTAGCGCTAATCTCACTTGCTACTATCCCAAGCGCAGTGTTTAATTGCCATATGAAAACAACATTCATATCACTCATTGCAGTCTTAGCGCTCTTTACATTGACCATGCCCGCGCAAGCAAAAGATACTGTCTGGAATTGCCCAGACGGCGAATACGCCCGAAAAGCCATAATTTCAGGTGAGGTTGAAGATTGGCCGTATTTTTCCCCGGGGCCCGGCATGCGAGTTCAGAAACAACACCCTAAAACAGCCCTGACGGGGCAAGCGAAATATATAGAAGGCAATGGAACAAGCGGAGCCATTTGCCAATATTATAGTCATATTGGATTTGTCATCACAATGTATGCCATTGGCGCAAAAAAACACAAAATTAATGATGAGAGCTATTGGCGTGAGGAATACAAAGAATCCTCTCCCGAACAAGACGAGCCTGACAATCCAATGATGGAAGTCTGTATGGTAAATAAAGACGACTTAGCTTATATGAGCGTCGGGTGCCCGTTCCTATTATCCGAAGATTAAGAATCTGCCTACCAGACTTATCTCAACCTCGTTCAAAAACTGTAGAAAGCTGAGAGGTTTAAAATCGCTTCATTTAAGCCACTCGGCGGATGTCCGAAAGGTCCCCAAGCAGACCTAAGCCTTAAACGGGTCGCGCATCAAAATGACGTCTTCGCGTTCCGGTGAAGTCGAAACCATAGCTGCAGGCGCACCGATCAATTCCTCAATCCGGCGTACATATTTAATCGCGCGGGCCGGCAGTTCAGCTGTCGTACGCGCCCCTTTAGTCGTATCCGACCAACCTTGCATCGTTTCATAAATCGGTTCGACAGCGGCTTGCGGGCCCATCCCTGCCGGGAAACGACGCAGTCGTTTGTCACCAAGCTTATACCCGACGCATATTTTAAGCTCTTCTAACCCGTCAAGCACATCAAGTTTGGTCAAAGCAATGCCGTCAATGCCGCCCGTAATAATGGCTTGGCGTACCATGGTCGCATCAAACCACCCGCAGCGTCTTTGACGCCCCGTCACGGTTCCAAATTCGTGGCCGCGTTCACCAAGGCGCTGACCAATCTCGTCTGTCAGTTCAGTCGGGAATGGTCCTTCCCCAACGCGTGTTGTGTAGGCTTTGGTAATCCCTAAAACATAGCTCAATGAACCCGGTCCAGAACCGGTACCGGCTGCTGCCTGCCCGGCAATCGTATTTGATGAGGTGACAAATGGGTAGGTGCCGTGATCAATATCCAGCATGGCCCCCTGCGCACCTTCAAACAAAATGCGTTTGTCCGACAGACGTGCTTCGTCCAGAACATGCCAGACCGGTCCGGCAAATGGGAGAATACTTGGCGCAACGTCGATCAATTTTTGTGTGAGTTCATCCGCATCAACCGGGTCATGACCAAGCCCACTACGCAGTGCATTGTGATGATGCAACAGGTTTTTAACCCGTTCGGCCAACGCGTTTTCATCGTGCAGATCGCAGACGCGAACCGCCCGGCGGGCCACTTTGTCTTCGTAAGCGGGTCCGATACCGCGTTTTGTCGTTCCGATTTTAATGCCATCAGCTCGATTTTCACGGATCGCGTCCAGTTCGCCATGGATCGGCAGGATCAATGTCGCAGTTTCAGAAATCACCAGATTGTCCGGTGAAATCTTGACGCCCTGTTTGCGAATCCGGTCCATTTCAGTTTGCAGCGCCCAAGGATCGACGACCACACCATTCCCGACCACGGAAAGCTTACCGGGACGAACAATCCCGGAGGGCAGCAGGCTTAATTTGTAGGTTGTGCCGTCAATGACAAGCGTGTGGCCCGCATTGTGCCCACCTTGAAAACGGGCCACCACATCTGCGCGACTGGAAAGCCAGTCCACAATCTTTCCTTTGCCCTCATCACCCCACTGAGAGCCCACAACAACTACATTTGCCACGTGATATATCCTTTTGATTTGGAATCAGAGACGAGTACGCGTCCGATCTTGCGCAAAATGACTATCATAAATTTTAAGGATGTGCAGGCTAAAAATGCAAAGCCCGCACAAATTTTACATGGGTCGCCTGACGCACCTGATCTTGAATTTCCTGAGAGACAGGAGCATCGACAGAAACAAGACAAACTGCCCGTCCACCCTGTTGGGCCCGCCCGAGGAAGAAGGTCGCAATATTGACATTGTTTTCGCCGAGGATTGTCCCTAAAGCGCCAATAAATCCAGGTTTATCTTCATTGCGGACATAAAGCATGGCTGGTGTAAACGCCGCATCAAGCGCAACTCCGAACAAATTGAGAAGGCGGGGTTCCCCGCCATATATCGAACCAGCAATTTCATAGGTTTTTCCACTTTTCGTTGTCAAAACCAGTTTGATCAGATTGTCATGATCCTTGGCATCATCTTGCGTCGACTCTTTGACTTCAATGCCGCGGTCAGAGGCGATTGATGGTGCAGACACCATATTCACATCCCCAATCATCGGTTTCAGCAACCCGGATAGCGCTGCCGATGTCATCGGCTTGGTGTTGAGCGCTGCAACGTCGCCTAAATAGCAAAATTCGACACTGGCGATAGGCGCTTCAAGCAATTGCCCCGTCAACGAGCCAAGTTTTTCAGCTAGGTCTACGAAAGGTTTGAGACGCGGCGCCTCTTCGGCACTGATCGATGGCATATTAAGGGCATTTGTGACCGCGCCGCTCAACAAATAATCTGACATTTGTTCAGCAATCTGAACCGCGACGTTTTCTTGCGCCTCCAGCGTCGAGGCACCGAGATGCGGCGTCGCAATGAAGTTTTTGGTTCCAAACAAGATATTGTCTTTCGCCGGTTCGACGCCGAAAACATCCAATGCAGCCGCGCGAACATGGCCGCTGTCCAGTGCCTCTTTCAAAGCTTGTTCATCAACCAATCCCCCGCGGGCCGCATTAACCAGAATAAGCCCCGGCTTGGCCATGGCGAGCGCCTCTTTTGAGACAATCCCCCGCGTCCCATCTGTAAGGGGTGTATGTAATGTAATGGCGTCAGCCCGCTTGAATACATCTTCGAGTTCGACTTTTTCGACACCGATTTGTACGGCCCGTTCCTGCGTTAAATAAGGGTCAAAAGCAACAACCTTCATTTTGAGCCCGAGCGCGCGCTCCGCAACTAGGGCACCGATATTACCGCACCCGATTACACCCAGTGTTTTATTGAATAGCTCAACGCCTTTAAAATCGGACTTCGGCCACTCACCTGCTTGCGTACGTTCACTGGCAGCCGGAATTTGACGGGCGCAGGCGAGCAACAATGATATAGCATGTTCAGCCGTCGTGATCGCATTCCCGAATGGTGTATTCATGACGACGACCCCGTTGGCGGTCGCTGCTTTTTTATCGATATTATCAGTGCCGATACCGGCACGACCAATGACTTTTAATTTGGTCCCGGCTGCAATAATATCGGCGTCCGGACGCGTTGCCGAACGCACGGCCAGACCATCATATTCCGGCATGATTTTAATCAGTTCTTCTTTGGAAAGTCCGGTGATAACATCAACGTCAACACCTCTGTTTTTAAATACCTCCATTGCGGACGGCGACATTTTATCAGCGATTAATACCCTTACCATTTTGGGCTCCTGTAAATTTTGTAAATTCGGTTAAAAAGATGCGGTTTAAAAAGTTTGCGCGGCGACTGTTTCAAAGCCCCACTCAAGCCAAGGCAAAAGAGCCTCAATATCAGATTTCGCAGCTAGGCCAGATGCCCAGATCCTGAATCCGGGCGGTGCAGTTTTGTACGATCCGAAATCGTAGGCAACATCTTCGCTGTCCAGCAGTTTGACGATTGCACCTGCGAATGCTTTTTGTCCATCCATATCCAGTGCCTGGAACCGAGGATCAACGATCTTCATACAGACGCCCGTATTTGAACGTTGTTCTGGAACACTGCACAGGTTTTCGATCCATGGTGTGCGATCCATCCACGCCTGCAAGATAGCGAAATTTTCATCCGCACGATCATGCATATATTGTAAACCACCGCGGTCTCTGACCCATTTCAAACTTTCAATATGATCTTCCACAGCCATTAATGAGGGTGTGTTGATGGTGACCCCCTCAAATAATGCCTCGTTAAGTTTCCCGCCTTTGGTCATCCGGAAAATTTTCGGAAGCGGCCATGGTGGTTGGTAGCTCTCCAAGCGTTCCTTGCCGTGCTCTGATAAAATCAACATGCCATGCGCAGCCTCGCCGCCCATATTTTTCTGCCAGGAATATGTGACAACATCCAGTTTGTCCCAGGGCAAAGCTTGCGCATAGGCCGCCGACGTTGCGTCGCAAATCACAACACCTTCACGGTCAGCAGGAATAAAATCGGCATTGGGTACGCGAACACCACCGGTCGTGCCGTTCCATGTAAAGACAAGATCGCGGTCACCGGAGTATTGGTTGAGATCCGGTAATTCGCCATACTCGGCTTTAAAAATTCTTAGATCATCCAAGGGCAATTGCGATTGTGTATCGGTGATCCAGTCATTGCCGAAACTTTCCCAGGCAGCGACGTCAACGCCGCGCGGCCCGAGCATACTCCACATGGCCATTTCAACCGCGCCTGTATCCGAGGCCGGCACGATAGCGATTCGGTGCGTGTCAGGGACTTCCAGCACTTCACGGGATAATTCGATAAGTTCTTTGAGTTTGGCTTTTCCAACCGCACTTCTGTGCGACCGACCCAGCGCTGCTGTATTGAGGATTTCGGGTGTCCAGCCTGGACGTTTACGAGACGGGCCCGCAGAAAAGCGGCCATCTGCCGGCTTTTCGACCGGTTTAGGGTGTTTAGTCATTATGTTCTCCTAACGGCCGTTTTTGTAACCGTTTAAAAGTACGCTTTGGTGGGAAAGCGCGACCCACGGCTTTCATAGCATTCGAATGCGAGGGGTCAATCCTGTTTTGATGAAACTTTGATCATGGTCACACAGGGTAGAAACTTGCATATTTTTTGTGCACTTGATGCAAATGCTGTACAAGTTTCGAGCAAATCACCCGTTTCATCCAAGTATTTTCGCAACACCGCTGCCGCCTCTCGACTCCTGATCGTCGGCAAATCAAAGGAATTGCTGACGTTTGGCGCAATGCCATTCGAATATTTGGGAGAATCACAATGAAAAAAATAGAAGCCATCATAAAACCCTTCAAACTCGATGAGGTTAAAGAGGCTCTTCAAGGCGCAGGCATTGTCGGAATGACGGTCAGCGAAGTCAAAGGATTTGGCCGCCAGAAAGGTCACACGGAACTTTATAGAGGCGCCGAGTATACGGTCGACTTCCTTCCAAAACTCAAACTCGAACTGGTTGTTTCTGACAATCAGGTTGAAGAAACCATCGACGCGATCAATACGGCGGCCAAAACCGGAAAAATCGGCGACGGCAAAATTTTCGTCACAACAGTCGATCAGGCGGTCCGCATTCGAACGGGCGAAACAAGCGACGCCGCTCTTTAGTCTCACCAATTCAAATTTCAGGAAAGTAAAATGTCATATAAATCAAAATTGATCAAAGCCTTGCCACTTACGCTACTCGTGGCGGCAAGTGCCAGCGCGCAATCACCGACTGTTGCCGAGCTCAGTGCTCAAATCGACGCAACAAACGCTCAAAACAGCTACATATTTAATACGCTTTTATTCCTTATCGGCGGTTTCCTCGTGATGTGGATGGCCGCTGGCTTTGCCATGCTCGAAGCCGGATTGGTACGCACGAAAAACGTATCAATGCAGTGTCTTAAAAACATCTCTCTTTACGCTGTAGCCGGCGTCATGTTTTGGGTTGTGGGATATCAGCTCATGTACGGAATAAAGGAAGGCGGCTTTATTGGCACCTTCGCCCTGATGAGCTTTGAGGCCGCGAATACCGAAACCGGGTATTCCGCTGCGTCAGATTGGTTCTTCCAGATGGTCTTCTGTGCCACGACCGCATCAATCGTGTCGGGAACTTTGGCCGAACGTATTAAATTTTGGCCTTTCCTTATATTCACAGCTCTTTTAACCGGATTTATCTATCCCGTTGTTGGATCCTGGGAATGGGGCACCGGATGGCTTGATGCCCGCGGGTTCAGTGATTTCGCTGGGTCAACGCTCGTTCATTCTACTGGCGGATGGGCCGCCCTTGTCGGTGCCCTCATCCTCGGCGCGCGTGCCGGAAAATACGAAGGCGGCAAGGTTAATCCGATACCGGGCTCCTCTATGCCTTTAGCGACGTTGGGTGTCTTCATCCTGTGGCTTGGCTGGTTCGGCTTTAACGGCGCATCACAACTTGCTATGGGCACGATTGATGATGTGACTGCAGTCTCCGCGATTTTCGTCAATACCAATTTGGCCGCATGTGCCGGTGTCATCACTGCGATCTTGTATACACAGCTCCGTTACGGCAAAATCGACGTTACAATGGCGCTAAACGGTGCCTTGGCAGGTCTGGTTGCGATTACCGCAGAACCGCTGACGCCGAGTGTTCCGGTCGCTATGCTGGTCGGTGGTATTGGTTCATTGCTCGCCATGCTTACCATTCCCTTGCTGGACAAGTTCAAAATCGACGACGTCGTCGGTGCGATCCCTGTTCATCTTGTTGCCGGTATTTTTGGCACGCTCGCGGTTGCGTTCACCAACCCAGATGTCAGCTTTGTACCGCAGCTGACCGGTGTTGTCGCGATTGGCGCCTTCACCTGTATCGCGAGTGCGATCGTCTGGACGCTACTCAAACTAACCATCGGTATCCGCGTCTCCGAAAAAGACGAAGCTGTCGGGCTTGACAGCGCTGAAGTCGGTGTCGCGGCCTACCCAGAATTTACTGCTTAACTCATCTCATTAAGGAAAAATATCATGAAAAAATTACTACTCAGAACAGCTCTTCTTCCCCTTATCTTGATCGGAAGTTCAACCTACGCTTTTGCAGACGACGTCAGTTTGTCCGTATCTGCAGACTATGTTAGCGAATATGTCTTTCGCGGTGTCAGCTATGCACGGGGCGCGATCCAACCCGGCCTTGAAGTCAGCACTCAAGGCTTCACTGCCGGTGTCTGGGCGTCTCTTTCGACCGGAGATTTGGCAGATGCCGCCGGCGATGAAGTTGATGTTTATGCCGGCTATTCATGGGATGTCAGCGATACGGTCAGTGCCGATGTCGGCGCCACAGTTTATCATTTTCCGGGCTCCGACGGTGGATTATTTGATTTCGGCGGCGCCAGCACATTCGAAGTCTATGCGGGGTTAGGGTTTGATGCCGCATTATCGCCGAGTCTCTACGGCTATTACGATTTCGATCTCGAAGCCTTTACAGTTGAAGGCGGGATCAGCCACAGCGTCCCGGTTGCGGAAAATACAAGCCTCGACCTTGGCCTAACAGCCGGCTTGGTGACGGCTGACGGCGGCGGTGACTATCAATATGGTACTGCATCAGCTTCTGTCGGATACGGGTTGTCGGATGCGGCGTCCGTTTATGTCGGTGCGAATTACTCACTGTCTTCGGAAGACACGCTTCGTTTCAAAATTGATGGAAATGGGGACAGCTTTACCAATACCGACAATCTATTTTGGTTTGGCTTCGGATTCGCCACCGGTTTTTAATCTTAAAGAATTCCTCTAACTTGGCCGGTATCCAATCTATGGATACCGGCCTTTTTTGTTTTTGCCTTCTGACCAATTTTACTTGCACCTAAGGCATATCTTGAATAGGCGGGAACCAGTTACTTAATTGGGTCCCGTTTTTTATGCCGTCTTCGCATTCACCATCGAATACTGTTCTATACCTTGTCGTGGCAGCCGTCGTGTTAATCTGGAGTACCGGTTATACGCTGATGGGGTACACCGTCGGACAAGGCTTTCCACCATCCTGGATTCCGGCGGCGCGCACCATTCTGCCCGCCATCGCCATCACAATTTATGTCTATGGCCGTGGGCTCTCACTGCCCAAAATAAGTGATAAGAGATGGCTTTGGTATGGGCTGATGGGGTTTCTTGGTATGACAGCGCCGTTTTATTTGCAGGCCAAAGGCCAAGTCCATGTGGAGAGCGGCCTAGCCTCTATCCTGATCAATGGCGGCATGCCGTTATTCACGATTATTTTGGCGCATTTCTTTGTCAAAAGTGAACCCTTGAGTTGGCGAAAATCCTTCGGGTTTATTGTTGGGTTTATCGGCGTGGTTTTTTTGTTCCTGCCTGAAAATCTAAGCTGGGATTTGATCAAGAACTGGGGGGCACAATCGCTCATCCTGATGGTCGCCTTGTCATACGCCTTTGCAGCGATTGTCGCCAAACGCGCGCCGGAAACGCCTGCGAGCGTTGGTGCCGCCATCATGTTGATCACAGCATCATTGACGGCCATGGTTCTTGCTTTGGGAACCGGGATTCCGCAAGGGGACTTCCCCACTGGCGTGATTGTCGCGCTGTTTGCCCTGGCTATTTTTTATACCGGTTTGTCTGACATTCTATATCTCAAAACAATTGAGCTCAGCGGGCCAAGTATGATCGCCAAAATCAATTATATTGTTCCGGTATTTTCTTTGATTTTCGGGATGATATTCTTGAACGAAGCGTTCAGTTGGCGATCCGTTGCCGCCATGTCAATCATCATAGTCGGTCTTCTCATCGCGCGTGCCGACGAGACCGATAATGATGGATAATTCTGAAATCAGCGGTAGCCGGTTTAAGCTCTATCTCACGTCTGCAATCATCATATTTGTCTGGGGCACGGCCTATACCATGGTCGGTTACGCTGTGAATTTTGTTGATCCGGCTTGGGTCGCCTCATTCAGAACCATGTTGGCAGCCCTCGTTCTTGTCGCCTATGTATTTATTCGCGGTCATAAATTTCCATCTCTCAAGGAAGAAGTCTGGCTTTGGTATATTGCCCTCGGATTTTTGGGGATGGCAGTCCCGTTCTATTTAATCGCGCGAGGGCAAGTGCATGTTGAAAGCGGATTGACCGGAATTCTCGCAGGGTTCATGCCCTTGATCACCATTGTCCTCGCGCATTTTCTGGTCGCTGGGGAACGGTTGAGTTTTAGAAAATTCATCGGATTTCTGCTCGGATTTGTCGGGATCGTAATCCTGTTTATGCCGGACATCGACAATCTTGAACTGGTCAACAATTGGCGGTCACAAGCCCTAATCATAATTGCGGCCGGGTGTTATGCTTCCGCGACAATTATCGCCAAACGCGCACCCTATATCAAACCGAGTGTGGGCGCCGCCATGATGGCAATAGCCGGGGCAATTTTGTCTTTTATATTCGCGCTGTTTTCCGGCATACCGGACACGGTTCCGCCTGCTTCCGCTATTTTAGCCATCTTCGGACTCGCTGTGGGATCAACGGGGATCGCCAATATATTATTCTTACGCCTGATCCAGGAAACCGGCCCCAGTTTCGTGGCCCGGATCAATTATCTGGTCCCGATTTGCGCCTTGGTCGCCGGGATGATTTTTCTATCCGAGCCTTTTCAATGGCGGTCTGTTATTGCGTTGATCGTTGTCATTGCCGGTCTAGTGGTTGCGGGGTCGGCCCATAAGGCCCCTATTGCAAGTCCTTCAACGCGGCGAACGGATTAGGCTTATCTGACGGTTGCGTCGGTTCATCAGGGAATTTTAGACCGTGATTGAGTGGGCCATTGCCTTTGCCCAGTTTCGGCGCGCTTCGGATGGCTTCAAACACGAATTCGCGGGCTTCCATCACCGCAATTTCCAATGGCGCTCCTTGTGCCATCATAGACGCCACAGCGCTTGCCAATGTGCATCCCGTTCCGTGCGTATGCCTTGAATGAATGCGCGGGGCATTCATCATCTGATTGCCCTCTTCTGAGACCAAAATATCGGTGACGCTTTTCCCTTCGAGATGCCCGCCCTTCATCAACGCCGCATACGCGCCCATTTTGATCAATTCATCGCCTGCTTTGATCATATCTTCCGCGGATTCGATTTTAAGGCCTGTGAGCAATGCTGCCTCATGGGTATTGGGCGTTACAATATCGGCAAGCGGCATCAGTTTTTCTTTTAAAACCTCTATCGCACTTCCCTCCAATAGCGGATCGCCGCTTGTGGCCGCGAGTACCGGATCCAAAACAACGGAAATATCTTCTGCGTCCTTGGCGATAATATCGGCAACAGCATTAATGATTTCGGCATTCGCCAACATGCCTATCTTGATTACGTCGGCGCCAATATCGGACAGCACGCTGCGCATTTGATCGGCAACCAAATCTGGAGCAAGCGCCTCTGAACGTTGAACGCCGGTTGTGTTCTGGGCCGTGATTGCGGTGATTGCCGTTGCGCTATAGACGCCAAATGCAGTGCAGGTTTTGATATCGGCCTGAATACCGGCGCCTCCACCGGAATCTGAACCTGCGACAACCAGAACTCTTCCAACTTTATCAGACATGGTCGCGCTCCCTGATCGACCGCCAAACTTTCACGGCTTGCGCCGTCTCCTTTACATCGTGTACTCGTAAAATGGAAGCACCCATGCTCTCGGCCCACAGTGCAGATGCCAAGGAACCTCCGAGCCGATCGTCGACCAAACTCCCGTCAATCTTCCCAATGAAACTCTTCCGCGATGTTCCGATTAAAATCGGATAACCCAGTGCATGAAACGCATCAATATTTTGAAGGAGATCGAGATTATCCTGTAAGCGTTTCCCAAACCCGATACCCGGATCGAGTGAGATCTGGTGGTGTTGAACGCCGGAATCTAGAGCGACCTGTGCCCGCTCCGACAGATAGGCCTTCACGTCATCGACGACTTGTTCGTACTGCGGTTTCTTCTGCATGGTCTTAGGATCACCTTGCATATGCATCAAAATGACATCACATCCCAGCCCCGCAGCGACATTGGGAGATCTGTCATCAAAGCTCAGCGCCGTGACGTCATTCCAGATGGAAGCACCTGCATTGACCGCTTCAGCAGCCACGAGAGGACGGCGGGTATCGATAGAAATGACCGCCGTTTTTTTCGTTTCACTGAGCGCCTTGATAACGGGCAATACGCGCGACAACTCGGTTTTTTCATCGACGACTTTAGCACCTGGACGCGTCGACTCACCGCCAATATCGATGATATCGGCGCCGTGATCGAACATGGTCAACGCTTGTTCGATGGCGCGATCAATGTGGGTAAATTTTCCGCCATCAGAGAAACTGTCGGGCGTCACATTGAGAACGCCCATGATCTTTGGTATCGGCATTGTCATGGAGTGCTCTTATACGCGTTTGGATACGGAAAGGACATTTCCGTCAGGATCTTTAAACCAAGCAATTTTAACACCGTCCGGCGTAGTCCAAATACCATCATCGTCCTGGTGCATGCCCGCAAATCTTTCAAACTCGACGCCTTTGTCTATAAGGGCTGCCATCGCTGTTGCGAGGTTATCAACTTGCCAATCCAAAACCGTCCAGGGGTGCGGTGTAAAAGACGGGACTTTGGATATGCGCAATTCGACACCGTTCAGTTCGAAAACAATGGCGTATGGGTTGTTATCGACCAGGCTCAACCCCAATGTATTTTGGTAAAACTCCTGACAGCGCTCTTCATTGGACGTGGCCAGGAAGACCGAAACGGGGAATTTTCCGAACATTGAGTTTCCTTATGTGCCGGGTTGGGCGTCCCCGATCGGTTTCGGCTTCGGTTTCACCGTCGTTGGCACTGCGGAAAGACCTGGCTTTCCGCCATTGTCATCATCGAGATCCGGACGCTTTGGCTTGATATTGTCCTTCAACAAAGCTTTGATCTCTTCGCCGGACAATGTTTCATATTCCAACAGGGCTTCCGCGAGACGGGTCCAATCCTTTTTCTTCTTTTTAAGAACTGCGATCGCCGTTTCATGGGCTTCGGTCACAAACCGCTTGATCTCTTCTTCAATCAGGCTTGCAGTTTCAGGTGAAATCGCGGAACCACGGCCAATACCCGGCATAAAGCTGTCATGATCCGTGTTTTTATAGGCGATCGGTCCAACTTTATCAGACAGACCCCATTCGGTAACCATGGCCCGCGCAATGCGCGTGACCTGCTCGATATCCGAGGCCGCACCTGACGTCACATTGTCATAGCCGAATTTCAACTCTTCCGCAGCACGGCCACCCATGGCCATGGCCATACGTGCGATCATTTCCTGACGTGATTGCGAGATCTGATCGCGCTCGGGCAGGTACTGGACCATGCCCAACGCCCGACCCCGGGGAATAATCGTCGCCTTATGGATCGGCAGACTTCCTGGCATATTGAGACCAACGACAGCATGGCCCGCTTCATGATAGGCGGTATTCGCACGTTCCTGATCGGTCATTGACAGCGACCGGCGCTCAGCTCCCATTAGAACTTTGTCGCGTGCGTCCTCGAATTCACGCATCGTCACTTTTCGCTTATTGCGGCGCGCCGCCAAAAGCGCCGCTTCATTGACCAGATTGGCCAGGTCCGCACCCGAGAACCCGGGAGTCCCGCGCGCGATATATTTGGTGTCGACTTCTTTGGAGTTCGGGATCTTCTTCATATGAACCTGGAGAATTTTCTCGCGTCCGAGAATATCAGGAAGCGGCACTTCGATTTGGCGGTCAAACCGGCCTGGACGCAGTAGAGCTTTATCGAGCACGTCCGGACGGTTGGTCGCTGCGATAATAATAATCCCGTCATTGCCATCAAACCCGTCCATTTCGACCAGAAGCTGGTTCAAGGTCTGTTCGCGCTCTTCGTGTCCGCCTGACGTCCCGACACCCCGGTGACGACCAACCGCATCGATCTCATCAATAAAGATGATACATGGCGCGTTTTTCTTGGCCTGTTCGAACATGTCGCGGACACGGCTGGCACCGACACCGACAAACATTTCAACGAAATCCGAACCTGAGATCGTGAAGAAGGGTACGTCGGCTTCGCCGGCAACGGCACGGGCCAACAGGGTTTTACCGGTTCCGGGAGGACCTACAAGGAGCGCTCCCTTGGGAATTTTCGCGCCCAGACGCTGGAACTTTGTTGGATCTTGTAAAAACTCGACAACTTCCTGTAAATCTTCTTTGGCGTTTTCGACGCCCGCCACATCATCAAATGTAACTTTGCCTTCGGCCTCGGTTAGCATTTTAGCGCGGGATTTCCCGAAGCTCATGGCGCCGCCTTTGCCTGACCCTTGCATGGAGCGCATGAACCAGATGGCGATACCGATAAACAAAATGAACGGTAATATATTCAAAAGGATATTGGCGAGGAGGCTATTGCCCTTCGGCTCCGTTACAGAAACCTCGACATTGTGCGCCCGCAAACGTTCGACAAGCTCGCTATCTTCACCGATCGCGATCGTTTTGACAGTTTTGCCATTGATATCTTCACCAACAATCTCGGTTGTTTTGAAATCGATCGTATCGACAACGACGGACTTGATCTGATTGTTATCAACGGAATCAAGGAACACCGACAATGGAACTTCTTCGCTTTGTGCCGGCTGGAGGGAATTTTGCGATACAGAAATCATCATAACAAACATGGTTATGATCAGCGCCCAAAGAGCGAAATTACGCATTTGCATTTGATTATCTTTCTTCATATGACCCGTTCGACTCCGAGCTTTGATTTACGAACCTACTATATATGTACGCAAACGCCAAAGGTTAAGACCAGTTGGTGAGAAAATACCGGACTTTTTTTCTACCTATCATTTCGGGCTTAAAAAGCCGTTTAACCGCTCTGAAATCAAGGATTGCGCTTGAAAATCAGGGCTCTTGTCGATGAATGGAATATTTACGTGCTCGTCGCCTACGCAAAACACAGGAATGGTTTTGCGTGCAGATAGCGGAATAGCTTTCAAAGCCTTTTTCGTATCTTTGTCGGGTCGGTGTTCACATGCTCCCAGAGCGCGAACGGTGATATCGGGTTGCGTAGTTTCCAGTTGAAAGCGCCCGTCCCAAACCGCCGGCTCATTCGGCTTTAATTTTAAGGGGTCAAGTGGCGGCTTTTGATGGCGCCCGAGAACCATTCCCGCGTCCCTGACGATGAGCAATCCTTTTTCGCGCGAGAGCAACCGTGCGCCGCCAAGCGTCATGCCCGCGGTAAATCCCGCTTTCAATGACCGAATATGCTGGTGTAAGCGATCGCGCGGCGGAAACCCGGAACTGCCACTAATGCAGGGGATCAAAAGCCGCAATACATCCAATGTCTCTTCTTGATCCTGTGCCAGTCCTTCAGGCGTAAGCCAGGCACCGCCCCAGCCATATATGTCGACATGTGCTGTCAGAAATTCGCGTATCCGGTCGTTTTCGGCCACGAGTTTGTCCTGCGCTTGTTGCTGTATGTCTATTGTCGTATCAATCAAAGACGCATCATCCTTAAGGTCCTGACGGGTTCTAATTCTTTCATGCCCGAGATGCTCATTCATCGGATCATCGATGTAGTCGAGCCCCTTTTGTTGATTGTAGGTTCTCAAGTCTTCGCGAGATTCGTTTAATAACGGGCGTAATACACTGATACCGCGCAATTGTGGCCAAATTGGTGCACGGGTATGGGTTTGTATGCCAGCCAGTCCGCGCCAACCGCTATTTTTGCGGTGACGCATAAGAACGGTTTCCAATTGATCACCCCGATTGTGTCCAACGAACAATTTCGTAATACCGAAACGTCGGCAGGATTCGCCCATCAAACCGTATCTGGCAATCCGCGCTTTTTCCTGAACGCCAGTGGTCGGGTTGTCATGAATCCACTTTAAAATTAAAGGCCGCGCACCCATTTCCTTGGCACGGTCAGCAGCCAGTTTGGCCTCAACGCCGGAGCCTCTGCGCAATTTATGATCCACAATAAATGCGTAAACGTCTCGAGCTTGGCCTTTTTCGGCGTCAATCAGTAAATGCAAAAGCGCTGTGCTATCGCCTCCTCCAGAAAAAGCAACGGCGAGCGGATCATTCCCTTCGCCGGCTAATTGTTTGAGATGATGTTTAAGCTCGTCGCTTAGCATCCGCTGCGGGTGGATTCGACTCGGGCTTTCTCCCGCACATCCGGATTTGCATTCGGATATTGAGTTGGAAAACTCGCTAAGGTCTGGCATGCCATCGGCGTGTTTCCGAGTGCTCTGGCCGTGCCCGCAAGGCGGATCATGGCTTCAGGCGCATATGTCCCGTTTGGCGCAGCGCGCATCGATGCGATATACGCGTCCGCTGCATCAGCATATCCGCCTTTGGCATAATAGGTCTCGCCCAGAAAGAACTGCACGTCCCCAATATTAGCGGCATTTGGGTTGAGCTCTATATATTGCTTGAAAGCGGTTTGAGATCCCGTAAAATCGCCTTGGTTGAGCTTGTCCAATCCAACTTGCGCCAATTGCGACATATCATTGGTTTCAGCGCTCGACGATGGACCATTCAAGATCACAGGTGGCGGGGGAATTGATGAACCATCGGCATACACGCCGCCGCCCATCACACCACCGCCTGTCACCGGACCGCTCTCTCCACCATATGTGATGGAACCGGTCGATGGATTGACCTGAGTCCCCGATTGCGACGTCGGCGAGCCTGCAACGATTTCAACGGCTTTGAGATGAAGACGCATATCTTCAGCCAGCGATTGAAGCGTCGCGATTTCAGCGGCCAGCGTTTTTACTTCCGTTTGCAGCGTGTCGCGTTCGTACTGCAATCGTTCAACTTCGCCCGTTAAAGATCGTTGCGAAGCTTCCAAAGCGTCCATGCGTTGCATCAGGCGCTCCGCAGCAGGATCACCTGTCAACATGCGGTTCTCCAAAGCGGATAGCCGTTGCGACAGTGCAAAATTTTGTGCGGCCAGTTCTTTTTTACTTTGAGCCTGAGCTGGCATTGCAACAATAAGCGAGGCCAGAAAAAGGAAAATAAAGGGTCGTAAGCGCATAGGTCATCCATCAATAAAAAGCCGCCATAGTGGGGTCTTGAGACCCGACTATAGCGGCGAAAATATGGCGTGTATTGTTAAAGTGCAGTTAAGAATCTAAACGAAATCTTAACTACGTGTGTTGCCACCAACCATCACAGAAGAATGCGCATTACGATTGAGCGCCCAGGCTGCTTCATTTGACTCACCTGCGATCGGACGTTCCTTGCCATAGGATACTGTTGTAATCCGGCTTGGGTTAACACCCTGGCTCACAAGGAAGGCTTTAACCGCGTCGGCACGTCTGGCGCCAAGCGCAAGGTTGTACTCGCGGGTGCCGCGCTCATCGCAATTGCCACCGACAACCACGATTGCCTGACCATACTGATTTAACCATTCGGACTGCTTGCGTAATACATCACGCGCCTGACTGGACAAATCGTAGCGATCATATCCGAAATAAACGCGGTCATCGCCTGACACATATTTGAAATGTTCCGCGGTTCCCGGCGGTGGACCAGTGTAAACTTCTTGAACAACAGGAGGCGCCTGCACAACGGGTTCAGGTGCTGGCTCAACGACAGGCGGCGGGAGTTCTTGCTGAACCGGCTCGGTCTCCACAACCTCCTCGACTTCCGGTGTGCTGGCACATGCCGACAATGTCAGCGCTATCGACCCCAATAATATATATCTTGTTTTCATAATGCCTGTCTCCTTATCCCGACTATTTATTCTTCTTCGTTGTGTTTTATTAGAATTAAGCTAACGCGCCGTTGACCCCTGTCAAGTTTCCAAATTTTCAGGTTGGCTGATGCAAACTGTATGAGCAATCTTGTCTAAAATAGGGCGTCCTTTATTATAACTCCGTCATCTTTCCTCAAGTCATATTGTTACGGCAACAAAGGCGACCAGGCTGGATCTGATGCAGCGCCTGACGTTGGTACCTTGAGAAGATTTTGACCGTTTAAATCAATCGACCAGATTGAAGACCGGCCATTGGCGCCGCGACCTTCCCTTGAAAATAAAATTACGCGACCATTGGGTGCCCAGGTCGGGCCCTCATTCATATACGAACTGTCGAGAATACGTTCCCCTTTTCCGTCCGCTGCTCCCATGACACCAATATGGAATTGCCCGTTCAGGCTTTTGGTGAAAGCAATAAGATCGCCGCGCGGTGACCAGACCGGTGTCGTATACCGGCCGTCCCCGAAGCTTAAGCGTTTCACATTGCTACCGTTCGCATTCATTGTATATAATTGAGGTGATCCTCCCCGGTCTGAGTTAAATACGATTTTCCTGCCATCAGGCGAGAAACTCGGTGAGGTATCAATTGATGGATCTGTTGTCAGCCTTTGCGTCGAACGGGACTTCAAATCCATAACATATATGTCGCTATTGCCGCCCTTCGACATCGAAAAGATCAATTTCGTTCCGTTGGGTGAAAACCGCGGTGCCATGGTGAGGTTGGGAAAATTCCCCAATATTTCTCTGCGCCCGGTCTCAATGTCCAAGAGATAAACCTGAGATCGGCCGGTTTCCCAAGATAAGTAGGTAACCGTCTGTGTGGATGGTGAGAAACGGGGCGTCAGAACGAGGTCGGCTCCGCCCAACAAGAATTGCGGATTGGCTCCATCCTGATCCATAATAGCAAGACGTTTTTTGCGGTTCACTTTGTTGCCGCTCTCGGAAATATAGACGATGCGGCTGTCAAAATACCCGGACTCGCCCGTCAATCGTTTGTAAATGGAATCTGAAACTTTGTGCGCGATGCGGCGCCAATTGTCGGGCGTGGTTGCAAAACGGAGACCATCCAATTGTTCGCCACCGTAAATGTCCCAAAGCCGAAATTCGACGCGGAGACGGTTTTCGCTTTCGCGCACAATACGACCAGATACAAGCGCTTTCGCTTTGATCAAGCGCCAGTCAGCGAATTTTGGCTGATAATTTATGTCTGTTTGCTTTTCAATATAAGAGGCCGGATCCAACACAGCGAATAGCCCCGAGCGCTCCAGATCATCGCGAATGACTTTAGCCATATCCTTAGAGATTTGTGCGGTCTCCGGATGCGCATTGAGAAAGTCGGGGATGGCTATGGGTGTTGGATTGGTATGCCCTCTGGTGATGTCGACTTCAAGCTGCGCTTGCGCCGGCATGCTCATACTGACACTCATGAACAACCCGATTACGAGGGAAAGAATGTAGACAGAAATTGATCTGCGAAACAGCATATTTAACTCTCGTCGGTTGGTTGAAAATTCAGAATTAAAGTCTTCCACGTATTATAAGCAGTTTTCGGAAGTTTATCATAGGGTGCACATTCATTTAGTGCAAAGATAACGTTATCCCGGGCCGCGCGCCATGAATTGTTTGACGATGCCAAAATTTGCATCTCGTTTAAAACCTTTAAATCCTTGATATCCCCATCCCGACTTAAATTGACCCTGACCTCGACACGAAGGCTTTGATAGTCTTTCGCACCGGTATCGACTTTATAACAATTCATCATTGTCGCTTGTAAATACTGGATGGGATCAACCGTATTGCCATCCTGATTTCCAACACCCTGAACGGTCCGATCAGCGATCTCGCTTCCCAATACGGCCTGCCTATTGGCATCGGGATTGTCTTTTCGGGCCTGGTCAACGGATTTTGAGAAGCTGTCGAGAAAATCATCCATCGATTGTGGCTCGGGCTCTACATTCGGCTCCTCGTCCGGCGGTTCGTCTGCCAGTAATTCCCCCTCAGGGCTTTCTGTTGGCACCTCAGCCGTTTCGATTTCCGGTTCGTCCTCAACAGGCTCCGGATCCGGTTTCTTCTGTGTCGGTTTGACATTGGTGATATCAGAGACAGTGACCAAATCGAGCGGAATGATCTCCACATCTCTTAGAGGTGACATGCTCGTATTCCATATCAGTAAACCACCAAAGATAAAACCAAGATGCATAACCAGTGATATGGGGAGTCCAAATTTCACACCAAAGGGCCTATTTCGATATCGGATCCGTGACCAATCCAATATTGGTGAAGCCGGCCGCATTGACCGCCGCCATAACCTTCATGACCGGCCCGTAATTGCCGTTTTCGTCGCCGCGCAGATAAATGCGTTCTTCATATCCGTTCTTGGAGATCGCAACCAGTTTAGGCGTTAATTCCTCGAGTGTGATTTCGGTTTCCTGCAAATAGATCAACCCGTCTTTGTCGACAGAGATGGTGATCGGTTCTTGCGGCGACGGCAGGGATTTGGCGTCGGTCTTCGGCAATTCAATCGGCACACCGACCGAAAGTAAGGGTGCGGCAATCATGAACACGATCAGCAAAACCAACATCACATCAACCAATGGCGTGACATTAATGCGCGAGTTCAGCTCGCGGCGCCGGCGACGGCCGCGGTGAGAGCGTCCATATCGCGCCGAGCTCATCTACTTCGCCTTCCCGATTTTACGCGACAGTATGGCTGACAATTCATCGGTATAGCCATCAAGGCGTCCGGCATACCGGTCTAGATCAGACGTATACTTGTTGTAAAACACGGTAGCCGGGATCGCGGCGACCAGCCCGAGCGCAGTCGCGAACAGGGCTTCAGCGATACCGGGGGCCACAACGGCCAAATTTGTGTTTTGTGTCAGGGCAATCGCGCGGAAGGAATTCATGATTCCCCACACCGTTCCGAACAGGCCAATAAAGACGGATGCCGAACCGATTGTCGCCAACACGGTCATGCCCCGCTCGGCCTTTGTCAATTCCCGGTTGACGATCAGGCCCATGACCCGATCAACCCGTTCGCGCGCACCTGCGATCTCGCTGTCAGTAAAAATTCCCGCTGTGCGGCTTTCATTCCATTCGCGCATGGCGGCCGTGAACACCCGCGCCATCGGATCACGAACATCGCCTTTTAAGCCCTCTGAGAGTTCATCAAGCGTCCGTCCGGACCAGAAGGTTTCTTCAAAATTGTCGGCGCGCTTTTTAAGCAGATGAAAATTGATGCCTTTGTCGATAATTATGGCCCACGACCAGATCGATGCCAGCGCCAAGCCGATCATCACCACTTTGACGACAATATCGGCGCGCATAAAAAGCGAACTATAGGAAAAATCAGTTGGTTCAAGAGCGCCAACATTGGCAACCAACATCAAATCCTGAGCTAAAATGATAAGACTCATTGGCGTTCATCTCCTGATTTGGCCGTTGTTTCGTTTGTTTAGGGCGAAATAATGGCAGGTGCCCAATTAATAGACGGTAATAAAACAGTGTAGGTCAACAGTTGTGAAACACAATATTAACCAGAGTATTAAGACTAAAATGTATAAATATTCATGTTTATCGCGCGGCATTACTGAAAATATATAAAATACGTGTCGGAATTGCCCTATTTTTGACCAAGTATTTGACTGTAAAGTGCCTGCAACAAGAATCACATCCGCGGAAAGGCGAGACCATGAAAACCCAAATATCTTATGTGACCAAAGCCATTATCATTGGCCTTCCTTTGCTGGTTTTGAGCGCTTGTGCCTCAACACCTGATGAACCGGAAATCGTGGAGATAACGCCGGAACCGATCCAACAAGGGTGCTACCCGATCGCCAGCCTCGAAAAAGTCGTCATCCCGGAAGAAACAAAAACCGTGTACGGCTCCACCATTATCGAGAGCCCGTCAGAATTCGTCACCGATCCGCAGACCGGCGAAACCATCGAAATCAAAAAACCACCGGTCGAAGAAATGCAGGAATACACCGTCGTCACAAAAGAAGCCGAAATCATCTATCAAACGCCTGAAGGCGAAGTCGTGACCGACATATGCGAACTGTATGAGAATACCGAGGAAATGATTGAACCTGCTCCGGCGCCGACGGAGTAACTACTCCCTCAAAAAATAAGGACTTAAGTACTCGATCATCTGTTTTGTCGGGCGCTTGGGGCGACCGGTGAGGTCGATGCAGGCCGCTTCGCTTTTGGCAGTGACCAGCAATTCGCCGTCGCGGCGGATTTCCTGGGTCACCCACAGGCGGGGGCCTTTATAGTTATCGTATGAGGTCATAACGAGCAGCGCATCGTCGATACGGGCCGGTTTTTTATACTCGACTTCAATTTTGCGAATAACAAAGCCGAGTGGTGTTTCCGCTTCCAGAAGTTCCGAATGGGATATCCCGGCGAGACGAAAGAAGGATGAGCGGGCGCGCTCGAAGAATTTCAGATAATTGGCGTAATAGACGACATTGGTGAAATCCGTATCTTCGTAAAAAACACGCAGCGGATAATAATGCAGTCGGCCTTCAAAATAGCCGATTTCCGGCTCGTCCCGTTTATCCATCATCGGACCCTGTAAATAAGGTCGGCTGTACGAGCTCTAATGGCGCACTTAACCCTAAATGGGCAAACGCATGCGGCGTCGCCACCCGGCCGCGCGGTGTGCGTTGCAAGAAACCTTTCTGAATGAGATACGGCTCGATCACGTCCTCAAGCGCGTCGCGCGCCTCTGACAGGGCTGCGGCCATGGTGTCGGCACCAACGGGTCCGCCGGAGAACATCTCACACAAGGCGCGCAAATAGCGCATATCCTGGGAATCCAGTCCGATATCATCCACACCAAGCCGGACCAACGCCGCGTCGGCCACCTTGGCATCAATTGTGGTGGCGCCTGCATCTTCGGCCAAATCCCGGACCCGACGGAGGAGACGTCCAGCCACACGCGGTGTGCCCCGCGCGCGTCGTGCGATCTCAAGAGCCCCCTCTGCGGTCATATCGACCCCGAGCTTGCCGCCAGCGCGGGCAACGATCTTGGTCAATTCGACCTCGTCATAAAATTCCAGACGTACCGGAATCCCGAACCGGTCGCGTAATGGTGTGGCCAACAGACCTGCACGCGTTGTCGCCCCGACCAACGTGAACGGAGCCAGATCAATTTTGATCGAGCGAGCCGCCGGGCCCTCCCCGATAATCAGATCAAGCTCGAAGTCCTCAAGCGCAGGATACAGGATTTCCTCAACCGTCGGGTTCAGCCTGTGGATTTCATCAATGAACAAGACATCGCGCGGCTCCAGATTGGTCAGCAGCGCAGCCAAATCCCCGGCTTTCGAAATGACCGGGCCGGAGGTAGCCCGAAAATTGACGCCTAGTTCCCGTGCAACGATTTGCGCCAAAGTGGTTTTACCAAGTCCTGGTGGGCCGGACAGGAGCAGATGATCCAACGCTTCCTCGCGCCGGCCGGCCGCCTCGACAAATACTTTCAGATTGGCAATGGCGGTTTTCTGACCGACAAAATCGTGGAAATTGAGCGGACGCAGCGCTTTGTCGCGCGTATCCCCGATTTGGGCTTCGCTATCAATGAGGCGTTCGTCGTCCATCTAGCTGCTCAATTCTTTCAATGCCGCTTTCACCAGCGCATTGATATCCTGTTCGTCGACTGCATTCTTGGCAGCACTTGCCACTGCGCGCAAGGCCTCGGACTGCCCAATCCCCAGATTGACCAGGGCGGAGACCGCATCTTTGTGCTGTCCCATCTGAGAAGAATCGACAAGTTGGGATGCAGCCACGGAGCTATGAGAAGGTAATCCGGCAGTAACGCCGCGCGCCAGCGGCGGCGCTTTGCCGGCCAATTCGACGGTGATCCGCCCGGCAAGGCTCGGCCCAACCCCATTGGCCCGCGAAAAGGCCGTCTTATCACCAAGGTTGGCGGCCGACATGATCTCGGCAGGTGTCAGTGTATCGAGAATGGATAGCGCCGCTTTGGGCCCGACTTTCTGCACGCTTTGCAATTTCACAAACCAGGCCCGGTCTTCATCATCGGCAAACCCGAATAAGGTGATGGCCGTTTCGCGGACATGGGTTTCCACATGCAGGGTCGCCTGCTCGCCAACGCTCAAACGCCCAAGCGTGCGGCTTCCGCACTGCACCAAATAGCCAACGCCATTGATATCGATGATCGCCTCGCCGGTGCCGACCATCAAAACTGTGCCTGTGAGCATTCCGATCATGCAAACCTCCGGTGCAGAGCGCCCGCCGCACTAGCACGGTGGGCATGACAAATGGCGATGGCGAGCGCATCGGCTGCGTCGCCTGCCTTCACATTCACGCCGGGCAGCAAAACATTCATCATGGCGGCGACCTGAACTTTATCTGCCTGTCCCGTTCCGACCACCGACTTTTTGACCTTTTTGGCCGAATATTCGCTGACCGGGAGGCCCTGTTGTTTTGGCGCCAGCAAACACATGGCCCGGGCATAGCCGAGCTTGGCCGCGGAATTCGGATTGTTTTTCAAAAATAGATCTTCCACCGCCGCCTCGTCCGGCTGATGGATACGGACGATATCAGACAGGGCGTCGTAAAGCTCATTGAGCCGGTTCGGCATTTCCGCCTTGGTATCAGGCTTGATCACACCATTGGCGATATGGCGAAGTTTGGTGCCCTCGGCTTCCACCACGCCCCAGCCGCATTTCACCAAGCTCGGGTCCAATCCCAATATTCGAATCTTGAAACTCATGAAAAGAACATTAGGGAAACATTCAAGCCTTGCCAAGGCAAAAGAGGTTAATGGAATGTTACCACACAGTCCGGTTTAAGACGACATCAACCCGGTCAATCCGCCCGCCGACAAAAGCGCCAAATTACTTAGTGCTCTCGGCATTGCCGCTTGACTGGGGGCCGCAATATATATGGGCTCCCAATCGGGGTTGAACTTCTTCTTGAAGGCCCGCAAACCTTGAAATCCATAGAAACGGCCACCGTATTTGTACACGAAACGACCGATGCGCGACATGAATGAAGTAAAGTTCTTGGCTTCCAGTCCGGACATCGGCGCGGCGCCAAGACTGAAATGTTTATACCCCTGTGCACTGCCCCAAAGCATAACTTCCGTAAATAGGAATTCCATAACGCCGGTCATGCAGCCTTGTGTGTAGCGCATCAGATCCAGAGAAAGTTCCGTTCGGTCCGGCGTGTGCCATAAGTTGGAAAACGCAATGATCTCATCATTTTTAATGGCCACAGCAATCGATTGTGACGCGAGAACTTTGCGGTCAAACCGGCCCAGGGAAAACCCTTTTTCCCGACCTTGATGGTGCTCCAGCCAATTGGCGGAAATCGCTTCCAATCGATCCATGCTATTTGAATGCCCTTCAATACGACGAACCTCGAACGTCACGCCTTCGCGGGCCGCCTTATTGCGGGCTTGTCTAAAACGGGCTTTGGTTTTGCCCGCTAAATCGAAATTCTCGATCGGTACCAGTGCCATTTCCCCGATTTTTTGTACAGAGAGTCCCATGTCGACAAAATCATGAATATTGCGGCTTCGAATGGAGTAAAAACAAGGCCACGCTCCCCACCCGTCTGCGGTCTCTTGAAACTTCAAAAGCAGTTCGCGGCGTTCGGCCTTCAAGCCAACCGGCTCTCCCAAGGCAATCCAATTGCGACCTTTGACACCATACATGATAAAAGAATTGCCGCTCTTGGAAAACAAGAAACGTTTGTCGCCCATCAAAGCCAGATTGGACTCCGATACGGAATTATTCGAGGCATCCAGAATACCGCGGACTTGCTCCATAATCTCAAAAGAACTCTCAGGTGCGCTCGGGGCTCTGGAAGGCTGCAATAGCCGCCAGACCAGATAAACCAGCATGATCGCCGCGACGAGAGCACTTGCACGCAAAAATCGGGACGCATCCGCCTGAAGGCCGAAATTCCACCAAATTTCCTGCGAGTAGGCCTGATTTTTATATGCGTAAAAACCGGACCAAGAAGCAAGTGAAACCGTGCCGATCAAGGCGGCCAGTCGCGCCGAGGTTAAGGGGAGTTGGCTAATTTTACCGCGTCTGTGAAAGGCCGGACGCGCGGAATATAAACACATTGCCAATCCGACCATCAGGACGATCGACGTTATATCCCCGCCTTTCAAATAAGTGAAAACTGCTCCGGCCGGGAATAGCAGGATGCCGAACATCCAGGCATTATGTAAGCGTCGCCACATTCCGAGCGAAACGATCAATAACAGTGTACCGACCGCGCTGGCGAACAAATGTGACAATTCAATTATCGATTCCGGCACCAGACGCGCCATATATTCTATGCGCGGCACGAACGCGGGCATTGCCGAGGACACCAGCATAACCGCCCCGGTTAGAAAGGTCAGCGTAGCATATAGAATCGGGGCGATGGCAGAAACGACATTGGCCGCGCGCCGGCCTCCGGACTGAACCAGGGCTCGCGATGCAATCCCTTGCTGGATTGTCAGAAGCACCATCGAAACGATCAGCGGGAACAAGTAGTAAATTCCGCGGTAAACAACCAGTGCGGCGGCCATCCCCACCACATCCCCGCCGGGGACGAGCAACAAGAAGATCGATTCAAAAACGCCGATCCCGCCAGGCAAGCCACTGATTGTTCCCAGGTATTGAGCAGCGACAAACACCGGTATGAAAGCAAGAAGCGTCAGATCCGAACTCGCCGGAATCAAGACATACAAAACAGCTGCCGCCGCGATCCAGTCGACAATACTGCCGAGCCATTGAATTGCGAGCGTCGTAGACGTCGGCTTTCGAAACCCGAGCCCTTTATAAGATAAATCTGCCCTGCTTTTTAAAATCCAATGCACTGAGGTTCCGATGATTGATAAAATCGCGACCCCCAGTGCGATGCTGAGCCCAGGCGGAAATTTAAAAAGCACGTAAAACGTCTGCGTTTGGGCGAGCAAGCCCACAGCTATCAATGAAAACGCCCCCATGATCGACATCAGCAATGTCACCGATCCGATGATCGCGACGTCTTTTAAGCTCATACCCCAACTCGAATATAGTCGAAACCTTACCGCATTACTGGTTAAAGCAGCGAAACCCAATGTGGACGATATGGCATGTGCACAACAGGACGTAAAAGCGGATTTATACCAGGGCAGACTTTTGTCCGTATAACGAAGTGCCATTCCGTCATATAAAGCAATCCCCAAATAACTGATGACAGTTGCCAAAAGCGACAAGCCGATCGAGTTGGCGGAGATAGATTTGACGCTGTCAGAAATCGCGCCCAGCGAATAAGCCTGCATTTCATGTCGAATGACCGCCAGTGCCAAGCCAAAAAACAATACATATATGAGTATCGCGCTTATCCGCTTGGATTTTTGCCACGCACCACTTCCCATCATCGACTTTATATTCACCCAACCAACCCTTTTTTCTGCGCAAGTATTGCCTCGCGCTAATTATGGACGCCATGCGAACTCAACCGCAATTAGTCGCCTCAACTACCCATACAAATTTATTGTTTGATTTAAAAACCTGGGGCGTTCCTACGCCGCAAGTTTGTTTCATTGCACTACACTTTTATCGTGTATAGATTTAAAATAGGTGAATCACCTTGCAGTGCCCCAATAATCCTGGACAAGCTTTTCATTCTTGTCCAAACGATGTCGCGTCTTGCCGCCATAAACCCGTTTCAACAATCTTTGATTTGCCCACATTTCCGGCAAGGCCCTGCGCATAAAATCTAGTTTTTCAATGCCCGTTCGACACCCTTTTTATAATGGCGGGCCGAATCCAGATAAAAAATCACGCTTAAGACGTTGAAAACCAAAATCCACATCAAAGCCCTTTGAATTGCTCTGTCCCCTAAAGCTGGCGTAAAATAATCCGACAACATTCCAACCAGTACCGGTCCAAAACCGATCCCGATCAGTGTCAAACTGAGCAACATGACCGCAGATGCCATGGCCCGCATACGCAAAGGGGCCAGTTCCTGCATCGCGGTGTACGAAATGGACGCATACAACAGGCCGACAATTCCCGGAACCGCATAGGCCAGATAGGCCGTTTGTTTGTCCGGCGCGTTCAAAAACCATACAATGAACGGGAACGCGATGACGCCGGTGATTAAAATCATCCAGGGACGCCATCTTAAATCCTTATCCGATAATTTATCGCATAGTGCGCCAATGCCGATGGCGCCGATGCCGCCCAGCCCCCCCATAAGAAGACCAAGTGCGACTCCGAGCTCAGCGATCGGTACCTCGTGTACACGGATCAGATAGAGCGGAATCCCGACAAGAAACGCATTGGCGGAGATACAGACAAACACGCCGCCGAGCAGCAAGCTGACCATGGCCCGTTGTGACAGAAAAAACTTTATCGTCTCGCTAAAACTGGGAGTCTCCCCGGTATCAATCAAAGCTTCCGCGCCACCGCGTACCGGTTCAGCGACAGTCAACATCATCAAGGCGGCAACGAGCAATCCCGGAACGCCAGCCACAAAAAAGGCGGTACGCCAACCGTACTTAGCTGCGACGGCTCCTCCTAATATAAAGCCAATCAAAATTCCGAAGCTGATTCCCGTCGTGTAAATCCCAAGAGCCAGAGCCCTTCGCTTAGGAGGAAACATATCAGCGATCATTGCGGTAGCTGGCGGCGTTCCGCCGGCTTCGCCGATCCCGACGCCCATTCGCGCCAGAGCAAGGTGCCAGAAATTGCCGGCCAAGCCACTCAGCGCCGTCATGCCTGACCAGATCGATAGCGCCAGCGCTATGATATTGCGGCGATTGCCTCTATCAGCCCAAGCCGCAATCGGTATGCCAAGTATAGCATAAAAGGCCGCAAACATGATACCGGTGAGCAGGCCCAGTTGGGTGTCACTTAACGCAAATTCGGTTTTAATCGGCTCCTGCAAAATCACCATGATTTGCCGGTCAATATGGTTGAGCGCATAGACCAGTGTCAGGATCGTCAGGATATACCAGCGGTTGGAAGAACGAGTCGGCATGATTAATCCTGTTTAGAAAGAAATGCGCGTATGTCGAGGGCAAGTTTGCGAGGCTTTTCCTCTTGCGGGACATGGCCTGTGTTTTCATAAACCAGCAATTCCGCAGACGTCATGGCCTCAAGGAATTTTTGGCCGTGGGCGCTCGGAACCATAACGTCCCGGTCTCCCCAGACAATCAGCGTCGGTGCCTTGACTTTACCTATGTCTTGTACAGGGTCCGGCAACGTAAAACTTTCAGCCCGTTTGACAAATGCCTCGCCATTACCGGGACGTTGCATCATATAGGTGATATCCTGGATGCGTTGATCCGGCAGCTTTTCCGGGTCTGCAAACAAAGCCCGCGTCGCCTGCTTGACGCCGGCGGCGGGGGCTTTTGTCAGGTAAATCTTGACCATTGCCGGAACTTTTTGAGGCTGCTCCGTAACGCCATTAATGGAAAATCCACTAGGCGCAATCAAGACGAGCCCGGATACATTTTCCAGGTTTTCGGTGGCGGCTCGCCACGAGACCAAACCACCTAAAGAATTGCCGACGAGGACAGGGTTTTCGAGTTCAAGCTTGTTGATCAATTTTTGAAGTATTAAGACCGTGTCCTCATTAGAATATCGTTCTTTTGGGTCCGGTCCGGTCAGGCCGTGTCCGGGCAAATCTAAACGGATAACGCGATAGTCCTTTTTGAGGTCATTGGCCAACGCGTCCCAAGTTTCGAGAGACGAAGTAAATCCGTGCACCAAGACAAGTGTTCTTGCATCTTGTGGGCCTTCATCACGGACCCGCAAACCGACACCATCAATTATAACTATACGGTCCGATGAACTGAAATAAGGACTATCTGAGGCGGAGATCGGCGCTTCGGTGGTTTGACCGCAGGAGTTGAAAAACAAGACCATAAACAACGCGGCAACTATGCTCATATATCTCATTGGATTGTGCTCAGGAATGTTTCAATTGCTTTTCGCGCTTCAGGCTCGTCCAACATAGGGGCGTGACCAATACCTGGCACCGTCACTTTTTGACAATTTGGGTGCTGCGCCCCCATTTTTTCCAATGTTTCGACTGACAGAATATCTGATGTTCCGCCGCGAACGATCAGTATCGGGACGTCGCCGAGCGTAGCAAATAGCGGCCACATATCCGCTGGAGCCGCGGCTTCAGGCTCATCTTTGATGGGCGCACTTATTGCAGGATCATAGGAGAAATGGATCAGACCGTCATCGCGTTGTTCACACGTGCGTTTGGCAAATGCGATCCAATCATTGTCCGAATATTCGGGAAAAGCAATCGCGCCAATTTTGCGCACCGCCATTGTCGCGGCTTGCCAATTGGGGAAAGGTCGAGCTTCGCCAACATAATTTTTGATCCGCTCCAAACCTTTCGGGTCGATTTCAGGCCCGATATCATTGAGGATTGCCGCTTTGAAAACGCCGGGCCTCAAGGCCGACATCAACATGATCATTATTCCGCCCATAGAGGTTCCGATCGCAATCGGCCTCTCAAGTCCCAAATGATCGACCAATGTGAACATATCGGCGCAATACACATCTGGCCGGTAATTTGATGCTTCAGTGTCATAATCCGAGCGGCCGCGGCCGCGCTGATCAACGCTGATTACTCTGAAACGGTCACAAAGATTTATTGCCAAATCGTGGAAGTCGGCCGAGTTGCGCGTAAGGCCATGCATGCAGAGAATTGTATCGCTGACATTTCCGGGATTGTAGTCGCGCGCATACAAAGTCAGACCGTCCGCGCTCCTATAAGATAGTTCTTTATATGACTTAGTCATATTCAACGTCCTCGTAATCCTTGCGCAACTCGCGTTTCAGGATTTTTCCATTTGGATTGCGAAGGATTTCGTCCACAATTTTCACATCCGCAACACGCTGTTGTTTTCCAAGTCGTGCATTTACCCAGTCTTTAATCGCGTTCGCATCACCATCTGGCGTTCGCAGGGCGACCAAGGCAATAGGTGTTTCTCCCCACCGGTTACTTTTGACGCCGATCACAGCGACATCTTCAACTTCATCATGCGTGGCGATCACCGCTTCAATATCCTGAGGGTAAATATTCTGTCCGCCAGACAGAATCATGTCTTTCTTACGGTCAACAATATATAGGAAATTGTCTACGTCGAGATATCCAATGTCACCGGTTCGCAACCAGTGTGTCCCATTTGTATCGACAAACAAAGTCTCAAGTGTCGCTTGTTTTCGCCCAAGATATTCCGGCATAACGATACGCCCACACGCCAAGATTTCTCCCGATTGCCCGACCTGACAAACTTTGTCGTCGTCGTCCAGGATCATGAGGTCCGTCCCCAACAGGGGTTTTCCAACCGAGTCCATATGGCCACTTGCATCTTCGGGATCCAAAGTCGTTATCACACCTTCGGTCAATCCGTAGAGTTCTATTATCCCGCAAGGAAAACGATCAAACATTGATGTTCTGATTGGCGCACGCAAAGGCGAACCGGCACTCATCATGCCTTGCATAGATGTAACATCGAATTCTTCATGCCCAGGAACATCCATCATTCTCTCATACATGATCGGTACCATAGCAAGATGAGTGATGCGGTCGCGTTCAATTTGCGACCATAATGATGGAGCGTCGAATTTTCGCGAGATATAAATTGTTCCACCCGCCAACAAAGCACACAACATACCCACCCAGGTTATATTGGAGTACATGCCAATGGTGGCGAGAAAACGGGCCGAACTATTGTAACGCAATGCAATGGATAGATCATATGCCCAATCGCGTCTGCCTTGATGAGTGTGGACGATGCCTTTCGGTTGGCCTGTCGTCCCGGAAGAATAAATTATATTGAGATAGTGTTGCGGTTCAATCCTGACATCAGGCGTATCGCTGGACTGCGCATCACGCCATTTTTCAAATGATCGCCACCCTTGTCGACCGGCCTCGGCACAAATCCGGTTTTTCCATGTTTTTTCGGGTAGCTGATCCGCAATGGATTCCAACCGCAATGCCTGATCTCCAGTTGCTATAATCGCTTTGGCGCCGCTATCTAAGATCATATTATTGATTGCGTCATCACTCACAGACGTATTGAGAGGTGCCGAAACAAACCCGCCCGTCATGATCCCAAATAAAGCCTCGGCCATCGCCATACCATTCGACATCAACACAACAACGCAATCACCTTTTTTCAAGCCCATCGCGGAAAGGCCATTGGCAATCTGATTATTTCGCGTTGTAAATGCGTCCCAATTGAGCGCTTCATCGTCGGCTATGATCGCCGGTTTGTTGGCGCGCCATTTTCCATGCAGAGCGAATATGTCAGGTAGCAACGGGTCGGTTTTTTGGATAATTTTACTCATCTCGGCACCGGATATATTTGACGTTGATCGGTTCGCGCACCATAGTATTGGCATGGATCAAATTGTGGAAGGCGGCGGATTGTTGACGGCGAAAACCAAAAAATCGCGCAAGGAACGTATTCTTGACGCCGCCGAAGAATTGTTCGCAGATAGTGGTTATGATGGCGTAACCCTTCGCCAGATTGCAAAAGCGGCGAAAGTTGACGTTGCTCTCGCCAGTTATCATTACGGCCGGAAACGCGAATTGTTCGATGCGGTTCTGTATCGACGGGCGGAAGTCCTGAATCAGGTGCGCAATGACGCCCTTGATACCTGTATTGCCACCGCCAAAGACGGCAAGCCGACGGTTGAAGCGATTATTGAAGCGTATCTTCGGCCCCTGGGTGAAATTCAGGCATCCGCCGACGGCGGGTGGAGACACTATCTCGCATTGATCGCTTGGGTGAACAACTCGCCAAAAATGGGCGGCGAATTGATGACCAGGTATTTCAACCCGCTGGTATCGAGGTTCATCGACGCCTTGCGTCTGGCGCTTCCCGATGCGGATGAGCAAGCTTTGTACTGGGGTTACCATTACCTCTCCGGCGCATTAACTCTTACATTTGCCGACACCCATCGCTTGGATACTTTGTCGAAAGGCACGGCCATCTCATCCGATTTCAAAACCGGATATGCGCACATGATCCCATTCATTGCCGCCGGCATGAAAGCGATATGCGCGAATGGGAAACCTTAATACTTAAAGCCAAGCGTTGCTGTCACTGTGCGAGGTGCCCGGTGGAAAGCCTGATAGGCGCCGTCTATACCAAGCTGGCTCGGTGAGACGAAATTGTAGGCCGCCACACGCGCGCGCTCATCGGTCAGATTGCGTCCATAGATGCCGAACATCCAACGGTCATTTTCGCTTGTCCATGTCGCACCTAGATCAAACACTGTGTACGGCGTTGGATCCAAGGCCGGGCCGCCTTCGGGGAAGGTAGCGTTTTGGTTCGGACCGAAACCGGCATTCGGTACATTGAACAGGAAATATTCATCTCGGTAGGACGCGGAGCCCGTAAACAATATGCTGCCTTTATCAGCCAGATCATGATCGTACGTAAATCCGAAGCGTGATGTAATTTCAGGTGTGTTTTGAGTCACAAACCCGCTGGCGATATTCATGCCTGCAGAAATGATTTCTTGGATTTCCGCGTCTATATAGCCTGCCATACCTGTTAAGGTGAAATTATCTGACAAGCGGATTGCACCTTCGAGTTCAATACCTTTATACTTGGATTTGCCAGCATTAAATACGGATGAGACGAACGTATCATTGACGTTATCATTATCCGTATCGACGCCTTGCTGCACCGTTATTTGTTGATCTTTGTAATCTGCAATAAATCCGGCAACGCTATATGTCAGACGGTTGTCGAAAAGATTACCTTTGACGCCGACTTCATAGCTGTCGACTGTTTCCGGTCCAAAACCTTCTTGTGACAAGCCAAGCGGATCAAGATCGGCGCGGGCCCGCGGGTCAAAGCCACCCGCTTTAAATCCTTGCGAGAACGAAGCATACAGATTTGTGTTTTCGCTGGCCTTAAAATTGATAGCTACCCGAGGTGTAAACTCGGAGTCCTTGCGCTCAAGGTCGGTATAACCAGTTTGTGTAGCGAGGAATAGTGACCCGGTATTCGCCGGATCAAATGAAGTTGAACCAAGGCCGAGCCAGACTTCGCGTGTTACGTCAGCAACGGTCTTGTCTTCGGTATAGCGTGCCCCGAGGGAGAGGCTAAGCGCGTCAGTGAAGTCATATGTGAAATCAGCATAGGCCGACAGATTTTCTTTGGTCTGATCACCAGCCTGATAAATGGTCAGACCCAAACCGCCGAGGATAACATCGAAGTCACCAGAGGCTGATCCATCCAGGTAATAGACGCCCGCAACACCATTCAACCGGTCGCTTGAATACAGAAGCTGGAATTCCTGGCTCAATTGATCATCCTGATATTTGGCCGGTACATCGAAATCCGGCTGCGGCAAGGCGTCAAAATCGATCGGAGTTACGGTTTCCCCTTCGCGGTAGGCGGTGATTGACTTCAAAGTAATAGCATCGCTGGCGTCCCAGGTTATGGTTCCAGAAATACCCTTGGTTTTTACCTCGTTAAGGTCGCCGGCGCCGCCGCGTGTATCATATTCGTTTTCAGTGACGGCGAGCGTTCGATCGGCACTCGGGAGCAATCTATGACCATGCTTCGCATTGGAGTCATCATCCGTCATATCTGCGGCAATGCGAATATTGAATTCATCGCTCGGCGCCCATTCCGCACTGACACGGCCAGCTAGGATTTCTTTATTATAATGCTCTGCACCGGTGCTTAGATTTTCACCAAACCCGTCGCGTTTGTAGTTAGCAATAGCGGCACCGATAGCAAACCTATCTGATACTGGGATTGAACCCGAAACAATCTGGTCAAATTGTCCATAACTGCCGACACTGACGCGAGCATTTAACTTCGGCGCGTCCATGTCCAAGCCTTTTGTCACGTATTTGATCGCGCCACCAATGGTGTTTCGGCCATAAAGCGTGCCTTGTGGGCCCCGCAAGACCTCCACGCGTTCGACATCGAAAATATCCAGAACCGCGCCTTGTGGTCGGGCAATATATATGTCGTCTACATAAATGCCGACGCCGGGCTCAAACCCCCAAAGTGGGTCTTGCTGGCCAACACCACGTATAAAAGCAATGACGGTAGAACTGGAACCCCGAGCGACTTCGATCGTGGCGTTGGGAGTGATTTTTTGAACATCAGTGATATCGATGGCACCAATTTCCTCAAGATAATCGCCGGATACAGCTGTAACAGACACTGGCACATCCTGGATACTTTGTGCGCGCCGCTGCGCTGTAACGATGATCTCGTCACCGCCTGCTTGTGCGTAAGCCGGGATAGCGCTTGCAACCGCGCCCAGAACTAAGAGTGATGATGAAAAACTGAGTGCTTTGCGTTGTGACATAAGTGTCCCCTGTATCGATATGTTATTGGTTATAAAATTCAACAAATGTTCAATTTCAACAGTTGTTGAATAACAGAGCGCAATGATTTGTCAATTGTGCTTTCATCGAAAAATCCCGAGCGTGTTAAAATTGCCACATGAGCTCCGGTACTGAATATTGACGGGGAATCTTGGTTGACCTGAAACATGTTTGGACAAGAAAACCTTGATTTGACCCTATTTCCGGCAAAGCCCTGCCGCATTCCGCCCTGATACTGACACACATACAAAAAAGGAGACGGTGATGAAACGGGTTTTTAAAGCACTAACGGCGATATCGACTGTTCTTACCTTGAACGCCTGTTCGGCGCATACGCAACTGACGTCCGGAAATGACTATCTCAGCCGGTATACGCCAAGTCAGGCCCGATTATCATCGACCATAGATCAGGATGTCCGCGAAATTGCGACGATTGAGCCCAATTTACAATTTCCCGCCCGTATTGGGCTTGCTCGCATCGAGCGTGGCCAATTGACCAATGCACCGGTCGATGAACTGGCGTCTTGGAGCAAACTCAGCGATGAATTGGGCCCTGCTTACGGCGAATTCGTTCCGGTCAGTCCGTTTATCGCGTCGATGGTCAGACCCGAAGATACAAAATTACGCACTGAGCACGTTGTCTCAGACATCCGCCGTGCCAGCGCCCGCCAACATCTCGATTATGTCCTCGTATATGAAGTTAGCAATAAAACGGAAAATGATAGCAACGCCCTGTCCCTGGGCGATCTGACTATTCTGGGACTGTATGTGCTGCCAAGCCGCAATATCAAAGTCGAGAGCACTGCCAGCGCCCTCCTCCTTGATGTGCGCAATGGCTATCCCTATGGCACGGCTACAGCATTCGCAGAAGCCAAGAAGGTCGCGACTCGGGCCGGATCGGGGTCGTACCGTCAAAAACTTAACGATACGACGAAACTGGATGCCGTCATCAATCTAACCGATGAGGTCGAGGTCATGTTCGAGGAATTGTATCGGGAATTAACGGACTGACCACATTTCCCGCCTTATTTCAGATTTCCGTCATATTCTCGCAAATCATTGACATAATTGAGGAAAATTGCCGCTAAATCAGCAAAATCACAGCAAATCCACGCCCTATTGCCCGCCTATACCGAAATCATAGGAAACCAACTGGAGGGCATAACAATGCAAACATTTTTAAAGACAACAACCTTTACCGCGATCGCAAGCTTAATGATCGGGATGAGCGCCAGCGCGCTGATCATCGAAAGTCCGATCAAGAAAGAGCTTAAATTAATTCAGGACATGTCGTTTGCGACGCAGCCCACTCAAGAACCCATATTTAACACCAATGCCAAAATTGGCGTAGCGCGCCTGGATAATGGCCGACTGATCCCTGCCCCATTGAGTGAGTTGCTGGACTGGCAGTTCCTGGACAAACGGTCGGTCGTGAATTTCGAACCGATCAGTCCCGCGGCCGTGATCAAAAACATCCCGGAGGTGCCGATGGGCGGTCGCGACAGCGATAACAAGCTGGACGAAATCCGCATGACGGCTGCGGACTTAAAAATGGATTATGTACTCGTCTACGGCTTGGGAAAAGATGCCCTTTGGGGCTGCTTTGGTGGCAAGGCGTTGCTGGAGACCGGTTTTCAATTTGATGAAAACACGGTGTCTCCGCGCGCCGGGGCTAAAGCCCTCCTCGTAGATACATATAGCGGAAAAATCTTCGGCGAAGTGACGTCGGAACTGATCGAATTCGGAGTCGGCGATCTAACAGATAAAGTCGACGCCTTGATCAAAGTCCTAATCTCCAATGAGGGTCAGGTCTAACGGACCCTCTTCCTCAGCATGGGCGGCTTACCCTCCCGTCAGCAATGCGAAGCTGCCCATGCGCCCTTTCTTCAGAGCATTAGGCCTCGGACGTATATTCGCCGGATAAAACTTCGTTTTTAGCGGCTTCCATGACAACCTCTTCCAAAGCCTTATCATCGGCAATTTCGCCCTTTTTGGGCTTTTCCTTAGTGACATGAAATGGATCAGATGCGGGCTTCTTGCCGGTAAATGCCTGGGCAGTGAATGTGTCTTTCTCCCATTCGCCTTTGACCGTGTATTTCTTGCCATCGTGCTCAAATTTCATAGATTTCATCTCAGGTCTCCCATTGGTATTCTTTTGTGACAGAACGCTCTGCCGTTTACTGGTTTTATATTTAGGTTCCGCGAACTTATTTCAAGGGGCCCACGCACATTTATGCAGTCTTTTCAACGCAATACGCGGGCCAACCCCGATTAACGGCGGATTGAATCGATAAAATCGAGAATTGATTGCACCCGACCTACTTTATCCGGCTGAAGCCGTTCATAAAACTGCTCAAGTGCTTCGAGCTCTCCCGCATCTAACCACATGCCACATCCTTTCGGACAGGTATCGATTTGGATTTGCGAATTAAACCCGTATTCCTTTTTAACCAAATCAGACGCGCATTTGACGCATTTATAGGTGCCTTCCTGCTTTGACTTGGCGAGTGCGAATGCACGTGCCACATCGTTTTCAGGTTTCGCCAGTTCTTCGCTGTAATCAAGGATAGTCAGGCGTTGGATTTTATCCAATTCGCCCGGATCCAGCCACACGCCCCAACAGGACGGGCATCGATCGATTTTGAAATATCCTTCGTAGGATTCTTCAGTCAGTGTGAAATCATCTACCGGACATTTCATAATCTTGTTCCCTATTCGTCGAGGGCTGCCATGGCCGCTTCAGACATTTCGAGATTATGATAAACGTTTTGCACATCATCACAATCTTCCAGTGCGTCGATTAAGCGCACGACCTGCGCGGCTTTGTCCGGTGCATCGATATCGTTTTGGGCTTTCCAGATCAGATTGATCGACTTGGCCTCACCAAATGTTTTTTCCAGTTCCGCCGCAACCGCACCTAAATCATCGCGTGCGGTCAGGATCGTATGAACGGGTTCGTACTCGTCATATTCATCCGTGTTCGGTTCGTCCGTTTCACAATCCTCAGCTCCGGCTTCAATTGCGGCTTCCATCATCGTGTCTTCATCGGTTTTATCGAGCGGGTATTCAATCTTGCCGACCTGATCAAACATAAAGGCTACCGATCCGGTTTCACCAAGATTACCACCATTTTTTGAAAATGCGGTCCGCACTTCCATCGCGGCACGGTTTCTGTTGTCAGTTGAACATTCAACAATCAGGCCAATACCTGACGGCCCAAAACCTTCATAGCGAATTTCTTCGTAATCATCGCCTTCGCCGCCAGCACCTTTGTTGATGGCCCGTTGGATATTGTCTTTGGGCATAGATTGCCCTTTGGCATTGTTGATTGCCAGACGCAGACGTGGATTCATATCCGGATCACCCCCGCCAAGTTTCGCGGCGATTGCAATATCTTTAGCCAATTTTGAAAACAGTTTTGAGCGCAGCTTGTCCTGACGGCCTTTGCGATGCTGAATATTGGCCCATTTTGAGTGTCCGGCCATAATGCCCTCCGAGTCGTTAAAAGGTGTTTTGAGCGTATGTAACGCAAGCTATTTAATGCTTCAAGCCATGGTTACAAGGTAGGAATGGTTGTTTGCAGCAACGCGCCAACCCGGATAGGTTCGGCGCGCACCGCCAGTCCAGTTTTATTATCGGTTTCGACAAAGACGCCGCACACCGTGCCCTCATCCGTTCCCGGTGTAAATCGGCCACCACGCATCCGCGTCGTAAATCGGCGCATCGGCTCTTCCTTGTCCATGCCGATCACGCCGCCATAGTCTCCGCACATACCAGCATCGGATTGATAAGCGGTGCCGTTTGGCAAGATACGCGTGTCCGCACTGGGCACGTGTTGGTGCGTACCAACAACGAGACTGGCCCGCCCATCGCAGAAATGCCCCATGGCGTTTTTCTCAGACGTGGCTTCGGCGTGAATATCGACCAGAATGGCATCTGCCACATCGATCAACGGGCAATTATCGAGGGCCTCGCCGATCGCCAGAAATGGGTCATCAAGCGCATCCATAAACACACGACCCAGTACATTGACCACCATAAATTTATAAGTGCCGATGTCATAAACATTTACGCCCAATCCCGGCGCTGTTCCTGGCGGATAATTCACAGGCCTTAAAAGTCGAGTCTCGCGCTCAATAAATGTTAGCGCGCCCGGATTATCGAAACTGTGATTGCCAAGCGTGATGACGTCGGCTCCGGCCTCATAAAGTTCGTTGGCGGTGCGTTCGGTGATACCAAATCCATTAGCAGCATTTTCACCGTTGATAACGACGGCATCGAGGTTCAAGTCCTCGCGCAGGCGCGGCACATATTTCGTTATAGCCCGGCGTCCCGAACGTCCAACCACGTCTCCAAAAAATGCAAACCGCATACTAAAACTTTCTAAATTCCCGCTCGGTCAGAACCCCATCCAGCTTCTGATCATATTCATCCGTGGGAACCAGCGGCACTTCTTGCGCAGCATAAGCCAAACCGCAAGCAAAGATTTCCTTTTGGGCCCGCAACGACTGTAGTGTTCGGTCATAAAACCCCCCACCATATCCGAGGCGATATCCGGAGGTGCTAAAGGCCAACATTGGGAGCAGCACGATATCGGGATCTACAATGTATGCTGTTTTTACCGGTTCGCGGGTATTGTAAGGCCCGCCGCGCAATTTATCGCCCGGCCGGTACAGCCGGAATTCCAAGGGATGAGCTGCCCGTTTAATGCAAGGCAATGCCAATTGATATCCGGCATCAACAAGCGCGCCCGATAAGGGGCCGGGATTAAGTTCGCTTTGAATGGGGAGATATATCGCGACAATACCCGACTTTCGTCCGATCTCCGGCCAATACTGTATCAATTCGATCGCCGCCGCAGGTGTATCGATAGCGGCTTGCCGTCGGCTCATTTTCGCAGCGTTACGGGCTTTGGTCTTTTCGAGTGCTAAAAATGCCATGCGGGTTTTCGGACTGGATGTTTGTAAAGTGACGGCACCACAAATCCGTGGATCCAATAGTAACCTCGTGAACCTGAAGTACAGGTGGGCACCGCGTAATCGGACCACGGTCCGGACAGAGGCAGCTCCCGAAGGTTGAGTTAAGGTCCCCAGGAAACGTGTCTCTCACGAGATCCGCAGCAACCGTCGAGCGGAATGTGGCGGTTTGGTCGGGAAATTACAAGCAAGCAATTGATTCGAGATCAATTAATCTTCGTTCAAGCGTTCAGCCATACGTTCGATGCGGCGTGCGGCATCGGCAAGTGCGTTCGCTGCGGTATTTTCGGATTTTTGCGCTGCAGCCAGTGCGGCCTCGCCTTTTTTGCGAATTTCTACAGATAATGCTTCGGCTTGTGCGTCGAGGTTTTCACGTAGCTCGTCCAGTTCGTCGGTCATCGTTATGCCGGCCATCAACAAAAGTCTTTGATCGCCAATCTGACCAAATTGATTTGCAAGTGATTTGATACGTTCGTCCAGTCGTTGCCCCAGACGTTCGAGGCGTTCTTCCTCGCCATCGTCACATCCAAGCGCGTATTTACGTCCGTTAATTTCGAGACTGACCTTCCCCATCTCTTAACTCCCGTCGCCCAAAACATGAAGAACTTGAGAAATTACGGCGTCCAATTCAGCGGTTGTTTCATTGGCCAACGCGGCGAATTCTTTTTCCCGCTCTTTGAACTCATCCTCACGCGCTTTTGCTTCGTCAAGTTCTGTTGCCAATCGCGCCCGATCATTTTCAAAGGACTTGGACGCATCGACCTGGCGTTCCAATTCAGAAACCTTCGAAACAATAGGCGTAAGAGACGTCTCAAGCGTCTTGATCGCCCGTTGCAAACGATTGGCCGCTTCTTTCACAGCAGCGCCTGAATTTTCAGTTGATTGCGTCATTTAAAGCCGAATCTACCTCTTTCGGCGCAGAATGGCCGATTATTTGCTTTACGCCAAGTCATAAGTTTAAGGAATAGGTGTATACATCTCACTTTATTCAGAACCTTGCTATAGATTTTATAGTCTTTCGGACATATAAGGCCCTCGAATCTTTTGATAAACACCTCAAAATCTCGTTTGGAGACCTCCATGACACTTCGTATCGCGATCAATGGATTTGGCCGTATTGGCCGGCTAGTGGTCAGATCTATCGTTGAATACAATCATAACGATGTCGAGATCGTCGCTATTAACAGCCCGGGTGCTCTGGAAACTCAAGCCCATCTCCTAAGTTATGATTCCGTGCATGGCCGATTTATGAATGAAGTGAAAACCGAGCCTGGCATCATGGATTTCGGCAAAGGACCGGTTCGGATTACCCACGAACGTAATCCGGCAGATATTGATTGGAAGTCACTGGACGTTGATGTGGTCATGGAATGCTCCGGTTTCTTCCGCACAAAAGAAAGCTGCACGCCACACCTAGATGCAGGTGCCAAGAGCGTCTTGATCTCGGCACCGGCCAAAGGTGTGGACAACACCATCGTTTTCGGCGTCAACGAAAATGATCTGAAAGCTGACGATCTCATTGTATCTTGCGCTTCGTGTACAACCAATTGTCTGGCACCCTTAGCCAAAGTTTTGATGGAAAATTTTGGTATTCGCCGCGGATTTATGACAACCATCCATGCGTATACACAAGACCAACGCATTTTGGATAATTCGCATAAGGATTTATACCGCGCTCGTGCAGCCGGGCTAAATATGATTCCGACGTCTACAGGAGCTGCTAAAGCGGTCGGCTTGGTGTTGCCAGGATTAGAAGGTCGCCTGCACGGCAGCGCTGTTCGTGTTCCAACCGCCAATGTTTCAATGGTAGATTTAGCGTTTCAACCGGAACGGGATACAGATGTTGATGAGATCAACGCTGCCGTTAAGAAGGCGTCAGAAAATGAGCTCAAGAACATCTTGGGTTATACTGAAAAAGCCTTGGTATCTTCCGATCTCAACCACGATCCGCATTCGAGTATTTTTGCGGCTCCGCTTACAAAAGTACTTGAAAACGACCTCGTAAAAGTGGTCTCATGGTATGATAATGAGTGGGGATTTGCATGTCGGATGATCGACGTTGCCCGCTCAATGAAATCGGCACAAACCGCTTAATTACGCAGGTAAGAATAAAATGGTGGATTTTCGAAGACTTGAAGACGCCCTTGTTGAGGGCAAGCGGGTACTTGTCCGCGTCGACTTCAATGTACCGTGTGACAACGCCGGAAATATCACCGATGATACCCGAATAAGAACCGCCCTTCCGACAATCAAATATCTTCAAAAAAAAGGCGCCAAAGTTATCCTCATCAGCCATTATGGCCGACCGGGTGGAAAGCACCAAGCGGAGGCCTCCTTGTTGAAAATAGTGTCGCCACTATCCGATCTTTTAGACACACCTATAGCGTTTGCACCAGACTGCGTCGGCGAAGACGCGTCCCAGGCAGTCAATGATCTTGAACCAGGAAATGTCCTCTTGTTAGAAAACACGAGATTTCATGTGGGTGAACAGAAAAACCCAAATGGCTTAAAGGGTTACGACCCGGAGTTCGCAAAAAAACTGGCAAGTTTTGGAGAGATATTTGTGCATGATGCCTTCTCTGTGTCTCATCGTTCACAAGCTTCGACCACTGGCATTGCAGAGACCTTGACCGCCTATGCCGGCATGGCAATGGAGCGTGAACTGGATCATATCAGTCAAGCGCTTAACAACCCGAAAAGACCCGTCATGGCCCTCGTAGGCGGTGCCAAAGTTTCTACGAAAATTGACCTTTTGAAAAACCTTGTCACCAAGCTCGACACACTGGCAATTGGCGGCGGTATGGCCAATACGTTTCTAGCCGCTCAGGGTTTCGATGTTGGCGGCTCGCTGTGCGAGCATGATTTGAAAGACACGGCTCTGGCAATACTCCGAGCCGCGAAAGACGCTGACTGCGAAGTGCTTCTCCCTGTCGACGTCGTGGCTGCCGAAAATTTTGCAGCCCATGCGCCACACCGGGTTTGCAATTTAGACGATGTAGCAGAAAACGAAATGATTCTGGACGCGGGCCCACAGACCGTTTCAAAATTATTGGATGCCATCGATCAAAGCCGGACACTGATCTGGAATGGCCCGTTAGGCGCATTCGAACTCGCCCCCTTTGACACATCAACCGTGGAAGCCGCGAAATACACGGCGCGCCGCGTGCAGGAGCACGGTCTTATTGCGGTTGCAGGCGGCGGCGATACGGTGGCTGCGCTCAAACATGCTGGAGCAGCTGAAGGATTTACATTTATCTCGACTGCCGGGGGCGCATTCCTTGAATGGATGGAAGGCAAACCCCTGCCCGGCGTTGAAATTTTGAAGAAATAGAAGTAAGGCTCACGTAAGGAGAATGCAATGAATTTGGAATTATTGAACGAGACTGCGGTTAAAATGGTCACCCCTGGACAAGGGTTGCTGGCAGCCGATGAGTCGACTGGAACAATTGGCAAACGAATGGCCTCTATTTCCACAGAAAATAACGAAGAAAACCGGCGTGATTGGCGCGAAATGCTTTTCCGTACCGATAAAGCCATGCAAGATCATGTTTCCGGAGTGATTTTATTTGAAGAAACTTTGACACAAATGGCGAAAGACGGGACGCCTCTGGCGGATCTTATCACCAAAAACGACGCCTTGTTAGGCATAAAGGTCGACAAAGGGGCGAAGCCAATGGCCCTTAAATCGGGTGAGACGATCACAGAAGGTTTGGATGGATTGCGCGAACGGCTTTACACGTATTTCGAACAAGGTGCACGTTTCGCCAAATGGCGGGCTGTGATCGAAATATCCAATCCGGACCACTCATGGAATGCAACGCCTACTTATGGTGCCATTAAAGCAAATACGCAGGCCCTAGCCCGCTATGCGGCGCTATGTCAGGAAGCAAACATCACCCCGATTGTAGAGCCGGAAGTGCTGATGGGTGGATATCATGGCATCCAGACATGTCACGATGTCACTGAGCAAGTTCTGAAGTCACTTTATGCTGATCTCTATGAGCACGGTGTTAAATTGGAAGGTACTATCCTCAAACCGAATATGATTGTTCCAGGCAAACGCTGCCCCACACAATCAAGTGTTGCTGAGATTGCCGAACGCACAATTCAAGTCCTGCAAGACACTGTTCCTTCTTCCGTGCCGGGCATTGCGTTCCTTTCCGGTGGACAAGACAATATCGAAGCGACGGAAAACCTGGATGCGATCAATAAAATCGGCGGCTTCCCTTGGAAAGTCACCTATTCCTATGGTCGCGCATTGCAACAGGCAGCACTGTTTGCATGGGGTGGAAAATCAGAAAATTATGATGACGCACAAAAGGCCTTCAATCATCGCGCCCGCATGAACGGGCTTGCGTCCATAGGTAAATGGGATAGTTCGCTCGAAACAGTATAAGGTTTTTCATGGCCGATTTCGAGCTGAGACTCAATCCTGATCTCGATGCGAAAGCGTTGGCCAAGACGTATGCGGAAGACAATTTCATCTGCATCGAAAACCTATTCCCTGCGGACACCGCCGAAGCAATTTTCCAGGTCCTTCTGAAAAATACGCCGTGGTATAATGTGCATTCTGACGCAGCTGGTAAGCACAAATACTACACGCAAGCTGAGTGGCAAGCTTTGAGCCCCGATCAAAAAAAACAAACAATTTCATCGGTTTATCAAAAAGCAAGAGAAGGATTTTCCTATCTTTATTATGTCTACCCCATGGTCGACAATTATGTTGACGGGCTCGACCCGGATCTTCCCTTACATGCGATCACCGAGTTTGTGAATTCAGACGAATTTCGAGGTTTCGTGAAAGAAGTGACGAATGAACCGAGCGTGATCAAGCTTGACGCGCAAGCCACCTACTATGCACCGGGACATTTCCTCAACACACATAACGACATGGGTGTAAATGCTGAACGCCGCGCAGCCTATGTCATGGGGTTCAGCAAGAACTGGAGAACCGATTGGGGCGGCCAGCTTTTGTTTTTAGATGAACGCGGCAACACGACGTCGGGTGTAAATCCAAAATTTAATTCATTGACAATGTTCAAAGTTCCAAGAACACATATCGTCACACAAGTTAGCTCTTTTGCAGGCGGCCCAAGGTTAAGTATCACCGGCTGGCTGCGGGATGACCCAAAAGAATAAGTGGAGAAAATAATGAAGAACTCGATGACTTTAATACTGGCTACGGCGCTTATGGGGCTGTCTGGCTGCGGCGATACGCCGGAAGAGAAAGCGGCCAAAGAAGCGGCACTAAAGGTATGCCCTCCCAGCGAGGTTTTGTCTGATATATCATCTTATTCAACCGAGATGGCGGCATCGGATCTGGCGCAACCCGAATGGCTGGCAGCCAACGGTGCTATGGACGGTGTAGTGACAACCGAATCCGGGCTGCAATACCGGGTGAACAAAGCCGGAAATGAAAAAGGTCCGATGCCAGCAGCGACACAAACCGTACGTGTCAATTATCACGGTCTTCTCCGGGACGGAAACGTATTTGATAGTTCCTATAAGCGCGGTGAAGACATCGAGTTCCCACTCAATAAAGTGATTAAAGGCTGGACGGAAGGCGTTGGATTGATGCGCCCTTGCGATGCTTGGACCTTTTATATTCCGTCAGATCTGGCTTATGGGCCGGCAGGACGACCACCCGTTATTCCGCCGGCGGCACCGCTCGTATTCCACGTCCAATTGATCGAAGTTTCCGACTAAAAAAGGGGCCTCAAGGCCCCTTTTTTACACTCGTTTTTATCTTAGTGCGTTAGACGAAGTCTGATCAAGCTTTTCCCAATTGAATCAAAAGCCTGGTTTAATTGCGCGGCATTACTCGCATCAAAATACATCGACGACTTTGATGCACAATTGCGCATGAGGTTCTTCGTTGTGGTGTCCGTAATTTCGTATGCAATCGTATAAATTTGTATATCTGACGTTTTGATATTGTTGCACAAATTGCGGGTTATATTGTTAGCATCGTTGACAGATCCACCCTCATGCCAATCGCCATTTTTCGACTTTGTATTCGCGCCATCGGTCATCAATACAAGCACTTTTTCGGTGTTTGCGGCAAATGGACCTTTCGCCTCTGTCAGTGGCATTTTTGTATCCAGTGTGCGCCATCCCCATGACAGGCCGGATGGAATATATGTGTTGCCGCGCGCGCTGAGAGAATCGATCTTGGTTTTCACTTCGGCCAAAGTATTGGTCAACGGCAGGATCTCTTCATTGCATCGTGCATTCATAAGACCCGGAATTTTGTTTCCGCCGAAATGAGCCCTTTCATGCCAAGGCGTGTTGCGCGATCCAACGCATCCTCTCCAGACTCGGTTGTTTGTAGGTGTCCAACAACGCTGAACTTCAGGACCTCTGTCGCAAACCGTTTTCATGCACGAATAAGAAACGCCATCATTTGAACAGGTCGATTGAACTTTACGACAATTGATCCGAGTCGATACCATTCGGCACACCTCCGCGCCTGTGCTAAAGCTGTCATCTTCAACGTCCAACCACGGCGCATTACGACGAGATTGGCCAATATTCACATAGTTGGAAAACGGAACAACCGACACTTTGAGCGCATCATTGTCAAACCCGTCGAGCATATCGATCAGGCCGTTGGCGGCGGATTTCAAGCTCGATAGTTTCGACCCTTTCATCGACCCCGTAACGTCAAGAACGAGCGCGACATTGACCGGCTCGCTCGACGCCAATGGCGCTTCGCTGACAACAGCAATATTTATATTGGACCTACCAAGAATACCGCCAAACTTAGTGTCATATTTTGTTGTTACACCGACCTGAACACGACCGTTCGGTGTTAGCGATAATGTCGTGGCATATTTTGAAGCGTCCCCATTAGCCCCGACATATTGCTCAGCCATTTCTTGCAGTTTCAACTGGTCTGTTTCCCCCGAGCCCGCAGCGGCAAGAACAGCCGAGTCTGCCGTATTTTGCAGTTTGACTTTCGTCTTATGGGCAAACCCTGTGTCGATTGCGACACCAACGGCCATGAGTATGACGAGGATGCTCACCGCGAACATCAATGCTACATTTCCGTCTTTGTTTTTCACTAAACTACTAACCAGTGACATTTTCGTCTCCACACTTGAATTCGTTGCGGAGATAGATGCATTTGCGATGCCAATTGCTATAAATTGTCCCAACTTGGAACACGCAATTAGATTTATGGTTAACTAAACCTTAGACAACACTGTTTACCGAGCGTTTCTTTCTATTTTTCGGGCAAGACTTGAATGCGAACAGCTTTGTTCGGTTTGAAAATTTCCGCGGCCAACGGCTTGATATCGTCGAGTGTCATATTCTTGTACGCGTCTTCGCGAGTACGGAAATTGTCAATGTCCCATGAATCGGTCTGGGCATTGCTGATGACGCGCATCCAATATCCGTTATTCTCCAGCGATGTATCGAGATTTTCAAGCACGGGTTTAATCGCGCGATCAAATTCGTCCTGACTAATATTCCCGGATTGAAAATCGGTGGCGACTTCGTCCAAAACCGTAATCATTTCAGGAACTTTTTCCGGCGTCAAACCCAATGAAGCGGACATATACCCATAGTCTTTGTAAAACCGGGATCCGTTGCGACCGGCAGACGGTGAGTAAGCAGCCCCCTCTTCTTCCCTGATCACATCGGTCAGGCGGTTTCCAAATATCGATCGCAAAATACTCATACGGCGATTTCGCATGACATCGGTACCGTCCGGCGCTGGCCAATATACGCGCAACAATGCCCGATTGGCATCTCCGGAATGGGTCAAAGTAATTGGTTTCCTGGGTGCGTCCGGGAACGTGAGTTGCATCATCTCGGGATAAGATTCATGCCCCCGTTTTCTTTCGGGCAGTGCGCCAAAAGTGCGCGCAACCTGCTCAACAACAACTTCCTTTTTAATGTCGCCAACAACAGCAATCTCGATCTGTCCGTCCAACAAGTGCGGGCTGATCCATTCCTTGACGGAATCTATCTCCTCGCCGAGCAATTCTGCCTGATTTGGAATGCCATATCGCGGATCATTTGAGCGCAAGATTCTGGAAATATCCCGACTGGCAACACCTGCAGGCGTAGAATCGAGCGTTGGATACCAAGACTCAATATATTTATCGTATCTTGCCTTGGCTTCTTCCCGGTATCCGGGTGCCAATAACTGGGCGGCCATAAGATTGAACTGATCTTCAAGATCAGACGGAACAGTCGATCCACCCAGTGAAAAGGCCTGCGCACCTATGCCGAAACGAACTCCAACGGCTTTTCCGGCCAACAATCTTTGGATTTCATCGGAGCTGTGAGCTTCCAACCCACCTGCGGACATGACATTGTTGGCGAGAATTTGCAGTGCTGCCGACTTTTTTGGCATTGAAAAACCACCGTCCCCGACGCTGATCGAAATGTTGACCTGATCCTTGGCAAAGTCGGTCTCTTTAAAATTCAAAAGGACATTGTTTTTAAATCGGTACAAATGCGCCCCGATATCTTCAATATAGTTTTCCTCGATGACCTTGCCCGGCGTCCCGAATGATGTGTAAGCGAATTCTCCATCTACTTTCACAGCATCAGCTGCAACGACGGTTTCACGGCTGGCATCGAATGCCGCCCTTATTTCTTCTTCAGGTTTATCGAGGATTTCACTGGTTTGAAGATAAATCAACGGTTCATCAACTTCTGACCACTGGTCTTTAAAACGCTGCCACACATCTTCGACATTAATGTCGTCAACATAAGCCTCAAACCGCTCTAGAGACGACGCTGGATGGGTAAACACGCTTTCATTGGAAAATCCATTCAAGATACCGGAAGCCAATGATCCCGTCCTACGGGTTTCAGCTGTTTGTACCGCGACTTGCAGAGATTTCCGGCTGTTGGCGAGCTGTTCGGCAAGCTCAGCTTCAGAAAACCCAAACTCCAAGGCTTTTCGTAATTCCTGCTCACCGACGGCCAGCGCTTTTTTCCAATTTTCTGGTCGGCTCGACATAGACAGGCTGATGATTTCAGCGGTTTCTTGCGCGAATGAGAAGCCTGCACCGCCGCCAATAAAGTCAGCATCAGATTTCCGGGCGAGACTGGCTAAACGGCGGTTTAAAATCCGGTTTCCAAGCCCGTCAATAAATGCCTCGCGCCGGTTTGTAACTGTGTCCTTTTCATCTTCATAGGGTTTGATTGTTGCAAGTGTAATCCGGGTTTGCACTTCTGGATCGGTAAAGTACCCAATATCGCCTTTTCTGATAGGCGTCGTACCTGCGTCATTAGACGTTCCCGGCTCTCCTACCGCCTGCCAATCTTCAAAAAATTCTGCAATTTTCATCGTTGCATAATCGGTTTCGATATCGCCGACCAAAACGATGAATGTGTTCTCAGGGCGATAATAGGCTCGATAATAGTCACGAAACAGATCTGCCCCCATGCTGGCCAAGGTCTCATCAGTTCCAATCGGTAATCGAACCGATATACGACTGCCTTCGGTGAAAAACTTAAGCGACGCGCGTGACGCCCGTGCGCCCGGACTGTCGCCGCGGCGTTTCTCTGCCTGTACAACACCGCGTTCGCGCTCAATTGCCTCTTGGTCTAACAACAAGTTCTCGGCCGTTTCGCGCATAATCATCAATGTTTCGTCGATGATTTCCGCACTCACTTCCGGAAGATCCAGTGTATAAACCGTTTCATCAAAACTGGTATAAGCATTGGTATCGGCTCCAAAAGCCAAACCGAACCGCTCTAAACGCTTGACCATCTCGCCTTCAGGAATGTTTTTGGAGCCATTGAAGGCCATATGTTCAAGAAAATGTGCGAGCCCCTGCTGCTCATCCGACTCGTTCAAAGACCCCGTCCCAAACCGCATACGAAGCGCCGCCGTTTTGGTCGGCGTATCATTTTCCATAACAGCGTAACGAACACCATTTGGCAGTTTTCCATATACTACAGACTCGTCTGCCATCAGGTCGCTTTTCTGATGTGCGAAATCGACAGGCATATCCGCTTGTTTTGGCGAACAATTGACCAAGAAAAAACAAGAAGCGAATGCCGCGACAACCAAACCAGTTTTCATAACACACTCCAAACAGGATAATGGGAAACCACACTAAATATCTTTTATGATTATGTGGTGTATTGCACCGGTAAGCGCAAGCCGCAAATATAGGCCTGTACATTCGCGTATTCGGCGTTAGATAGTGCGCGCGAGCAGTCTACAAAAGAATAACAGGTCGAAAATGCTTGATGATAAGAATACCAAACCCATTCAAATGATCGCGTTTGATTTTGACGGCACCATAACAACTACAGATACATTAAAGATATTTTTCCGCTATCATGCCGGGAACTTGAAATGGACTTTGGTCATTTTGAAACTGCTTCCCGTGTTTATCGGCTATGTTTTGAAAATGGTACCGCGGGACACGGTGAAAGCCAAACTGGTGCAATCGTTTTTGACCGGCGTGGATGCGAAAGAGTTTCAAGTCAAAGCCGACCAATACGCCAAAGACATTATTCCGGGATTGATTCGCCCCAATGCGCTTAAAGCACTTATTGAGAAAAATAATGGCCCTGATAGCGTCTATATCGTATCGGCATCCTTGTCAGCATACATACTACCGTGGGCAAAAGGCCATGGAATCACGAATGTTATTGCGACGGACCTGGAAATCAAGAATGGACGTTTAACGGGCCGTCTGGATGGTGCCAATTGCTGGGGACCCGGGAAAATGGTCAAAATCGACGCCAGAATGGGCAAAGGCGCCTATGTCCTCAAGGAAGCTTACGGTGACACACGCGGAGATCGTGAAATGTTACACGCGGCTCAGGAGTCTTTTTTCAAACCTTTTCACCAAAAACAGTAAATCCGCCTGATTTAACTTGAAAAAATGTCCTGCGTTTGTATTAACGCCTAGCCTTCACATTAAACTTTGGTTAAGGTGGGCGGAATCTTGGCAAGTTTTTTTGTTAAGATTAGGTTCATGTGCGTAGGTGCACGTGGGCCATTGTTATGTGGATCTGCGTGGATGCAGATTAATTTGTTATGAGGATTTTGGGGATTTCAGATATGAAACGCACTCTATTGATGGCCGTATGCGCCGCTGCAATCGCAGCACCAACTATTGCCCAGGACTTACCGCCTGGTAATCCACTTCCAGGCGAATGTTTCGCCCGGGTTATTGTTCCAGCTCAATATCAGACCTCGTCAGAACAAATTGTTCTGCGTGAAGCTGGCGAAGAATTACGTAAAATACCCGCACGGTATGAATCAGTAACTGAGCGCGTACTCGTCCAGGAAGCCAGCTTCGAACTGGTTACAATTCCAGCTACATATAAAAATGTAACCGAGACTGTTGTCGTCCAAGAAGCGTCTACTGAACTTGTCACAATCCCACCGGTTTATGGTCAGGCAACAGAAACAGTTGTTGTTAAGCCAGAGTCAGTTGAATACGTCGCCGTTCCCGCAACATACGAAACTGTTTCTGAAACAGTTGTCGTGCAAGAAGCCTCAACTGAACTCGTTACCATTCCCCCAGTATACGAAACAGTTGCTGAAACTGTCGTTGTCCAGGAAGCATCCACCGAACTCGTAACAATTCCTGCGACTTACGAAACTGTTTCAGAAACAGTCGTCGTCACGCCGCAAACCGTTGATTATGTAACTATCCCCGCTACATATGAAACTGTAAGCGAAACTGTTGTTGTCCAAGAGGCGTCAACTGAACTGGTTACGATTCCTGCGACATATGAAACAGTCACAGAGACAATCGTTGTTCAAGAAGCAACGACAGAACTTGTTACCGTTCCCGCAACGTTCGAAACAGTCAATGAGACTATGGTTGTTCAAGCCGCTTCTACTGAGCTTTTGACAATTCCAGCAACATTCGAAACAGTTACAGACACTGTAGTTGTTACACCGCAATCTGTTGATTATGTCACGATCCCAGCGACATATGAGACTGTGCAAGAAGCCGTTGTCGTTCAAGAAGCGTCAACAGAGCTTGTCACAATCCCGGCAACATTCGAAACAGTCACTGAGACAGTGGTTGTTCAGGACGCCGGCGTAGAACTCGTCACAGTTCCTGCTGAATACGGAACAGTCACAGAAACAGTGGTTGTTCAAGAAGCGACAACTGAACTCGTGACAATTCCTGCTACATTTGAAACCGTCACAGACACAGTCGTGGTTCAGCCACAATCCGTGGACTATGTGACAGTCCCAGCTACATATGAAACAGTATCCGAAACAGTCGTTGTCCAAGAAGCAACGACTGAACTCGTTTCAGTACCTGCAGTTTATGAAACAGTTACAGACACAGTCGTCGTCACACCGCAGTCTGTTGATTATGTTACAATTCCTGCAACATATGAGACCGTACAAGAAGCCGTTGTCGTTCAGGCGCCATCGACTGAGCTGATCACGATCCCTGCAACATTTGAAACAGTGACCGAGACAGTTGTGGTTACACCGCAAACCGTCGAATATGTTTCTGTTCCCGCTGTATATGAGACCGTTCAGGAAGCCGTTGTCGTTCAAGAAGCGTCAACTGAGCTTGTTACGATCCCTGCAACATTTGAAACAGTTACAGAGACAATCGAAGTTCAGGCCGCGTCAGTAGAATATGTCAGCATCCCTGCAACATATGAGACTGTAAGCGAAACCGTTGTTGTTCAAGAAGCAACAACCGAGCTTGTGACGGTCCCTGCGACGTACGAAACTGTAACAGACACAGTTGTGGTTACGCCCCAAACCGTTGATTATGTTACAATTCCTGCGACTTATGAGACAGTTCAAGAAGCGATCGTTGTTCAAGAAGCCTCAACAGAGCTTGTCACGATCCCGGCAACTTTTGAAACTGTCACTGAAACAGTTGTTGTCACACCACAATCTGTGACCTACGAAACAGTACCTGCAACATACGAAACAGTCACTGAGACTGTCGTTGTTCAGGAAGCTTCAACCGAGTTGGTTCAAATCCCGGCAACGTTTGAAACCGTTACCGAAACAGTTGAAGTCACACCGCAAACCGTAGAATATGTAACAATTCCAGCGGTTTACGAAACAGTTCAAGAAGCATATGTCGTTCAGGCTGCAAGCACAGAACTTGTGACTATCCCGGCAACATATGAAACAGTGACGGACACAGTCGTGGTTCAGCCACAATCTGTTGATTATGTAACTGTTCCAGCAACCTATGAAACTTACGAAGAAGCTGTTGTGGTTCAACCGGCAACAACCGAGTTGGTTTCAATTCCGGCAACATATGAAACTGTTACCGAAACTGTTGTCGTAACGCCGCAAACTGTTGATTATGTCACAGTTCCAGCCACATATGAGACAGTTCAAGAAGCTGTTGTGGTCCAGGAAGCGTCTACAGAGCTTGTCACCATCCCGGCGACATTTGAGACAGTGACTGAAACAATCGTTGTTCAGCCTGCATCTTCTGAGTATATCAGTGTTCCGGCTGTATACGAAAATGTAACCGAGACAGTTGTTGTTCAAGAAGCAACAACAGAACTGGTCACAATCCCGGCAACTTACGAAACAGTAACAGACACAGTTGTGGTTCAGCCACAATCTGTTGAGTATGTTTCAGTTCCTGCGGTTTACGAAACAGTTCAAGAAGCTGTTGTGGTGCAAGAAGCATCTACAGAGCTTGTCACCATCCCGGCAACGTTCGAAACAGTGACTGAAACTGTGGTGGTTACACCGCAAACAGTTGATTATGTTACAATTCCGGCGACATATGAGACCGTTCAAGAAGCTGTTGTGGTGCAAGAAGCATCTACGGAGCTTGTGACAATCCCGGCAACGTTCGAAACTGTGACAGAAACAGTTGTCGTCACACCTCAAACCGTCGACTATGTGACCATCCCGGCCACATACGAAACTGTTCAAGAAGCTGTTGTTGTCCAGGAAGCGACCACTGAGCTTGTTTCAATCCCGGCTACTTATGAGACGGTTACTGAAACAATCGTCGTTCAAGACGCAACAACTGAGCTGGTTCAAATTCCTGCGACGTACGAGACTGTTTCTGAAACAGTTGTGAAACGCGCAGCGACAACAGAACTGGTTACAATCCCGGCAACGTTTGAAACTGTAACAGACACAGTTGTTGTTCAGCCACAATCAGTCGATTATGTGACTGTTCCGGCTGAGTACGAAACATATCAGGAAGCTGTTGTTGTTCAGGAAGCAACTACCGAGTTGGTTTCAATCCCTGCAACTTACGAAACTGTAACTGAAACAGTCGTTGTTCAGGAAGCCACAACTGAGCTTGTGACAATCCCTGCAACATACGAAACAGTTGCTGAAACAGTTGTTGTTAAAGAAGCGACCACAGAATTGGTCACAATCCCGGCAACATTCAGAACTGTGACAGACACAGTTGTTGTTCAGCCGCAATCAGTTGATTATGTCACTGTTCCAGCTGAGTACGAAACATATCAAGAAGCTGTTGTGGTTCAGGAAGCGACGACAGAGCTTGTTGCTATCCCGGCGACATTCCGCGACGTGACTGAAACAGTTGTTGTTCAAGAAGCCTCTACAGAGCTCGTCACCATCCCTGCTACATTTAAAACTGTAACAGAAACTGTTGTTGTTCAGCCACAAACTGTTGAATATGTCGCCACACCGGCACAATTCTCAACAGTCAGCGAAAGCTATGTCGCTCAAGACGCAGCCGACGAAATGGTTGTCATCCCTGCGACGTACGAAACACTGACAGAGACAATAGTTGTTCAAGAAGCGTCAACCCGGCTGCAAGCTGTTCCGGCGACTTACAGAACAGTCACTGAAACTGTTGTTGTTCAGCCACAACGGACTGAAATCGAAGTGATCCCTGCCGTGTACGAAACTCGTTCAGAGCGCGTTTTGATCTCTCCGGCTCGGGAAGAGTGGAAACCAGGTTCGCAAGCGATCAATGCAGGTCAATTGAACCGTTCAGGTCAAATCAACACCAATGAAGCCCGTCAATTTACAGTCTTTAATGGAACATCACAGCAAGTGATCGAATCCACAGAGACGATCGTGAACCAGACTGGTGAGATCTTGTGTCGTGTCTTGATCCCGGCGCAGTACAAAACAATCACCAAGCGCGTGGTGACTTCTCCAGCCCGTACGGTTGAGAAAGTCATCCCGGCTGTGACGAAAACCATCACCAAACGGGTTGTTGATACTCCGGCTACAACACGTGAAATCGCAATTCCTGCAACAACCGACACACTTACACGCCGCGTCGTTAAGACACCGGCACGTGTAATGAGCCGCGCAGAAGCGATTACCGCGGGTTACTTTGGTGCAGATGGACGCATCTCCGGCTTTGTCGACGCAAATGGCGACGGTGCAGATGATCGTGACGGCATGTCCCGCTCAGCGGCCACTGCCGCCGACCGCGCAGGCGACGGTTCACGTGCCATCCGCGCAAGTTCTGGCAAGTACGGTCAGCAAGTCGCGTCATACACAAAACAAGTTGTTTCGAAAGAAGCAGGTGTTGTTGAGCGTGTGATCCCGGCTGTGACAAAAACCATTACCCGTCGTGTTGTTGATACACCGGCCCGCACTGAAGAGCGCGTGATCCCGGCTAAAACGTCAACAATCAAACGCCGCGTGCAGGATCGTCCGGCGTCGACACAAGAACGTGTCATCCCTGCTGTCACAAAGATGGAAACACGTCGTCGTATCAAGACACCGGCCCGTACAGTTGAGAGAGTTATCCCAGCTGTCACGAAAACTGTGTCCCGTCGCGTTGTTGACCGTCCGGCATCTACGCAAGAACGCGTCATCCCGGCTGTCACCAAGCAGGAAACACGTCGTGTTGTGAAGACACCAGCGTCGACACAAGAACGTGTCATTCCGGCTGTAACGAAACAGGAAACACGCCGCGTCGTGAAAACACCGGCTGCAACACAAGAACGGGTTATCCCGGCTGTGACGAAGATGGAAACACGTCGTCGGATCAAAACGCCAGCATCTACTGTTGAGCGTGTTGTTCCAGCTGTGACCAAACAGGTTTCACGCCGCGTCGTTAAAACACCAGCGTCTACAATCGAGAAAGTTATCCCGGCTGTTACTGAGGTGCAGACTCGTCGTGTTGTAAAAACACCAGCGTCTACTCAAGAACGTGTGATCCCGGCTGTTACTAAACAGGTTTCTCGTCGTGTTGTGAAAACACCAGCTTCAACGCAAGAGCGGGTCATTCCGGCTGTAACGAAGATGGAAACGCGTCGCGTCATCAAAACACCGGCTGCAACGCAAGAGCGTGTTGTCCCGGCTGTGACCAAGCAGGTTTCACGTCGTGTGGTCAAAACGCCAGCTTCAACACAAGAGCGGGTTATCCCGGCTGTGACGAAGATGGAAACCCGTCGCGTCATCAAAACACCGGCAGCAACGCAAGAACGCGTTATTCCAGCGGTGACCAAGCAGGTTTCACGTCGTGTGGTCAAAACACCGGCAGCTACGCAAGAGCGGGTCATCCCGGCTGTTACGAAAATGCAAACACGTCGCGTCATCAAAACGCCAGCGTCCACAGTTGAGCGGGTTGTGCCAGCGGTTACGAAACAGGTTTCACGTCGTGTGGTTAAAACACCGGCAGCGACACAAGAGCGTGTTGTTCCGGCGATTACCAAGCAAGAAACACGTCGTGTGGTCAAAACGCCAGCTTCTACAGTTGAGCGCGTTGTTCCAGCCGTGACTAAGCAGGTTAGCCGTCGTGTGGTCAAAACACCGGCAGCGACACAAGAGCGTGTTATCCCTGCTGTCACGAAGATGGAAACACGTCGTGTGATCAAAACGCCAGCTTCTACAGTTGAGCGTGTAGTTCCAGCCGTGACCAAGCAAGTGAGCCGTCGTGTGGTCAAAACACCGGCCGCAGTACAAGAGCGTACAGTACCGGCGATCACGAAGATGGAAACTCGTCGTCGCATCGCGACACCAGCATCTACAGCTGAGCGCGTTGTTCCGGCAATCACCAAGCAGGTTTCGCGTCGTGTTGTTAAGACACCGGCATCTACTGTTGAGAAGGTCATTCCGGCCATCACGAAAATGCGCGCTCGTCGCGTGATCAAAGAACCAGCACGGACGGTTGAGAAAATCATCCCGGCCGTTATGGAACAGATCACTCGTCGCGTCGTGAAGACACCGGCAGCAACACAAGAACGTGTTATCCCGGCTGTTACCAAGCAAGAGACACGTCGTGTGATCAAAACGCCAGCTGCTACAGTTGAGCGCGTTGTTCCAGCCGTGACCAAGCAGGTAACTCGTCGTGTGGTCAAGACGCCAGCATCGACACAAGAGCGTGTCATTCCGGCAGTGACGAAGATGGAAACCCGTCGCGTCATTAAAACACCGGCTGCAACACAAGAACGTGTTGTTCCGGCTGTGACCAAGCAGGTTTCACGTCGTGTGGTCAAAACGCCAGCTTCTACAGTTGAGCGGGTTGTTCCAGCGATCACGAAACAGGAAACTCGTCGTGTTGTGAAAACACCGGCTGCGACACAGGAACGTGTCATCCCGGCTGTGACTAAACAAGTCACCCGCCGCGTGGTGAAAACACCAGCGTCGACGCAAGAACGTGTTATCCCGGCTGTCACGAAGATGGAAACACGCCGTGTTATCAAAACGCCAGCTGCAACAGCTGAACGTATTGTTCCAGCTGTCACTGCTCAAGTCTCTCGCCGCGTCGTCAAGACGCCGGCAAGTGTGCAAGAGCGTGCTGTACCGGCTGTCACGAAGATGGAAACACGCCGTGTGATCAAAACGCCAGCGTCTACAGTTGAGAAAGTTGTCCCAGCTGTGACCAAGCAAGTGTCACGTCGTGTGGTCAAAACACCAGCCTCTGTTGTTGAGCGGGTTGTACCAGCAATCACCAAACAAGAAACCCGCCGCGTTGTGAAAACACCGGCCTCTACTGTCGAGAAGGTTATCCCGGCAGTGACGAAACAGGTTTCACGTCGTGTGGTCAAAACACCGGCAGCGACGCAAGAGCGTGTCATTCCGGCAGTCACTAAGCAGGAAACGCGTCGTGTTGTGAAAACACCGGCACGGACTGTTGAACGGGCTATCCCGGCTGTCACCAAGCAGGTTTCACGTCAGGTCGTCAAAACACCGGCATCGACACAAGAGCGTGTCATCCCGGCTGTAACCAAGATGGAAACCCGTCGCGTGATCAAGGAACCAGCACGGACAGTTGAGAAAGTCGTCCCAGCTGTAACCAAGACGGTCTCTCGTCGCGTGGTCAAAACACCGGCCAGCGTCCAGGAGCGTGTCATTCCAGCAGTCACTAAGCAGGTCGCCCGTCGTGTGGTCAAAACGCCAGCCTCTACGGTTGAGCGCGTTGTCCCAGCGGTTACCAAGCAGGTTACTCGTCAGGTCGTCAAAACACCGGCAGCGACACAAGAACGTGTCATCCCGGCTGTGACCAAGCAAGAAACCCGCCGCGTGGTTAAAACACCAGCGTCTACGCAGGAACGTGTTGTTCCAGCCGTAACGAAGACTGTGACACGTCGTGTGGTTAAAACACCGGCAGCGACACAAGAGCGTGTCATCCCGGCTGTGACCAAGCAGGTAACCCGTCGCGTGGTTAAAACGCCAGCATCGACACAAGAGCGTGTCATCCCGGCTATAACCAAGCAGGAAACCCGTCGTGTTGTGAAAACTCCGGCATCAACGCAACAGCGTGTGATCCCGGCCGTCACGAAACAGGTAACCCGTCGCGTGGTCCAAACACCGGCTTCGACACAAGAGCGTGTCATCCCGGCTGTCACCAAGCAGGTAACCCGTCGCGTTGTTGACGCACCGGCTCGGACAGAGCGTCGTGAGATCCCTGCGGTCTATGACACTGTGACTGTCCAGAAAATGGTTGAACCGGCACGTATTGAGCGTATCGCGATCCAGCCAGAGTTTGGTACAGTTGAGAAACGCGTCCAGATTACGCCTGAGAAAGCCGAATGGCGTCAGGTTCTGTGTGAAGCGAATGCGAACGCCACAGTTATCCGTGCGATCCAGCGTGAGCTGCAGTCACGCGGTTACTATCGTGGAGCTCTTGACGGTATCCTGGGTCAATCAACCTACGCTGCGGTCGAGCAATTCCAGGTCAGAGAAGGACTATCAACAGGTGGCTTAACGCTCCGTACAGTTGATGCTCTGGGTGTTGACTGGCGCTCAATGGTCAGCGGCGGTAGCTTCCAGTCAGGGTTCTCTTCTGGCGGTATCTCAACTGGCTCGACTACAACAACAGGTGGTGTCGTTGGCGGAGCAGCAGGCGGCATGAGCGGATACACAATCCGTGCAGACGGTAGCGTTATCAACGCAGCCGGCGCTGTTATCGGTCGCGTCGATGGATCAAACATCGTCGGTCTTGACGGACGGATCCTCGGAGCTGTTGGAAGCGCATCCGGCGCAGCTGGAAGCATCTCAGGTGGCACCATTACCGGTGGCGCAACTGGCGGTGCATCAGTCGGCGGCTTTACAGTCCGCGCAGACGGAAGCGTTGTCGATGCCTCCGGTAATGTCATCGGACGGGTTGATGCCAACGGCAACATCCTGAACGCAGCCGGCACGATCATTGGTCGCGTTACCCAGTAAGCACTGGAAACAAATCAGAAAAGCCCCGCCTCGTGCGGGGCTTTTTATTGTGAACGGACGAATATTGAAGCGATATCCGGGTTAAAACGTGCAAATGGTTGCCAAGAATAAACTTCAGTAATAAGGAATTCCTTCGTTGACTCTGTGAAAGCTTTCCGTATATTTCGGCGCTCTCATGGGGAATACCTGTGAATTTCAGATTTAATCGCGGTATAAATGCCCCGGAAACACGCTCTCCGGTTCTATATCGTTCGAAATAGAGGATAAAACTATGTTCGCAGTCATCAAGACAGGCGGCAAGCAATACAAAGTCTCAAAAGACGAGATTATTATTGTTGAGAAGCTGGACGCGGAAACCGGAAAAAAGGTTTCTTTTGACGATGTTCTGATGTGTGGTTCAGGCGCTGACGTTACTGTCGGTGAACCAATGATCAAAGGTGCCAAAGTTACGGGCGAAGTGATCGAACAGCGCAAAGGCGACAAAGTCATCGTATTCAAGAAAAAACGTCGTCAAACATATCGCCGTAAAAAAGGTCATCGTCAAAACGAGACTGTTGTTAAAATCACAGACATCAAAGCTAAGTAATCAATTTGAAGACGTGCCCTCACCGGCACAAAATGGAGTAAAGTCATGGCACATAAAAAAGCAGGTGGTTCATCCAACAACGGCCGCGATAGTGCTGGCCGCCGTCTTGGCGTCAAAAAATCCGGCGGACAAGCTGTGATTCCTGGAAACATTATTATCCGTCAGCGTGGAACCAAGTTCTATCCTGGCGAAAATGTTGGCATGGGCAAAGATCATACCCTCTTTGCCAAATCCGAAGGCCGTGTTGAGTTCACAAGAAAACGCAATCAGCGCACATTTGTATCAGTACAACCGACGGAAACAGCCAAAGCTTAGGCGACATACAGGTCGCCGCGTAATGTAGGTGATCTTCAAAACCCAGATTTAAGGGGAAGATGGATCGCCATCTTCCCTTTTTTCGTTTATGGAGTTTAAGGAGCCTAACATGGAAGAGACACTGAAAACCGAACGCCTCGTTCTGCGCCAGCCGGTCATTACCGACGCGGCGCGCATGTCTCAGCTCCTGACGGATATGGATATTGTCCGTATGACGTGTACAATTCCCTATCCTTATGTGCCATTGGCCGCCGAGTTCTGGATTATGCAACACGCCGCCTGCCGCAGACTCGGGACGAGCTACGGGTATGCGATCACCAAGGACGGCGGCGAAATCATGGGCGTCATGGATTTGTTCACCAACGCTGATGGCGATCGAGAGGTCGGATATTGGCTTGGCCGTCCTTATTGGGGCAACGGTTATATCACCGAAGCGGCTCAAGCCGTGATTGAGGAAGGATTTCGGACATTCGATATCGATTATATCGATGCCGGGTATTTTTATGACAACCCGGCGTCGGGCCGCGTCTTGGAGAAGCTCGGATTTGAGCGCAAGGACATGGGTAGCAATCTCTATTCAGTTGCGCGCGGTGAACGTGCTGCAGGAATTGAATTGCGTTTACCCCGCCCTGCGACTATCAAGCCCATCATTACTGAAGGGCAAGACGCGCGACAGGCAGCAAGCACGGCCTAGAAACCGTATGAAAGCAGGAAATCGATGAAATTTCTCGACCAAGCGAAAATTTACGTCCGGTCCGGCAATGGCGGCGCGGGCTGTATCAGTTTTCGACGCGAAAAATACATTGCCTATGGCGGCCCCAATGGCGGCGACGGCGGTGCAGGCGGCAATGTCTGGGCTGAGGCCGCCGATGCGCTTAACACTCTGATTGATTATCGCTACCGCCAACACTTCAAAGCAGGTACCGGCACCCATGGCATGGGCCGCGACCGAACCGGGAAAGACGGAGACGACATAGTCATCAAAGTGCCCGTTGGCACGCAGATTTTCGACGAAAGCGGTGAGCACCTGCTTGTTGATATGATCGAGCCGGGCCAACGCGTGCTTTTGGCCAAAGGTGGCAATGGCGGTTGGGGTAATACACGTTATAAAACACCGACCAATCAGGCCCCTCGCCGCGCCAATCCAGGCGAAGAGGGCGAAGAGCGTTGGATATGGCTCCGTCTCAAGCTGATCGCCGATGCCGGATTGATCGGCCTGCCCAATGCCGGTAAATCTACGCTCCTGTCCGCAGTGACCGAAGCCAAACCCAAAACGGCCGATTATCCCTTTACGACCCTCCGCCCGCATTTAGGCGTTGTGGAGCTAGGTACATCGGAACGCTTCGTCATTGCCGATCTCCCCGGCCTCATTGAAGGCGCGGCGGATGGTGCGGGTCTTGGACACAAATTCCTGGGGCATGCTGAGCGATGTGCCGCTATTATTCATTTGGTTGACGGCAATGTGGAAGATCCGGCCGCTGACTATAAAACTATTCGTAATGAGCTGATCGAGTATGATGAGCAATTCCTCGACAAGCCGGAAATTGTTGCCCTCAATAAATGTGACACACTCGATGATAAAACCATCGCCAAACGGAAGAAACAGCTCGAAAAAGCCTGTGGATCTGAGGTGATTACCATGTCTGGTGTCTCCGGGGCCGGTGTGAAAGAGCTGATGTCCAAGGTGTACACCCACGTTAAGGCCCGCAGAGACCAGGAAATTGAAGACCGCGAAGCGGAAAAGAAAGCCAAAGCCCGCGAAGAGGCCGGGCTCGAGCCAGAGACAAGCGGATGGCAACCTTAACACCCCTCGCCCATTCCAATTGCGTGACCGTTAAAATCGGTTCTGCCTTGCTGGTTGATCAAGAGAGCGGACATATCAACCAGAACTGGCTCGCGGATTTAGGACAGGATATTGCCGCGCTCAAACAAGCCGGCAAAGATGTGATTATTGTTTCCTCCGGCGCGATTGCGCTGGGGCGCCAACGATTAGGGTTCAAGAAATCCAAACTGACATTAGCTGAAAAACAAGCTTCCGCCGCGGCAGGGCAATCCGTACTTACCCGCGCTTATGAAGATGTGTTAGCCCCTTTCGGGATCGTCACGGCCCAAGCTCTGCTTACACTCAATGATACAGAGGACCGGCGTCGCTGGATCAATGCGCGCGAGACATTGACAACCCTGATTTCAGTCGGTGCCATCCCGATCATCAATGAAAATGACACTGTCGCGACCGATGAAATCCGGTATGGTGATAATGACCGGTTGGCAGCGCGCGTCGCGCAAATGGTTGGGGCTGACTGCCTGGTTCTTTTGTCCGATGTTGACGGGCTCTATGACAAAAACCCGACCCTGCATGAAGATGCCACCCACATCCCCCAAATCAGTTCGCTCACACCAGAGATCATGAAAATGGGCGGCGACGCCAATCAAACAATCGGCGTAGGCAGTGGTGGCATGGCCACGAAACTACAGGCTGCCAAAATCGCCACAGAAGCCGGATGCGCGGTCGCCATCACAAAAGGCAATGAAACGCGGCCCTTAACCGCTCTGATGGAGGGTAAACTCAATGCCAGCTGGTTTATAGCTCAGACAAGTTCACTGGCGGCCCGTAAACAATGGATTGCCGGCAGTTTAAAGCCGCAAGGCGCCATCATCATCGATGCAGGTGCGGCCAATGCCCTTGCCAATGGCAAAAGCCTCCTGGCTGCAGGTGTAACCGATATTCGCGGTCAGTTTGAAAAAGGCGATGCGGTTGAAATACATGGACCAGCCGGAACATGTCTGGGGCGTGGTCTATGCGGATATAGCGCCGCTGAGGCCATAAAAATCAAAGGCTTGAAATCAGGCGACATCGAAGCGACCCTTGGCTATGATGGCGGTACGACCCTCATTCACCGCGATAATATGGTGCTGGAGACATGAATAAGAGTTTACACACGGACGATCTGACGGCCTATCTCAACACGGTGGGCGCGAGCGCGAAAAAGGCTGCAAATGCTTTGCGATTGGCAAGCAATGAACAGCGTAATACCGCTATTATCGCCATGGCCGCACATGTGCGCGCAGCGCAAGACAGCATTATAACAGCCAACGCCGAAGATATGCGGTTGGGCGAGAAAAAAGGCCTTTCGCCTGCCATGCTCGACCGTCTTAAACTCGACAAAGACCGTATAGAAAGTATCGCAACAGGCCTCGAAGCAGTAGCAGCTCTTCCTGATCCCGTGGGTGCAGAAGACGAACGCTGGACACGGCCGAATGGCCTGACCATCGCCAAAATTCGCACACCGATCGGCGTGATCGGCATGATTTACGAAAGCCGGCCCAATGTAACGGCGGATGCGGCATCGCTTTGCCTAAAATCCGGCAATGCCTGTGTTTTACGGGGCGGCTCAGAAGCCCTGCGCTCCAATACCGCAATCCATCAAGCCTTGGTCAAAGGTTTGACAAAAGCGGGCCTTCCTGAAGCCTCGGTACAGTATATAAATACGACCGACCGTGCTGCGGTCGGGGAAATGCTGGCCGGGCTTAACGGATCCGTCGACCTGATCATTCCGCGCGGCGGCAAAGGCTTGGTTGGACGCGTTCAATCTGATGCCCGTGTTCCTGTGTTGGCTCATCTCGAAGGATTAAACCACACCTATATCCATGCGGATGCCGATCCGGACATGGCGCGCGATGTCGTGTTAAACGCTAAAATGCGGCGTACGGGTATTTGCGGCTCCACAGAAACCGTTCTTATTGATGAAGCAGCCCTCTCCGTCCTTCCAGGTGTCCTGAATGCATTGAAAGACGCAGGATGTGCCATTAAAGGCGATGAAAAAGCCCGCAAAACTGATGATAGCCTCGTCCCCGTCACAGACGCAGATTTTCGTACTGAATATCTGGATGCCATCATTAATGTGAAAGTGGTCGCCGATATCGATGAGGCTCTCACCCATATCGCCGAATATGGCAGCGGTCACACCGATGCCATCATCACGGCATCCGAGGAAGCCGCATCTAAGTTCCTTTCGAGCGTCGATAGCGCCATTGTCCTCCACAATGCCTCAACCCAATATGCGGACGGCGGCGAGTTTGGCTTTGGTGCCGAAATCGGCATCGCAACTGGTAAATTACACGCCCGCGGACCGGTCGGGGCGCAACATTTAACCAGTTACAAATATCAAGTGTTTGGCAACGGACAAACCCGGCCTTGAATGATGCACAAGCCATAGGCCTGTTTGGAGGTTCATTTAACCCGGCACATGCAGGCCATATGCATGTGGCGGAATGCGGACTACGCCGCTTAGGCCTTGATCGTGTCTGGTGGATGGTGAGCCCGCAAAATCCACTTAAACCCAAGCAGCCCAGCTATAAAAGCCGAGTACAAAGCGTCATCGATCTAAATTTACCATCGCGGATGAAAATCAGCCATATGGAACGGGATTTTGGCACCCAATATACCATCGACATGATTAAGCGCGCTAAAAAACGCTGGCCGCGTCACCACTTCGTTTTTCTCATGGGTGCCGACAATTTACGTCAACTTCCCAAGTGGAAAGCCTGGCGTGAGATCATGGAAAGCGTCCCGATCGCCGTGATTGCGCGGCCCGGGCAAAAAAGCAGCGATACCTTGAAAGCGAGATTATCCCAAGCTGCCCGCGCCTATGATTTCGCCCGAATTCCAGAAGCGCAAGCCCATACCTTGGTCTGGCTCAAAGCCCCGGCGTGGACGTATCTGACCCCACCGCTCAACTCGATATCGTCCACCAAAATAAGAACTGCACGAAAACTGAGTTCAGATAGGTCATAGCCTTGACACGCAGATCATGTTAATAGATAAGCCGTCATCTTAACGGAGTAAGACACTGACCAAAGAAAAATTGGCGCCTAAAAAGACCGCGAAGCGCGCGAAAAAAGCTGATGATGCAGCTAACGAGCTCGCGAATTTTATCCTCGACATTCTAGATAAACAAAGCGCAGAAGACATTGTGAAACTCGACCTACGCGGTAAATCCTCGATTGCCGACTATATGCTCGTGGCATCCGGCCGTTCAAATCGGCACGTCGGCGCTTTGGCGGATTATGTCCTGAAAGGCCTTAAAGAAAAAGGGATCGAGAAGCTTGGATCAGAAGGCATTGAACAATGTGATTGGATCCTGATTGATGCAGGCGACGTCATTATGCATTTGTTCCGCCCGGAAGTGCGCGAGTTTTATAGCCTCGAGAAAATGTGGTCGGTCCCCTCCTTACACGGCGAAACTGATCCAACTCCCGCTGACGCATGAAAATAAGCGTACGCGCTGGCGGATTGATTAAATCCGGGCCCGAACGCGATCTTATTGACGATTATCTCAAACGAGCCAATTCACTGGCCCGTCCGCTTGGTATCACCGAAATATCAGAACATGCTGTTGATCTTCGCAAGGCCAAGTCCCGCGCCGACGAAACCCAAATGTTGATCGCAAATATTGCTCACACCGATGTGCTAATCGTACTTGATGAACGGGGCAAAGAATTCACCTCACGGGGGTTAGCCAAAAACATCGCCAATTGGCGGGACGATGGCCAAAAGCGGGTTTATTTCGCGATTGGCGGTGCAGACGGATTTGAACCGCCTGTCTTACCCGCTGGCACGATTAAATGGCGGTTGGGCAGCCAAACCTGGCCCCACAAACTGGTGCGGGTGATGATCACCGAGCAAATTTACCGCGGTCTGGCGATCCTTGCCAAGACGCCCTACCACCGGGATTAATTTCGCAGGGCAATTCGCCGCATTTAAGCTGAGTTCTTAAGTTAACATCAACATTCAAGCTGTTAAAAAAGATTATATGTTACGTTCAACCAGCCTTGTTTTGTCCGTTATTCTCATCGCCCCCTTGGCGAGCGCACAAATCGCTGATCCGTCACAGCTTGAACAATTAGCAGAGCAGCAAAAACAAGCTGAGGCTCAGGCTGAAGAGCTTTCCAAAAAACAAAAAGAAATCAAAAAAGAAATCAAAGGCTTGCGCGGCGATCTGGTCAAAGCCACAGCCCAAAGCCGCGGATATGAAAAGGCCGAAGCAGAGGCTCGAAGTAAATTGGGAGCCCTGCAATACGAACAGAGCCAATTGAAAGACAACATCGAGAAAGACAGGTTGCTATCGACCGACCTTTTGGCAGCGTTACAGCGTATCGAGCGGCGACCCCCGCCCGCGCTTTTGGTGTCCGCTCAAAACGCCACCGATGCCGCGCGTGCCGCGGGTTTAATTGCGCATTTAAATACGACATTGAATGCCAAAACGGATCTCATGAAAACGCGGCTGACCGAGCTTGATATTCTAAAATCGGCAATTGAAGCCAACCGGTCCGAAATACAATCTCATGCTGACGAAGTTGCCAATCGATTGCGGGGCATCAAATCCGTGATTTCTAAAAAGTCTTCTTTGAACAGTCAGCTCGATAAAGACCGTAAGAAAAAAATCGAGGAAGCAGAAAAACTGGCCTCAGAAGCCGAGACATTGCGTGAACTTATTCGCAGTTTCGAAGAACGCGCGGATGATGTGGCGCCAAGATTGAAGCCCGATCCGGGCGCTGTTTTGCCCAATCCGCAAGTCAAACCCAGAAAAGGAACACCTGCGCCCGTGTATGTGCCGTCCAGTGGCGCAAGGTTCGCAGATGCCCGCGGATCGCTCCCTCTTCCCGTTTTCGGAACGCTTTCAAAAAAATTCGGGGCACGTCTCGCCGGCGGCGGTCGCACGAAAGGCGTCATTTTGAAAACGGCAAAAAAAGCACAGGTCGTCGCTCCCTTCCCGGGTCGCGTCGAATTTTCAGGCGAATTTAACGATGATAATGTTGTTATCCTTAATGTGGGCAATGGATATTTCATTGTTATGACCGGTTTAGGCGAAACCTTCGCCTCGCCGGGTGATTCCATAGCCGGCGGCGAACCTCTCGGGCTCATGCCATCCGCCAAATCATCCAAACCTGAACTGTTTATGGAATTTCGCAAAGATCGGTCCAGTATAGACCCCGCACCTTGGATTGGCACTGCTCTTGCACGGGCACGCTAGAAAACCGAAGACCTGTATCAAGTGTTCCTGATGTTAACAGATATTTCATTTGGACATCAGGGTCGTTTCAGGTCAATATAGGTTAGATGCAGCCTTTTGGATTGCAGGATGAAACCCCGAAGAAACGGAGACAAACTCGTGAAATATATACTGCCTACGATCGGAGTCGTCGCCGCGAGCGCTTTATTTGCATTTTCGACAACCAATCAGAACGCCATAGCAGTAGAAAAATCTAGTCACGAACAGACTTTTGAACAATTAGATCTTTTCGCTGACGTTCTCGCGCGTGTCCGCAATGACTATGTGGTTCCCGTTGATAATGGCGAACTGATTGATGATGCCATTAACGGCATGCTCCAGGCACTTGATCCACACTCCAGTTATGTCTCTCCAGACCGGTTTGAGGATTTACAGGTTTCAACCTCCGGTGAATATGGCGGTCTGGGCATGGAAGTCACCATGGAAGACGGCGTTGTCAAAGTCGTTGCCCCGATTGATGAAACGCCGGCCAAAAAAGCCGGGATTAAATCCGGTGATTATTTGACTGCGATTGATGGAGAATCCATTTTGGGATTAAGCCTTAACGAAGCCGTCGATAATATGCGCGGCAAGCCAGGCGAACCCATTACGGTCACTGTTGTTCGCAAAGGCGAAGATCCTCTCGACATCACAATGACTCGTGAAATTATCAAGCGGATTGTTGTCCGCCACCGTGTTGAAGACGGATTTGGTTATTTACGGATTTCGCAGTTCAACGAAAAGACCATGGATTCTTTGGAAGCGTCTGTGAAGGCGTTGAAAAAAGAATTGGGCGGTCGCATTCCAGGTGTCATTTTGGACCTACGCGGCAATCCCGGTGGATTGCTTGACCAGTCTATCAAAGTTTCAAGCGCCTTCCTCGATGGCGGCGAAGTTGTTTCCACACGTGGACGCCATACGGCCGATACGGAGCGCTACAACGCGCAACGTGGCGAGCTCCTCAAAGGTATCCCTGTTGTGGTCCTGATTGACGGTGCATCTGCATCCGCATCAGAGATTGTAGCAGGCGCCATTCAAGATCGTGGTCGCGGCCTGCTGATCGGCATGACATCCTTTGGTAAAGGCTCTGTGCAGTCGGTTATTCCCTTAAGGAACGGGCGTGACGGCGCTCTTAGGTTGACGACAGCGCGGTATTATACGCCATCCGGTCGCTCAATCCAGGGCACAGGTATCACCCCGGACATTGCAATTTCATATGCATTGGATGACGGGGAAGGCAATGAGAACGGCGGTATCCGCGAATCTGATTTACCAAACTCTATCCTGAATGAAAAAGAAAAATTAGAAGCTGAAAACGGCGATGCCGAAGAAGAATTGAGCGTCGAGTATCCACCTGAAGGATTTGATGTTGAAGATGATTTCCAATTGCAACGGGCACTTGAAATCCTGAAAACCGGCTCATATACGCAACTGCTCGCATCGGCCAAAGGCTAAAGGATACATATCAATCTTATGGCTCTTTCGCTCAAACAGGCAGGAAAACTGACCGGACTGACCTTGCTTGGCACAGTTCTCGGTTTATCTGCGGGTACCTTCGCCTCATCAAAACCATCAAATAAGTCAGAAACCTATGACCAGTTGGTTTTATTCGCGGACGTTTTGAGCCGGGTCCAAAACGATTATGTTGAAGAAGTTGAAAGTCCGGAACTTGTTGAAAACGCATTGAACGGCGTCTTGCAATCGCTGGACCCCCATTCACGTTATGTACCGCCTGCGGCATTTGAAAAGCAGCAGGAACGGGCCCGTCGCGAATATGGTGGTCTGGGAATCGAAGTGTCGATGGAAAGCGGCTTCGTCAAAGTCAATTACGCCAATCAAGGCGCACCTGCTTCTCGCGCAGGTATCGTTGCCGGTGATTTGATCACTCACGTCGAAGGCGTCAGCGTCGAAGGTAAAACCCTTAATCAAGCGGTTGAGAAAATGCGCGGGCTGGCAGGGGATCCGATTAAAATTACCGTTAAAAGTGTCGACCGTGCACCCCGCGAAATTACTGTTGTTCGGGAAGTGGTTCAGGGCCGCGCTGTACGACATCGTATACTTGAAGGCCTTGGCTATATTTATCTTGAAACCTTCAATAACGAAAATGTGGCCCGCGATCTGGCCGAAGCGATCGATCTTTTGGAAAAGGAAAATAATGCCCCTCTTCCAGGTCTCATTCTTGATATTCGCAATAACGGCGGCGGTCTCCTTGATCAAAGTGTCGATGTCAGTGGTCATTTCTTGAGCGGAGGCGAAGTCGTATCGGTACGCGGGCGCAAAGATGACGATATTGATCGTTATCACGCCAAACACGGCCAGAAACTGGCCGGTGTTCCCATGATCGTGCTCATCAACGGAAATTCCGCGTCCGCATCAGAAATTGTCGCCGGCGCTTTGCAAGACCGCGGCCGCGCCCTCGTCGTTGGTACGCCAACCTTTGGCAAAGGATCGGTTCAATCGGTATATCCATTGCGCGGCGGTAAAGAAGGTGCGCTGCGCCTGACAACTGCACGATATTTCACGCCTGCGGGCAGTTCCATTCAAGGTCTGGGTATTAAGCCGGATGTTTGGGTGGAATCCTTTCCGGACGATGGGAAAAAACGTATCCGGATCAGCGAATCCAGTCTCCCGCATGCTCTTGATGCCATCATTAAGAAAACCGAAGGCGACGATCAAAAAGAAAAAAAGATAAAAAAGCTATATCCGCCAGAAGACTGGCCTGAAGATAAGGATTTCCAAATTGAACAGGCTGTTAAAATTCTGAAAAGTACCGACTTCAAGACCCGACTTCGTCAGGCCTTTAACGACTGATTCATCGAATTTACTCATTATTCTAGCGTAATTTTAATGGCGTTTTCGCCTTACACGCGATAAGCAAAGTTATGGCTGGACCTATCCGCAGACAATCCCGCAAAATGCCTTCTGTAAAGAAACACGGGCTCAGTGCATTTCTCGTTTTGCTTATCTTTGGCGTCGCCGCTTTCGCTGTTGTCAATTTTCAAGAATCCGATGAAACGCAAAATGCGGTAACCGGCCCTGAAATAACGCTCCCCAAACAAATCGCTCCGGATCCAGGGCCTGCAGAAACAGCGCTTCCAGACCTTTTGGCAGCGGATAACATTCCGTTGGATGAAAATCCGACCGAGAATATTGCATTGATCGGCGCACCTGATACGACTGCTCCGATAACGGGTCCGCGCCCGCCCGATACGGGCTCGGAACCCGCGCCCGGCTCTAAAACAATATTGATTGATGGCAGCCCTATTCAAGACAGCGGCGCCTCTCTGAACACCTCAGCCCCGCTTACCAGAGCGCCCATTCAGGGCCTGAGCCGGACTTCACCCTTTGGACAGGTTCCGCATCCGGCCACTGACGGACGCACGGCCTATAAAAGTTATGCAAAACCGTTTACGCCCGCGAGCGGAAAGTCACATATTGCTCTCGTTGTAGGTGGCCTTGGCGTAAATTCCATTGTCACCCGCCGTGCGATCAGCGAGCTGCCCGGTGAAGTGACTTTGTCATTCGCGGCCGATACGCCGGATTTGCAAACCTGGGTCAATCAAGCCCGTGCCCGTGGGCATGAGGTCATGATCGAAGTCCCGATGGAAAGTACAAACTTCGATCCCCTGGAACCGGGGGCCGTTTACACCTTGATGTCGTCAGGCCCTGACAGTGAAAATATCCGCAATCTCGACTATCTTCTCAGCCGGGCCGAAGGCTATTTCGCAGTTACAAATTATGGCGGCGATAAATTAATCAAAAGCGAAAAGACATTAACGTCCATTCTGACCCATATGGGCGATGCCGGTCTTGGATTTCTATATGACGGAATTGCATCCGGGTCGCGCGTTGATACGCTTGGCAATGCGGTCGGACTAAAAACCGTCAGCGCACAATCCTTGCTAGACGCGGACATTCAAAACCGAAGCACGGTCCGATCTAAAATCTCAACTTTACGCGATGGCACATCCGTCAAAGTTCCGATTGGAATGGGTTTTTCCTATGGCAGCACCATTGACGGGATAAAGGACTGGATCTTGAACAAGCCGGCCAATATCGAGCTCGCGCCGGCATCATTTGCTATGATTCAAAATAAATAATGACGACCAGTCGTGACCCAAACGATTACCGTGCCTGTGTTGGCGTCGTTTTATTCAATAAAAACAGAGAGGTTTTTCTGGGTCATCGCAATGGCGCCATCGGCGACTATGTCTGGCAATTCCCGCAAGGCGGTATGGATAAAGGCGAGGCACCGCGCGAAGCGGCGCTGCGGGAGTTGCAGGAAGAAACCGGAGTTTTGCCATCGCAGGTTACCGAATTGGGATCAACCGATGACTGGCTATACTATGAGTTTCCGACTGATTTTAAACATTCGGAAAAAGCCCGTGGCAAGATAGGCCAGCGTCAAAAATGGTTTGCTTTTCTACTACAAGGGTCGGACGATCAAATTGATCTCGAAGCTGATGATGAGGTGGAGTTCTCGGATTGGCGTTGGGGAACCCTCAAAGGAGCCGTTGACCTGATTGTGCCGTTCAAACGCAACGTATATGAACGTATTGCCTGCGAATTTGAAGCCTTTTCAAAGCCACACGAATAGCTTACCCCAATCGCATGGAGCAATCCTTTAAAAACCGCTACGCCATGGCTTTCGTATTGATCACAGTGATGATCAATTCCATCGGTTTTGGGATTATTATTCCCGTCCTCCCGGACCTGGTTCGCGAGCTTAAGCCGGAAACGCCAGAACACGAGCTTGGTCGGTATATGGCCGGCATGACTTTCGTCTTCGCGATTATGCAGTTCGTCTTTATGCCGATCATAGGTGCCTTGTCTGACAAATATGGTCGGCGACCGATCATGCTTTTGTCCTTGTTCGGATTGTCCCTGGATTATTTCTTACTGGCTTTCGCTCCGTTCATATTTTTGCTCTTTGTTGCCCGCGCTATATCCGGCGCACTCGGCGCAACGTTTTCAACGGCCAACGCCTATATCGCCGATATCAGCCCGCCCGAAACCCGAGCGCAAAATTTTGCGTTGGTCGGCGCGGCCTTTGGCGTTGGTTTCATGATCGGGCCGGCTATCGGTGGCATCCTCGGAGATCCTGAAAAATTCTTGGGATCAATTGCTAATCCAAGACTCCCCTTCTTCGCAGCGGGAGTTTTATGTCTGCTCAATTTTACTTTGGGATTTTTCGTGTTGCCCGAAACCCATAAGCTGAAAAACCGTCGCGAGTTTAAATGGTCGAGGGCCAATCCAATTGGCGCCCTGAATTCACTTCGCAATATTTCAAATGCCAAAGGCTTGATATTTGTCTTATTTCTCCTTGCCGCAGCGCACACCGTTTATCCCACGACCTATACAATTTCCACACAGGTCAAACTTGGATGGACATCGGGCGATGTTGGCATGTCACTGCTGGCATTTGGCATTGCCAGTTTTATTGTGCAAGCGGGCATAATCCGGGTTGTTCTCCCGAGAACCGGATTATTTTGGGGCGGAACGATTGGCATGATTGCGGCAATTATTGCCTATGCAGGCATGGGTTTTGCCAATGCGGGATGGGTGATTTATTTTATGGGTATCTTTGCGGCGCTCGCCGGGTTTTATAACCCGGCACTCACCAACATGATGTCGAGCCGCGTTTCCGAGAGTGAGCAAGGTGAATTGCAAGGCGCGATAGGTGCGGCTCAAGGGTTGGCGTTAATCGCCGGGCCCCTGATAATGGGGCCGGCATTTGAAATTTTTGCCAAGGAAGGCACGTCATATTATCAACCGGGCGCACCGTTTTTGGCAGCCGCCCTCTTGTCTGTTCTCTCAATCATGACTTTCTTTATCGTCACCACGAAAGAAGACAGAACACGCATACTGCCAACAGCGGCGTCTGTGCCACCCTCGGCGGAATTGGGTGAATAAATGGGAATTTAGCTGGGTTGCAGCTTTTCATCACTCAAGCAAGGCGGCCATTTTGTCGAAGGCCATGCCCCATCCACCTGCTCCTGGAGATGCCGCAGGCACGCCAATATGAATCATCTTCATGTTGGTTTTGCCGTTCTTTTCGGTTAACTCAACAATTATCTCAGTGACCTCCGGCTGTCCAGGCGGCATGCCGAGGCTTGCAGGCGACAGGAGATTACCGTCCGGGTCGCACATGCTTTCCGTGTAAACGAGCTTGGTCGGCGCATTGATTTCCTTGTATTCACCCGTAAACCACATCTGCATTGTCTGGTCGCCGCGCTGCATTTCCATACATATTTTTCGATGCCCACCGACGGTCACATCCATTTCAGCAACGGGAATTTTCGCACCCTTGGGTCCGTACCATTTTTGAAACAAATTTGGGTCCGTCCACATATCCCAAATGGTCTCTATGCTCGCGTCGAATTCGCGTTCTATCATCACCCATTTATTGTCGTCGTTATTCGCCATCTTTTGGCTCCTTAATTTCGTTTATGGCCTTGTCCATTCGAGAAAACCGTACCTCCCACGTCTGCCGACACTCATCTGTCCACCTGGACGCAATAGTCAGTCCCCCAGGCTGTAGCGCAACCGGTCGGTATTGAGCCGATCTACTTCGTTCGACGAGACCCGCGCGTTCCAATATTTTGATATGGTGGGTGATAGCCGGCAGCGTCATGTCGAACGGTTCCGCAAGCTGGTTCACAGTCGCTGCATTTTCAGCTAACCTTTCAATGATGGCCCGCCGTGTTGGATTGGCAAGCGCGGCAAATGTCCGGTCGAGCTGTTCTGATCTGAGTATGTCTCTTATTTGCATATTATCTTATTTAAAGAATCATTTAATTTAATCAACGTTTAAATACAAATTTTTGATCAGGGGCTGATATAGTTATTATGGCAATTTCCGGCGGGGCTCTGAACCGGGCCGGGAGAATAGAGGTTCCAATCCCTGCCGTGACATATACCGGGATATTTTTGTATCTGAGTTTACCATACGCAAAATCCGGCCCAATGTCCGTCGCGGTCACGCGCCTACCGTAAAACGGCAAGTTAATTTGCCCGCCATGTGTATGGCCTGTGAGGGCAAGAGTGGTCGACGCAGGCAAGTATTTAAAACTATCCGGCGAATGCATGAAGGCTATTGTCCGTTCCGAACCGCAACCCTTAAAAACCGCTGTATTGATTTCTCCGGTCCACGAATCCGGCAGCCCAATCAGGCAGAAATCCAAACCTTCGTTTTTCATCATTTCATGAGCATTGTCCAAAACTTTGACGCCCGCCCGGGTCAACATGCCTGAAATTCCGTCACCATCATACCAATCGTCGTGATTGCCGAGAGACGCGTAAGTGCCTAATGGAGCGGAAATTCCTGAGAGTTTCTGCATGCCCGCCTTAATTTCTGCATTAAATTCGTTGGAACGATCTATGGCTTTATCGTGTCCACTGACAAAATCACCGGCAATCAGTACGAGATCCGGTGACTCGGCGTTGATTTGGTCAACAATATGCGCGACGCGGTCCGGATCCACATGCCATCCGCCAATATGAATGTCGGATATGAGCGCAATCTTTAGCCGCGCACCGGTCCATCTAGGCTCGAGGAATTCGACATGCCTAACTTTGAGCGTTCTCGGCTCGATGAAAAATCCATAGAATAGACACAGCGTCGCCGTGAAGACGCCAAGAGCAAAAATTTTCAATATAAGAGACCACATACGCGCTTGTTACCGCGCAACCCGGCAACAATACGTTAAAAATGAGGTATTTAGCAGGCAAGCTCTCTTCAGAATCTAACGTGACAATTGATTGTATCCAGTGCGAATATTTTCATTTATAGGAGATTTGAAGGCCTGAAGGATCGTCGCTAGAAGGCAATCACACGTTACCAAAATTTGTATTTTCACCTTTTCAGAGAGAAGAATTGAGATGGACAAATCGATCACCCTTTTAGACGGCGGTATGGGGCAAGAGCTCGTTCGACGGTCCGGGAAACCCCCTACACCGCTTTGGTCTGCCCGCGTCTTGTTGGATGAACCTGATCTGGTCGAAGCGCTCCACCTGGAGTTCATTGAAGCCGGTGCCAAAATTATTGCGCTCAACAATTATACGGCCACACCATTCAGACTAAAACGCGATGCTAATCCCGAATTGTTTGAACCGATTCACAACGCTGCAATAAAGGTCGCGCATTCGGCACGAAATAAATCCGGCAAGTCAGATGTAAAAATCGCCGGATGCCTTCCCCCGCTTGTTGCCAGTTATAAACCCGAGCTTGTCCCCAAGGCTGAGGATTGCTTAGCTCAATACAGGGAACTCGTGGATGTCCAAAAAGACGGTATTGATCTCATGTTTTGCGAAACAGTCGCCACGATACGAGAGGCCATTGCGGCAGCGACAGCCTCGACAGAAGCAGGCCTTGAAACAGTGGTCAGTTTCACACTTGATGATGACAATCCACGCAACTTGCGATCAGGTGAACCGCTCACCGACGCCATTGAAGCGGTTAAGCCGTTCCGCATCGCCGCGATCACCATAAATTGTTCCGCGCCTGAAACTGTCAACATGGCAATGCCAATTCTCGTGGACAAGTTTCCGGTTGTCGGCGGCTATGCCAACGGCTTCCAATCTATCGATACCTTAGAAGCTGGTGGAACCACCAAAGGATTGAAAGCGCGCAAAGATTTAACGCCCGAAATATATGCGCAATATGCGCTAGGTTGGGCCAAAATGGGCGCAAAAATTATTGGTGGGTGTTGTGAAGTTGGTCCAGCACACATCGCCGAAATTGACCGTGTGCTGCGGGCGGCAGGATACACGATAAATCCATTGTAAATAAAAAAAGGCCGCCTGAAGGCAGCCTCTGAATTATTATTCAATCTCGTTTTAACGGGCGCTAAGCCTGTAGTGACTTCAGACCTTCCAGATGTTGCGCGACATCTAGCTTTGCGTCGCCTTCGGCCGCGTCCAGAGCCTGTTCGGCGCTGGCGATTTCTGCTGCGAGGCTTTCAGCGTCGACGTCTTCGAGCAATGTCGCGCGTTCCGCTAATACGGTCAGACCGTCCGGTGTCACATCGGCGAACCCGCCTTGGATCATGTATTTAGTTTCGGCACCATCGTTGAAAACAGTGATTGCACCAGTGCGGATCGCGGCCATGAAGGGCGCGTGCAGCGGCAGGACACCGAAATCACCTTCGGTCCCCGGCACATCGACCTGATCAACTTCGCCGTTGAAAAGTTCGCGTTCCGGAGAAACCAAAGAAAATTGAAGTTTATCAGACATTTAAGCTGCTTCCATCGCCATTTTTTCGGCCTTGGCAATTACGTCGTCAATACCGCCAACCATATAGAATGCTTGCTCTGGCAAGTGATCGTATTCGCCTTCGCACAAGCCTTTAAACGACTGAACTGTGTCTTTCAGATCAACCAAAAGACCCGGTGAACCGGTAAAGACTTCAGCAACGTGGAATGGCTGTGAAAGGAATTTCTCAACTTTACGGGCACGGGCCACAACAAGTTTATCTTCTTCTGAAAGCTCATCCATACCCAGGATCGCAATGATATCTTGCAAAGATTTGTAGCGTTGCAGGATTTCCTGGACCATACGGGCCACTTCGTAATGCTCTTCACCAACTGTGCGAGGCTCAAGAATACGAGACGTTGAATCGAGTGGGTCAACCGCAGGGTAAATACCTTTTTCAGAAATCGCACGGTTAAGAACCGTTGTCGCGTCCAAATGGGCAAATGATGTCGCTGGCGCCGGGTCGGTCAAGTCATCGGCTGGAACATAAATCGCCTGAACCGATGTAATCGATCCTTTGTTTGTTGATGTAATCCGTTCCTGCATTTGACCCATTTCTGTGGCCAATGTTGGCTGGTAACCCACAGCAGACGGGATACGACCAAGAAGCGCTGACACCTCTGAACCGGCTTGTGTAAAGCGGAAAATATTATCAACGAAGAACAGAACGTCTTTGCCTTCTTCGTCACGGAAGTACTCGGCTTGTGACAATCCTGTCAATGCAACACGAGCACGGGCTCCGGGAGGCTCATTCATTTGACCGTATACGAGCGTACACCGGCTATCGCCGCCGCCGCCTTCGACGTTCACATTAGACTCAATCATTTCCCAATACAGATCATTGCCCTCACGAGTCCGCTCACCCACACCGGCGAACACGGAGTAACCGCCATAGGCTTTCGCGATATTATTGATCAATTCCATGATCAAAACCGTTTTACCCACTCCGGCACCACCGAACAGGCCAATTTTACCGCCTTTAGCGTACGGGCAAAGCAGATCGATAACTTTAATTCCGGTTCCCAGAACTTCGGATTCTGTTGCCTGATCCTTAAAGGCCGGGGCTTCTTTATGGATAGAGGCGCGTTTTGTCGTTTTGATCGGGCCTGCTTCATCAACAGGCTCACCAATAACGTTCATGATCCGGCCAAGTGTTGCCGGGCCAACCGGCACAGAGATCGGAGACCCGAGATCGGTTACGGGTGTGCCTCGAACCAGACCTTCAGTTGAGTCCATCGCAATTGTACGGACTGTGTTTTGTCCCAAATGCTGAGCGACTTCGAGAACCAGTCTATTTCCGTTATTGTCCGTTTCCAACGCGTTCAGGATTGACGGCAATTTACCGTCAAATTCGACGTCGATAACCGCACCGATAACCTGTGAAATCCGGCCAGTTGCTTTGTTTGCAACGGCCTTTTTCGCCGTCGCACGTTTTGCTGCAGGTTTCTTTGCTGGCGCCTTCTTTTTAGCCGCTGGCTTCTTAGCTGGTGTTTTAGCCATTTTCTTTTCCTCTTTCTTGGCGCAATTGCGCCGGGTCTTTCTTTAGAGCGCTTCCGCGCCTGAAATAATTTCAATTAGTTCGCTGGTGATCTGTGCCTGACGTGTCCGGTTAAAGGTCAGTGTCAATTTGTCGATCATTTCACCGGCATTTCGTGTCGCATTGTCCATTGCAGTCATTTTACTGCCCATCTCACCGGCATTGTTTTCAAGCAAGGCGGCAAAGATTTGTGTATTGATATTGCGTGGTAGTAAGACTTTCAGGATACCCTCTTCATCGGGCTCATACTCGTAAGCTGCACCTTTAAGATCAGGCGCAAAAACATCATCAGCGGCAGACGGGCCGTCATCAGCGTTTCCGGTTCTGGATCCAACAGCCACAATTGCCGGAATCATGGTTTTGACCGTTGGTTCCTGGGTCATCACATTGACGAATTTAGAATAAATCAATTTGCAGATGTCAAACTCGCCGGCGTCAAACATATCAGTGATTTTTCCACCGATTTCACCTGCAATCGCGGCATTTAAAGTCTTGTGCTCTTTCAATGAGATAAAATCGATGATTTTGTCGCCGTATAGGCGTTCCAGTTGATCATGACCTTTTTTACCAACGCACATGATTTTGACCGTTTTACCGAGTTTCTCAAGCGAAACGATTTCTTCGCGGGCTGCACGGACGATGTTTGTATTAAAACCACCGCATAGTCCACGATCGGCCGTCGCAATAACCAATAGGTGTGTTTGATCACTTCCGGTTCCGACCAAAAGTTTTGGTGCGCCTTCTGACCCGGCCATTGAAGCGGACAGATTGGTAATGACAGCGCCAATGCGGTCAGAGTATGGACGTGACCGTTCCGCAGCCTGTTGTGCTTTACGCAGCTTTGCCGCCGCCACCATTTGCATGGCTTTGGTGATCTTCTGCGTGTTCTTCACACTCGAGATACGGGTTCTGAGTTCCTTGAGGCTGGCCATTGTGGCGCTCCCTTACCTGACTTAAGCCGCGAAGTTCTTAGTGAAGTCTGCGAGTACAGATTTCAGATTTGCTTCCGATTCATCGGTCAGTTTTTTGCTGGATTTAATCTCAGCAAGAAGGTCAGATTGTTGGCCGTTCAGATGAGTCAGCAATTCAGATTCATATTTTTTAATGTCCGCAACAGCAATACCGTCCAAATACCCACGTGTACCGGCATAAAGGACACATACCTGCTCTTCCACCTGCAATGGTGAGAACTGAGGTTGCTTCAACAATTCTGTTAACCGCTCACCACGGGCCAAAAGAGCCTGTGTTGATGCATCCAGGTCAGAACCGAACTGCGCAAACGCCGCCATTTCACGGTACTGCGCCAATTCACCTTTAATCGGACCGGCAACCTGCTTCATGGCTTTGATCTGCGCTGATGACCCCACCCGTGAAACGGATAGACCCACGTTCAATGCCGGACGGATACCTTGGAAGAACAAGTCTGTTTCGAGGAATATCTGACCATCGGTAATCGAAATCACGTTGGTCGGAATAAACGCTGACACATCATTACCCTGGGTTTCAATAATCGGCAAAGCCGTCAATGAACCTGCGCCATTATCTTCGTTCAATTTCGCCGCACGCTCAAGCAAACGGGAGTGAAGATAGAAAACATCACCTGGATAAGCTTCGCGGCCCGGAGGACGACGAAGAAGCAGTGACATTTGACGATAAGCAACCGCCTGTTTTGACAAATCATCATATACGATCAGGCCGTGCATGCCGTTGTCACGGAAATATTCACCCATCGCACAGCCGGCAAATGGTGCCAGGAACTGCATAGGCGCTGGTTCAGATGCGGTCGCGGACACGATAGTCGTGTATTGCATCGCACCATTTTCTTCGAGAACTTTAACAAGTTGCGCAACGGTTGAGCGTTTTTGACCGATCACAACATAGATACAATAGAGTTGATCATCTTCATCACCGGCTTCAAATGCGGCGCGCTGATTAAGGATGGCATCGACAGCCACGGCTGTTTTACCGGTTTGACGGTCACCAATGATCAATTCGCGCTGGCCACGGCCAATCGGGATCAAGGCATCAATCGCTTTAATACCTGTTTGAACAGGCTCATGCACAGATTTACGCGGGATAATGCCCGGCGCTTTCACGTCAACGCGACGACGCTCTTTGACGTCTTTCAATGGACCTTTGCCATCGATTGGCTCGCCCAGGGCATTTACAACACGGCCTAAAAGGCTTTTGCCAACAGGAACGTCCACAATTTCGCCGAGACGCTTAACAGTGTCGCCTTCTGAAATACCACGGTCATCACCAAAGATAACCACACCGACATTGTCGCTTTCAAGGTTCAACGCCATGCCTTTAATGCCGCCTGGGAATTCAACCATCTCACCGGCGCGAACATTGTCCAGACCGTGAATACGGGCGATACCGTCACCAACGGAAAGAACCTGACCTATGTCAGTTACTTTAGCTTCAGAGCCGTAACCCTTAATTTGCTTTTTCAGAATGCTAGAAATTTCTGCGGCGCGAATATCCATAGTCTTATGCCTCTTTCATAGCCATTTTCAGGCCTTCAAGTTTTGTTTTGAGCGTGCTGTCAAAATAACGGGATCCGATTTTAACGGCGAATCCCCCGAGTAATGATGGATCGATCTGGGTTTCAATATCCACATCGTTCCCGATTGTCTTTTTGATTTGTGTTTGAATTGATTTCAGCTGGGCAGCTGTCAATTTCTGCGCTGAAATCACTTGAGCGGACTGTGTTCCGCGGCGTCGCGCCAATTTTTCTTCAAAGGCAGCGATAATTTCAGGGATTTGCGAAGCACGGCGATTCTCCACGCACGTGCCAATAAATTGGGTTGTTAATTTGCTGAGCTTGGCTTTCTTGGCCACTGCCAGCATAGCTGAAAGTTGATCTGCCGTCGCCACGACCGGGCTTTTTGACAACGCCGTTAGATCGGCACTCTTAGCAAACAAGCCCTTGAGCGTTTTGAGGTCTTTTTCTACTGTTTTCAGAGACTTAGCGTCTTCCGCAAGTTCGAGAAGGGCCGTGGCATATCGCTTAGCAGCTTCGCCAGTGATCATATCAAGGTTCGACATGAAGGTCTTTCCAGTGATGGCCCGAAACTGAAAATCCAATTTCTGGCGTGTAAAGATGTTATCCGTTAATACGCCGGCATATTCGCCGTACCCAACGGCAGAGGGCCGCTAAAGCAAGCGCGTATTAACATGGGAAATTTGCGATTCCAACCCCTATGTTTCACAAGTCGAAACGGTCATATTGACGCAGGTTTTTTTGGTGTTATTTGGGACTGTTTTGGCCGCTTATTTGCGTTTGATACTGAACAAAACGCCAAGAGTTAAAAGCCCGAAAACAGCAGCGAAATACGGTAAGTATTCCAAGGGCGGTCGATCGCTCAACCAGTTCAAACTTATAAAATATCCCAGAATATAAGCCATAACCAGAAATGCGACGAGACGAACCGATCTTGCCGTACCGTGCAAACCGCCCCACAGCGCATAAAGAAAGACGGGAAATGCGAGCAAATTGCCGACTGACATCCACTCCCATTTCGTGAAGAACGGCAGGGCCGCATATAGCGCGATCGCCGCTGTCACCAGTGTTTTTGAAATCATCATTTTGGTTGAATAGTTCATATGCTCCCCCGTTTTCTGACCGATCTTATAGAGGCTTAATTCTCAATCCGATGCTCGTTTAATCAAATAAGGTAAATTAAATCCATTTGAGTTTTCTGAATATCACGAGCTGCATCAGGATAACGAAGGATAAAAATCCGCAAAAAATCAGAAATGCCGAAGTATTCTCAGAACCCGGAATGCCGCCGACATTTATACCCAGCAATCCTGTCAAAAACCCGAGCGGTAAAAACACGGCTGAAATCATCGACAGAATATACATGTTTTTATTCATGCGGTCCGAGATCATGTTCGCGAGTTCGTCCTTGACAATTTGCGCACGTTCGCGAATAGCGTCCAGCTCCTCCACATACCGAAGAACGAAGTTATAATTCTCCTGAAGGTGGCGGCGGTCTTTATCATCGATCCAGCTGAACTCGGCCATCCGCAACTGGGAAACAGCATCTTTTTGCGGCGACATATGGCGGCGAAAAACGATGGCTTTCTTACGTATATCTGTGATGTCTTTGCGCAGTTGGGTATTGCCATCGCGGATAACCGCCTCTTCCGTGTCGTCGGTCCGCTCATCTAGCGCGGTCAGAACCGGTTCAAAGCGCCCGAACAATTGCGACAACAGCATACCGATGAACCGCCCTGAATTGGCCGGTCCCGTGCCCGCTTTGATCTTGCTTTCAAGAGTCTTGACCGCTTTTACGTTTCGTCTTTGAACGCTGATAATCCGGTGAGCATCTATCCAAAGACGGATCGAGACCATGTCCTCTTCGTCCCCTTCTTCGTTTAAATTTACGCCGCGCAAGATAATGATAGCGCCATCGCCAATTTCAGTGAGGCGCGGGCGGGTTTCTTCGGCCAAAATTGCTTCGATAATAAAAGGATCCAAATAAGATATTTCAGCCTGCATCCACTCGGGTGTTTTTGGATCATTGGCGTCCAAATGAACCCAGGCAAGTTTATCATCTTCCAGATGCTGGCTGATTTCTTTGCCATTGAGAGCCGTTCCGCCGCCTTTACCGTCAAACCCATATGCCAAAAGAATGTGCCCACTCATTTAAACACCTCCGGGTTTTTGATATGAATGTCAGATTGCGGATACGGAATGACGATCCCGTTATCATTGAACTTTCGCCAAATTGCGCGAAAGACGTCACTTTTAGGCTCCAACCTACCCTCTGTGACATTATCAACCCAGAAATACAGAACAAAATCGACCGAGCTCGATCCGAAGGCAGTTAAGTAGCATTGTGGCTCCGGGTCTTTGCTACATCGCGGATGCTCTATTGCGGCTTCCAGGATCAATTCCCGTGCCCGTTCGATGTCGGATTCGTAAGAAACACCCAGCAGGATTTCAACGCGTCCCTTCTCATTGGTGAATGTCCAGTTTGTGACCCGGTTGGTGATGAAATCTTCGTTCGGAATCATGATCTCTTTGCTATCGAATGTTTCAATCAATGTGTAACGAGCACCTGTTGACTTGACGATGCCCTGATATCCGCCCGACAGTTCAACAAGATCGCCTTCCTCAACAGATTTCTCAAACAAGAGAATAAGTCCGCTGATGAAATTGGATGTAATTTTCTGAAGGCCAAAACCAATACCGATACCAATTGCACCACTCAGAACCGCGAATGCAGTAAGATCGATCCCAAGGATGTTGAGCGACATGAAAAATACAATTACGTAAACCACTATTTTCAGGCCCTTTACCAAGAGAGCGCGGTTGCTGGACTTTATTTTATCCAAGCCTTGGATTGCTTTTTCACCTGTGACTGAAATCAGACTGGCGATCCACAACAAACCCATTAAGGTAATTACGCCATGAATAAATTTATAGGCCGTGACATTGTACGATCCAATCTTAAGGGAATATGGATCACGATCGATCACTTCCTTAACAGGATCCAGCAATCCAACAAAAGCCGCCAAGAAATAAGCCAGAATGATCAGTGCCAATAGCCATCGCGACCAACCGGACTCCGGCTTAAATATCGTTATCAGAAAATTTTTCCACCAGCTCTTTTTCATAAGGGCATTGTCACATTATTTTTACGCGTCTGGCAATCATGGATTTAGCAATTCCACTGGGCTCAATTTACATAAATCCTTGCGGATCAATGTCGATTTGAAGCTTGAATTTGCTGGGCACGCGGATGCGACCCTGCCAGGTGCGCATATAAGCTGGCAGGTTGATATTACGATCTGCGCGGATCAGAAAACGGCGACGATGCCGCCCGCGCAGAATGGCAATCGGGGCTTCGCTCGGCCCCATGATTTCGATATCCCCACCGTCTATTCCAACCCGCGGCGCCAACTTTAGAAATTTTTGGGCGAATTCATTGGCCTTGGGCGCATCCGGTCCCGAAATAATAACGGCGGCCAGTTTTCCAAAAGGCGGCAGGCCTAACATTTCGCGCATTCCCAGTTCGGCTTTGATAAAGGCCTCGCGGTCGCCGTTTGCAAGCGCTACTAAAGCTTCGTGTTCCGGGAGATGGGTCTGAATCAAGGCGCGGCCGGGCTTTTCGGCCCGCCCTGCCCGTCCCGCCACTTGAACCAAAGTTTGATAGGTGCGCTCTCCGGCACGTAAGTCACCGCCGGCCAATCCAAGGTCCCCATCGACCACGCCAACAAATGTCAAATGCGGAAAGTTATGACCTTTGACCACCATCTGGGTGCCGACCATGATATCGATCTCGCCGGCCGCCATCTTGGCCATGCGTTCGCGAATGCGTTCCGGGTTTCCAGCCGTATCAGAAGACAGGATTTCGATGGTTTTATCTGGAAAAAGGATCGCGGCCTCCTCCGCGACACGTTCAACACCCGGACCAACCGGGCTGAGACTGCCGTCAGTTTTACAGGCTGGGCAGGCTTTCGGCATGGGCATGGAATAACCCGTATGGTGGCATATGGCGCGTCCGGTGCGTTTGTGCTCTACCAGCCAGCTATCGGTATCGGGTGATTTCAACCGCTCCCCGCACGCCCGGCAGATAATCAAGGGCGCATATCCACGCCGGTTGAGATACAGCATGGCCTGATCACCCTGTTCGAGCGCTTGACTGACACCATCGATTAAAGGCTGGGATAGGAATCGGCCTTTTTCCGGTACATGTTCTTTCAAATCGACGAGACCGACTTCAGGCATGATCGCGGCGCCCGGACGTTCCGGCAGGATAACATGTGCATAGCGACCGGTGCGGGCATTGGTCAGGCTCTCCAGCGAGGGAGTTGCAGAAGCCAATACAATACTGGCGCCGGATAAGCTGGCCCGGACCACAGCCATATCGCGCGCATTATAAATAACGCCTTCTTCCTGTTTGTAAGAGCTATCATGTTCTTCGTCGACCACGATCAGTTGCAGGTCCGTATAGGGAAGATACAGCGCCGAACGGGCTCCGACGACGAGCTTTGCCCGCCCGGTTGCCACTTCACGCCAGACACGGCGCCGCGCTGCGTCGCCCATGGCCGAATGCCATTGCGCGGGCTCCGCCCCGAACCGCTCGGTGATCCGGCGCATCCCGGCCTGTGTCAGTGCAATCTCGGGCACCAGGATCAAGACTTGCCCGCCGTGTTCCAGAGCTTTCGCCGCCGCTTCAAGATACACTTCGGTTTTTCCAGACCCGGTCACGCCGTCCAGCAATGCCGCATTAAATCCGGTCTCTTCGACCAATTTGCTCAAGCTTAATACGGCCTGGTTCTGGCCAGATGTGAGTTCAAAGGCGCGGCCATCGTGCGCAGGCCGGGGCTGAACAAATGGTGGATCGAGCGGCGCATGGGTCCGCGTCAGCAATCCCGCTTTGGCCATGCCTGAAATAACGCCGGGTGAGACACCGGCGGCCTTGGCGATATCACTGGCGCGACCGGGCCATACGTCCGCCAAATCAAGCACGCGTTGTCGTGCGGGCGTAAGTCCCGCAGGTCTGTCCCCTTTTGGCGTATAAAAATCAACCATCGGACTCGGATCCAGTGCTTTATACGAGCGGATCACCATCCTCAGCACCATGCCCAATGGCGCACAGTTATACTTGGCGGTAAAGTCGACGAACTTAAGCATCTCTGGTGACAGCGGCCGGCAGGATTTGCGTTCTGCAATTGATTTGAGATCCCGGTCGGGATCAGTCTCCCCGAACCCCCAAACGACGCCTAATTTAACCTGTTTTCCGATGGGCGCGTAAACGAAATCACCTATGCGAACCGGCGTTCCAGCCGGAGCCAGATAATCAAACGGCTCAGGGACACTGACCGGAAACAGAACTCGGGCAACCGATTTGGGCATGCCCTATTTATGGCGGGCAAAACTGGATTCGCAAATGGAAAATGCGTCTATAGACGCGAGCTGTCGATCTTGATGTCAGCTTTCGACCAAATCGTATCAAATTTTGCTTGCACAGCGGTCGCTTCTTCAGTTTTGCCTTGCGCTTTCAACGACTGAACCAGACCGTACATCGACCAGCCATTGCGCGGGTAATCTTTTAAATCTGCGCGGTACGTCGCCTCGGCCTTATCAAATTTCTTTGCTGCGAGATAGGCCTCACCGAGTGACTGACGTGTCGGGTAATACCAGAATGGCGGCTCCATATATGGTAGACCGTCTTGCAAGTTGACAGCCCGTTCAAAATTACCGATCGCCCCTTTGAAATTTTCAGATGCCATAGAGATTTCACCCTGCAACAAACTATCCGCAATATTGAGAAGCACACTGGCAGGGTAATCGGCGCTGTCCAAGAAACTGATTTGCACGGAGTCTTTTACCTGCGCCAAGGCGGCGCGTTCATGGGCTGCGGCCTCCATATCGCCTTTGCGGGTAAAAGCGACCCCGCGCGCATAATGCCAAATCGCGTTTGAATAATCGAGATTTTCAGGTGGTTTGGTCGACGCAATAATATCATCCCATTTGCCGAACTGTGTTTGCGCCAATATGGGAATGGTTTTGAAGAACTCGACAGTGGGAAAAGCTTCAATTTGCTCCAATCTCACATTGTCCGCGACTTTAAATGCGGATTCGATGGCCATTTTGCTTTGCCCGGACATGCTCGCAGCCGCCCACAAGAAATGGATATTATGCGGATAGTAAAGCGCCGGATAAAATCCTTGGGCGTTGCAGGCCGCAATATATTCCTCGTCTACAGCGGCGGCTCTGATATTGGCTTTGGCGGCATCATCATACCGTCCAACGCGCCAGAAAATATGGGCCGGCATATGCACCAGATGACCGGACCCGGGAACCAGATTAGTTAGCCGGTCCGCTTCGTCCTCGGCCCGCCCCGGGTCACTGGAAGCCTCGACAGCATGAATATAGAGATGCAGCGCTAATGGATGATTTGGCGCTCGCTCCAATATGCCTTCGAGCGCTGAAATCACCTTAACTGTTTCCGGCTTTGGCTCGCCGTTTTCCGACCAATAGTCCCACGGCATTGTGTTCATCCAGGCTTCTGCATAAATTGCGGCCGCATCATTGTCATTGGGATGCTCATTCACATAAGCTCCCATTGCATTGGCATATGCGATATCGAGTGACGTCCGATCGGTAGACGGGTCTCCATTATATCGTTTTGCCAAGGCTTCGATCAGTCGCTTTTCACGTGGGCTGGCGCTTTCAATTAAGTCCTGTGCTTTAGATATCGCCTTGAAAGCAGACCGACGATCATCATCAGACATGATCGCATTTCCATTACTGGTCACATTTATGTTCGGTCCCGTCGCTAAAGCCTCGCCCCAAAAACACATGGCACAATTGGGATCGAGCTTTTGCGCCGCCTTGAACGATCGAATACTCTCTGCGTGATTAAAACCAAATGCCAGAACCATGCCTTGATTGAAATATTTCTGCGCGTCCAAGCTTGTGGTCGTGATCGGGCGATGAAAATCCCCCATCCCTTCAAACAATGGTGCACCGGCAAGTTGTGCGACCTCTTCGATTGATTGCGGTTTCGTGGTTGTGATTTGTGTCTCGGAATTTGAACATCCAAAGACAGCCAGCACACAGGCTGTTGTTATTAAAATATTTTTGTACATTGAGCGCCCCTAATGTAATTTTTCAACGATCATACGCCGATCATCATTAGCGTTGTAGGCGAACATATTAGCACATATTTGGAAAAATTCAATTCAACGCGGAGATGACGTCTAATCTCAGTGCATCAGAATTACGAACCGGATTTTTTGTGCGGTTCTGTGACCATTTTCAAATCGTCAATAAGCCCGTCACCGCGAATAGTTTGACCACTCAATTGATCGGCGGGCCTTTTTCTTGATTCTGACTTTTGTCGCCCATTTTCGTCGTTTTGTTCTGATGTCACTGCAGAAATCGTTGAATACTCACCCAGCTTTTTAGACTGACGCTGATGTGTCCGGCGCAAACTGTCCATTTCGACAAGAACACCAAGCAGTTTTTCATGCAATGCTTCATTGTCGGCCTTTGAATTTGCCAAAGCCTCACGGTTCTCCTGTAGATCTGACATGTTTTGCTTGAGCATTTTCTCAAGCTTCCTGGCGTTACGTTTTGAGCGATTGAGTTCGGTTTTTAGTTTCGACTGCTCGGCATCTTCGTACCGTGCCATGTCGTCACTGACTTTTTGATGCATTTTTTGTGTAGCCAGGGCCGAGTTCAGTGCGAATATCTTGCTTTCGCTGTGCTTTTTAAAGTCAGCGAGAATTTTGTGATAGGATTTGATTTCCTGCTTCGCAAAATCCAGTTGTGACAGCGATTCAATATGTTTCGATTTCAGATCTGAATAATCAAGTTTCAAAGACCGCAATTTTGAAACGGCCAGGTGCTTTGTCTGCCGTTCGTCTTCGATTTGAGCGGACAGATGCTCCGCCTGTTTCATTAGCTGGGTAATCTTGCGATTGCGCGTTTGCTCAACAGCTTTGAAGCCCTCGACCTTTTCGGCCAACCCGTCTTTGTTGGATTCAAGTTCTTCAATAGCCACTTTCAAGTCGCGACGTTCCGAAAGCAGTTTTTCGACACTTTCGTTGGAATCGGCGCGTTTTGATTGTTCACGTCGATAGGTTTCCTCAACTTCGATCAAACGCGCCCTTGTGGCAGCAAGTTCCTCGAAACTTTGCTCGAGCCGCGCTTTATACATTTCGGCACGGGTTTCAACTTCGCGCACGCGGGCATCGGCTTTTGCGATCTCGTCCCGCACAGAGTCGAGTTTCGATTTCAGCTTGGTGTTTTCAGGACGCAAGCGTTCGACACTGATCGTGTTGGCTTCTGCGATCTCCAGGAAGCGAGAGATTTTCTCTATATCGCCGACTGCGTCCTGGTTGAGGCGCATGCTGTCACGCAGTGCGGCAGCCATTTTGCTGACATTGGACCGCAATTCTTCTATTTCATGAACTTCGGTCGACCGCAGATAGGCGGCCGATGCTTTTTCTTCAGACGCGATTTCCTGGGTCTCGAATTTCATCGAGGTAAAATCAGTCTGTTCAACTTCGATGCCGGCACCGAAATCGTCATCCGTATCTTTTGGTTTTCGAACAAATTTGTTCAACAACCCCATAACCGGCTCCCAGTCCCAGCATTTCCTTCAGAAACCCTCAAAAATCCCGAACCAGCCCCGGTTTTAATCCGGCTCGGGTCTTTTAGGTCGCAATTAAGGTTAATATGCTTTGTATACCCCTAATGCTTCCTTAACTCGCCCTTCATAAAGTCACTTAAACATCGATTTTATCAGCGAAAACTTATATGCGTGCATTAGAAGCATTGAATATCTTTCTCTCGCACCTTCAGGGCGAACGAAGACTGTCGGCAAAAACCGTCGAGGCCTATCAACGCGACATTTCCGGGTTTTTAGGGTTTATGACTTCGCATTTGGGAAAGACAATTCAACTTGAAGATTTACACACATTAAAAACAACTGATTTTCGTAGTTATCTGGCCAACAAAAGATCGGGACCTTCAGGTTTATCATCGGCGTCACTGGCTCGACATCTTTCCGCAATTCGGACATTTTATCGCTACCTGCAGCGCAGGTGGGATATAAAAAATGATGCCATCGGATTGATCAAAGGCCCCAAAGCCAAGAAGCGGTTACCCAAACCGATCAGTGTTGTTGCCAGCAAAGAATTAATCGATGCCGCGTCGACATCCGACAAACGCCCCTGGGTCGCAGCCCGCGATACAGCGGTTCTCACACTCCTGTATGGGGCCGGCTTGAGGATTTCAGAAGCCCTCTCGCTCACGATCGATGATTATCCGTTGGCTGACAGTTTACGCATGACCGGAAAAGGCGGAAAAACGCGGTTGATTCCGGTCCTGCCCGTGGTAGCAGAGGCCGTATCGGTCTATGTCGAGCTTTGTCCGATCGTGTTTGAAGCCGGCTCTCCCCTGTTTCGCGGCATCAAAGGCGGGAAATTGGGGCCGAAAGCCATTCAGGATAAAATCCGTCTGCTCCGCGCCGCACTTGGCCTGCCCGAAACAACCACGCTGCACGCGTTGCGGCATTCATTTGCCACGCACCTGCTCGCAGGCGGCGGCGATCTTCGCACCATTCAGGAATTACTCGGCCATGCCAGCCTGTCGACAACACAGGTCTACACCGATGTCGATGCCGAAAGCCTGATGAAAATCCACTCTACCGCTCATCCGCGCGCCTGAAAAGCGAGCATATTTGGCACACGTTGTGTAAGGCTCATAATTTTAGTTTGTTTTTCAAACTTGTTTGTGTTATACGAATAGCGAAAAGGAGATAGATATGACAAAGACTGAGATATTAAACGATCTTGAATATGTGAAATCCATGGCGGAAGAAGGCCGCACCACGCCACTTCTCGGTGGACGGATCGGTCTGATGTGGGGCGTGCTGTTGGCGATTACCTTTTTTGGCCATTGGGCCATTATTTCCGGCACAGCAGGGCTGCCACAGAGCGCGCTTGGGATTTTGTGGCTGAGCTATGCCATTATCGGCGGGATCGGCAACGCGTTGCTCGGACGCAGCCTGCAAGGCAAACCGGGGATTTCATCTGTTGGAAATCGGACGGAAAACGCGGTTTGGGTGTCCTTCGTTTTAATGATGATCGCGTGTTTTATCGGGATCGTGCTCAATATGGTATTCAACGACACCACTCCTGCCATGTTTGATATGATGGTATGTATTGGCTTTGCCGGTCAGATCATTGCTTACCTCGTGATCGGCACAATGAGCCATGAAAGATCACAGCGCATTCCCGGCCTTTTGGCCGTCTTGGCGACCATTGTCAGCTTTGCGCTCCTGGGTAAGCCGGAACTTTATTTGGCCGCCTCAATTGCTGTCATCTTCACAATAATTGTGCCGAGTCTTGGCCAGATCCGCAAAGAACCGAAAGCCGTAGTTTAGCGATGAACGCCTCTATCCAGGACATCAATGGCATTATTCATGGGCGTTTGCGCCTGGGCGTGATGGCCTATCTATCATCGGTCAATCCAGCCAGCTTTCCGGAACTGCAACAAAAAACCGGTGCTACTAATGGCAATCTCTCTACCCATTTAACCAAACTCGAAACCGCTGGTTTTATTCGGCAGGAAAAAGGATACAGTGGGAAACGTCCTCAAACTCTTGTGCACCTGACACCCGCCGGGCGCGACGCATGGATCGAATATCTGGGTGCTATGCGTGACATGCTGAAACTTTGAAATCTTACAGTAATCTGTCCAATTCCTTACAATTACGACATATATCGTAAACGCCCTTCCCCTACGACAGCTGTCGTGTAATAAGGTAACGTCGTTTGAAATAGGAGAGACATAATGACTACCAGACATCTAAAAATTGCCGGCCTTACCACCCTCGCCCTTGCTTTTGCCGCCGGGTCCGCTTTTGCCGGCGAAGGAAAAGATTGCGATAAAAAACACGCAATGAAGACCCAAGCCAGCACAGCCCAACAAACATCTGTGATGGGTGCCACTGAAAAAGGCGCGGTTATGGTAAAAGCCGACAAGAAAATGAAAAAGACCTATAGTTTTGATGACGCGCTCAAGATTTGCCAGGAAAAAGGTGCGGCAGATCTGCAAGCCTGCATCGACTACAAAACCGGTAAAACCGAATACAAAGCCAAGCCAAAAAGCTAAGCTTTTTTAATCCCTTCAAAGAGGTTGTCGCCTGACCGCGGCTGCCTTTTTTTTTGAAAGGCTAACCAACTCTATCTCGTCATTGCCGACTTTATGTCGGCAATCCAACTCTAACGTCATCCGTCGTACGGCAAATTGCGGAAACCATCAGGGTTGGATTACCGCCACAAGGGCGGTAATGACGGCGTGGAGAGGCTGTCGCCTGATCGCGGCGGCCATTTTTATTGTGAAGATAAAATCAATGTAAGCGCGGGACTGGATCCCAAATCAAGTTTGGGATGAGCGAGAGAATATTTCATAGTCCGCTCATCCCGGACTTGATTAGGGATCCAGCGAATAAGAATGCGCTTTAGCGCATCCCTTCCCTACATCTGCATGGCCCATTTTTCCACGTCCATCGCCGCCTGACGCACAGCTTCGCTGACCGTCGGATGGGCGTGACAGGTGCGGGCAATGTCTTCGCTGGCGGCTTTAAATTCGATCGCGAGCACAACTTCGGCGATCAAATCGCCGACACCGACGCCGATCATGTGGGCGCCGAGAATTTCATCTGTTGTCGCGTCAGCCAGTATTTTGACAAACCCGTCGGTTTCGTGATTGGCGCGCGCGCGCGAATTGGCCATGAACGGGAATTTCCCGCTTTTGTATGCGCGGCCTTCTTTCTTCAATTCTTCTTCCGTTTTGCCAACACTGGCGATTTCCGGATAGGTATACACTACCCCCGGGATCGCATCATAATTGACATGCCCAGCCTTACCCGCGATCAGCTCGGCCACTGCTGTGCCCTCATCTTCGGCTTTGTGGGCCAACATCGGCCCGTGCGTGCAGTCGCCCACCGCCCAAATGCCGGCGACATTGGTTTTGAAATGATCGGTCTCGATAAAGCCGCGCTTGTCTGTGACGACGCTGACATTTTCAAGGCCGAGCCCGTCGGTAAACGGACGCCGCCCGATACACACGAGCACAACATCCGCGTCAAAGCTTTTGGGCTTGCCGCCGGCCGCGGCTTCGGTCTCGACCTTGAGGCCGGATTTTTCTTTGGTGACACCCGTGACTTTACGGCCAAGCTCAAATTTCATTTTCTGTTTCTTGAAAATGCGCGTGCTTTGCTTTTGTACCTCCGCGTCCATGCCCGGCATAATGTGATCCATGTATTCGACAAACGTCACTTCCGCGCCGAGACGCCGCCAAACCGAGCCGAGCTCCAACCCAATCACGCCCGCACCCACAACCAGCATTTTGCCCGGCACTTCGGAGAGCTCCAGCGCCCCGGTGGAACTGACAATTTGCTTCTCGTCAATATCGACCCCCGGCAAGGTCGCGACCTCGGACCCGCTGGCGATGACAATATTTTTGGTGGCATAGGCTTTGCCATCCACATCAACGGTTTTGGCATCGACGATTTTGCCGAAGCCCTTGATATAATCGACATTGTTTTTCTTGAACAGAAATTCAATGCCCTGGGTCAGTCCGTCGACGGTTTTCTCTTTCGATTTCATCATGGTCTGCAAGTCGAGCTCGACTGTGGCCTTGATCCCGAAACCGGCAAAATCTTTCTCGGCCGCCTCATACAGCTCAGTGGCATGCAGCAAGGCTTTAGACGGGATGCACCCGACATTCAAACAGGTGCCGCCGAGCGTGCCGCGGTTTTCAATACAGCCAACTTTCAGGCCCAATTGCCCAGCGCGAATGGCGCAATTATAGCCGCCGGGGCCGCCGCCAATAATAAGAAGATCGTATGTTTCAGTCATGAAAATCTCTTGGGTTGAGAAGATTAGTGAGCGCGCCAAAAACGGCGCGAAACCTTGCGCGCAAAATGACGGGGGTTGGCGGATTCGTCAAGTGAGGAATAAGTTCGTATTTGAAGCAACGCCCCGAATTTATTTATTGCATGAAGAGTTGTGGTGCCAATAAAAGGTCTCAGGGGGCAATTCTTCGGAGTACTTAATCCCGCGATCTAAATGTGAATATTACAAGATGGAATCGTGCAGATATTTTTCACCACTCTTACTTTTAAACACCTGTTTTAACCGGCCTTAAAGGATTGTCTCTCATCGTATTCGAACAATTATATCAGGCGCAAATAGGGCGTTGAAAGGTGTTGGGTTTGCGATTTTTAGGTATCAGTATTTGGCGATATTTGATGGCAACTGCGATTGCGGTTACGCTGCTTGCGCACGCGCAATCGGCGGCTGCACAGCAACGCGAATTTTACAATGGCGGATTTGAGCAAAACGACCCGCAAGGCGCGGGGGCACCGACTTTTCAAATTTTCGATGATTTCGTCGTACCGGAATGGACGGATGCAACGGGTAAAATCGAATTATGGGATTCCGGTTTTCAAGGCGTTATAGCCTATGAAGGGAATGTATTTGCGGAAATGAACGCAAATTCGCCGGGAACGCTGCATCAGGACGTTTGTTTGTTGGCTGGAGAGACCATCGGTTGGACATTTGCCCATCGGGCCCGCAATGGTGGCCCGGACCCGCAAATCGCGATTTTGGAAATTGCCACATCAACCGGGGCAATTTTCCAAACTTTGGCAACGCAAAGCACGACAATTGGCCAGCCATGGCAAGTAAATACGGGCTCAACGACCTACACGGGTGCGACCGGGACGCAGCGCGTGCAATTCCGCACGACAAACCCGGGTAGTTACGGCAATTTTATTGATGATTTGCGTTTGGATATCGCCGCCTTTGCCCAATTTAGCGCGGCCTCGAGCTCAGACATGGAAGCAGGCGGTGGTAATATTCCTACCATCATTCTGGATGGCCGGGTTGAATTTTCAACAACAATTCCGTTCACAATAACCGGTGGGACCGCGACACTTACCGATGATTTTACGGTATCCTCAGGTGTCGTGACCATTCCTGCAGGGTTGTACAAAGCGCAGGCTTTCCCGCTCCCGATAACCATCGTTGATGATACGGTGGGGGAGCCGGATGAGACGATTGAAATTGCCCTTGGCACGCCGAGTTCAGGCGAAGTCGTTTTCGCGCATACCGCCTGCGACGGTACCGTGCCGCAAGTGACAACCATTTATACGATCATCAATGATGATGGCCGTATTGAAGCCAATAAGTCGGTTGAGATTTATGATCCGACGCTCTCCGGGCTATACGCCGTACCGGGAAGTGATATGATTTACACAATCGATGTTATAAATTCAGGCTTGTTGGATATAGACAATGACACAATATTTCTGTCCGACGAACTCCCGAGTGAAGTGATTTTTTACAATGGCGATATCGATGATAGCGGGCCGGTAAATGTCGTTGATTTTGTTGACTCCGGATCGGGACTTACTTTTGACGAAGCCTTTGATGTTGGGTATTCCAAGGCGGCGGCCAAGCCTGCGAATATGGGCGATTGTGGCGATACGCCCGCGGCCGGATATGACCCGACGATACGCCATATTTGTTTTGCACCCAAAGGCATATTTCTATTTGGTGATCCGAACCCTGAATTTGCGGTAAAATTCAGGGTAAAGATTAAATAAGCCGGGGACCCTGTGACGTATCACGGGGGCTGCGCGTGGTACACAAACCGTTTCTGACCCGCACAAACCGGTCTGATATCCCCTCATCCTGAGAAGCCAGACTCAGGCTGGCATCTCTAAGGATTAGGGAGATCCCGGATCAAGTCCGCGATAACGAGGGCTAAAATTTTAAATTCAATTTAACCGGACCGAATTACGGTGACCGCAACCGTAATTCTGCTCCCCACTCACAATCTGCTACAACGGCGCATAATCTACTTTATTAACGACAATTTCTTTAATGCGGCACCGAATCGAAGACTTTCGTACGCGCTCCTAACTCACTATTACGGACAAATAAATTTTATCCAATCGATCTCGATTTTGAACGGGCCGTCTTTGCCGTCGGCAATGATAATACCGATCTCACCTACTTTAGCCGCATCAAACCGCGCGCCGCTGAGTGGGCGACCGAACAGTGAAGCACGAAGCGCATCAAATTTGACGTCGACCTCGGCCCATTTGCCTTCGGGCGTTGACGGGACATCAGCCTGAAATGAGATCAACCGGCCGCGATAGGTAACGTCGGTACGCATTGTGATTTTGTAGGCGCGACCATCTGATTTGATGCGCATTTTGAGGCCGCTAGCTTCCGCAAGTTCACCACTCGCAACGCCGGTACGCACGGAGGAAAATCCGCCGCCATCGGTGTTGATACTTCCTTTGAATATCATCCTATCGTCGTCGAATTCCGGGCCGCCGGATGACCGGCCACCCATAACGCCATCATTAACGGCCCGCCAGTTCTCGGACGCATCTGTATCGGCAAAATCTATTTTCATGGGACACTCATCAGTTGTTCGGGATTGCGGAGGTTGTTGAGAATATCCATTGGAGGCCGTTAAAACGGCTACCGTTAATGCAGCGTACACGAGGGGGGACATTAGTCGCGGCATAACGTTCTCCAATGGATGTACTTTCTTTACGCCGGTGTATTTGATTTGGATCTGTTCTGAACAGTTTTGATTGGAATTTGCTGGAGTTACGCGCATTCAATTGGAATTTATATAAAATTAAGCGCGATCTGGAAGGCTCTCCATCAATTGACCGTAATATTTATCGATGCGGGCGCGTCGCTCATGACTGACATCAACATAGAACTGCTGAAAACCAACCATGGTCGCGTAATCCATCACGGCCAAATCGATCGCCTGTTGGCTAGTGATATCCTTGGCGTCCTGCCAAAGACGCGCGAGATATTCGACCCGGCGTTTATCGACGCGTGCCACACCCGCCTCGACCAATGGCTCGGATCCGGCCCAACGGCGCAGCGCCCGCTCCAGCTCAGCATCTAAACCGGATGCCAGCTTATTAAGCGTCAGTATCCGTCCAATCGGGTCTTGAATACGCTGTGTTTTATCGATGACCTTTTGAGTCATTTGATCTTCCCAATATGTCATCAATTCCGACACAAAAGCGTCTCGATCTTTGAAATGATGATAGAATGATCCTTTCGTTCGCGCGGCATGTGCGCACAATTTATCAATTCGGATGACGCCGGCCCTGTCGCTGACCAGTAATTCTAGTCCGAGGTCCAACCAGTCTGTTTTTGAAAACCGGGCCACTAAAAGAGCAATCCCGCCCAGCCAAATAATGCCGTGGGCAATATCAAGGCCCATTGTGGGAAATGTTTCGGTTTCAATCGGTTTGTCGCGATCATGAACAAATTCCATAACACGAAAAGACTCGCATATATTGTCGCAAGCCAGGCGAGTTCGATCATTTCGGAATTGGTCGCGGCAATAAAGTAAAGGGCACCCATGGAAAACAGGACCATGGTGACAATGTGCCAGCAATAATAGTTGGTGAAACGCGAGACATGATCAAATTTAGGCGCGTCAAGCAATGGCCGGATGACGAATTTCTGTCCTGCAAAGGTGTGAACACACGCCGTAAAAACGGCTGATATTCCTGCAAAGACAAACCACATATTCATACTACCCACCAATCTAAACTCAATATACATACCATTAAGTATGGTATAGTCAATCCATCATGGACGAGCTGGTTTTTGGCGTGAATTTGTGCTATGGGTTTGGTCGGGCGCGAATTACGGAGTAATCATGAAAATCAATGCAATATCCCTTATCGGGCTGGCCTGTGCCATGTCCTCCCCTGCCATCGCTGGCGATACGTTCAGCATCACACCGGGAAAATGGAAATCCGAAGTGACGATGCAAATGAACATGGTCGCGCACGGCATGACCATGAACCAACCGGCGCGAACGACATCACATGAATATTGCATGACCCCGGAACAAGCCAATATGTCTGCGAAGGACTTTGCCAAACAGATCAACGACAGTTCTGACATGGGAGATATGCAATGCGATGTGGTCGACGTTGATGCCGATCCCCCTCGCCTTTCCTATGCGCTTACCTGCACACAAGACGGCATGGAAATGACAATGGAGAACGAATTCACCATGAGCGCAGATGGGAAATCTGGCACTGGCGACGGCACAATCACGTTTGAAGGGTCCGGCATGAAAATGAACGGGACAACGAAAACCGTGCAGACCTTCCTCGGGGACTGCTGATCAAAACCAAAAAAATGCCCGACGCAGAGCCGGGCTTTTCAATCAAAATTTCGATAGAGCTATTTGAGCCAACCATTACCATTTGCCCAGCGCGAAAACCAGATCTGGAAAATCGCACCGGCAAATACCACCACGGACATGATTGTTCCGCCCTCAACTTCCGGCATATCGTCGGCCGTCCACTGATAGGCAAATGAAATAATCATGAAAATAAATGCAAGCACGTACAGTTTGAATGCCCAGGCATTGCGTAAAAGCAGACACACGCTCCCTGCGATGGCAGAAAATATAGCAATACCCCATGCCGCCTTGGCCCACATCGGCATGTTTTTGATAAAATCAATCATCTCTTGCCCGAAGGACGCGAGATATTCTTCATTAACCGTCACGGAATTGAAATAATCAAACCCGCCGAACAAATTCCATAAAACCGCCAAAACGGCGACAATCCAATACCAATTGGGCACACTCATTGTGTTTGCATCAGTCATGATCTTTTCTCCTATTTAAGAATACCTTTTTTGGTCATATGCTTTGCGAACCAAACCAGGAAAACACTGATGATTGGGATCATCAGATACATCCACGTCAATGTGTCGATCTCCGTCGAAAACCGTAGATAAAGTTGCTGAACCACCACGGCGACCAATGATAAAACCAAGAGCATGAATGCCCATTTCTTTCTAAGCAACAACCCCAAACATCCGATTGCGCCAGCGAACACGGCTATCGCGAAGACAACCGTATACCAGCCCGGCAATGCCAAGGTTGCGGCTTTTTCCGCCGCGGTCATTGTCTCCATTGCGGCTTCCGGGTCCATTACCTGCATGAGATAGGCGCCGACCCCGAGCAAGTTCCAGATCAATGCGATTCCGCTGACGATCCAAAACCAGACCGGTGGTTTATTTTCTAATATTTCAGACATAAATTTCCCCTATTTAATGATGCCGGCTGAACGTTTCTTGCGCGAAAACCAGACGGCGATAATGCCGAGTATAACGACCATAAATTCCATGAATATTTGCCCTGCGCTCATTATGCTGCCTGCACGATCAAGCACAAAACCTTTGAACATGGAAATTAGAATAAATACGAGTGACACAGTATATAACTGCACAGCCCATTTCTTTCGGAGCAATAGGCAAATTGCGCCGGCAACGCCCGAGAATACCGCGACGGCAAAGACGGCAGTCGTCCACGCAGGTGCGCTCGCGATATAATCTGCGTATCCTTGTGTCATGTCTCCTTCCGCGACGTACTTTGCCAAATCTTCCGCGCTCATTCCTACATTCCCCAGATAGGCCATAATCCCCATCAATGACCATACGACCAGTAAACCGGTGACGACCCAATAAGATGTAGGCGTATTGTTTTCTGAAATTTCAGACATTTATCTCCCCTTTAATTGCGCTTCCATTTTTATGGATAACAAGCGTAATATGGCAAATTTTTGCTATAAAAGCCAGAAAATTCAGATAGTTCTAATTTTACAGTTATGAGGGAGGGTCCGTTCAAGTGGTCGACAAAAAATACATTTTCCAAACATTGGTGCTGAGCGGAATAATATTTGGCGGTGGAGCCTGCACCAAATCAAAAGCACTTTCACCCATATTCGATTCATCACAAGCGCTGGTCCAGTCCTATAGTGACGCCTACAACGCCAAAAATTTAGTTGGAATGACGGCACTTATGCATGACGATATTGAGTGGATTAATCTTGAAGGCTCAGACTTGACGATCATCACCGTGGACAAAGACTCCCTCGTTTCTGAACTCAAATCCTATTTCAATGGAGATAGCAAGGCCTCAATTCGTTTGTCTGACTGGTCTACAAATGGGGAATATGTATCCGTGAAGGAAACAGTTTCGTTTACGCTCAAAGATGGATCCGAGGTAAGTCAGGCTTCGCTTTCGGTTTATGAACTGGATGATGGGTTGATCAGACGGGTTTGGTATTTCCCGGCCCAATAAACCTAGAGATCGAGCAACATGCGTTCAGGATCTTCGAGACATTCCTTGACCCGCACGAGGAAGGTGACGGCTCCTTTGCCATCAACGATCCTGTGGTCATAAGACAACGCCAAATACATCATCGGGCGAATAACGATTTGATCATCTACAACGACCGGGCGCTTTTCAATTTTGTGCATACCAAGGATACCCGACTGTGGCGGGTTGAGGATCGGTGAACTCATCAAAGAGCCATATACGCCGCCATTGGAAATTGTGAATGTACCACCGCTCATATCGGCCATGGACAGCTCGCCGTCGCGGGCTTTTTGCCCCAGCGCCCCGATGCCTTTTTCGATACCTGCCAGCGACAGGGTATCGGCGTCGCGCAAAACCGGCACGACCAGCCCTTTGTCCGTGCCGACGGCAATGCTGATATCGTAGAAATTTTTGTAAATAACATCGGTGCCATCAATTTCTGCATTGACGCTTGGGACGTCTTTTAGCGCCGTGACGCAGGCTTTGACGAAGAAACTCATAAACCCAAGTTTGACGCCGTGTTTTTTAATAAACACCTCTTTATAGGCTTTACGCATCTCCATGACGGCGCTCATATCCGCCTCATTATAGGTAGTGAGCATGGCCGCCGTGTTTTGCGCATCTTTTAGCCGACGTGCAATGGTCTGACGCAAGCGCGACATGCGTACACGCTCTTCGCGTGGGCCGATATCACGGGGCGCAGATGAGGTTACGGCGGGAGTGGCAGCTACGGGTGCCGGCGTTGCTTTTGCGGCCAAAGCGTCGCCTTTGGTTATCCGACCATCCTTGCCTGTTCCCGCTATGGAACCTGCGTCCAGGCCTTTTTCTTTGATCATGCGCTGAGCCGATGGCATGGGGTCTTTGCCTGATGCCGCAGGAGCGCTTGCGGACGGTGATGGAGCGGCCTCCGCGCTCGTGGTCGGCGCGGCGCCCGTGCTCATTTTAGCTAAAAGCGCGCCGACAGCAGCGACTTCACCTTCCGGAACGACAATTTCAGTGATCGTGCCTGAGGCAGGTGCGACAAGTTCCTGAGCCGCTTTGTCCGTTTCCAGCTCAACGACCGGCTCGTCTTTGGCCACTGTATCGCCAACGCCCTTCATCCAACTGGCAACCGTAACTTCGGCAACGCTTTCGCCGACATTGGGCACATGAATTTCAAGCTCTACCCCGCTTTCGGCAGATTTAGCTGCTGGAGCTTCCTTTTTCGGAGCCGCTTTCTTGGCAGATTTAGACTCTTTTTTTGCCGCTGGTTTGGATTCGCCGCTTCCAAGACGGGCTATCAAGGCACCGACTTCGGCGTTCTCACCTTCAGCGACGACAATTTCTTCAAGTACGCCGTCTTCGGGTGCAACAAGTTCCTGCGCCGCTTTATCGGTTTCGAGCTCGACCAGCGCCTCGTCCTTTTTGACAGCTTCGCCTACTTTTTTAAACCAGGTCGCGACCGTAACTTCGCTGACACTTTCGCCGACATTGGGTACTTTAATATCCGTCATGGACTTTTCCTATTTCGCAAATGCTTCATCGAGCAAGGCTTGCTGCTCGGCTTTATGTTTACTGGCAATTCCGGTCGCGGTCGAGGCGCTTGCCTTCCGGCCGACATAACGTGCCCGCGCATGTTTGGCATTGATATGGCCAAGTGTTTCTTCGAGGAACTCTGAGATATAAGCCCATGACCCCATATTGCGCGGCTCTTCCTGACACCAGATCATTTCAGCGTCTTTAAACCGGGACAGCTCTTCGATCAGCGCGTCACCGGGATATGGGAAAAGTTGTTCGACGCGCAGGAGATAAACGTCATCTCTTTTCAATTTTTCGCGTTCTTCAAATAGATCATAATAGACTTTACCGCTGCACAAAACGACTCGTTTAATCTTATCATCAGCGACCAATCGCACTTCACCATCTTGCGGGTTGTACTCTGCGTCATCCCATAAAAGTCTGTGAAAACATGACTCTGGGCCCATTTCCTTAAGTGTAGAAACGCACCGTTTATGACGCAACAAAGATTTAGGTGTCATAATAATCAACGGTTTACGGAAACGTCGATGAACTTGACGGCGCAGCGCATGGAAGTAGTTTGCCGGCGTAGTCAAGTTAGCGACCTGCATATTATCTTCAGCACACATTTGCAGATAACGTTCCAAACGGGCTGATGAGTGTTCGGGGCCCTGGCCTTCATATCCATGCGGCAGCAACATGACCAGTCCAGACATGCGCAACCATTTTTGCTCGGCAGAGGAAATAAACTGATCGACCATAACCTGGGCGCCATTGGCAAAATCACCGAATTGAGCTTCCCATAATGTGAGCGCTTTTGGCTCGGTTAGAGAGAAACCATATTCAAATCCAAGAACAGCATTTTCAGACAAAAGTGAGTCCAGAACCTGGTAGTATTCCTGCCCCTCTTGAATGTTGTTCAAAGGTGTATAGCGCTCTTCAGTCTCTTGGTTGACAATGTGGCTGTGACGTTGAGAGAAAGTTCCCCGGCCGCAATCCTGACCTGATAAACGTACCGCATGACCCTCCACCAGCAGGGATCCAAACGCGAGATGTTCCGCCAATCCCCAATCGATATTTTTGCCCGCTTCGACTTTTTCCCGCCGCTGACCAATCAAACGTTTTAAAGTGCGGTGACAAACCTCTGGATCCGGAATTGTTGTGATCCGGTCGCCGATCATTTTAAGTGTATCGATATCAACCGACTTATTTCCGCGTCGTTTGGCATCGCTATTTGGTAGTTGAATGCCGGACCAGACACCTTCCAGCCAATCCGGCGGCTTTTTCTGGAAAGATTTGCCGGTCTCGAATTCTTGCTCGAGAAACGTCGCGAAACTTTCCTTCATTTCCACGAATTCGGCTTCCGATATCGTTCCATTGTCGATCAAGCGCTGTCCATAGATTTCACGAGTCGACTTCTTGTCTTTGATGACTTTGTACATGATCGGCTGAGTAAAGCTTGGATCATCACCCTCATTGTGGCCATAGCGGCGGTAGCAGATCAGATCAATAACGACATCTTTACCAAATGTTTGACGATATTCTGTGGCCACGCGCGCGGCAAACACAACCGCTTCGGGATCGTCACCATTAACATGGAAAATTGGCGTTTCCACCATCATGGCAACATCTGTCGGGTACGGTGTCGAACGTGAGAAATGCGGCGACGTGGTAAACCCGATTTGATTGTTGACGATGACATGTATCGTCCCGCCGGTTTGATAACCTTTGAGGCCAGACATGCCGAAACATTCCGTGACAACACCCTGCCCGGCAAATGCCGCATCCCCGTGCAATAGAACGGCGCAAACCGCCTCCCCTTCCACGCTTTCATGCGTGCCTTGCATCATTTGTTGTTTCGCGCGTGCCTTGCCAATGACAACAGGGTCCACTGCTTCCAAATGCGATGGATTTGGCGCCAATGATAAATGCACTTCATTACCGTCGAATGCGCGGTCAGATGAAGCGCCGAGATGGTATTTTACATCGCCGGAACCGAAATCCTGAGCGCCAGAACTTACACCACCTAAAAATTCATAAAATATCGCCTGATATGGTTTTTCCAACACAGCGGCCAAGATATTAAGGCGTCCGCGGTGTGGCATGCCAAAATTGATATCTTTCAAACCCATAGCGCCACCGCGCTTAATGATTTGCTCCAGAGCCGGCACGAGGCTTTCACCGCCGTCCAGCCCAAACCTTTTGGTGCCCGGGTAGCGTTTATGCAGCAAGTCTTCAAAGGCTTGTGCCTCGATCAGTTTTTGCAAAATCGACTTACGCCCAAGCTCGGTAAAATGAATTTCTTTGTCCGGTCCTTCGATACGTTCCTGGAGCCAGTTTTTCTCAACCGGGTCAGAAACATGCATGAATTGCACGCCAAATGTCGAACAATAGGTACGGCGCAATATCTCCAGAATTTCATTGAGTGTGGCGGTTTCGAGCCCCAGCACACCATCAATGTAGATCGGATGATCATAATCGTCTTTGGTGAAGCCGTAGGTTTCGGGGTTGAGTTCGGGATGCGGTTCGCGTTTTACCAATCCAAGCGGATCCAAATCCGCAATCAAATGCCCACGGATGCGATAAGAGCGGATCAATTTCAGGGCGCGCAAGCTGTCTTTGGTTTGTTTAAGAACATCACCGGCGCTGGCAGTTGGCGCCTTATCCTTAATTTTATCAGCGATTTGGGCTTCAGCGGGGCCCCAATCTCCTGTCAGAGCTGCGGTCCATTCCCCGTTACTGTCTTGAGGCCAATCCGCGCGCTTCCAACTCGGACCATCAGCGACTTTTTGCACATTGTCTTTGGTTTCACCCAAATTATCGAAATAGGCCCGCCAACTGGGATCAACTGTTGCGGGGTTGGTCGCGTACCGCGCCTGCATTTGTTCCAAATAGTCGGCATTGGCACCGTCCAGATACTGACTATCCAGAAAGTCCTGATTTTGCTGTGAGCGCAGTTTATCAACCATAGCTGGTTCCTTTAGGTTTTACGCCTATAGTATACTCATTAACGTTTCACCAAGTTTTGCCGGCGATGGAGATACGGTCACACCAGCAGCCTCCAAGGCCGCAATTTTGTCTTCGGCCCCGCCTTTGCCACCAGAAACGATCGCACCGGCATGCCCCATGGTTCGGCCTGGAGGTGCGGTCCGTCCGGCAATAAAGCCGACGACTGGTTTGGAACGACCCTTTTTGGCTTGATGGGTCAAATACTCCGCAGCTTCTTCTTCTGCGGACCCACCGATCTCACCGATCATGATGATGGACTTGGTGTCGTCATCGCCGAGGAACATATCGAGGCAATCAATGAAGTT
>JABDMW010000048.1 GCA_013001295.1 Hyphomonadaceae bacterium
CGACGCCGCCGCCAACAATTACGACTTTCGCTTTTGAATTCATTTCACCCATGAGTCGGCCCTAATATCTATCTTTATTGGCGTATATCCAGATTGCGGGTCAGGGGCTATGGGGTGAAGTCATTTACGGGGTAATCATTAGAAGTATTTATAGTAAGGTCGAGCGATGGTTTCTAAGGATCGACCACGAGCGATTTGATCAATGAAACACCCATCAAAGCCACAACAAATGAGAACGGCAAAGCGCCGATCAGCATCGCGGCTCGCAAGGCGTTCAACCCGCCCGCAGCCAAGAGTATTCCAACAACTGCCGAGAGTAAGACGCCCCAAAATATGATGTGTTTGACATGCCGCCGTTTGGACTTTCCGCCGGAGGCAATCGTCGTAATAACGAGGATGGCGGAATCCGCAGAGGTCACCAAATACGTTATAAGAAGGATAACGATCACGATCGACATTGCCAATGCGCCTGCCGATCCCTTTGTCAGAATAACATTTATGGTTTCGAATAGCTGTGCAGAAAGATCGCTATTAACAATACTGCCCCCGGCATTGCCATAGAGTTCTGCATACAAGGCGCTGCCGCCAGCCAATGCAAACCAGACGAGGCACATTAATGCAGGCGCCAGCATCGCGCCGACGACGAATTCGCGTATCGTCCGTCCGCGGGAAACGCGTGCAAGAAACAGCCCAACAAATGGTGCAAAGGCGATCCACCACGCCCAATAAAGAATGGTCCATGGACCCTGCCAAGTTGCCAGCGCTTCTGAAACATTTTCTCCGTTGGCGCCAGTAACAGATCCCGCTTCATCCCAAACGGTAACGCTCATCACAGGCAAGTTGATCAAATAATCCCATATCGCAATAAAGTAATGCTTGAACGAAAACAGGAAGGCCCCTGACAACAGTCCACAGACCGCAAAGAATGCGAGAAGAAAGAAGGACAGGCTCATGTTAATGTTGGATAGCCACTTAATCCCTTTGCCAACGCCTGAAATTGCGGACAGTGTTGATGCTACCAATATGATTGCTAAACATAAAAATAATGCGCCCAATACGGGCTCTGTAGCTCCTTCAGGAATGATCCATGTCGCGCCCGAGATATTGTGAAGGCCGAATGCAAATTGCTTGACGCCCAACGCAATCGTATAGCCGACCCCGGTAATCGTTGCCACAATCGCAGTGATATCAACAGTATGACCCAACCATCCAGACAAGCGCTGGCCAAACAGCGGTCGCAATCCGGACCGAATTGTCAGCGGCAATCCCCGGTTATAAGAAAAATAAGCCAGTACGAGACCAACGATCCCGTAAATCCCCCAGGCTGTTAGGCCATAGTGCAACAAAGTCCATTTAAATGCTGGCCGAATATTGCTTTCCGTCAGACCGGTCGCCAATCCCTTGATCACGTCTGGATTATCTTTGAAATGAAAGACAGGCTCACCAACGGCATAGGTCAACATCCCGACGCCGAGCCCGGCACCGAACATCATGGAAAACCAGGAAAACCTTGAAAACTCCGGCTTATCATCGGGTTTGCCCAATTTTACTTTGCCGCTTTTGGGCCAAAGCGCCAGCCCAAGGCAGGTCAACAAATAGAAGGTTGAAACATACAAATACCAAGGCCCGAACATACCATTGAACAATTTTTGGATCCGGGTCAGGACTTCGCCGGCTTGCTCACTTGCGAGAATCCATGCCAGAAATAAAACAATGATAGCGATAGATGTGGCAGCTACGGCCTTGCTCAATCCGGTAAAAAACCCGGACGTGGCGACTTTAATTTCAATATCAGACTTGGATGCCTCTGCGGACATGGATCCCCCTGTTTTATTTTTGTACATCTATGGGTAATTCAACTGGGAATATCAATCATCATTGTCAGAAACGTCCGTGCGCGCTTGGGTTATTAGCCTTTAAACTGACAAAATTAACGCTGCTAATTCTTTGCCTTCCCTATCGACGATAGAAAACATGGAGCTATAGTGACTGAATATTCACATAGCATTTGAGTAATACCCAGGTCATTTTGATGAAAACTGTAACCTTTACTAAAATGGAAGACGGCACTGAAGAGGACTACAAATTCCTCAGTGAACATGAAGCCGAATTTTGTCATGCCCTGCCCGACCGAATCATGGATGCGCTGGAAAACCTACGCAACAGCCTGTCCGGGTATAAAATTGACCGGCTTGAGCACAGCCTGCAAACCGCGACCCGGGCCGAACGCGACGGTGCCGATATCGACTGGATTGTCAGCGCGCTTATTCATGATCTCGGTGATGATCTGGCACCGCTCAATCATGACAGCATGGCCGCCGCTATCATTAAGCCCTATGTGCGCGAAGAGTGCGCGTGGGTTTTGCAACATCACGGTATTTTTCAATACAAATATTATGCGGACAAGATCGGGCTAAATCCGGAAGAACGGCATAAATACAAATACAGCCCCCACTTTGATGCGGCGGTAAAATTTTGCCGCGACTGGGATCAAACCAGTTTTGACCCAGAATATGACACCTTTCAGCTTGAACACTTCCGTCCCCTGGTTGAAGAGGTGTTTCGACGCCCGGCCTGGGATGATACTCATATCAAAGCTTAAGAACGCGGTCGCGCAATACTTTCTTCTGAATTTTTCCGGTCGCCGTTTTGGGTAGTTCACCAAACACAACTTTTTTAGGACGTTTAAACCGGGCCATATTGTCAGCACAAAACTCAATAAGTTCGGCTTCCGTGGCATTGCCTTTTAATTCGACAAAAGCGCAAGGTACTTCGCCCCATTTTTCGTCCGGCATAGCAACAACTGCCGCTTCCCCGACGGCTTCATGTTTATACAGCGTATTTTCGACTTCCACGGACGAAATATTCTCACCGCCGGAAATGATGATATCCTTGGCCCGGTCTTTTAGTTTTATATATCCGTCGGGAAAGATAACCCCTAAATCTCCAGTGACGAACCAATCATTGACAAATGCCTCTTTGGTCGCAGCCTGATCTTTCAAATAGCCTTTCATGACGATATTTCCGCGGATGACGATCTCGCCCATGGTTTCGCCGTCATGGGGCACCGGGTTTCCCGCCTCATCCAAGACATCAGCATCTTCCGTATTGGCAAACCGGACTCCTTGTCTTGATTTGATTTCAGCCTGTTCGGACGGCGTTTTTTCCGCCCATTCTTCCTGCGGAGCCGCTTGCAAAATGTGCCCATAGGTTTCGGTCAACCCGTACACATGCATGACGTTGAAATTGATATTCGCCATGGCTTCCAAAACGCTGGCGGGCGGCGGGGCACCGGCAGTCATCACATTGATTTGGCGATCAAAGGATTTCCGCTCATTGTCCGGCGCATTTGCCAACATATTAAGCACAATCGGCGCACCGCCAAAGTGGGTGACATTGTGCTCATCTATAAGGTTAAAAATCGCTTTGGCAGAGATCGCCCGCAAGCATATGGTTGTTCCGGCCAGCAAAGTCATGGTCCAGGCATGCCCCCACCCGTTGCAGTGAAACATGGGTACAATATACAAATATTGCGGATGCGGTTGTAGGCCCCAGGACGGAACCGTGCCCATACTCATCAAATAGGCACCGCGGTGATGATAGACAACACCTTTTGGACGACCGGTCGTGCCTGACGTGTAATTTAAAGAGAAAGCCTGCCATTCATCCAGCAATGGCTCACCTAGATATATTGGATCACCATTTTCAATCAAGTCGTTGTAAATTTTAGCATTTTCTGGAATGCTGGGCTTTACGTCAGCCGACACATCGTCGATAAATATGACTTCCGGCGATAATTTCGCCTGCGCTAATGCCGCTTCGACAACCGGCCAGAGTTCGCGGTCGGTGATGAGCATTTTCGACTCGGCATGGTCGATAATATAGGCGATGGTACCAGCATCGAGACGCGTGTTGATCGTATTGAGAACCGCACCGGCTATGGCCACCGCGAAGTGCAATTCGAACATTTCCGGCGTATTAAATGCCAGGACGGAAACTGTATCGTTCTTGCCGATGCCGCGCTGATTAATACTCGACGCCACCCGGCGGCAGCGCTCCCTCACCTGTCGCCAATTATAGCGACGATCATTGTAAATTAATGCCTCTCTTTCCGGATAGATATCCGCTGTTCGTTCTAGAAAAGAAAGTGGGCTGAGCGGCACATAATTAGCCCCGGTTTTGGGAAGGTCATCATAGGCTTTCGGCATTTAATTCCTCACAGCTTTTCCATTATCAAGGAGTGTTCGAATGCGCTCCTGCGTTTGTGGCGTTTTAACCAGCACTGCAAAAGCCCGGCGTTCCGCATCATACAAGTCTTGCTCAGACCAAAGCGTTCCCGGCTCAATGTCACCACCCGTGACAATGCGGGCGATCTCGGTTGAAACAAACACATCATGGGCAAATAGCTTGCCTTTCGCGTGCATATCTTCAGCCCATTTGACCATTTTGGCAAATTCATCCCGTCCCGCCATCGCAATGGGAT
>JABDMW010000049.1 GCA_013001295.1 Hyphomonadaceae bacterium
CGCGTCAAGCGCCTGGAGGATGAAAACTATATCCGCTTCACCGCTGTAACCAATATGGAGCACATGAAGACGCCTCTGTTGGCGCAAATCGGCATCCATGCCGAGCAGGACATGATCAGACAGGTCGCTGAAGAAGTGGCGAAATTTTCTCAGATTAATGCTGTTATTATTCTTTTGGGGCGTTTTGATATTTTTGCGATCGGACTGTTCGAAGGTTTAGCCGAGGTGCAACAAGTCGCTAGTAATCAGATTTTGGATTTGAAGGGTGTTCGGCTCGTCGAAACAAGTCTCGTCGTCGATGTCGCCAAATATGACAACCGCGTTGCTAAAATCGTGCATCCGTTGTCCGAATACAGTCTGGAATTTGCCGCAAAGTAATTAGGGCTTATTGGCAATGGCGCGCGCCGCGCGACGGCCTGAATAAACACCGTCCGCAATCGACAATCCGCTGATATAATTCCATGATGCGACGCCGATCGCATTGCGCCCGGCCGCATATAGACCGCCAATGGGCTTGCCTTTGTCATTGAGCACCTGGCCGGTTTTTTCATTCACTTTCAGACCGCCAAGTGTCAGGGACGGGCAGGGGAAAAGCTTGGCTCTTAAGCCAATATTAATCGCATAAAAAGGCGCCGTTGATATCGGGCCGGTGTCCTCGACAGTCTTGTGAAAAGGATCTTTGCTCTTTCCGGATGCAATCTCATTGTAATCTGCGACTTGGTCGGAAAGCGCATTAGCGTCTACTCCAATTTTATCAGCTAATTCACTGATTGTTTTCGCTTTTTTAGCGCCAAACCGGGCGTTTAATTGCGCGAGAGCTTTCTGGAATCCAAGGGCTTTCTTGCCGCTGACTTCAAACAGGGCCTGTTTGATCAGCGCTTTATCTAAAATCATCCACGCTTCGCCGCCATGATGTTCTGTCATTTCGACACCCAGCGTGGCGCCATACACCATTTCATTGATGAATCGCTTGCCTTGAGTGTTGACGATCATGCCGCGAGCGAAGGAAAGAGGCGGGTTGATGAAGCGCCACGCCGTGATCCGATCCATATTGTCAGCGTGCCCGCCAACTGATTGCCCGAGCCGAATACCTGCGCCATTGTCGCCATCGGTTCCCAGGGGATAACTGTGCTTATATTTAGGCGCGTAATGCGAGACCATTTTCGAATTGAATACAAAACCACCGGCTGAGAGCAAAACCCCATTGCGGGCGCGAATAAATATCTCTTTTCGCCCGTCTTCCAGCGCCTTCGCGGCCTCTAAATGCTTCAAAGCGCGGCGCATGAAAATTTTGGATCCAGGCAGGATCGGCGGGAACATGGCAAACAGTTTGTTGGCTTTGGCCCTGAGCTCGACAAATTTGTCTTTTGTTTCCTGATTTTCAAACTGGAGCGCCCGCACACCGATAACTCGGCCACTTTTGTTGATGATGAGTTGGCGTGCTTCAGTGTAGTTTAGAACTCCCATCCCTTTCTTCTCGGCAGATGCCCGGAGAGGCTCAAATAGCGATCCGCCCAGATTTGTGGCTTTTCGACCCTGTTCTACAGGCACATAGCCGCGGTGACCACGCGCGGCAGGTTTTGCCTTGGCAGCATAGTGCGGTACCAGCGAATTGTCCGAGTGATACAAAAAGTACTCAGGCGCGGGGTAAGAGGTTTTCTTGGGCCAGACCGTAGAGCGAAGATCAACGCCATTATTCCGCATCCAGTCTATGGTCGGAGCGCTGCGCTCGCAAAAATCGCGCAGGCAATCGTCGGAAACGATATCGCCAACTTCCATTTTCAAATAGTTGAACATGTTCTCAGGCGTATCTTCAATGCCCGCTTCTTTTTGCAGGGCCGTGCCGCCCCCTGCATATATCACGCCACCACTTGCAGCTGTCGCACCGCCGCCGTCAAACCTGTCGATCGCGACAACTTTTTGGCCGAGTTCGAGTGCTTGCAAGGCGCAGGCGACGCCAGCGCCGCCAAGCCCGATGACGACGAAATCCTGCCGGATATCCCACTTAATGTCGTCGTCTTTGGTAATCTGAAGAGGCGCTTCAATGTCGGAATGCCAGTTGGCGTCTTGTGGTGTCACAATATCCCCATTCGTAAAATTATCGCGATAAAATACGCATTTATACTTATTATGCCCTAAAAAAGCATAGAAAGCGTAGAAATGCCAAGAAAATATTGCGCAAAATGACTATTCTGGTAGGAATAAATAAAAACATATGAGGGAATGATGACGAATACTTCCAAGCAGCCAAAAGTCGCGATTGTTACAGGTGCCAGCCGGGGCGCGGGCAAAGGCATAGCCATGGGGTTGGCTGAAAAAGGCATGACGGTCTATGTGACCGGACGGACCAAAAAAGTCGGCAAAGCCAAAGGTTGGGACGGGACACTACTTCCCGGAACGGTTGAAGAAACCGCTAAGGCCTGTACGGACGCAGGCGGGCAAGGCATTGGTGTGATTTGCGACAGCGCAGACGATGATCAAGTCGCACGATTGTTTGAACAGGTCATGGATGAGCAGGGCCAGTGCGACATCTTGATGAATAACGCCGCCTATATTCACCACCAATTGATTGAACAAAAGCCGTTTTGGGAAAAAGAACTCGACGCCCAGAACATCCTCGATGTCGGGTTGCGATCGGCTTATGTGGCGAGTTGGCATGCCGCCAAGATCATGGCGAAGCAGAAAAGCGGTTTGATCGGTATGGGATCTTCCTTTGGGGCCAGCTGCTACATGCATGGGCCGGCCTATGGGGCGCAAAAAGCGGGACTGGATAAACTGGCGCACGATATGGCCGTCGATCTGGAGCCGTTCAATGTTCAGGCCGTTTCGATCTGGATGGGGCCGTTATTGACAGAACGCGCCTTGATCGCGGCGGAAGTGCACCCCGAACAATACAAAGATTTCATAGCCATGGCCGAGACGCCGCAATTTACCGGTCATATTCTTTATGCCATTGCGACCGATCCAAATGCGCAGGAAATCAGCGGGCACACCTTGATCGGTGCGGAAGTCGCCAAGGATCGCTATAAAATGAAAGATAAAAACGGCAAACAACCGCCGTCCCACCGGGAAATGTTAGGCTCGCCCAACGAACCCAACCCCGCCCGCGTCTATTAGAATGCAAGCTAAAACAAGTTTTGGGTATGCGGCGATTGCACTTGGCGTCGGCTCTCTGGTTCATATTGTCGGCTTAGCCTTGGGGCCGGATGCGCTCGCGTTCCTCGGGGCACCGCAAGAATTTGTTCAAGGGGCGCGGGACGGGGATTGGCTCTGGACGTCGATTGTCACTTTAGGAATAGCAGGACTGCTCGCAATTCTGGCTTGGTTATCATGGCGAGCCAAAACGCTGCGCGAAAATGATGGCATGGCGCGATCAATCCTGTGGTTATTTGCGGGGATTTTCACATTACGCGGACTAATGGTCGGTCTATTCGTTCCCGCAATTATGGAACGTAATATTGGTGACCCGTCCTTGCTCTGGTTCCATGTCGGGGCGTCGGTTTTCGTTTTGACCATCGGACTGGCATTGCTACATGGTCTTTATAAAACACGGGGAATATCTGCATGACCTTAGCAAACAATACGCTTGCGGTGATCATCGCAGTCTCGATGGTGTCAGCCATTGGCGGGCTGGTGTTCAATACCATGCCGTTATTGCTGAATTCAGTTTCAACGGCCTTGGGATTATCGCCAGATCAATTGGGCACGCTTTCCCTATGTGCCGGGCTTGGATATCTGGCGGGCACATTGACGGCGCCCTTATGGGTCGAACGGGTTAACTGGCGGGTCGCGGCATTCGTGATCGTTGCGCTGGCCGCGGGATCATTTGTGATGGCGTCTCAGGTCAGCGTCAATCTGCTGGCCTTCACATTCACCGCATTCGCTTTCTTTTGCGCACTCGCAATCGCGTTAGCTATGCGAGTGCTGGCAGATATGCCGGATCCGGAACGGGCCTTTGGGGCAAGATTGTCCGTAGAGTTGATTTCCATAGGTGTGTTTCTTGGTGTTCTACCGGTCTATTTTATCGCGAAATCAGGATTTACCGGAGCGATGACCGGGTTGGCCGGTTTCACACTATTGCTTGGGCTAGGGGCATTTCTGATGCCGAAATCATCCTCATCGCAAACGGCCGTGCAAACCAAAGGATTCCCGTCCTGGAACGATGCGAGCCGATCCTGGTCGATGCTTGGTATTTTCCTTATTTACTTATTGGCAAATGTGGGATTGTTCTTCTTTTTGGCTGTCATTGCGCAAAAGTTCGAACCATCTCCAGAACAATTCGGGTTGATGTTTTCTGTGTTGAAATGGCTTGGCGGCGGAGCCGGGGCGTTGGGGGCGATCATCGGCGCGCGGGCAGGGCTAAGATTGCCGCACATTGTTGCCTTCACAATATTGATTGTCGGCGTCATCGGGCTGTTGACCGCGCAAAATTTCACCATGTTTATGGTATCATCCTGGATTTGGGAGTTCGGCTTTACATTGGGATGCCTCTACCAGACGGCCGCAATTACGCGGTTTGATCCTTCCAATAAACTGGTCGTTCTCGTGCCTGCAGCCTTTGGAATCTCCATGCTATTGGGCGGAAAAATCGCGGGGCAATTGTTGCAAAGCGGAAGTCCCAACGGATTGTATGCTCTGGTGGCTGTGTGTTCACTCTTACCGTCGGCGTATATCTTAATGGCGAGACCAAAAACGGAGGCAGTGGTATGAAACTGACATATTTATTTGGCGCGATATTTTTATTGTCTGCATGTGGGCAGGCAATCACTGAGGCACCGAAATCCGAAGAACCAGCTGTCCAAAAACAGGCGAGGCCGAGCTTGCCTTTGCCGCCATTTGCCGACTACCCCGCGCCTAAAACTCAATTGCAGGCAAGCGATGTCGGCAATGTGTATTTTCCTATCAAGAGCCCATACGACTTTTCGCGAGTTCTCAGTGGATATGACGAACTCCCGACCCATACGGGCAAGGCGACATTGGTGTTGCCCGAGAGTGCCAGCGCCGAAAATCCTGTTCCTGCCATGGTCATTCTGCATGGGAGCGGCGGGATTAAAGAAGGGCGCGAACCCGACTATGCGAAGCTGTTTGCCGACAACGGAATTGCCGGCTTTATCGTCGATTACTACGAACCGCGCGGTGTGAAACCGGACACGGTCTATCAGATGAAAACCATGATCGCGACCGAAGTGGATGTCATGTCGGATGCGTATTCAGCGCTGAAAATCCTAGGCACCCATCCAGCGATAGATGCCACTAGGATTGGCGTGACGGGATATAGTTATGGTGGGATGGCCACACGCTATGTCTTGGATGATCGATTGAAAAAGATCATGGCGCCGAACGCGCCGCCATTCGCTTTGCATATCGATGTTTATGGTCCTTGCCATCAAACTACAGGACACAAGGGCACAACCGGCGCACCGTATTTGGCGCTGCATGGCGATAATGATAACAGTGTCGATCCCGCCCTGTGCCAAACCGTTTACAAAGACATCGAAGCCAGCGGCAGTTCCGTTGAAAACCATGTCTTTCCAGGCGCGGGACATGCGTGGGAAAACGTGTCACCGCGTAAAGTCTTTGAAGAAGGAAGCTTTGTGCGCGGGTGCTCGTTCACATGGGACCCCAAGACCGGAGCCTTCCTGGTCGATGGCGAAGCTGGATTTCAACCCGAACCCGACATGACCCGTCCTGAACGGGCTATGGTACGGGCGGGGCTTGGCAAATTGGCCGGTAAATGCGTCGGGCAGGGCTATCTGGTTGGCTCGGATTCGGAAACAGACAAGAAAAGCAAAGCGATCCAGTTGGAATTCATGAAAAAGCATTTCGGGCTCTAAGGAACCAGAATGAGTAAACCACAGGATATTGTCTTTGATGACCTTGGTAATCCCAAGCTGACTTTCTTGCAAAAACTGGCCTTGGGCGGATCGAAGAACGCCAAAGTCAATCTCGATAAGGAAAGCATTCTCACATCGGCGAAAGAGGCGACAGGCCTCAGCGATTTTGGCGGCGATGATTTCCACGAACCGCTGGAGGTTTTGATCAATGACTATGTCAGTGATGACGGCCTGTCGGGTGTAGGGCGGCAGCAAATGTTCAAGGATCTGGTGCGGTGTGCCAGCAATCATCTAATTATTCAAGACCGGATCAAGAAAACGCCTGAACTGGCAACGACCGAGCTTAAAAAACCATTGTCAGTATCTGGCCTCCCGCGCTCCGGAACCACTCATTTGGTCAATTTGCTCGCTGCAGATTCCCGGTTCCAATCCCTGCCGTTGTGGGTGGCCCAGGAACCGTTCCATGCACCAGGCAAGGAGAAAGCCAGTGGTGGTTTAAAATTCGGCGCACGGACGCTGGCGCGGTTCCTCAAAAGTGGGGATTCCCTGAGCAATGACGACCCACGCTATTTAAGGTGCAGCGCCCGCTGGTCCGGCATGCAGATCATGGGCCCGGATTTGGCCGCCATGCACCCGATGAATCCGGACCACATCCATGAAGAACTGGAGCTGATGACCTTCGATTTTGGCTGTAACCAGTTCGAATGGACGTCGATGGTGCCCGGATACCGGGATTATTATTTCAAGAAAGATCAAACGCCGCACTATGAATACCTCAAAACCGTTTTGAAACTTCTGCAAATCGAACGCGGTGATGATCGAAGTTGGGTGTTAAAATGCGTTCAGAACCCCGAGCAACTCCTTGTTTTAAAATCCGTTTTTTCGGATGCCACAGCGATCATCACCCACCGCGACCCGGTGGCCGTGATCCAATCGACCGCGACCATGATTGCATACGGGCACCGGATATTACGCTTGTCCGTCGATCCGCGTTTAGTGCTCAATTATTGGACCGATCGCATTGAAGCCTTGCTGAAAGCCTGTGTGCGGGACCGGAAGGTCTGGGGGTCGAAGCAAAGCATGGATGTGATGTTCCACGAATTTATGGCCGGGGACATGCAAACCGTCGAGAAAATCTATGATTTACATGAGTTGGAATTGACCAAAAAAGCGCGACAGGAAATGGATGACTTCATTAAAGCACATCCGCGTGGCAAGTACGGGCGCGTGCGTTATCATTTAGAGGAACATTTTGGCGTCCGTCCGGAAGAAATCAGAGAGCGCTTTGATTTCTATTATAAAGCTTTCCCGGTTAAAATCGAAGTTTAACCGTCCGGATCTACCGGTTTGAAATCACTAGGAAAATTGTGAAAATAACTGAGCTCTTCCAAGCGCTTAGCGATGCGCCAGCCTTGATCTGTGCGACGTAGTTCATCCACATACCAGACACCGACGAAAAACACATGTGGGGCACCGTCTTTGTCTATTGTCATCGGGTTGAAACAGATGGTGCGCGCGGTAGCGGTATCCCCATCGATCTTGATCTGGGGCAGGCCAAGCATGTGCTGGTAGGTCGGGAATTGCGCCAAGGCTTTGGCGAGATAGGATTTGATCTCTTGGAGATTGCCCTTGGCCCCTCCGACTGACGTATAATCGATATATGCGTCGGGCGTGAAAATATCGTCCAGAACCTCCCAATTACCACTATCAATCGCTTCGCAATAGGCGACCAGAAGATCTTGGATTTCCAAACGGTCGGAAAGTACTCGGTGGCTAAGCATGATTTTTATAATCCATATCCGCCGGCAACAGCGATCTGTTGGCCGGTCACATAGCCGGCTTTATCGGACGCCAGGAATATAGCGGCTGCGGCCACTTCTTCTGGTTGCCCCCAACGTTTGAGGGCCAGGTTTTTGTGCACTTCAGTTGTCCAAGCCTCGTCAAACACGCCTTGTTTGGAGAGCTCCAGAAACATTCCGGCTTCGATCACACCAACAAGCACGCTGTTGGCGCGGATGTTGTTTTTACCTTCCTCGCGGGCAATTGCCTTGATCAGGCTTTCATTCGCTGCTTTTGGCGCCACAGAAAGCACGTCCTTTTCAGGCCAACTCAGATCTCCGGCAGAACCCAGGTGCACAATCGATCCGCCGGCGTCGCGCATATGACGGATCATTGTTTGAGAGGCCTCAAAAAACCCATGCACTTCTACATCGATCGCCGTGCGCCATTGTTCGCGCGTGGTATCAGCCATTAAAACCTGTTCCACCAATGGACCGGCACCCCAGACCATGGTGTGGACACGACCATGGTGATCGATGGCTTCATCAATCGCACGTTCAATATCACCGTCTTTGGTGACATCGCATTGATGCAGGCTCGCTTTCCGGCCGGATTTCTCGATCTCGCGTTTCAGCTCCTCGGCAACGTCCTTTTTGGACCGCCACATGATCGCAATGTTGCTGCCGGCCTTGGCAAATTCAGCCGCGACCACGCGTCCGATACCACCCGTTGCTCCGAATACAAGTGTTGCGCCATCAGGAAACATCAGCCTGCCTTTCCAAAATAGTGATAGGCGAGGGCCGACAAGTTATGACCGGGCGGGATGTTTTCGAATAAACTCATCCGATAAACACCTGACCGCCGTCGAGGGCGATGGTTTGGCCGGACAGATAGCGTGCGCCGTCTGAGCACATCATGGCGACAAAGGCACCGATATCTTCTTCGCATTCGCCGACATAGCCGAGGGGGATACTGGCCTGGAAATGTTCGGCCTCAACAGGGTTGGCTTTGATCCAACCGGCCAGAGCCGGGGATTTGGCATGCGGCATGATGGCGTTAACGCGAACGCCGTCCTTACCCCATTCATTGGCGGCGGCGCGGGTGAGTTGCTGAATCGCGGCTTTGACAGCCGCATAAACGCCATATGTGCCAACATCCCAGCGTTTCATCACCGAACTGCAGAGATTGATGATATTACCCTTTGTTTCTTTGAGGTGCGGATAGGCCATCTTCATCAGGCGGAATGTCGCCAACGGACCGGACTCCCAATTGCCCGTAAACTGTTCTTCGCTCACAGACATTAACGGCCCGCGCGCGACCTCTTGGGCATTGTTGACCAATATATCCAATTGGCCGAATTGTTTGATTGTTGTGTCGAGAATATTTTGTAAATCGCTATCCGATTTCACATCGCATTTCAGGGCTAAGGCTTTGACGCCGCGGTCTTCCAACAGGCTGGCTGAGGTCTCACATTTTTCTAGAGTTCGTCCTGTGACAACGACATTGCAGCCTTCTTTCGCTAATGCGAGCGCTATACCCTGGCCGACGCCTTGACCGCCACCTGTGATCAAAGCGGTTTTATTCTGTAGTGATTTCATAAGCTTACCATAAATCGGGGATATCGGATCCAGTGACATCTATCATTTTCTTCAGGAATGCACTGGCCTGAGCCAGCTCATCTTCGGAGAAATGCTTAAGGATTTGTTCTTCAAGGGCCTTGGACTGCGCCAACAGCCGAATAAAGACTTTTTGGCCCTCCGGGCTGATTTGAAAATTGTCGCCGTCTTTGGCGACCCATCCGCGTTTTTCCAGCGAGTCGATAATCGCTTGATCTGGCGCATGGCCCGTATGTTCCAGCCGGTGTTGAATTTCATCTGACGGCAGAGCGCCGCTCATGGACAGAAGGGAAAGACAAAAATACTCGCGCTCACTCATGCCCAAGGCATAGATGGCCTTGCGCACGGGGTATGAACTTTGGAAATGCGCCCGAGACAGCAGGTAAAATAGAAAGTTCTCGGTGAACTGTCCACGGTTGAGATCAACGTCGGGCTCGGCGTCCGGGTCGATAAAGGGCTTGGTTCGGGCCTCGGCATATTTTCCGGAGTGAAAAACGAGGGCCGGGAGATCATGGTCTTCATAATCTATCACTTCACCGACAAAAATAATGTGATCGCCGCCTTCGTATTGAAAATTGGTTTTGCACCGAAACAGGGCCGCGCATTCCGGCAAGAGCGGAAATCCCTGGGAGCAGGTCGTCCAGTCAATACCGTCAAATTTATTCTCGCCGGGGCGGGCAAACCCGTTAGAGACATCAGACTGATGCGCCGCCAGGACGTGCACATTAAACCCGCCGGAATTTTGAAAGGCGGGCAGGGAGTGAGCTGATTTAGCCAGAGACCATAAAACCAAAGGCGGGTCGAGGGAGACCGAATTAAAACTGCTGGCTGTCACACCGACCGGTTCGCTGTCGCCGTCCACTGTCGTGACAATAGTGACGCCCGTAGCAAACCTGCCCAGTGCATTGCGGAATGGAATTGGATCGGGCTTATTCATCAAATCTCGCTGATTGCGTAGAAAATACACTCAAAAAATACGCAAATTGAGAATTTTGTCAAAGAAATATGCTAAAATGCGTAAATTATCTGGTTTATTGAATTCGGGTTTTGTGGCATATCCAAATTATCAAAAGAGAGAAGTCAAACATGCCGACATTAGAAGAGCGAATTGATCGACTGGAGTCCTTGGACGAGATCCGGCAATTGGTCTCAAAATACTCTTTATCGTTGGATATGCGCGATCTCGACGCCCATGTGAACCTGTTCGCAGCGGACATCCGGGTCAGTCGGGAATTGACCGGACGGGCCGCGCTTAAAGCCTGGCTTGATGATACATTGCGCCTTCAATTTACCGGCACGTCCCACCATATCGGCAATCATATCATTGAGTTTGATGATCCGGATCAAGCCCACGGTATTGTCTATTCCAAGAACGAGCACGAGACAGGGGACGAATGGGTTATCATGCAGATGATGTATTGGGATAATTATGAGCGCATGGGGGGGAGATGGGTGTTTCGGCGCAGGCTCCCTTGTTATTGGTACGCGACCGATCTCAATAAACCGCCAGTGGGTGACGAGAAAATGCGCTGGCCGGACCGCGAACCCTATGACGGCGCCTATCACGAGCTATTCCCAAGTTGGAAAATATTTTGGAAGAACCCGCCGAAAGATGGTGTGACGCCGGAAGTGGCAGCACCGGCGCCGATTGGCGAGTTTTTGAAAACCATGCGGGCCGGACATCCGGACCCGAAAATACGGGTGCGCTAATGCCGACACTTTTTGATCCGATTAAGCTCGGTGATATTGACTGCGCCAATAGGATATTTATGGCGCCGATGACCCGCTCGCGGGCCGGAGACGGCGATGCCCCGACCGCGATGAATGCGAAATATTACGGTCAGCGGGCCTCGGCCGGTCTGATCATCACCGAAGGCGTGTATCCGAATATTGACGGCAAAGGCTATGTGCGCACGCCCGGGATTGTCACCAATGAGCAGATCGCCGGTTGGAAATTGGTAACGGACGCTGTGCATGCCAAAGGCGGCAAGATCGTCATGCAATTGATGCATTGTGGGCGTATCGCCAGCCATCACAACAAGCCGGACGGCTCACGGACATTGGCGCCCAGCGCCATTCAGGCCAAAGGCGAAATGTACACGGACGCTGCCGGCATGCAGCCCAATGATATGCCGGAAGAACTGACTGCGGACGAAATCAAGCAGACCATTGCCGATTATCGGCAGGCGGCCATCAATGCCATTGAAGCCGGGTGTGACGGCTTGGAATTGCATTGCACCAGTGGATATCTCCCGGCGCAATTCCTCAGCACCGGCACAAATAAACGCACGGATAATTACGGCGGATCGCTGGAAAACCGGTTGCGGTTTGCGCTAGAAGTTTTGTCGGTCATGAGCATTGCGATCGGAAAGGGGCGCGTTGGTATGCGCATTTGTCCGGGCAATCCATTTAATGATCTATACGATGACAATCCGGAAGAAACCTTCCGGGCGCTGATTAAAGCTATCAACCCCATGGAACTGGCCTACTTGCATGTCATCCGCATGAAAGCGGGTGTTGATAATATCGCGCTCGCCAAAGAGTTCGACGGCCCAGTGATCCTCAATGATAGCTATGATCTGGAGCGCGGCAACCGCGCTTTGGCCGCTGACCAAGCCGATGCCATTTCCTTCGCTCGGTCTTATATCGCCAATCCGGACCTGGTCGAGCGTTTCCGCGAAGATAGGGAACTATCGCCGCCCGATTTCAAAACCCTGTATTCGCCGGGCCCTGAAGGCTATGTGGATTACTAGGTATCTATTTTAGCATACTTTATTTTTGTGGCCCATTCTTGCGGAAAATAATGTCCATCCAATGGGGAACAGTAGCTTGAAATACTAAAAAAAAAGTAACTAAGACCACGGATATCCAAGCTGCTTGTTCGGATGCGCTAGAAAAATAATTATCAGAATAAGGACTCTCTTTCGCTGCGCTGAATATCCAATCTTGTGCGCTCCACAAAGGTAGCAGGTAGGGGATAAGGACAAAAGACGCGCGCTTTAAACTTGATCCTTTATTTTTCGTTTTTTCATAAATAATGAGACTTGCAACAGAGCTAATGAACATTGCGCCTGCGTGAAACATAACAAACCACGGTTCGGACACATCGCCCCCAGGGATTTGTAATCCTTGATATCCATCCAGCATGTCGTTCAAATATGTGGCTAGATATATCTGAAGATATGAGAAAATCAATAAGATGATTAGTGTCAAACCGATGATGTTAGTATTGTTATTTTCGTTATTGACTGTCATTTAACGTTCTCAACAAATTCTACCCAAACAACCGCTTCCGCTCGTTCAATGCGGCTTTCATGCCGCGTTCGCGGACAATGGCGAAGAAGGCTTGAAAGGTGGGGCTTTGGTGGAAGATGGCGTCGAGCTCGGCGGCCTGTTTGGTCGACTTTTCGATATTCATATTGTCGTAAAAATTATTGGCCGATGATTTGAGAATTTCGAGATGATTGACCGGGGTTTTGGCGATGTCGACCGCCAAGGCCCTCACATGATTTTCCAAATCAGCTCGCGGCACCATCTCATTGATAAGGCCTAGTTTTTCTGCCGTTTCGGCATCAATCGACTTCGCCGTATACAGTAATTCCTTGGTTTTGCGCATGCCGATCAGGAGAGGCCAGAAAAACACGGTTGGTGGAATGCCGAGATCACGTCCGGCCGGGTGGCCAAAACTGGCATCATCAGACGCGATAACCAAATCACACACGGCCAGCATTTCACCGGCACCCGACAGGCAAGGGCCGTGTACTTGCGCGATAATCGGTTTCGGGAAGCGCCACATATCAAGCCAATAATCGAGAAGGCCGATAATATCTTTGCGGTCCTGGTCAATATCAACTCCGTCTGGAAAATCAGCCGGAAATTGCGAGATGATCCAGTCTTTCTCGCTCAGATCATACCCCACGCAAAACGCCCGGCCTTCGCCTTTGATCACGACAACGGAAACATCATCATTTGACTTTGCCGCGTCCAAAGCCTGCTTCAATTCAGCCAACACAGTCGGGGACATAGCATTCAGCTTATCCGGACGATTGAGCGTAATCGTACAAATATTGTCAGAGGTATCTAAAAGGATGGTTTCGTAGGCCATTCAGTTTTTTCCTTCCAAGTGATTGCCCCTCACCCTAACCCTCTCCCCAAGGAGAGGGGATTCTAACTGAGCGCGTTTCATCGCCTCCTCTCCCACGCGTTTCTCTCGAAACGCTCGAGGGAGAGGATTGAGGTGAGGGGATATCATGTTTCAGATCCTGACTTGTTCTGTCTTACTTTCACGAATGCCATGATCAGCGCTGCCAATATGACTTGCGGGATGAAGATTTTAAAGGCGAGGGCATAGTCGCCGGTTATATCGCGCGTGCGGCCGGTAATGCCGATGGAGACGACCATGGCGGGCACGGTCAGCAAATTCATGGCGCCAATCACTTTTGAAAAGTTGTCCCGTCCAAAACTCTCAGCCGTAATCGTCGTCCACACCGGGTAGACGCCACCTATCGCAAGGCCCACCAATCCGACCACGACAAGCAAGCCCGTATAACTGGGCTCCATTAGAAGAGCGAGCAGAAACAAAAGGTTGCAGGCACAAACGAGGGCAAAAAGCAGACGCTTGTCCCAGCGTTCCGCGAGCCAACTTACGACCAGTTTTCCCGCGATGGCGGAAAAGGTCATGATCGACATAACGAAGGCGGCATCTTGGCGGCTAAACCCGCGTTCTTGACCATAGGGGATGAGCGAAGCCAGCAAGGCCTGATCACTCCCAAGCAACAATCCCGTGCCGATGCCAATCAACCAGAACGCCGGGTTTTTGATAAAGCTTTGATCACCGGCAGTGACGGTTTTTTCTTCGACTAGCGTTTCTGCGCCGTCCGGGAATTGTCCTATATCCTCAGGCTTGGACGTCACAAATGTAAAGCTGATCAGAATAACAAGAATGCAAACAGCGGCGGCCATGATCAGTGTCGCATTGCGCCAGCCATATTGATCAAACAGCTTGGCAAACAACGGGACAACTACAAATCCACCAGCAGATGTTGCAATGGCTGCGATGCCGAGGGCCCGCCCGCGCATGCGGGAAAACCATCGCGTCGCCAGTACGTTAACGGTAAACGGCCCAGCCGCCGTAAACCCCAATCCTATGGGAAATAAGATAGCCAAAACCATCATCATGGGACTGGTTGCTTTCGCAATCATAGCAAAGCCAACCGCGAACCCAAGCGCCCCTAATATCGATAATGTCTTTGCGGAATATTTATTGTGGAACCGACCAATCATCACGGCCCAGAAGGCCATTGCGAGATAAAAGAATATATAACCGTAATTGACTTGCTCGCGGCTAAGGCCAAACTCCGCCTCGACCGGCTGCACGAAAAGGCCGAAGGAATAAATGCTGGCCCCGGCCAACAACATGGCATTGACGAATCCACCACCCAGCACATGCCAGCCCTTGAATTTATTCACAAAACACTCCGCTCGTCCCTGACAAGTCGCTCTGTGACGCGATCAGGGATCCAGTTTTTAAGTTTGACCACTGCAAAATTTTAAAGGAAGAAACTGGATCCCTGCTCACGCGTTTCATTTGAAACGCTCGGCAGGCATGAGCGGGAGTTATGGTGCTTTTACTCCTCATTTATTCAAGGCTTTCTTGAGAAGTGCCTGCGCTTTTTCCTCGCCCATCACCCGGCTTTCACGGCGGGCGATTTTCCAATTGCCATGATCAAGGGACATATCCCAGATATTGATCGCCAGACGCATCAGTTTTTGATCATGATAAACCCGGGAATACCCGATCACCCTGCCGGCATTGCCGCTGACTTCAACAACCAGTGGCCCGACGGTATGGGCACAATCGGGGAGCAATGACTGGTGCATTTCTGAAGAAAGCATATCGCCGATGGCGGAATGACCTTTCAGCTCAAGATCACCGGCTTCGCCGTTGCGCCCGGCACGTGGGTTACTGACCACATAGACGGCATCGGCTGTGTGACAGGAGAGGGCGGTTTCAACGTCGCCGCAGTCCGCAGCCATGCCGTACCGGGCAATGACATTGCGGATGGCCAGTTCGGCTTCAATTCGGTGGAGGCGGTCTTCGCTGCTCATCCCAATTTGTGCGCTTCTTCTGCGATTTTCAGGAAACTGGGCGGTTCGCCGCCGCCAAACACTTCCAGGCAGGCGCCGGAGACATAGGAATTTTCGCTGTCAGCCAGGAACATACAGGCTTTGGCGATGTCATCCGGTGTGCCCATGCGTTTCATCGGCAGGGCATCGGCCAGATATTTCATGCCATTCTTGCCGCCGTAATGGCTTTCCGACGCTTCCGTCTCAATCAGACCGGCAATGATCGCATTGACGCGGACTTCCGGCGCCCATTCCATGGCCAAAGATGTCGTCACATTTAAAAGTCCGGCCTTGGCGGCTCCGTAAGCCACGCTTCCAGGTGAGGAGCGCGTCGCCGATACACTGGAGATATTGATGATTGAGCCGCGCACCAGATTGTCTTTCATCACGGCATAGGCAGCTTGCGACAAATAAATCGGAGCGAGCAGGTTAAGCGCGATGACTTTTTCTGTCAGACGTGGGCTGGCGTCGGCGGATGCGACCGGCGGTCCGCCGCCGGCATTATTGATCAAAGTGTCGAGCCGACCGGTTTTTGCCACGGCGGCCTCGACGATCATTTTTGCCGCCTCGGCCTCGCGAATATCGGCTTCGATAAAATGGATTTTATCTTTGATTTTTACGTCAAATGGCTCCGGTTGGCTGCGTCCGCAAATAATTACATCCGCGCCGTTTAAGGCAAATGCTGTCGTGATCCCGCGTCCAATCCCACGTCCGCCACCTGTGACAATAACCGTTCTGTCTTTGAATTCCATATTTCAACCCGTGCGTATTTTCACTCGACATATGTTGCGCAAAATGCGGCTTATGTATAGTCATTCTCTTTGATTGCGTAATATTCGAGCGTTTTAATGAGCACAATTCCCGGTATTTTATTTGCTAAAGCCAGCCAAAATCCTGACGCACTTGCGATAGAGGATGGCAGTTGGCGATTAAACTATGGCGAACTGGCGGACTTGGTCAAACGCACCGCGGGAGTCTTAAAAGCGATGGGGCTGGGTCATAGCGACCGGTTCGGGATTTGGGCTCCCAATTGCGCGGAATGGATCGTTGTGTGTCTGGCAGGTCAGGCACTGGGGGCGGTTATGGTGACTTTAAATACCCGTTATAAAGGGGGGGAAGTCGCCGAAATTCTTGCGCGGTCACAGTGCAAACTCTTGTTCACCGTCGATGGATTTTTGGGGAACAATTTTCCGGGAATGCTCGACGGCCATAATCTGCCGCATTTACAAGAAACCATTGTCATTCGAGGCGAAGATGAACAATCCGCATTCGATCAATTGTTGGCCCGCGACGGCAATCCCATTTCAAAGATCGATGCCAAAACGAGCGATATCTCGGATATCATTTTTACATCAGGCACAACCGGCGCGCCAAAAGGCGCCATGACCACGCATGGGCAGAATATCCAGGTGTTTGAAAGCTTCACATCAGCGATCGGCATGAATGCACAGGATCGCTATCTGGTGGTCAATCCGTTCTTTCATAGCTTTGGCTATAAAGCCGGCTGGCTGTCGTGTTTGATACAAGGCGCCGCGATTTTCCCCTTGGCGACCTATGACCCGAAAGATGTGCTGGTCCGTATTGAGCGTGACAAGATATCCGTCATGCCCGGCGCGCCGACCATATTCCAGACCTTGCTGTCGCATCCGGACTTGGATCAACACGATATATCTTCCTTACGCGTCGCAACGACCGGCGCGACGACGATCCCTGTCGACCTGATCCGCCGTATGCATGAGGATTTGGGTATTGATGACGTATTTTCGGCCTATGGGCTGACCGAGTCGACCGGTGTGGTCAGTCTTTGTCGCAAGGGTGATGATTTTGAAACCATCGCCACGACCTGTGGGCGCCCCTTGCCGGGAACCGAACTACAAATCGTCAATGATGACGGCCAAAAACTCGCGAGCGGCGAAGAAGGCGAGATTTGGGTTCGCGGTTTTAACGTCATGCAAGGCTATCTGGATGATCCCGATGCAACCGCCGAAACGATCACCAAGGACGGGTGGTTGAAAACAGGTGATATCGGCATTCAGGACGAGCAAGGATATATCAAGATCACAGACCGTAAGAAAGATATGGTCATTGTCGGCGGATTTAACTGCTATCCGGCCGAAATTGAGAAATCGCTATTGCAACATGAAGCGATTGTTGATGTGGCTGTCGTGGGGCGACCGGACGAGCGTCTCGGGGAGGTCACCGAGGCCCATATCGTTTCATCTGATGACGGTCTCGACGAAGCAGCCGTCATCGCATGGGCGAGAGAGCACATGGCGAATTACAAAGTCCCCCGCAGTATCCGTTTCGTCGAGTCTTTGCCTCGAAACGCATCCGGCAAGGTTCAAAAATTTAAACTTTGAGCAAATTGCAGGGTAAAAACTGGCAATCTCTACGCAAAATGCGATTTTTATCGCGTCAAAATGTCATTTTGCGTAAAAAGACCCTTTAAAAAATGCGCATTCTTTGATATTCCTAAATCAATAATAGGAGTGGATTATGGGTCAAGCAGCACTAAAGTCTGTAGATGAAAAGTCGACATTGGATGTTTCGAGCGCGCTGGACACGGTTACGGAGTGTGCAGCGGATGGGCGGGCAATTCGCCAAATCCCCGACAAGGCGATCGAAGCCATAAAAAAAACCGGGTATTTTAAGGCATTTTTACCCAAACAATATGGCGGCCTTGAATCGACTCCACAAGAATTTTTCAAAGCTTCGGTCGATATTGCAGAGCGCGACATGGGAACGGCCTGGGCCAGCGGCATTATCGCGGTTCATGCGTATCAACTTAGTTTGATGGACCCGAAAGCTGCCGAAGATGTTTATGCGACAGGACCCGATACTTTCATTTGTTCGTCCTACAATCCTGCCGGCGCTAAAGTCGAAACCGTTGACGGCGGTTTCAAATTATCAGGGCAGTGGGGCTGGAGTTCAGGCTCAGGGCATTGTTCATGGGTATTGCTCGGCGGACTGATCTTTGACCAGGGACAGGAAAATATCCACTATCGGACGTTCCTGGTGCCAAAATCAGATTATGAAATTGTGGATACCTGGAATGTCATGGGTTTGCAGTCCACAGGGTCGAACGATGTCGTGATCAAGGACAGCGTCTTCGTGCCCGAATATCGCACCCATCACCAAATGGATGGGTTCAATTGCAAGCATTATCAGGACAACCCGATGTATTCGATTCCGTGGGCGCAGATGTTTGTTCGTGTTGTCTGTACGCCGGCAATCGGTGCCGCCAAACACGCGTTACAACTGTTTATCGACAATGCGACCGGAAGCTCGACGGATCCAACACGGCTCGCGGGCGATCCGGATGTGACGCGTAGGATTGCCGAGGCCTCCAACCTAATCGATGAAACCGAAGCAATTATGTATCGCAATTTCGATCGGCTTATGGGCCATGTGATGGCAGGCGAAGAAATCCCGATGATTGACCGCATTAAATTCAGGTATCAGGCGAGCCTGGTGATTGAGAGGATGATGGAAGCCGTGGATTTACTGTTCGATGTCGCGGGCGGGCGCAGTGTCTTCAATGACTCACCGATCCAACAAATCTGGCACGATATTCACATTGCGCGTGCTCACGTAGCCAATAGCCCTGTTGGCTTTGCGCGCAATTTGGGCGCTGTTCAATTGGGTGCGGACAGCACCGATGTGTTTGTCTAATGACTGTGCCGCCGGGCGGCCCGCCTGAAGGTCAATACATCCAAGCGGGACCGATCTGCATGCACTATCTGGAATTTGGAGACCGTGCCGGTCATCCGGTCGTTTTTCTGCATGGATCAGGACCAGGAAACAGCGCTTGGGCAAATTTTCAATTTAACAAGGACGCATTTGCATCAGTCGGGTACCGCGTTCTCATGCCGGACATGATCGGTTTCGGATATACCGATAAGCCTTTGGATCTTGGCGACTACACGCTTCAAATGTTCTGCGATACGCTGACCTCTGGGTTGCGGGCACTTGGTGTCGAAGAATGCAGTTTTGTTGGAAACTCTCTCGGCGGCGGTGTCGCGATACAGATCGCGCTGGATCATCCGGAATTCGTCAAAAACCTGATTTTGATGGGGCCTGGATGTCTGGAAGAACAAGGTGATTATTGGGGCATGCCGGGCATCGCAAAAATGATGGAAGCCAACAAAAAAGGTATGAGTAAGGAAACGCAAGGTGAGGTCATGCGGCTATTCACCTACGATCCACGGCATGTGACGCAGGAACTCATCGATATGCGTTGGGCTGTTGCCCAAGATCAACCCAAAGAAGTGTTGACAACAATGAAAACGCCGGCACTTGGCGACCGGATGAAGGAGCTCACCTGTCCAATTTTGACGTTCTGGGGACGTCAGGACGAGTTTATGCCGCCACAAGGCAAAGCCAAATGTATCGAAGCCAACGAAACGTCGCGTTTGGTTGAAGTCAATGCGTGTGGCCATTGGGTCATGATCGAACACGCGCGTATGTTCAATGCCACCTGTCTTGATTTTTTGAGCAACGGCTAATGGGCGCGGTTGTTGATTATAAGGTTTTGGGTCAAGAGCTTTTCGATGCGTTAGCATCGGGCCAGGCCATTGATCCGCTCACGGCCAAATACCCTGATCTGAGTATCGATGACGCCTACGAGATTTCATTGGCTTTTCTGGATATTCGGCAAAAAACCAACGGTGAGAAAGTCATCGGCAAGAAAATCGGCGTGACGTCCAAGCCGGTTCAGGAAATGCTGGGCGTCTTTCAACCGGATTTTGGTTTTTTGACCGACGCCATGTTGGCGGAAGACGGAAAGGTATATATGGATTGCCATATTGCACCCCGGGCAGAGGCGGAAATTGCTTTCAAGCTAAAAAAACATTTGAAAGGCCCGGGCGTGACGCCTGCGGATGTCATCGATGCCACCGAATATGTGCAGCCATGTTTCGAAATTGTCGACAGTCGGATCAAAGACTGGAAAATCGTCATCGGGGACACAGTCGCGGATAATGCGTCCTGCGGTGTGTTCGTTCTGGGGGCTCAAAAAGTCGATCCGAGTACGATCAATATGGCAGAGTTGGAAGTCGTGGTTCACAAGAACGGCGATGAGATCAGCCGCGGCGTCGGGTCTTCTGTGCAAGGCGCACCGGAAAATGCGGTGGCCTGGCTCGCCAATACGCTCGGAGCCTACGATATCCCGTTCAAGGCCGGGGAAATCATCCTGTCGGGGTCTTTGGTCCCATTGGAACCCGTGGTCAAAGGTGATAAAATGTCAATGTCCATCAACGGATTTGGCACCTGTGACGTGGAGTTTGTGTGATGGCAAGAGGCGAGGAGCGAGCGCAGTGAGCGACCGGGACACAAAAAAGATTAAAACAGCCATTATTGGGTCCGGCAATATCGGGACTGATCTCATGATCAAGATTGCCGAGAGCTCTGATGTCCTCGAAGTCGGCTGCATTATCGGTATTGATCCGCAATCCGAAGGCTTGGCGATGGCTCGTGAACGCGGCTTCGCCACAAGCCATGAGGGCGTCGAAGGGGCCCAGAAACTTGATGTTTGGAATGATGTCAAAGTCGTGTTCGACGCCACGTCAGCCTATGCTCATGCTAAACATGCCGCAATTTGCGAAGCCGAAGGCAAGCAAATGGTCGATCTGACGCCGGCCGCCATAGGACCATACTGCGTCCCCGTTGTGAATATGGATGCGCATCTCGATGCGCCAAATGTCAACATGGTGACCTGCGGCGGGCAGGCGACCATTCCTATGGTTTATGCGGTAACCC
>JABDMW010000058.1 GCA_013001295.1 Hyphomonadaceae bacterium
AGACGCAGGGATTTATGGCCCCGCCAACTGAGAATGCCGAGACCGACGGTGCCGTGTTTGTACTTCATTGCCAATGCTGTGCGATCCAGGGGGTCGGTTTCACGTGTTTATAGACCCGTTTATACCAGCGTTTAACAGGCCAATTGCCCGTCAAAGCTTCGTCCTGATCAGGTTTTCCGGTAAATGCGACCACTCTTGTCTCTATTGGTAATTTCGGCGTGACAAAGAAGTTCAATGGCCATTTGGGAAGCAGGCTGTGCTTAAAGCTGACACACCATTCCTTTGGCCAGAAAACCATATCGTCAATTTCTCTTGAGATATACAATTGCTCAATCCGGTACTTTGAAAGTATGGATTGAGGGTTGTCTTGTAACTCATTGTAAATATGTTGATATTTACCAACTGGAAACCGGAAAACGGACGTATTGCCGATGTTTTGACCCATTTGGGTCCAGTTCTCGATCACACAAAACCGTCCCGGTTCATAGTCAAATAAAACGTCGAGATTGCCCGTTATAACAAGGTCCAAATCCAGGAACAGCACGTCGCCTTCCAGATCGGCCAAAGGGTATTTCCACATGGCGAGTTTACGCCAAGGTAAATTGATCAAATCCGGCGGCAAATTAATATCCGGGATCGGTTCGATCTGAACAGCATCATCAACCCCGGATGCATCATCTGTGAAGCACACCAGCCGGGTTGGATTGCTGGTTTGCCGCTGGATCGCCCCGTAAAGCCGGTTGACGTATTCCGATCCGTACCGCGTCCCCCATTTCATGCAGATGATGGTTTGCAATTTGGGCTCCGCTTTACAAATCTGCCTATTTCAACATTTCATCGCGCAGCGTACGGAATTCGGCTTTTTCGTACCAATTCGGCCATTGTTCGGTATTGGCGATGTCGAGACCCAATTCAAAGAAATTGATCGACAATTGCTCCAACCCGGTCAAATCCCAGGTGTGATTATATTCGTCACCAGGGCGGTGATAGCGCTCTTTGACATATTCTTCGCCAAATTTTTCGCCGTATTCACGACCGTTGATTTCATGATCGACACCACTATCCGCGTAAAGCATAGGAACGCCTTTTTTGGCGAGACTGATATGGTCTGAGCGATAGTAATAACCGGCCTGCGGGTTGGGATCCGGTGTCACATACATGCCTTTGGGTTCGATGATGGCTTTGAGGCGGTCATCCAACTCGGAGGCGCCATATCCGACAACGATCATATCTTTTGTGCGCCCGACCGGCAACACACCGTCGATATTGATGCCGGCGACTGTTTTCTCCAGAGGCACAATCGGATCTTCGGCGTAATAAGCAGAGCCGAGCAGGCCGGATTCTTCGGCGGTCACCGCAACGATAATAACGGAACGGTCCAAATTATCCTGCTGAGCAAACGCTTCACCGATTTCGATGATGGCGGACGTGCCCGTTGCGTTATCAACGGCACCATTGTGGATGGTGTCTTCGCCTTCCTCACCGTCTTTCTTACCCAGATGATCCCAATGCCCCATATAGAGGACATATTCATCCGGGTGTTTCTCACCCGTTACGCCGCCAACAACATTGCGGGACTCAACCGTGCTGATCGTATTGTTGATCTGGGCTGACAATTTCAAGCCCGGCATCGGGACGGGTTTGAATCCCTTGGTTGACGCGGCCGCTTTTTGTTCCGCGAAGTCCAAACCAGCGTCTTCAAACAGTTTTTGCGAGGCTTCAACGGTGAGCCATCCTTCCAAAGCTGTGCGCGATGCGCCTTTGTCCGGGCGCACCAAATCAATCTGCGCGCCGCTCCAGCTTCCGGACACAACATCCCATCCATAACTTGCCGGTTCGGTTTCATGGATGACGATGGCTGCCGCTGCCCCTTGGCGAGCGGCTTCTTCAAACTTGTATGTCCATCGACCGTAATAGGTCATAGCATTGCCTTTGAACAATGCTTCGTCCTTGGTCGCAAAACCCGGGTCATTGACTAGCATGACGACGGTTTTACCTTTGACGTCCATGCCGGCATAGTCGTTCCAGCCATATTCCGGTGCCACGACGCCGTAGCCGACAAACACCAGATCACTGTCTTCGACAGTAGCGGATTCCGTATACCGTTTTGTCCAGAATACGGCATTGTCCTGCATGACATATTCCGTGGTTTCACCGCCGTCTTTGGCAATTTGCATGAATGAACCGTCCTGCACGGTCATTTCCGTGAGCGTGATTGGCTGAAAATACGTGCCGTCTTTACCCATCGGCTTCAAACCGGCAGCTTTCATTTCATCTGCAATATATTGCGAGGCAAGTTGCCCGCCCTTCGTTCCCGGAGCACGACCTTCAAATTCGTCGGACGCCAAACGTTCAATACGGCGACCAAGATCGGCTGCAGTAATTGACGAAGTCTCAGGCGTTGTCGGCATGTCCGTATCAGCAGGTGCGCATGCAGTAAGAGCTGTAGTGAGCAACGCGACGGTTGCAAGTTGACGAAGTGACATTCATTCCCCCGGAGTGATTTTAATTTCGCCGTAAAATGAGGATATTTCAGTCGGTTTGCAAGCAAGATTTTCGGAATTTTACCGACGGCGTACTTTGAAGAGATTTGACTTGCGACTGCGCCGACCGGCGTTATGTTACGCCAAATCATTTTGCATTAGAGGGACTTATGAAATTTGGGATTTGTGTGGCTTCCAGCTTTGTACTTTTAACGGCACTTGCGTGTTCAAAAGCTCCGTCGACCGAAACCATCGAAACTGTGACGCCAGAATCTGTCGAAAAAATCGTTGAAACAATTGATCCGACGGTGAAAAAACTAATCGACGCCTCCCTTAAGAGCACACACGCCTACGACATCACCGAGTCATTGACCACTGAAATCGGGCCAAGGCTTGCAGGATCTGAAGCTGAAGCGCGGGCGCGCAAATGGGCGGAAGAGAAGTTTTTGGCTCTTGGATTCTCGAATGTTAAAACCGAGGCTTTCGTGATAGAGGGATGGGAACGTGGCATTGAAAGTGCTGCGATTGTTTCTCCTTATCCGCAGCAATTGTATGTGACATCGCTTGGCGGTTCCGTCGCCACACCAGAAGCAGGAATAACAGCGCCGGTCGCATTTTTTGAAAGTTTCGAAGCATTGAAAAATGCACCGGAGGGCGGCCTGGATGGCAAGATTGTTTACATCACGGGCAAGATGGAAAAAGCCATAAACGGAGCCGGGTACGGGCCCGCCAATATGAAACGCAGAAGCGGGGCCACGGAAGCTGCCAAACGTGGTGCGGTTGCTGTGCTCATCCGGTCAGTCGGAACAGACTCGCATCGTTTCCCGCACACCGGTCAAATGCGATATGGCGACGAAAAGAAAATACCGATCGGCGCTGTATCCGCCCCGGATGCAGATCAGCTCGACCGGATTTTTGCGTCCGGTAAGGACGTCGAGATAAGTCTAACCATGACACCCAAAGCGGTTGGCCAACAAACATCCGGTAATGTGGTCGGTGAAATTGTCGGGAGTGAAAAACCGGAAGAAATCATCGTTATTGGAGCGCATCTTGATTCCTGGGACCTTGGAACCGGGGCCATTGATGACGGTGCCGGTGTCGGCATCGTTATGGGCGCGGCGAAAGTCTTGATGGAATCCGGCTTAAAACCCAAACGCACGATCCGGGTCGTCCTGTTCGGGTCTGAAGAAGTTGGACTTTTGGGTGCCCGTGCGTATGCCGAGCAGCACGCCAATGAATTGGATCAGCATTTTGTCGCCACGGAATCTGATTTTGGCGCGGAGCGGGTTTACAGTATTCAGGCCGGGGCAGGTGACGCCAATATCAATCTAACTAAAGAAATGGCACCGCATTTTAAATCGCTGGGAATTGAATTCGTTGAGGGTGTCACAACCGGTGGTCCGGATATTATACCGATGGCGGCAGCGGGCGTTCCGGCTATTCGGCTCAATCAGGACGGCACGGATTACTTCGACCTGCACCATACGCCGGACGATACGTTCGACAAAATTGACCCCGATGCCATGGCGCAGAATGTGGCGGCGTACACAATTTTTATCTGGTTGGCATCGGAAACTGACAAGAAATTCAGGGAGGAATAAATGCGTAAACTCAGCGTCGTTCTGGCGAGTATCTTGGGCGCTTGCACAATGCAATCGTCGGCCTCAGCAAATGATCTCGTCGATTTGTACGAATATTTGCATGCAAATCCTGAACTGTCCCTTGTTGAAACCAAGACCGCGGCCTTCCTCGGTGAAAAATTTGAAAAGCTCGGATTTGACGTTACATACAAAGTTGGCGGTACAGGCGTCGTCGCGCTGATGAAGAACGGCGAAGGCCCGACCGTGATGATCCGCGCCGATATGGACGCCTTGCCCGTTAAGGAGCAAACCGGGCTGTCCTATGCGAGCAAAGTCATGACCAAGGACTATGAAGGCAATGAACAGCCGGCCATGCATGCGTGCGGCCATGATGTTCATATGACCGTGTTGCACGGGACAGCCGAAAAACTGGTTGCGAGTAAAGATAATTGGTCCGGAACTCTCATGATGATCCTGCAACCGGCCGAAGAGCTCGGGAAGGGGGCCCGTGATATGTTGGCAGACGGGTTGTTCGAGCGGTTCCCGCGCCCGGATTATAACTTAACCTTACATGACAATGCATCGCTGGCGGCCGGGCAGGTCGGTATTGTTCCCGGGTTTGCCATGGCCAATGTGGATTCCGTCGATATCACCGTTCGCGGGATAGGCGGGCATGGCGCGTATCCGCATACGACCAAAGATCCGGTTGTCTTGGCCGCCCAGATCGTCATGGCCTTACAAACCATTGTGTCGCGCGAAATTTCGCCACTCGAGCCTGCGGTTGTGACGGTCGGGTCAATTCACGGCGGCACCAAACACAATATCATTTCCAATGAGGTCAAACTGCAGCTGACATTGCGCTCATACACAGATGAAGTGCGTGATCAAACGCTCAGCACAATCCGCAGGATTGCCAAAGGTCTTGGCGAGTCCTACGGCTTGCCCGAAGACAAGCTCCCGATTGTTGTGCACAAGGATGAATTCACACCCGCCTTATACAACGATCCGGAATTGGCAGCCCGCATGATGCCCGTGATTGGCAAAGCCATTGGCGAAGACAATGTCAAAGAACTCAAACCGGTTATGGGCGGCGAGGACTTTGGACAATTCGGACGTGTTGATCCGAAAATACCAAGTCTGTTGTTCTGGCTGGGCGCCGTTAGTCCAGACGATATCGCCGAGGCGAAAAAAACCGGCAAAACACTGCCGTCCCTTCACTCTCCATTCTTTGCGCCCGACGCAAAACCAACGCTTGAAACAGGTGTTGCCGCGATGACAGCGGCCGCGCTTGATCTACTTAATTCAAAATAGGATTTAAAATGTCTCTCCCAAAAATTCTCCAGAACCTGGAGCTGCCTGTTGTTGCCGCGCCGATGTTTATCGTGTCGGGGCCGGAACTCGTGATCGCCCAGTGTAAGGCTGGCATTGTTGGCTCGTTTCCAGCACTCAATGCACGCCCGGCGGAAGAACTTGAGAAGTGGATAATCCGGATCAAAGCCGAGCTCGCGCAATACCAGGAAGAAAACCCGGATAAAAAAGTCGCGCCGTTCGCCGTCAATCAAATCTGCCATGCATCGAACGACCGGTTGATGCATGATATGGAAGTCTGTGTT
>JABDMW010000003.1 GCA_013001295.1 Hyphomonadaceae bacterium
CCGTCGATCAGGCGGGTGTTTTTGATATCTGCTATTATGAAGGCAGAAAAGCGAAGGCTGTGCTCGCGGACTGCAAAGCCAGCGTTTGTCTCGTTTCACCTGAAAATGCTGAGCACGCCGGCGCCAACAATATTGTTGCTGTTCATTCGAAAAACCCGAGAGCTGACTTCGCTAGAGTCCTGGAGCGGTTATATCGACCCCATGACTATGAATTTGGGCCGCAATCATTTGACGAAAAATTCATGGCCCCGGGTGCTATTGCTGGAATCGGGGCCAGTATAGGCAAGGGAACAACGCTAGGGCCGAATGCCGTCATCGGTCCGGGCGTAACTATTGGCGAAAATTGTAAAATTGGTGCCAATGTCTCAATAGAATTTGCAACGCTGGGCGACGGATGCGTAGTGCAAAACGGCGCTGTCATCGGCGGCAGTGGGTTTGGTGTGGCAATGTCGAACGACGGATGCGTAGACGTTCCTCATATTGGAACCGTTGAAATTGGCAACAATGTCAGTATCGGATGTCAGACAACAATTGACCGGGCCATGTTTGGCGCAACAATCATAGGAAACGGGTGTAAGTTCGACAACCAGGTCCAAGTCGCTCACAATGTAAAGATAGGGACTAATTGCATATTTGCAGCTTTTGTGGGATTATCGGGCAGCTGCAATATCGGTAATAACGTCGTCATGGGGGGGCGTGTCGGCATTCCCGATCATATCAATATAGGAGATGGGGCGGTAATGGCGGCCAACTCGGCTACCATGCGCGACATACCGCCGGGGGAGACCTATAGCGGTATCCCTGCCATCCCGATCCGTGAACATATGCGCCAGATCAGTGCCATCCGCAAGCTGACCCAAAAGAAACCCCAATAAACATGGCCCGTAAATTTACCTTGCCTTTGGGCGTGAACGATATTCAAAAACATCTGCCACATCGCCCACCTATGTTGATGCTCGACCGGGTTATCGAGTTTACAGAAACCACAATCAGAGCTGAAAAAACGGTCGACGAAGACGCATTTTATTTTCAAGGACATTTCCCCGGCAACCCGATCATGCCGGGCGTGATGATTGTGGAAGCGATTGCCCAAGGGGGTGCATTGTTGGCTGCACTGAAAGGTATGTTTGATACAGAAACCCATCTTTTGGCTTTCGCAGGGATCGATGGTGCAAAATTCAGACGACCGGTGTCACCAAATGAAACGCTTTGTGTTTGTGTTGAAATTGTCAAACAACGGCGACATTTGTATAAATTCGCCGGTCATGCTGAAGTCGAGGGATCCATCGTGACGCAATTAACATTTTCTGCAGCTTCCTCACCTAGATTTTAACGCGCATCGATTCGCATAATGTGAGAGTGAAAATGAGTGTCAGCATTCATCCATCTGCCCATGTAGACAGCAAGGCTCAGCTCGACGCCGGCGTTGAGATCGGACCGCTTTGCGTGGTTGGACCCAATGTCAAGTTGGAAAAGAACGTAAAACTAATCGGACATGTCAATCTCGCCGGAGACACGACGATTGGCGCGGACTGTCGACTGTATCCTTTCGTATCTATGGGTCATCCGCCACAAGACTTTAAACACAAAGGCGGACCTGTCAGCATCAAGATAGGCGAACGAAACCAATTCCGCGAAAACGTAAATATCCATCCCGGAACCGACGCGGGAAAACCGGACACCATCATCGGCGATGACTGCTATTTCATGGTCAATTCCCATTTGGCCCATGAAGGCTATGTAGGCAACAATGTCGTTGTATCCAACGGTGCGCAGATCGGTGGCTGCGTCACAATCGGCGACAATGCAATTCTCGGCGGATTGTGCGCCATTCATCAGTTTACAAGAATTGGGCAGCACGCTTTTATCGGCGGCATGGCGACAGTCACAACAGATGTCATTCCCTATGGTTCAGTCGTTGGCAATCCGGCGCATTTGGCAGGTTTGAACGTCATCGGGCTTAAAAGGCGTGGATTTGACCGGGACACCATTCATGATCTTCGCGCTGCCTATCGTTTAATGTTTGCGCAAGAGGGCACGTTCAGTGAGCGTATCCAGGACGCCACTGATATTTATAACAATAATGCGTTGGCCATGGATATCGTTGCATTCATTAACGGTCGCGATAAGCGCTCGATTTGCCTGCCGCCAAACGGTCGCTAACATGCATGATATCAGTAAAATAGGATTGATCGCCGGCGGAGGTCGATTGCCTTTGGAGGTGTTATCTGGCGCTACCGACATCGGTATTCCTGTCTTTGTCGCTCGTTTACAAGGATTTGCGAAAGCCAGCGATTTTGGTGACGATACGACTGAATTTGGTCTTGCTGCCTTTGGAGCGCTAATCAAAGCCCTGCGCACCGAAAATTGCTCGCATGTCTGTTTCGCCGGTACGGTTAGCCGTCCGGACTTTAGAGCCCTGAAGCCGGACGCAGGGGCTTTAAAACGTTTGCCAGGCGCAATTAAAGCGGCTGCGAAAGGCGATGACGCCTTGCTGAGCTACATCATAGGCGAGATTGAAAGCGAAGGATTTGAGGTCATCGCACCGCAAGCTTTGTGCGAAAGCGCACTCATGTCCGAAGGCGCACTCGGAAAGCTTAAACCCAAAAAACGCCATCAAGCCGATATTGATAAAGCCATGAGCGTTGCCAAATCGATTGGGGCTATGGATATCGGGCAGGGCGCAGTTGTGTGCAATGGATTGGTTCTTGCGGTCGAGGCTGCCGAAGGTACGGACGCAATGCTGGAACGCGTAGCGGATCTACATCCGGATATCCGGGGTACAGACAAATCCCGGGCCGGTATTCTGGCCAAAAGTCTGAAGCCGCAGCAAGAGGTGCGCATCGACTTACCCACGATCGGTGTCGATACAATTGAATATGCTGCCAGGGCTGGTCTTGCCGGTATTGCACTTGTTTCGGATAAGGCTTTCGTATTGAACAAAGATGCTGTGATAAATGCTGCGGATCGTTATGGCCTGTTCGTTTTTGGTCTCCCGTCAACGAAGTCCTGAGTATGACAGTGCCGAGTATATTTATTGTTGCCGCTGAAAAATCCGGTGACGAGCTCGGGGCGAAGCTGGTTATGGCATTAAAAAAGTCAAACAGCGACGGCATCAAACTCGGCGCTGTTGGTGGGTCTGCGCTCGCAGCTCAAGGATTAGTGAGTGATATCGATATCAGTCCACTATCGATATTGGGTTTCACTGAGGGTCTAAAAGCCTATCCGGTCATTCTGGACCGCGTACGTCAGGTTTCTGATCTGATTATGGAGGTCAAACCGGACGCGGTCATCTTGATCGATAGTTGGGGGTTTATGATCCGTGTGGCAAAATCCTTGAAAAAACGCGGGTTTGAGGGTCAGATCATTAAATATGTGGCGCCGCAAGTCTGGGCCATGCGGGAAGGGCGTTCCCGCATTCTGGCTGAAAACGTTGATCATTTGCTCACTATCCATGATTTTGACGCTGAATATTTCACCCGACACGGGCTCCCGACATATTATGTCGGCAATCCGGTTTTTGATCAAAGTTACGATACGGGTAATGCCGAAGGATTGCGAAAAGACTATGACATTAAGGCGGCTCAGCCCGTCCTTGCACTCCTGTTTGGTTCACGCCTCTCAGAGATCCAAAAACTGGCGCGGCCATTCGCGGACGCGGTCGCGCGACTGAAAGCTGAGATTCCCGATCTGGTTATAGTATCGCCCGTTTCAGATACGATCGCAACAGATGTGCATGCGGCCGCGTCAGAACACCCGGCACTGCAAGATGTGATCTTGTTAGGTGAAAACAGAAAACTCGATTGTTTTGCCGCGGCAGACGCTGCGATTGCCTGTTCGGGCACAGTTACAACGCAATTGGCCAGTGCCGGCGTACCGACGGTTGTCGGCTATAAGCTCAATACGCTGACATATCTGGTCGCTAAGCGTTTGTTTAAACCCGACTATATATCCATGGTCAATATTGCGGCAGATCAGACTCTGATGCCGGAGTTTATGCAAGGGGATTGTGAGGGTATAAACCTGGCCGAAGCAGCTATGGTCTATCTTCTGGATGAAAAAGCCCGTGATGATGCGAGTACGGCGCTAAAATCCGCCGTCGCTAAAATGAAATCTGGCAATGACGAGGAGACAGCGAACGCATCTTCGAGCGATAGAACAGCTGCGGCCGTCCTTGAGATTCTCAAGAACGGCTAACAACAGAAAAATCTTTTATTTCAATGTATAGACCACACCGAAACGGGTGATCGTATCGGTTTTTTCACGACCCACGGGGACATTTGAGTGATTGTCGACGCGGAAGGAGGCGCGAGCCGCCAGATTGCCCATTAATTGGGCCGTCAACCCAATCTCGTTCCAGATATAAGTGTCGCTGGAAGAGTAGATGATCTCTGTATCGTTGTACAAAGATACGGCATCATTGAATTTATAGTCGAAATCCGAAAAGCCGCGTAGGGCCAGTTCTTCAGTCGTGATCACAGATGGTTCCTGTTCCGATTGCGAGCGAAAACCAAGACCACCTTCGAGGTTCCATCCAATCGGTTCAGGTAGGACCGCTTTATACCCCAGGCCGGTACCAAGGAAGTAACCGTCTTTGAACGCACCAAAATCATCATTAAAATAGTCAGCATTTCCATACACATACATACGTTCACTAATGTTACGATCGATTTGGTAACCCAGAGCCAATCGTTGTTTGTTGTTGACGCCGGATGATTCGCCGTAATCAGCAAGGGCTTTAAATTTATGACTCCATTTCTCGCCTTCTTTCGCGAGTTTCAAACCGAGACCGATATCGGTTGTTTCCGTGTTTCCGGTTGTTTTCGAGCCCGTCAATGAGGCTTCACCCGCCCACCCGTTATCAGATTGCGCTGATGCAAGGGTCGGGACAAGGATCGCTGCAAGTGCAGCGGTAATTAGATATTTCTTCATGACAATTCCTTCAATTCCAAGATGAGAATGAAGGGGTCATGGTCGACTTGAGGTTAATGTCGAGTGAATAATTTGAGAAAAGCTGCAAAGTGCATCAAATCATCCTGCCTTGCCTACTTGCACTGATGCTGTTCAATATCATCTGGTTCTTAGTTCGGATTTAACGACCCGTGCTTGCGTCCCAGCTCGCCTCGGTTTTGCCGCCTGCACCAGCATAAGTCCACGTGATTTTCGAATAACTGAGGGTGACGTATTCCACTGGCCATTCACCATTACTTTCTTGTTGCAGTCCGTTGATCCGTACGTTTTCAAGCTTGATGGAATATACAACTTTGCCCTGACGGGTGTTCTCAATTGTTATGGTGGGAAACACTTGTCCCTTGGCAGCAGCCTCGGCGAGCCTCGGTGAGGCAGCAGTTACCGCTTTGGTAAAAGTCAGGTCGTCGAGATTGACTGATCCGCGTCGCCGACTTTGGCCTGTCGCGCTGCCGCTGGGTTGAGACATAGCGAAACTAAATCCGGTTGCGCTATGCGACCCTTTAGATGTCTGTGCCTGAACATCGCCAGGCACGCCCGGGATTTTTACAAATATCGCAGCCGAAGCCGGGGTTGAAATCGCGAATATCGCGGTTGAAATGAGTAATGTTTTTAACATGTTGCGCCCTTTAATTGTTGTTGGGCGTCCAAGCCTACTCGAATAAGGCTTAAAAATCAATTTTGGTGCCACTAATATGGGTATTTAAAGGCAGGTGGTAATACAGTTTCAGTGTGACACGCTAAAACAGTTCGGCCCTATCCCCGCTCTCGTAGAGAGGAACAAGTAATGATTTGTCTTTGCTTACCGCTTGCTTACCGGCACGTAGTCCCGTTGCGTCGCACCGGTGTATATCTGGCGTGGGCGGCCAATGCGCTGGGTTTTGTCTTCCAGCATTTCATTCCACTGGGAAATCCAACCGACCGTACGTGCGAGGGCAAACAGCACCGTAAACATGCTGGTCGGGAAGCCAAGAGCTGACAAGACGATCCCGGAGTAGAAGTCCACATTCGGGTACAGTTTCTTTTCAACGAAATAAGGATCGTTGAGCGCAATCTTCTCGAGCTCCATTGCAATATCGAGAACGGCGCTGTCTTTGATCCCAAGCTCGGCTAAAACCGCATGTGTGGTCTTTTGCATGACGCGAGCGCGTGGATCGTAGTTTTTATAAACCCGGTGACCGAAGCCCATGAGACGGAATGGGTCTTTTTTGTCTTTGGCGCGGGCAATATATTCAGGGATGCGGTCAACCGTGCCGATCTCTTTAAGCATGTTGAGGCAGGCTTCATTGGCGCCGCCGTGCGACGGTCCCCACAAACAGGCAATGCCGGCAGCAATACACGCATACGGGTTTGCACCAGAAGAGCCCGCGAGGCGAACGGTTGATGTTGACGCGTTTTGTTCATGGTCAGCATGCAAAATGAAAATCTTATCCATGGCATCAGCAATGACAGGATTGACTTCATAAGGTTCGGCGGGAACTGCAAAACACATTTTCAGGAAGTTGGCGGAATAAGACAGGCTATTATCGGGGTACACGAATGGCTGGCCGATTGAATATTTGTAGGCCCGCGCAGCAATCGTTGGTAATTTCGCGATCAGCCGGTGCATGGCCATGTCACGTTGTTCATTGTTTTGCGGATCTGAGCTGTCATGATAGAAAGCTGACAGGGCGCCAATCGTTCCACACATCATGGCCATCGGATGGGCATCACGACGGAAACCATGAAAGAAGCGTTCGACCTGTTCATGGATCATGGTGTGATTTGTGATGGTATCCACAAAGGCTTCTGATTGCTGTTTGTCGGGAAGTTCTCCGTTCATCAGCAAATACGCTGTTTCGAGGAATGTAGAATTTTCGGCCAACTGTTCAATAGGGTAGCCACGATAAAGCAAGGTGCCTTTGCCGCCGTCGATATACGTGATTTGGCTTTCTGTGGAACAGGTTGAGGTGTAGCCAGGATCAAATGTGAAATGTCCTGTATGTTTGTAAAGAGCCCGGACATCGATACCGTTAGGCCCGACAGACCCGGCATAGATCGGTAGTTCTGTGACTTTTCCGTCGATTTCCAATTTTGCAGTGCCGGCGTCTTTAATTTTATTTTCCATCTTTTCCTCTATTCATTCTCTATATTTTATTCTTTTAATAATACGTGCTCAGGCAGTCCTGAATGCGGCCCAAGGTTTCAGCTTTGCCCAGCAACTCCAAAACAATGGCTAAATCCGGTGAAGGTGCTCCGCCTGTCAGGCTGGCTCGGAGCGGTGCTCCGATTTTCCCAAAACCCAATTCGTGTATCTCGCAATAGGTTTTGAGTTGCCCCGACAACTGCTCGGCTTTCCATTCAGCCTCTTTTACCGCCTGTAGCGCAGAATGCAAATCTTCAAGATATTTTTCCGCGTCCGGCTTAAGTTGTTTCTTGGTTTTCCCGGTTATTTCTACGGGGCGTTCACGCGTCACAAAATACGCCTGTTCGGCAAATTCAATCAATGTATTCGCTCGGGTCGTCAGATGTTGAATGGCCGGCTCGAGTCGCGACATTTGTTCATCATTGAGCGGACCTTCGTTTTTCTCCTCGAAAAATTTGCGGCCGCGCTCGAGAATTTCTTCGGCACTTGTTCTTTGTAAATGCTCACCATTGACGAAGGCCATTTTATCAAAATCAAGCCGGGCCGGTGCTTTGTTGATATCGGACAGTTCAAAGATTTTGGTAACCTCTGCGTCATCAAAGACCTCCATGTCACCATGTGACCAACCAAGCCGCGTGAGATAATTGCGCAGGCCGGCCGGGATATATCCGCGGGCAGCATAGGCATCTATCCCGAGAGCGCCGTGACGCTTTGATAATTTCTTGCCATCAGGTCCGAAAATCAAGGGGACATGACTCCAGGCCGGCACATCCCACCCGAGTGCATTGTAAATCTGTTGCTGACGCCCGGCATTGGTGAGGTGATCGTCGCCTCGGATCACATGGGTCACGCCCATATCATGATCATCTGCGACAACGGCCAGCATATACACGGGTGTCCCGTCTGTGCGCAGCAGGATCAAATCGTCAAAATCCTTATTGTCCCACTTTACTTCGCCCAGTACTTCATCTTGAACAATTGTTTCGCCTTCAGAGACACGAAACCGCGTCACATAGGGCGTAGATTTTGGTTCCGCGCCGGGCGTGGGAAATACGCGGTGATCGCGATAGGGCGAACGGAAGGCACGGCCTTCTGCGCGGGAGAGCTCCCGCTCGGCTGCCACCTCATTGTCGGTCATATAACAGTGATAAGCGGCACCTATATTCACCAGTTCTTCAGCGACGTCACGGTGGCGTTGTTCGCGCTTGCTTTGATAGACAATGTCGCCGTCATGGTGAATGCCGAGCCAATCCATCCCATCAAGTATGGCTTGTGTGGCCGCCTCGGTTGACCGCACCTTATCCGTGTCCTCGATGCGGAGACGGAACTCACCATTGTGACGCTTGGCGAAATAATAAGAAAACAGGGCCGTACGCGCCCCGCCAATATGCAGATATCCAGTCGGCGAAGGGGCAAAACGGGTAATGACCTTTGGGGTGCTCATAATCTCAATCCAGGGGCGGGGTAAGCAAGACGCTCAAGCGAGCATCTTTCGTGAGCCTTTTACCATGGACAGATCATGAATTAACAGGAAAAAATCGGCTCTTCGAAACAAATCCTTTGTTGGGGTGCCAAGATACAAGTTTTTGTGTATCTTGGCATTGGGGGGTGCGTGGATCAATTAAATCAGACATCGACATTATCGTGGACCGAAACTGAAAATACGACTGTTTCAGGAATGTTGAAAATATGGAGTCATGTTCAGACGGCTTTTGATCAGGCGCGTTTTGAATGGAATTTGGTCGCTTTTGCAGTTGGGATTGCCATTTATTTTTGGTTTTCCTTTGAACCGTCCGCCGCGTTTGCTTTCAGTGGATTATGCTTTTCGATCATAGTATTTTTGATTTGCCGGTTTTACTGGCAATGGGCGTTTATTTTGATGCCAGGGTCATTCGCATTATTGGGCATCGCCTTAGGCGTACTTCACACTCAGTCTGTGGCGCGGCCCATTCTACCCGAATACCATAAATCCTATCTTGTCGAGGGCTGGATTGAGAAAACGGCGACATCGAAATCAATGCAGCAAATCTATGTGCGGGTGGACCAGATTGCCGACCTTGCACCGTCAAAAACACCAAAGCGTGTAAGAATCCGATTGAAACCGGGTGATTTTAAGGCTGGCGACACTGTCCAGGTAAGGGCCGTCCTTAACCAACCTCCTGACCCCGCTATTGCAGGAGGGTACGACCCCGCAAGACGCGCGTTCTTTGAACAAATCGGCGGATACGGGTTTGCGGTTGGTGTGCCGGAAGTTATTGATTTCCACCCGCGGTCCGTTGTTAACATTTTACGAGTCCGACTTGTGAAGTTTCGATATGCCATGTCGCAACACATCCAAGCGAGGGCGCCGCCGCGAACATCCGGCCTGCAAGCAGCACTTTTGACCGGCGATCGCTCCGCTATCCCGGAGGAGCAGGAGCGTTATCTACGGGACGCAGGTCTAGCGCATCTGTTAGCGATTTCGGGGATGCATATGGGATTATTGGCCGGCGGGGCTTATTATCTGGCAACACTGTTCTTTGCCATGATCGGTCCTTGGGCCCGCCGGTATGATATGCGCAAATGTGCGGCCGTGATCGGTATGTTATTCGCAACCGGTTATCTGCTGCTGTCAGGGGCCAGTGTGTCGACTCAAAGGGCTTATATTATGGCGATGATCGTATTTACGGCCATCATATTGGATCGCCGGGCCGTCTCGATGCGCTCAGTGGCCGTTGCTGCAGCGATTACGCTTTTATTACATCCGGAAAACTTACTGAATGCGGGGTTCCAGATGTCGTTTTCTGCGACTGCGGCATTAGTCGCGGTTTACCGTTACTGGGCAGACCGGAGTGATCGATATAATGAAGGATATCGGTCAAATACAATTCTCAATCGGCTCTGGAAAGGCTTTGTCGGGTTGTCCATGACCAGTTTTGTCGCGGGCACGGCGACAGCCGGATTTGCCGCGCTCCAGTTTCACAGAGTTGCAAGATACGGCTTTGTCGGAAATTTGGCAGCGATGCCGATGTTCACTTTCCTTGCAATGCCCGCAGGTTTTTTAGCGGTGCTTGTGATACCCATTGGTCTGGACGTCTATTTACTCAAGATTATGGGGCTGGGTCTCGACTATATCCTCAACGTCTCAAAATGGGTCTCGGAACGGGAAGGCGCGCTCCTATATTTGAAGGGCGCCAACAGTGCCGTCATTGGTGTCTTTGGTCTCGGATTTGTGTTTTTGTGCCTTGGTCCTAAGTTTATACGGTTATTAGGCATTGGCTTAACCGTTATCTCAATTGCGATGTGGGCGAACTTAACCAAACCCGATATGCGGATATCACAAGAGGGGCGCGTCGCTTTGTGGGATGAAAGTGGTAACGTCTTGCTGGTCGACCGAACCCGGGGAGACGGGTTTGGACGCACACAATTTCTGGAACGATCCGGTTTCCCGACGGCGCCCATGGCTAAATTTACAAGTTCAACGGTTCCATGTGATGCCGTGGGGTGCCGGTTCAATATAGAGGGGAAGTCAATTGCGGTTTTATACGAACCGGAAGGCGTTCTGGAATCGTGTTTGGATTCAGATCTGGTTGTTTTAATCCAACGCCGGTTGGGGCCAGTTGCGAAATGGGTTTGTGATGTCCCAGTGGTCGACACGCGAGCTCTTGTTGCCCATGGGGCATTAGACGTTGCAATCGAAAACGGCGAAATCATAATGTCGGTTGCCAATCCGAATAAACGAAAAGCCCGACCTTGGGGCGGCTAAACACCCCTAATTATACTTACGAACAATCCCGACGAGTACGCCTTGGACTTCAACACGGTCCGGACCGAAGGTCCGTGTGGGGAAGTCAGGGTTTTCGGCAATCAATTCGACACCATTTGCAGATTTGTACAGCCGTTTGAGAGTCGCTTCTTCATCATCAACAACATAGGCAACGACAATCTGATTGTTACGCGCCGTATTGGATTTCTTGATTACGGCAATGTCGCCATCGAGAATGCCGGCGCCAATCATGGATTCGCCTTCGATCTCCAGGGCGTAATGATCGCCACGACCAATCATGCCATCCGGCACGCTAAACCGTGGGCCGTCCTGCTCCAAAGCAGCAATCGGAACACCCGCAGCAATCTTACCCACAAGCGGAATAGACACAGAGTCGTTGGCGGCTACAGGTACTTCCGGCGTTGCTTTTGTATCACCAGGCAGCTTAAGCACTTCCAAAGCGCGGGCCCGATGCGGGAGGCGACGGATAAATCCGCGTTCTTCCAAAGCGGTAATCAAACGGTGAATGCCCGATTTTGATGCCAGACCCAACGCATCCTTCATTTCATCATAGGAGGGGGAGACGCTGTTTTTCTTCAAACGCTTATCAATAAACTTCAATAGATCATGTTGTTTTTGCGTTAGCATTTCCGGACTCCTGAATAAAAGAACAAATCATCAACATTCAATGTTCTACATGTGTTCTTTTTGACGGTCAAGGGCAAAAAACGGCGTTATTTATGAGTATATGCGGTCCGACTTAATCTGATATAGCTGGATGTACGTACAAAGCGCGAATCGATATAAAAGGAGTATACCAATCACCACTCACCCTACAATTGTATGGTTTCGCGATGATTTGCGTGCCGCCGATAATCCAGCCCTCTACAAAGCCGGATTGCGCGCAGCGCCCGTCATATGCGTCTACATTCGCGAGAAAGTTAATAGCTTAAGGCCATTGGGCGGAGCGGCGAACTGGTGGTTGCACCATTCGCTAAAATCATTGTCATCGACGCTGAGTTCACACGACGTGCGGCTTGTTTTAAAAACCGGGGATCCGCTCGAGATATTGTCCAAAATGGCGGGAAATATTGGCGCCGATCACGTGATGTGGAATCGGCGCTATGCACCGGACGAAATTGACATCGATCAAAAAATCAAGTTCGCATTGAAGGGGCAAGGCCTGCATGTCGAGAGTTTCAATGCCAATCTTTTAAATGAGCCTTGGGAAATCAAAACCGGATCGGATAAACCCTACAAAGTATTCACGCCGTATTGGCGGGCATGCCGACCGCAAAGCGCGCCCCTGGACAACGGGTATGAGCCGTCGTTCAAAAACCAAACCGAGCTTAACGTCACGAGTGAAAATTTGGCCGATTGGAATCTCGATCCTGAAAACCCTGACTGGGCGGAAGGATTTTCGGAATATTGGAACCCGGGAGAAACGGGCGCGAGAGAGCAGCTCGAAGAATTTCTCGGTCATGGAATAGACGGATATAAAGATAATAGAGATGTGCCTGCCCAACCCGCGACGTCTTTCCTGTCGCCTTATTTGCGATTTGGAGAAATTTCGCCAAAACAGATCTGGCGGACGCTTGACGACAGGTTCGGTGACAATTTTTCGGTCGATGCTGAGAAGTTTTTGGCCGAGATCGGGTGGCGGGAATTTTCGAAAACATTGCTGTTTTACGCTGATGATTTGTCTGAGAAGAACTGGAAAGACGAATTCGACAGCTTTCCCTGGCGAGACGACCCGCAAGGCTTCAAAGCCTGGACCCAAGGTCAGACCGGTTATCCTCTGGTCGATGCGGGTATGCGGCAGCTTTGGCAAAAGGGGTGGATGCATAACCGCGTGCGCATGGTGACGGCCTCATTTTTAATCAAGCACCTGATGATCAATTGGCGAGAAGGCGAGAAGTGGTTTTGGGATACATTGGTCGATGCGGACGCAGCGTCCAATCCGGCAAGTTGGCAGTGGGTCGCCGGATCCGGAGCGGATGCGTCTCCATTTTTCAGGATATTTAATCCGATCATTCAATCTGAAAAGTTCGATCCTGATGGCGACTATATCCGACGGTTTGTCCCGGAACTAAAAGACGTGCCAAAGAAACATATTCACGCGCCGTGGGCTGCCCCGAAGGACGTATTGGAACAAGCAGGTGTTACGCTTGGCGAGACGTATCCAAAACCTATCGTTGATCACAAATTTGCGCGCGAACGCGCACTTTCAGCATATAAGGCTATGCGTTCGTAGACCCTAACAGTTTCTTTGTTGCGTGTTCGATGTTGGGATTGCGCATCAAGCCTTCACCCACCAAGAACGCATTGGCACCGGCCGCAGTTAATCGCAGGATGTCATCGTTCGTGTAAATGCCACTTTCCGCGACGAGCAGTGCGTCCGATGGCGCTTTGGGCGCCAAATTTTCAAACACTGAAAGGCTTGTCTCAAACGTTTTCAAGTTTCGATTGTTGATGCCGATAAGATCCGCACCCAGACCGACGGCACGCTGCATTTCATCCTCATCATGGGTTTCGACAAGCGCATCCATCCCCAATTCCGTTGCCGCGTTATGTAAGGATTTCGCTGTCTCATCATCGACCATGGCCATGATGATCAAGATGGCATCTGCGCCCAAAGCCCGGGAATGAAAGACTTGGTAAGGCTCCAGCATAAAGTCTTTGCGGATTGCGGGCAGGGCGGATGCGTCCCGAGCCTGGACCAGGTATTCATCAGCCCCTTGAAAACTTGGCACATCGGTCAAGACCGATAGACACGCCGCACCACCGGCCTCATAAGCTTTAGCGAACGCGGGCGGATTGAAATCCTCACGGATCAATCCTTTCGATGGGCTTGCTTTCTTGATCTCGGCGATTAAAGCTGGGCGGGTTTCCGCCGATTTAACTAAAGCATTGCGAAAACCACGCGGCTTCGATTGCTCAGATATTCGCATTTCCAACTTATCCAGCGACAGTTTGGCTTTGAAGGCCTCGACTTCCTTCGCTTTATAGGCGGCGATTTTTGCGAGGATATCAGCCATTGGAGACCGCGACCAAGTTTTCGAGCGCCTTCATCGCTGCGCCTTTGTCAATAGACGACCGCGCCAGTTCGATTCCGCCTTGTATCGAGTCGGCCTTGTTTGCCGCGAATAAGGCGGCTCCAGAATTCATTAAAACGATATCGCGATAGGGACCCGCTTGCCCTTTTAAGAGGGCCTGTAAAGCCGTTGCGTTATGTGCGGGGTCGCCGCCTTTCAAATCGTCGAGGCCGGCGCGTTCAAATCCGAAATGCTCCGGTGAAATTTCGTAGTCCGTTATTTTCCCGTCGCGGAGCTCCGATACAAAGGTCGGACCTGTTGTCGTAATTTCATCCATGCCATCGCTCCCGTGGACAATCAGTGCGCTTTGTGTACCCAGTTTTCGTAAAGCTTTGGCATATATCGAGCGCAAGGCGTCGTCATATACACCCACAAGAATTTGTTTAACCCGGGCCGGGTTGCTCAAGGGTCCGAGCCGATTAAAGATCGTTCGAATGCCGAGCGCGGCACGGGCAGGGGCGACATGGCCCATCGCTTTGTGGTGGTTGGGCGCGAAGAGAAAACAGACGCCGGCTTTTTCGATGCATTCTTTGGTTTTCTCAGGTGATATATCCAGTTTGACACCAAGTTCGCGCAACACGTCTGAAGCGCCGGATTTGCTCGATACAGCTCTGTTACCATGCTTGGCGATAGGCGCGCCCGCACCGGCACATACGAATGTGCAGGCGGTCGAGATATTGTAGGTCGTGAGGCCGTCTCCGCCTGTTCCGACAATATCCATACTCCTGTCAGGCGCCTCGATTGGGATCATGTGGTCGCGCATGATTTGCGCACCAAGGTACAGCTCTATGTCGGTCACGCCTTGCGTTTCAAACCCCATCAATAGGGCCGCGATTTGCGGATCTGACAGCTCTCCATTGAAGATCGCTGAAAAGGTGTCGCGAAATTGAGGCTCACTTAACCGCTCTCCTTCGATCATTTGATTGAGTATATGTTTGATGTCCATTATTTGCTCATCCCCGCGAGTTTCAGGAAGGCATCGATCAATTCATGGCCGTATTCAGACGCAATCGATTCTGGATGGAATTGGACGCCGTGCACAGGACGGAATGTGTGACGAACGCTCATGATTTCGCCGTCCTCTGTCCAAGCATTGGCGACGAGCGTATTTGGAAGACTCGATTTTTCAAGTGCCAGGCTGTGATACCGGGTTGCGTTGAATGGGCTCGGGATATCGGCGAATAAACCGGTACCGTCATGCTCAACCGGCGACACTTTGCCGTGCATGATTTCCTTGGCTTGAATGACCTTGCCTCCGAATGCTTGCCCCATGGCTTGCATGCCAAGACAAACTCCGAAAATCGGGAGATCATCAGGTGCCGAATTGAGAAAGTCCAGACAGATACCAGCCTCGGTCGGCGTTTTTGGGCCAGGGGAAATAATCACGGCTTTCGGATTGAGAGCCAAAGCTTCATCAACACTCAACTCATCATTTCGAATAACATGGGTTTTCGCACCGAGTTCCTGCGCGTAGTGCACAAGATTGTAGGTAAAGCTGTCGTAATTATCGATGATCAAGAGCATATCGATTAATTCCTATCGAAATACGGCGCGTGTTCCGCAGCATGAAAGAGAGCCCGCGCTTTCGCCAGTGTTTCTTCATATTCCGAAACCGGGTCACTATCCATCACAATTCCTGCGCCGGCACGTACATGCATGACACCATCTTTGACAACGGCGGTGCGCAGTGCAATCGCGGTATCCATATCGCCGCTGGCTGAAATATAGCCAACAGCGCCCGCGTATATGCCGCGTTTTTCATTCTCAAGTTCGTCAATAATTTCCATGGCTCGAACTTTTGGCGCACCGGAAACAGTGCCCGCCGGGAAGCCCGCAAACAGGGCGTCTAGCGCATCTTTGTCATCCAGAACTTCACCTTCAACATTGGAAACGATGTGCATGACATGGCTATACCGTTCGACAATAAATTCTTCGGTCACTTCGATGGTGCCCGCTTTTGCCACGCGCCCAACATCATTGCGACCGAGATCAAGCAACATAAGGTGCTCAGCCAATTCTTTTTTGTCAGCCAACAGTTCGGTCTCAAGCGATTTGTCCAGTGCTGGGGTTTTCCCGCGGGGGCGGGTTCCGGCGATTGGGCGCACAGTGACGGTACCGTCCCGCAATCGCACAAGAATTTCCGGACTCGACCCAACAATGGTGTGATCATCAAAGTTTAAATAATATAGAAAAGGCGAGGGGTTTAATCGTCGCAAGGACCGATACAACGCAAATGGCGAAGTGCTGAGCGGTGATTCCAGTCGTTGTCCGATGACAACCTGAAAAATATCGCCGGCCTTGATATATTCTTTTGCTCTTTGAACACTGCGCGAGAATTCTTCGCATGTTGCCCCGTGTTTGGGTGAAATTACGACATGCGGGACATTAGTAGACCGGAACGTCCCAATTGCGGTCTCTAGGTCTTGACCAGCCTGTTCCAGGCGGGTTTGAGCCGCCTTATACGCCTTAGCTGCATCTTGATTGCTGTCCGTGCGCACTGTCGTGGTTAGAATAATTTCCTGCGCGATCTGATCAAAAATTGCGATCAATGTCGGACGGGTCATGATGGCGTCCGGGGTACCAATCGGATCAGGATTGATGTTGGGCAGACGTTCGACCTGCCGCACGGTATCATATCCCAAATACCCAAACAGGCCGGCTGCCATCGGTGGAAGTGCCTCAGGGATATCCAGGGCTGAGCGCGCTTGAAGTTTTCTCAGGCTTACAATTGGTGTGTCACCCAAGGGTTGAAAATCGCCGCCGTTTTCAGAAATTTCACAGCTATCACCGAACGCACGCCATATTAAATCGGGCGCATACCCAAGCACCGAATAACGGCCTCTCTGCTCGCCGCCCTGAACAGATTCAAACAGAAATGCATAGGGTTTGTCATTCGCCAGCTTGAGGAAGGCGGATACGGGCGTGTCGACATCATTTATAAGCCGCCGTGAGGCAATCTGATCCTGGCCTTTTGCGTAGACCTTCGCAAAAGTGTCGAAATCAGGTGTCAAATTGTCGGACATTTTTAGTTGTTGATACCGAGGACACGCTCGATGTTTTCGTTGAGCGAACGGGGTGGGTGTTCGTCCATCAATGCCGCGCGGTATGCTTGTTGAATGTCTTCATTGAGGAGTTTCTCAGCCTGCTGTTTGAAAGTGTCGGCAATACTGCCAACAAGCACATCCTCATTGGGCACAATGGTGATCACTTTTCCAACGATACGGTCCAAGCCGTTCGCGGCCAGCCCGTAAAAGCTTTGTCCGGGGCGGGCATCAAAAATCTGGACGGTCAAGGCACCACTCACGCCTTCAACGCGTGAGGCACGGATCAGGATGTTTTCACGAATTGATGCACCTGTCGGAAAGTCTGCAAGAATTACATCTAATTCCTCACCTTCATTAACCCGGGCAAGCACATCTTGTGAGAGCTTGGCCAACGCTTCGTCAGCTTTTTCCAAGTGCCAGTTTTGCAAGGCTTGTTCTTTAACAGCCTCGAACGACTTCGGTGCCGTCTCCAAGATGTCGTTTACGCGAACTGCCGCGATCCCTTTTTTCGTTGTTTCAAAAACGTCGCCTTCAAAACCAACATCGCTCGTAAAAATTTCGGTCAGGATCTTGTCGTCCAAAGCAACACCTTCGAAATCACCCAACCCTTCGAGGCGCTCATCTTCCTGATTAAGCCCAGCGCGCGATACATAGTCGTAACTGGCAATGGAAACGCCATTGGCCAATGCGACTTCGTCAAGCGTTAATCCTTCATCGAGACCTTGCTGGATTTTATCCTGCGCTTCGTAGATGAACTTTTCGGCGTTATTTTGTTTTATTTCGGCAATTAGGGTTTCTTTTTCGCCATCGACCGTTGGCACGATAGCAGGTGTGATTTTTGTTGCCTGCACAGAATACCAAGAACTCCCGATGCTGCCTTTGACTGATTTGGCTTCATTTTCGGCCAATTCAAACCCGGCTTCGCCGACAATTGGATCGGTCGTGGCTTCGGGTAATATGTCTTCGAAAACGATTGGCGCTTCGACACCGAAATCGGATTGAATTTTTTCCATTGTTTCTCCAGCGTTTAGTGCTGCGGTAATTTTGTTGGCCGTATCTTCATTACTCGCGATAAATTGAAGCAATGACCGTGTTTCTGACGTGCCGAACTGGCCAACCCGAATTTTATAATCGAACAGTTTCTGAATTTCTTCGTCGGTGGCCTCCATATCGGGTAAGGCTTGCGCCAATTCCATACGCAGCAATGTAAACCGGCGATATTCAGGCGCAGTATATCGCGCGATATTGTTCTCAATATATTGTTTTAGTTCGTCGTCGCTCGGATCCGGCGGCGGAACAATGGCATTGCGGTCGAAGGTAATCATTTTTACCTTCCGCTGTTCCGTCATGTATTTGTATTGTTGCTTGCCATAGTCAGGTGGCGCGACAATGCCGGTTGTAATGCTCGACAGGGTTTGATCCAACCTCAGCTCATTATAAACATCTTCTTCGAATTTTTTGACCGTGACACCGTTATTTTGTCGTGAGAGAAGTTCGGCGGCTTTTTGTTTATCGTATTTGCCAGTCAGTTCATTATTGAAAGTCTCGAGGCTTTCAACAAATGCCAAGGCATCGCGACTATTGACATCGACACCCAAATCATCGGCGTCCAGGTTCAACAATGTCCGAGTGATCATCTGTGTAATCACTTCGCGGTGGAGCCCCTCATTGTAAGCCTCTTTTGTTGTGATGCGTTTCTCGCGTGTTCGATTCTCCTCGCGCAGGCGATTGCGAAACGAACGGTCAAATTCTGTGAGTTTAACTTTTTCTTTTCCGACCATTGCCGCTGCGTCACTGGAATTCGGTGTGAACGCATCGGAGACCCCCCAAATTGCCAATGAAATCAGCAATAAAAAGATCAAAATGCCCATCACAACATTTTTAATTGAGCCAGCAATACTACGTGCCATTGGGTTCCCTTTTCACAGATCGGAATTTTTCACTTGAACTTTAGCGCGGGACAATAGCTATATAGCTAAACCCTCGCAAGACAGGTTTGTTGTTAATTACATCAAATATCAAGGAAAATCGAAATTCAAATGAAGACATTAATCGCCGCGAACTGGAAAATGCATGGAGACCTGAGTTGGGCCGATAAGCCTGCAGAATTCAGAGGAATTTATCCCAAAGACAAAAGCGGCGTTGAGTGCCTCATATGCCCGCCGTCATTTCTATTACCGGCGCTCGTCAAACAAGGTGAGGAAAACGAAATCTTGGTCGGAGCGCAAAACTGTCATGCCGAAACATCGGGTGCTTTTACAGGAGAGATAAGCGCGCCCATGATTGCGGGACTAGGGGCGACACATGTCATCGTCGGTCACTCTGAACGTCGTTCTTTGTTTGGCGAGACAGATGACGATGTTTCAGCAAAAGCAGAGGCGGCACTCAACGCCAATATTATTCCCATCATTTGCATCGGAGAAAGTGAAGCTGAACGTCGGGCGGAAAAAGAGCTGGACGTGGCGACCATGCAGCTTGCGAATTCGATACCCGACTGCGCCAAAGGCGCCAACTTTGTTGTCGCTTATGAGCCCGTCTGGGCAATAGGTACAGGATTAACGCCGACGCTGGCTGATATTAGGGTCATGCATAATCATATTCGCGGTTTGTTAACGGACCGATTTGGCCAAAAACATGGTGCAAATATTCAAATTTTATATGGTGGATCTGTAAAGCCAGGAAATGCAGAAGAAATATTGGCGATCGATAATGTCAACGGAGCCCTGATTGGTGGGGCAAGCCTCGATATGGAAAGCTTCGCAGCCATTGCAATGGCTGCATAAAAAAAACACCAGTTCCGAAAGGTGGGTTGGGGATCCAAGTCAGCTCTGGTGTTTTTATTCGCCCCGTCGCTATCTCTAACAATGGACGTAGGAACGACTATAGTAAAAAATGCTAATTTTGTCAATTAGTTGCCTATACAGGTCATATTTTTTGACTTGAAGCTAAATAAACTACGGCAATTTTCCACAAAAGCTTGCAAAAGAGACTGGCAATTCACAAATGGCTGATGTAAACCGCGCGGATTGAATGACTCACATGTCATTCTCACTAGATTGGAAGCCAAAATGTCAAACGTATTGCTTATTATTTTGCTGATCATCAGCATTATTTTGATCGGACTGATCCTGATTCAACGTTCTGAGGGTGGAGCGCTTGGTATCGGCGGCGGCGGCGGTGGCGGCGGCGGGCTCATGTCCGGACGCGGTACCGCAGATTTGGTCACCAAGATGACAGCATTCTTTGGCACGGTTTTTATGGTCGTCTGTCTACTGATTTCGATCTCATTTAACTTCGAAAATACAGATAAATCCCTGCTGGATACAACGGGCGCTGAACTGGAAGCAGTCACAGATCAAAAAACTGAAATTGACCCCTTGAACACTACTCCCGACTCTGCCAAAGATGATACCCCGTTAGCTGATGATAATTCAGCCGTTCAAACGGAAGAAAAATCAGACGCAGATACCGAGGAACAACCGCAGGACGAATAGTCTCCGACCGGTTTCCTCACGTTTTTAGCGGGTTGCCGGGAATGCCAAGATACATATTTATAACGGGCGGCGTTGTGTCATCCCTCGGCAAAGGCCTTGCATCCGCGTCATTGGGTGCTTTGTTACAGTCGCGCGGCTATAAGGTCCGATTGCGGAAGCTGGATCCCTATTTAAATGTCGATCCCGGGACAATGTCACCATATCAGCATGGTGAGGTTTACGTAACGGATGATGGCGCCGAAACGGATCTTGACCTCGGTCATTATGAGCGCTTCACGGGCGTATCCGCCCATCAAAGCGACAATATCACGACCGGTCGTATTTATTCCAATATTATCGAAAAAGAGCGGCGCGGTGACTATCTCGGTGCCACAGTTCAGGTCATTCCTCATGTCACCGACGAGTTAAAAGAGTTCGTTGTGTCGGATGCCGGCGATGTGGATTTTGTGCTGTGTGAAGTCGGCGGTACCGTCGGCGATATCGAAGGGTTGCCGTTTTTCGAAGCGCTACGCCAACTCGGGCAAGAACTAGGACGCGAGCAAGTCCTGTTTATTCATGTAACGCTTTTGCCGTATATCGCGGCTGCTGGCGAAGTAAAAACCAAGCCAACCCAACACAGCGTTAAGGAACTGCGTTCTATTGGTATCCAACCAGATATTCTTTTATGTCGTGCTGACCGTCCCATTTCAGAATCCGATCAAAATAAAATCGCGCGTTTTTGTAACGTTAAACAAAGTGCAGTGATTCAAGCATTGGATGCGCGTTCAATTTACGATGTTCCATTGGCGTATCACAATGAGGGCCTGGATCGCGAAGTGCTGCGGCATTTCCGCGTTGAGCCAATGCCTGAACCCGATCTATCGCGCTGGGAGGCCGTATCTCAAACGCTCCATAACCCTGATGGTGAAGTTAATATCGCAGTTATCGGCAAATATACTGTCCTCCCGGACGCCTATAAGTCGATTACGGAGGCATTGGTGCATGGCGGGATTGCCAACCAGATCAAAGTCAAAATTAGGTGGATGGAAAGCGAAGAGTTTTCCAATGAGGAGGATGCCAGTCAGGCGCTGAAAGGTGTCGATGGAATCCTTGTTCCCGGTGGTTTTGGCGAGCGTGGATCGGAAGGAAAAATCAGAGCGGCCAAATATGCGCGTGAAAACAATGTACCATATTTTGGAATTTGTTTTGGCATGCAAATGGCGGTCGTCGAGGCTGCCCGTAATCTCGCCGGCATCAAAGATGCGAGTTCCACGGAGTTTGGACCAACAAAAGAACCTGTCGTCGGCTTGATGACGGAGTGGGTCAAAGGAAACGAAAAACAAACCCGCGACGAAGATACAGACCTCGGCGGGACCATGCGTCTGGGCGCATATCCTGCCGTCTTGAGCGAGGGCAGTCTCGTGGCTGAAATGTACGGAACGAACAATATCAGAGAACGTCACCGTCATCGATATGAAGTCAATATAGATTATAAAGACAGGATTGAAGCGGTTGGATTAAAGTTTTCAGGGATGTCGCCTGACGGTATTCTTCCTGAAATCGTAGAAATTCCAGATCATCCTTGGTTTGTTGGTGTCCAATATCATCCGGAATTAAAATCCAGACCTTTTGAACCGCATCCATTGTTCGCCGGTTTTGTTGCAGCGGCGCTGAAGCAAAGCCGGATGGTCTAGCAAAGGTTTGCAACCTGTCCACATTGTCATAATAAAAAAATTGTCCAAAAGAGCGAAAAGATTAGCTTAGAGGCGATAAAGGTTAGGATCCCGTCATGAATGCTTTGAAAACTTCCTTTTTGTTGGCCGTCGCGACAGTCGTTTTGACATCGTGCGCGCCAAAAACTGAAGCGCCTACGAAAACTGAACAGGCCGCGGAGATGGCTGAAATCCAGTTTGAAAAGTATACGCTGGACAATGGTTTGGACGTTGTATTGCATGTCGATAAATCTGATCCGGTCGTCGCCATCGATTTAGCTGCACATGTGGGCTCAGGACGAGAAATCGCCGGCCGAACCGGATTTGCGCATTTATTCGAACATTTGCTGTTTTTGGATTCAGAAAACCTTGGCTATGGCGGGCTGGATGAAATGAATACGCGCATTGGGGGTGAAGGTACCAATGGGTTCACAACCAATGATATGACACAGTATTTCCAAGCTGTACCTGCGGATGCTTTAGAAAAAGTCATCTGGGCGGAAGCCGACAAGCTCGGATATTTTATCAACACAGTAACGCAAGACGTTGTTGATAATGAAAAACAGGTTGTCAAAAACGAGAAGCGTCAACGCGTGGATAATCAACCTTATGGCCACAATCTATACATAGTCAGCAAAGCCCTGTATCCGGAAGATCATCCTTATAATTGGCAGGTCATTGGATCACTTTCCGATTTGGACGCTGCGACCTTACAAGATGTGAAAAACTTCTACAAACGCTGGTATGTGCCCAATAATGTCACAGTGACGCTGACCGGCGATTTCGATATCCCTGAAGCCAAGAAACTTGTAGAAAAATACTTTGGCGAAATCCCGAGAGGTGAAGATGTTGAGCGGATGAAGCCAAGACCCGGCGTTCTCACGGAAAGTATATCCTTATTCCATGAGGACAACTTTGCCACCGTTCCGCAACTCACAATGGTCTGGCCAACAGTTGCTGAATATCATCCGGACTCCCACGCGCTCGAAATATTGCTGGAATATCTGATTGAAGGGAAACGCGCGCCGCTTAATGAAGTTCTCATCGATGAAGAAAAGCTGACGTCTGATGTTTCCGGATTCAATTATACCAAAGAGATTTCCGGCGAATTATATTTGTTTATCAGCTCAAATTCTGGGGAAGATCTCGATGGCCTGGTTCCGGCAATTAACAGAGGGTTTGCGCGCTTTGAGGAGAACGGCATTTCTGCAGCAGATCTCGACCGCATCAAGGCCGGTCTTGAAGTTACATTTTATAACAATATTCAAAGCGCGCTCGGCAAGGCGATCCAGCTTGGTGAATGCAATCTCTTTACCGATGACCCGGCATGTTTCCAAAAAGATATTGCACGCATTAAGGCGGTTTCGGCGGATGACGTGATGCGGGTCTATAATACCTATATCAAAGACAAGCCAAGTATTTCAACCAGTATCGTGCCGAAGGGCGAGTTGGAACTTGCATTGGAAGGATCGACCAAGGCTGAAGTCGTTGAAGAAAAAGTCGTTCAGGGGGCCGAGGCCGAAGTTGATTTTGATCCAACGGCACGAACTTTTGAGCCGACACCATCGAGCTTTGACCGCACCGTTGAACCGGACTTTGGCGCACCTTACACACTACCGTTCCCGGACGTCTGGCGCACCGAAATGGCCAACGGGATACGCGTCTTTGGAATTGAAAGTAGTGAGACACCACTCGTTTCCTTTTCGCTGGCGATTGATGCCGGCCGCGACCGTGGCGACGCAGCCAAACCCGCCGTCCCTGATTTAACTGCAGATATTCTTTCGAAAGGGACCGCAAACAAGACCACGGCTGAGTTAGAAGATGCGATAAAATCGTTGGGATCAACGATAACGATCAGTGCTGGCCAAAATGGAACATTTGTTTCGGGGAGTACACTCGCACGCAATTTTGATGCGACCATTGCATTGGTCGAAGAAATGCTTCTCGAACCCCGTTGGGATTCCGAAGAGTTTGAATTGCTCAAACGCAAGCAAATCAATGAGATAGATCAAAATGCGGGCAATCCGAATACGATCGCCACACGCGAAGCCGCCAAAATCAGGTATCCGGAAGGCCATATTTTCCGCTATCCCAACTATGGGCCGAAAGACCGGTTGGAAAATGTTTCACTGGACGATTTAAAAGCCTTTTATGCTGCCAATTATGGTCCGACCAATGCGAGGCTCCGGATTGTCGGTGCCGTCGATCAACCCACTGTGAAAAACGCATTTTCCGGATTGTCGGAGAATTGGAAAAAATCAGATAAGTCCAGTGTTTCGCTGGGTGCGGCCAATCCCGTCGATTCGTCGAAGCTATACTTCTATGACGTGCCCGGAGCCAAACAATCTGTATTGCGCATTGAGCGACCCGCCATTTCCGCGCTACATCCCGACTATCCGTTAGCGACCGCGATGAATTTTATGCTGGGTGGGATTTATACATCTGAACTCAATACTGAGCTTCGGGTCAATAAAGGCTATACTTATGGTATAAGGTCCGGCTTTAACGCGACAAAAGATCGTGGCAGATTCGGCGTGCGTTCAAGTGTGCGCACCAATGTGACCAAAGAATCTCTAGAGCTGATCCGCGATATCCTCGCAAATTACGGACCCGATTTTACTGACGAAGACCTTGAGATCATGAAAGGGGCACTGTTGCGCGGCCAAGCGCTTGAGACTGAAACGATGCGATCTAAATTATCGATGCTCAGCGAGATCAGCACATATGGCTATCCAGATGATTTTAAAGCACAAAATGCCAAAAAAATAAAAGACATGACCTTAGCTGAGTTTAAAGCACTGGCGGCAAAGTATTTAACGCCGGACGCGATGAATTACCTCGTTGTAGGCGATGCAGCTACCCAGGCTGGACGTCTTAAGGATCTGGGGTTCGGCGAGCCGGAGATTTTAAACCCGTAGATGTTTGATGCATTTTGCCCTATGAGGGCGGAATGCTATTCATCAACGAGCAGATATCCATTCCTATGGAGGAAATCGAACTGAGCGCAATCCGTGCTCAGGGACCTGGCGGTCAAAACGTCAACAAAGTCGCGAGCGCCATCCATTTGCGATTCGATGTTCGGCGCTCCTCTTTGCCTGAATTTGCTAAATCCCGTGTATTTGCCAAACGGGATCGACGGATGACCAAGGACGGGATCATTATTATCAAGGCTCAACGGTCCCGTAATCAGGTCCGTAATAAGGAAGATGCACTCGAGAGACTCCGCCAGATTATCCTTGATGCGCTCTTGGTAAAGAAGGCCAGACGACCGACAAAACCAAGCAGAGGGGCAGTAAAACGGCGGTTGGAGGCAAAAACCAGGCGCAGTGCGATCAAATCAACGCGACGAAAGGTGTCGAGAGACGATTGATTGTCTGTGAAAAGAACTGGTCCACAACACATTCAGGGCTTGTCCCGTCGATTTTTATAGGCTATGACCCCACGCAAATCAGGCGGTGTATGGCTTATTGGGTCGTGCCGCCCTTATAATTTTTAATATGGAGGCTTTGATGGCTGTCCCAAAGAGTAAAATTTCGAATTCACGCCGTGGCATGCGCCGCGCCCACGATGCTTTGACTGCAACCAATTACGTTGAAGACAAAGACTCAGGTGAACTGCGCCGCCAACATCATATTGACCTGAAAACAGGCATGTATCGCGGTCGTCAAATCCTTACCCCAAAAGAAGACTAGTTTAAACCACAAATTAGAATTTCATTTCTTTAATAGGAGCGACGAATGTCTGAGATTGAGGATGTATTCGCCCGGGAAATTCTAGATAGCCGTGGAAACCCAACTCTCGAAGTTGAAGTTGTCCTCAGTGACGGCGGATTCGGTCGCGCGGCAGTGCCGTCCGGCGCGTCAACAGGCGCGCATGAAGCGGTCGAGCTTCGTGATGGTGACAAAAAGCGCTATGGTGGCAAAGGCGTTCAAAAAGCCATTCTCAATGTAAATACCGAGATTGCAGACGCCCTCTACGGGTTGGATGCAATTGACCAGGTCACGATCGATAATTTGATGATCGACATGGACGGAACCCCTAACAAGGGGAAGCTCGGTGCCAATGCGATTTTAGGCGTTTCGCTCGCAATCGCCAAGGCTATGGCAGATTCAGCTGCCATGCCGCTCTACCGTTATGTCGGTGGCGTTGACGCACGCACCTTGCCGGTGCCGATGATGAATATCATCAATGGCGGTGAGCACGCAGACAACCCCATCGATATCCAGGAATTTATGATCATGCCCGTGGGCGCAAAGTCGTTTTCCGAGGCATTAAGAATGGGCGCAGAAGTGTTCCACGCCCTCAAGGCCAAGTTAAAAGCGGATGGCCATAACACAAATGTCGGGGACGAAGGTGGATTTGCGCCATCACTCGCATCCTCAGAGGCCGCGTTAGAATATATCATGAGCGCGATTGACGCGGCAGGGTATAAGGCAGGCGAAGATATTTATTTGGCGATGGACGTTGCTTCCAGTGAGTTTTATGAAAACGGAAAATATGAACTCAAAGGTGAGGGCAAATCGCTGTCATCAGACGAGTTCGCTGATTATCTGGCGAACTTAGCTGATAACTTCCCGATAATTTCTATTGAAGACGGTATGGATGAAGACGATTGGGATGGCTGGAAGGCGTTGACCGATAAAATCGGTGAAAAATGCCAATTGGTTGGCGACGATCTTTTTGTGACAAACCCTATCCGGCTGGCGAAAGGCATCGATAACGGTATCGCCAATTCATTGCTGGTAAAAGTCAACCAAATTGGGACTTTAACCGAAACTCTTAAGGCTGTATCGATGGCACACCGTGCTGGGTATACCGCCGTCATGTCGCACAGAAGCGGGGAAACCGAGGACGCAACCATTGCCGACCTCGCAGTCGCAACAAATTGCGGTCAAATCAAAACCGGGTCTCTGGCGCGTTCAGACAGATTGGCGAAATATAATCAGCTGTTACGCATCGAGGAAGAACTCGGCGAGCAAGCGATTTATGCCGGTCGTAGCGTTTTGCCAAAAACCGCATAAAACCAAACATTTAACATAAAAGCGAACGAGTATTAAGGACCCGCTAACCATGTCGGACTAGGGTGTCGTCATGCTTTGTATTGTGCGCAAATTCCGATTCTCATGGTCGCTTGTTGTCCTGATCATATTTTACCTGTATCTCGGATTCCATGCATTGAGCGGTGATCAGGGCGTTCTGAAATGGGCGAACTACGAGGACAAAATCAGTGCGCTCCAAAATGAGATTGACATTTTGGTGGCGGAACGCGAAGCGCTCGAATTACATGCAAACCAGCTGCGCGCTAATCAATTGGATCTGGATCGACTGGGTGAAGAAGCCCGCCGAACATTGAATGTTTCACATACGAACGAAATCGTAATTTGGCTTGACGATTCGCAATAAATAAGGCTGTATGTCGCTGTCGCGCTTTCGTGCGATAAAAATATATTTCACGTGTAAAATATATAAAGGCGTATCGTATGGCGGGTAAGACAAAAACTCTCAAAACCAATAGAAAAGAACTCCTCAACCTGTATCGGGAAATGCTTTTGATCAGGCGATTTGAGGAAAAATCCGGACAGCTTTACGGGATGGGCTTAATCGCGGGATTTTGCCATCTTTACATCGGTCAGGAAGCTGTGGTTGTTGGCATCAAAGCCGTGATCGACGAAGACGATCAAATGATCACCGGTTATCGGGACCATGGCCATATGCTGGCCTGCGGCATGGACCCTAAAGGTGTCATGGCTGAATTAACGGGACGTAGCGGCGGGTATTCGCGCGGTAAAGGCGGATCCATGCACATGTTTTCGACAGAAAAGAAGTTTTTCGGCGGGCATGGGATTGTTGGCGCGCAGGTACCGATTGGCGCCGGACTTGGTCTCGCCAATAAGTATCTAGACAATGGACAAATCAGCGTTACGTTTTTCGGTGATGGCGCGGCCAACCAGGGCCAGGTCTATGAAGCCTTCAATATGGCGAAGCTCTGGGATCTTCCCACTTTATTCGTTATTGAAAACAATCAATACGCTATGGGGACCAGCATCAAGCGAGCTTCAGCGCAAACCGAGCTTTATAAACGCGGGATCAGCTTTGGAATTGAAGGCGTACAAGTCGACGGCATGGATGTATTGGCTGTCCGCGATGCAACAATAAAAGCCGCGAAACATGCCCGCTCTGGCAAAGGTCCAATGATTATGGAGATGATGACTTATAGATATCGGGGACACTCTATGTCTGATCCTGCGAAATACCGGACGCGGGAAGAGGTCAAAGAAGTACGCGAAGACCATGACCCTATTGATATGGTCAAAAACCGCTTGATCAAAGAAGAATGGGCCGATCTCGATAGCCTCAAAGCAATCGACAAAGAAATCAAAGCAATAGTCAATGAAGCGGCTGAGTTCGCCAAGACATCTCCCGAACCGGATCCATCAGAACTCTGGACCGATGTATTACTGGAAGTGGAAGCATAATGGCGGTCGATATCCAAATGCCGGCGCTTTCGCCTACAATGGAAGAGGGCAATCTGACCAAGTGGATGGTCAAAGAGGGTGACGAAGTTAATTCCGGCGATATTTTGGCGGAAATCGAAACCGATAAAGCAACTATGGAAGTCGAAGCTGTCGATGAAGGTATCGTCGGTAAAATTCTTATTGGGGAAGGAAGCGAAAACGTCAAAGTCGGCACTGTCATCATGCAATTGCTAGAGGACGGCGAGGACGAAAGTGCTTTGAGCGCACCAGCCGCACCGGCCGAAACAGCTACGCCTGAACCCGAAGCTGTGACTGCACCGGCCGCAAATTCAGCGTCTGCACCGGCTAAGAGCGCTCCGAAACCGGATATGGATCTGCCAACCAATGTAAAAATGGTCGAAACCAGTGTCCGTGACGCTCTGCGCGACGCTATGGCAGAAGAAATGCGCCGTGATGAAAAGGTTTTCGTCATGGGTGAGGAGGTCGCTCAATATCAGGGTGCATATAAGGTCACACGCGAACTTCTCTCAGAATTTGGCGAGAAGCGCGTCATTGATACACCAATTACGGAATACGGATTTGCCGGTATTGGTGTCGGCGCTGCCATGAATGGATTGCGTCCCATCGTTGAATTCATGACCTGGAATTTTGCCATGCAGGCGATTGATCATATTATCAATTCAGCCGCGAAGACGCTCTATATGTCGGGCGGGCAAATGCGGTGTCCCATCGTATTCCGGGGACCAAATGGCGCCGCCAGCCGCGTCGGTGCACAGCACAGCCACGACTATTCGTCATGGTATGCAAATGTGCCGGGCTTGAAAGTTGTTGCTCCATATGATGCAGCAGATGCAAAGGGCCTCTTGAAGTCAGCAATCCGGGATCCAAACCCGGTCGTCTTCCTTGAACATGAATTGCTGTACGGCGAAATGTTCGACGTCCCTGATATGGACGATTTCCTTGTCCCTATTGGCAAGGCGTTGGTCAGGCGCGAAGGAAGCGATGTCACGATTGTTGCGCATTCCCGCATGGTCGGACGCTCTCTCGAAGCCGCGATCGAGCTTGAGAAACAAGGGATATCAGCGGAGATTGTCGATCTCCGGACAATTCGTCCACTGGACACAGAAACAGTTCTTAACTCCGTCAGAAAGACAAATCGGATTGTGTGCGCCGAAGAAGGCTGGGGACAAAGCGGTATTGGGGCCGAAATCTCGGCTGTTGTCACGTCAGAGGCATTTGATTATCTGGACGCTCCACCGGCCCGCGTACATCAAAAAGATGTTCCTCTGCCGTACGCGGGTAATTTGGAGGCACTGAGCTTGCCCAATAGTCAAGATGTCGTCGAAGCGGCCAAAGCCGTATGTTATCGGGATTAGGAGCGGGATATGCCAATAGAAATTCTCATGCCTGCTCTGTCGCCGACAATGGAAGAAGGCAATCTCTCCAAATGGTTGGTTGCGGAAGGTGACACCGTAAGTTCCGGTGATCTGCTGGCCGAAATAGAGACCGATAAAGCGACGATGGAAGTGGAAGCCGTCGAAGAGGGCGTGGTTGCCGCAATTCTGGTCAAGGAAGGATCAGAAGGCGTTAAAGTCAATACGCCGATAGCCGTCCTGCTTGAAGACGGAGAAGATAAGTCGGCGATGGACGGCTACACGCCGGGCGTTCCTGCGGCTCAGACGGCGAGCCCAAAACCAGAACCAGAACCCGCAATAGAGTCGAAGCCAGCCGCCAAACCAGACACAACATCGCAAAGTACAGAGCAAAAAGGAGACCGTATCAAAGCGTCTCCATTGGCCAAGCGGATTGCAAAAGACAAAGGTTTGGATCTCTCAGCAATTAAAGGGTCTGGGCCGAATGGCCGCATCATTAAAGCAGATGTCGAAGATTTAACATCCACGCCAGTCGATGCACCGCAAGCAGCACCACAATCTGTTGAACCACAAACGGACACGACGGAAGTCGGCATGCCACGCGGTGGCGGCGCAGCCTATCTTGAAAAGCTTGGAATTACGCCGGGCACCTATGATCTTGAGCCGCTCGACGGTATGCGCCGTACAATTGCGAAACGATTGACCGACAGCTTCCGTGACGTCCCGCATTTCCCTCTGAATATCGATTGTGAAATCGATGATTTACTGGCGATGCGCAAAGACTTGAACACACAAACTATGGAAGGCGTCAAAATTTCGGTCAACGACATGTTGATCCGGGCGTGTGCGTTGGCTCTTAAGCAAGTGCCTGAATCCAATGCCAGTTTTACGCCTGATGGTATTGCCTATCATCATCATGCCGATGTCGCGGTTGCGGTGGCGATTGACGGCGGACTTATTACGCCAATTATCCGGGAGGCGGAAAACAAAGGTCTTTCTCTGATTTCAATGGAAATGAAAGATCTGGCGGCCCGGGCCCGCGAACGCAAACTCAAGCCTCAAGAATTCCAAGGCGGCACATTTTCGATTTCGAATTTGGGCATGATGGGCATCAAATCATTTGGATCCATCATCAATCAACCCCAGGGTATGATCTTGTCGGTGGGGGCAGGCGGACCACGTCCCGTTGTTAAAGACGGTGAATTGACAGTTGCGACGGTGATGTCTGTGACCTTGTCATGTGATCACCGTGTTGTTGATGGCGCGATCGGCGCGAAATGGCTGCAATCTTTCAAGCGTATGGTTGAAACACCCGTCACGATGATGCTTTAGAAGTCGAATTAGATTTCTCCCATAAGGCGAAAAAACTAAGGTAAAGCGCGTACCTGCTGTCCACGCTTGCCTCGCTTGCGCCTTATTTTATAGTTAATCTTGATCGAGTTCAGCATTTGGAAAATCAATGGACAATTCTATGGTTGTTAAGACAGCAATTGCTCTATTACTCACCGCTTCACTTGCTGGTGGTGTGGTGTATTTCGGTACCCAAGACGACGGCGCTCAGACGGGCGAAATTGCTCTGAATGATCATCCGCATAAAAAAGTCGTCGACAGCGAACAGTCTTCTCAAAATAATGATGAAACATTGAGCCAAGGAATTACGGACGATGAAACGAGTGAAGTTTCAGACGAAAATGACAATGTTATCAACCGACTGCTGGGCCGGACCGACGATCAGGAGGACCAGGATCAATCGGTAGCAGAAGCAATTACCGACGAAACATCTGCCATAATCAATGAAATTGAACCTGAAGCAGCGCAAGACCAAACAAGCGAACAATTTGAACCAGCATTAGATCCGGAACTAGAGTCGGTTGATCCAGAAACGGAAATTCAATCAAACAATGGCCGTTTGCTCAATGATAGTAATTTTGGGGGCCTCAAAAATAAATCCGAGCTGGTCGAATTGGTTCAAAAACAAATTCTCAAAATTGACTCGCCCGAAATCAAGGATCAAGCCTATTTCGATTTGGTCTTATATGCAGTTGAAAACGGGATGTATTCGACAGCTATGAATGCTGTCTTGAGTATTGAGAAAAAAGAATATCGCGATTCCGCCCGTGGTGAATATGCTTTGGGCTTAATTGAGGACGGACGGGTCGAAGAAGCGTTCAAGGCATTGGAGCAAATCGAGACAGAAAACCTGAAAGACGTTTTGCAATTAAAAGCGGTTCAGGCGTTGATCGGATTAAATAACCCGACCCCATAAAATTGCATATGTGATTTGCGAAATTAGGTTGCGAAAATCGCTAATTTTTATTCGCATCAGACGGAATATACGCTAGGATGAAGCTTTCGGTCCTCGGGTGAAAGCAATCTATGTCTGCCAAAGAAAATCAAAGTTTTGATGTCGTTGTCGTTGGATCAGGTCCGGGTGGATATGTCACCGCTATTCGGGCCTCACAGCTTGGTTTCAAAACGGCCATCATCGAAAAAGACGCACTGGGTGGTGTTTGCCTGAATTGGGGATGTATCCCGACAAAAGCGCTGCTGAGATCAGCCGAAGTCTTTGAAAACATGCAACACGCATCAAACTACGGTTTGTCGGCAACGCCGGGCTTTGATTTAGAAGCGATTGTTAAAAGATCGCGCGGGATCGCAAACCAGCTCTCCAGCGGCATCAAGTTTTTGATGAAAAAACACAAGGTGACTGTATTTGAAGGGTTTGCAAAACTAGAAGCCGGAAAGCCGGCGCCAAGAGTAATTGTGGACGGAAAAACGCTGACCGCAAATCACGTGATATTGGCGACCGGAGCCCGTGCCCGCACAATTCCTGCAGCGGGCTTGGAGCCTGATGGAAAGACTATTTGGACAGCCAAAGAAGCCATGATCCCGCAGGAAATGCCCAAGCGGTTGCTTGTGATCGGTTCCGGTGCAATCGGGATGGAATTTGCCAGCTTTTATAATGCGTTCGGCAGTGACGTCACGGTCGTTGAAATGGTTGATCGGATATTGCCTGCAGAAGACGCAGAAATATCGACGATGGCCGAGAAAGCCTTCAAAAAGAAGGGCATGCGTATTCTGACCAACACCCAGGTTGGCAATGTCAAACCAGGTGGCAGCACAGTTTCCGCTGAAATCGCCGGAAAAGCAGAAACCTTTGACCGGATTATCCTCGCCATTGGTATTGTGGGTAATGTTGAGGATATGGGGCTCGAAAAACTGGGCGTGAAAATTGACCGAACGCACATCACTGTCGACGAGTATTCCCGTTCAAATGTTGAAGGTTTATACGCCATCGGGGATGTGACAACACCGCCCTGGCTTGCGCACAAAGCCAGCCACGAAGGTGTTATCTGCATCGAAAAGATAGCCGGTGAAAACCCACATCCCTTAGATGCCAATAAAATTCCCGGGTGTACCTATTGTCAGCCGCAGATCGCGAGTGTCGGATTAACGGAGGCTCAAGCGAAAGAAGCTGGCCATAAAATTCGGGTAGGGCGTTTTCCATTTATTGGCAATGGCAAGGCAATCGCACTTGGCGAACCCGAGGGCCTCATCAAAACTATATTTGATGAAAAGACAGGCGAGTTGCTTGGAGCGCATATGATCGGTGCTGAAGTCACGGAGCTTATTCAAGGCTACACGGTGGCTCAAACGCTGGAGACGACAGAGAAAGAGCTGATGGAAACCGTATTTCCGCATCCGACCTTATCGGAAATGATGCACGAGTCAGTCCTTGACGCCTATGGGCGCGCCTTGCACATTTAAATTTCAGCCATCACTTTCGGCTTAAATTTCAAGCGCTTAGTCATGCGATCTTTAAGTTTGAGCGACGGCTTTTCCACCAGTTTCCACGATAGTATCGATAGGCCAATCGCGATCGGCGAACTAACCAGTATCAGTTGCCATGGATTGAACGATGGGAATGCCATGAAGACGCCCTGCAATACCGCCCAATGATATATATAGAGGCCGTAGGATACGTCGCTCAATTTTTGCATCCATTTCAGTTTCGGGATTTTGACGTAGGCCAACCAAAAGAGCGTGTATCCCAGTGAGACCATCACCAAGACTTCAAACACGGCCGTTATGTGGAATAGTGCCGAGATACCGAATAAAACAGGAATTCCCAGTAAGTGGAAGTTCAATTTGTCCCGATACCCATAAATTGCGGCGCCTAATCCATAGCATACACCGAATCTGAGAATGCTCCGGGCAGTTGCTGGGAGGTCTTCAAAAACCCCTGTCATGACCGAGACCGGAAGAGCGATGGCGAATACAACGAATTGCGCCAAAAGCATCCATCGGTGCTTTAAAAGTCCAAGCAAAAATGCAGCCAATGTTCCAATATATGCGAGGAGTTCATACCGAAGTGTCCAGAGTGCGGCCGAAGCATTGTGTTCCGCATTATCGGGAAGAATCCCGGGTAGGAACATGTCGGTTGTTATGAAGGGCAAAACCAGAAAGGGCTGCGACCATGTATCTTTGTGCGAAAAGTAATCTCCCAGCGCCAAATTTGTCGTTAAGGGACCGAAAACAAGCATCAACAGCAAAACGTGAACGATGAGGCCGGGGTAAATCCGCAAAAATCGTGCAGATGAGTAACTGGCGACGTCCTCGCGGTACAACATGCTTTTGGTCACGAGAAATCCGGACGCGATGAAAAATAGATTCACGGCAAGATAGCTAAATGTGAAATGGTAGAATATGTGGGGTTCACCTTGCATATCTTTTGTTGAAACGACAAAAGCGTGCCCAATCAGCACTAAAAATGCGAAAATAAACCGCAACGGCGTGAAAAAATTATCATGCCCTTCTGATATTTTGACCGGTTTCAACACAGTTTACCCCACACGTGAATGCATTTCCTATACATGACAATGATTAAGCAAGTTTTGCGCCAATTGCCTGATTTTCGGTCTTGTTTTGCCGACAGACCGCCCCCATAACACTATTTATGAACGTTTTAATTGATAAGAACGCCCGTCCGCGGCATCCGGAAAAGGCGAATAGACCGGATAGCGAAGTCATGCGAAAACCTGCCTGGATCAGGGTAAAAGCACCCACATCGGCGGGTTTTTCGCGCACCAACAAGATTGTTAAGGACAAAGGACTGGTAACCGTGTGTCAGGAGGCTGCCTGCCCAAATATTGGCGAATGTTGGGAAAAAGCGCACGCTACCTTTATGATTTTGGGAGATACGTGCACCCGCGCTTGTGCGTTTTGCAATGTAAAAACGGGTTTGCCTGAAGCTGTTGACCATCAAGAGGCTCAAAAAATCGCCGAAGCCGTGGTCGAAATGGGCCTGAAACATGTCGTCATTACATCTGTGGATCGCGATGATCTTGATGATGGCGGTGCAGATCATTTTGTAAATGTTATCAATGCTATACGGAAAAGTTCTCCAGCAACAACCATTGAAATACTGACGCCTGATTTTTTGCGAAAAGAAGGCGCAGTTGAAACGGTCATCGACGCAAAACCGGATGTGTTCAATCATAATCTGGAGACCGTACCAAGATTGTACTTAAAAATCCGGCCTGGAGCCCGATATTACCATTCCATGCGGCTCTTGGAACGGGTCAAAGAACGCGATCCCAATCAGTTCACAAAATCCGGTCTTATGGTCGGGCTTGGTGAGACAAAACAGGAAGTCATGCAGGTCATGGACGATATGCGGTCTGCAGGGATCGATTTTCTAACGATTGGGCAGTATTTACAGCCCACGCGCAAACATGCCCCGATTGATCGTTTCGTCACGCCCGACGAGTTTAAAGCGTATGAAACAATTGCCCGTGCTAAGGGGTTTTTGATGGTTTCAGCAACGCCATTGACCCGATCTAGCTACCACGCGGACTCAGATTTTGAGAAATTACGCGCGGCCCGGCTTGCTTCCTAAAAATGCCAAAAACCCACCTCAAAAAGCGCATCCGACACACACCAAACGATTTGCTGACATTGGTGACGGATGTTGAATCATATCCTGATTTTATCAATTTTGTTTCCGCTGTTCGTATTTTTGATCGCGAAAACATCGGCGAAGAGAAAGAACAGTTCAAAGCTGATGTCGGCATACAATATAAGTTCGTGAGTGAACGATTCCGTTCGATAGTCGATGTCGACCGTCAGGCAAAAACGCTCAATATCGGCAGGGCAGGTCACGGAGGCGCGGTGCGAGCGCTCACCAATTCCTGGAAATTTATCGAATTATCCGATGGTTCTTCGCTCATCGATTTTGAACTCGCAGTGAAAATGAAGGCGGCCCCGTTGGAGTTCCTTATCCGGCAAAAATTTGAGAAAGCCGTTCATCATATTGTTAATGTGTTTGAAGTCAGAGCAGGGCAAATATATCCACTGATCGGGGATGAGGATTTTGACATTGCAAATGAGAAAGTCTCAATCAGTTAGAGCATCCCGGATAAGCTCAAGCGCATAAATAACGCTTTTTACACGCACATTTTCGCGCCCGATATCTCCAAATTTTTTCACATACGTGTCTGGTCGTGCGCCAGTTGCCAGACCAAAATATACGAGGCCTACCGGCTTTTCCGTGGTGCCACCGCCGGGCCCCGCAATCCCGGTCACAGACACGGCAATATCAACACCCAGTAAATCCCGGGCCTGCATTGCCATGGCATTGGCCGTAGGATCGCTGACAGCACCATAGAAATTTATAATGTCCGTTGGGATCCCAAGAACGTTGATTTTGACCTCGTTGGAGTAAGTGGTTAGCCCGCCCATAAATACGGATGATGAACCGGGAACAGTGGTAAGAGCCTGACCGATCCATCCGCCGGTGCAGCTTTCGGCGGTTCCAATGGTTTTGCCTTTGGATTTCGCCAGTTCAACGACTGTTGTCGCCAGTCTGTTTATGTCATCATACATCTGGAATTCTCACGTTCGCAATAGCTTGTGCAGCAATTCCTTCGCGCCGACCGGTAAATCCGAGACCCTCGGTGGTTGTTGCTTTCACACTAACTCGATTGACCGAAATGTCTAATATCTCCGCTACACGCGTGCGCATCGCTTCGCGGTGCGGTTTTATTTTTGGGGCTTCGCAAATCAATGTTACGTCGACATGGTAGATTACGCCTTCGTGCGCAGTGATCAAATTGCGCGCGTGTTCAAGAAATGTATATGAGGCGGCACCTTTCCATTGTGGATCGGACGGCGGGAAATGATCGCCAATATCACCCGCACTAATCGCGCCCAACAGGGCGTCGGTTAATGCATGCAAGCCAACATCGGCATCACTGTGGCCCTCAAGCGTATATTCCGCGGGAATTTTTACGCCGCATAGCCAAAGATGATCGCCCTCGGTCACTTTGTGAACATCGTATCCTGATCCCGTAACATTGATCATTCTTAAGTCCTTCTCGGCTCTTTTGAAGTCTTGGGCGTGAGTGAGCTTGAAATTCGCTTCGTCGCCCTGACTAAATCCAATCGAAAGTCCAGCGTTGCGGGCCACTTCGATATCGTCCGCAAAGCTGTCATCAGGCGACAAATCGTCAAATGCCGCGAGAATTTTATCAAACTTAAAGCCTTGCGGTGTTTGGGCACGATACAGGTATGCTCGGTCTACCGGCGCACCATCTGCGGTTTTTAATGCATCTGTGACAGGAATACCGGGCAATGCGCTATCATACTCAGCCAGCTTGGCGATAACGCCGTCGATGACTTGATCCGAAACGAATGGGCGAGCGGCATCATGGATAAGGACGATGTCTGGTTTTGTTTTGGCGAGCTCCTTTAATCCTGCGTGTACGGAACCGGTTCGCGTCTCTCCACCAAATACGGATGATACTTTTTCTGACAAGATTGCTGTTGCTGATTCAAACAATGCAACATCGTCTTGATGAATTGCGACCAGTATTTCATCAATGTCTTCGCGACATAGAAAACTTTTCAGCGTCCTCGTCAGTACCGGCTCACCGCAAATTGTTCGATATTGTTTGGGAAGATCGCCGCCAGCCCGCGCACCTCGACCCGCAGCTACGATTAAAACAGCAGTTTTCACGATATTATTCCGTCCACTTGGGGTGATGAATTATTGTGCAATTCTGAATTTACCTATAAGCAATTGGTCATAAGAGTATTATTTATGAGCGCACAAATTAAAATCGGCAAGCATAAGTTAAAGTCTAACGTATTGGTCGCACCTATGTCGGGCATATCCGATTTACCGTTTCGTCGAGTCGCACAGAAATTTGATCCCGGTCTTGTCGTGTCGGAAATG
>JABDMW010000004.1 GCA_013001295.1 Hyphomonadaceae bacterium
ACCATGATCCGTGCCGTTCCCATTTTCCAACAATGCACGACCGAAATCTGCCGCGGTAAACAATGTCACATCATTCTGAAGTCCCATTTCAACCGTTGCGGAATAAAATGAGTTGATCGCGGCAGCATATTGGGCATGAAGTCCAGTCAAGTCATCCGCCTGATTGTCATGCGTATCAAACCCACCCATTGCAACGAAAAACACCTGCCTGGCCATGCCGAGCGTGTCGCGTACATTAATCGCATTCGCAACGGCCTGTAATTGTGTTCCGACTGATGATTGAGGGAATGGGGTCGCGATCGGCGTGGCGCTATCGAGCGCCGCGCTGAATTGCTCGTTTGAAATAAAAGCCCGCGAATTTATGGCTGCAACGTCGCGTTCAAACAAATTCGCTCTTTCCGCCCCAATGCTTTTGTAATGATCTTCGAGAATTTGTACTGCTGTAGGATCGGAAGCAACTGTCCCCAACAATCCACTATTGAAATTTCGCAGACCATTAACTTCAGGCGGACCGTTCACACTTAAATTATACGGCCGCGCTTCGTTGCCGGCCAAAAACACGGTGTTTCCAAAAGTGGAAATCGCCGAAAAAATTTCGTTTTGATTGGCATTTGATGCATTTACTGTATCTGCGATTTTACCGCCCCAACCAAATATTTCCCCTTCCGGGGCAGCGCTCAACCATGTGCTTTGTTGGTCATTGTGTGAGAATAAACGGCGAGGAAATTCCTTGGTCTGGTTTTCGAACTCGTCCGCATTGGCCGGTTCAACGAGCGGGCCGACATTTCCAATAACCGCCGCATTGCCATTATCGAAAAGGTTTTTTAACGGACCAAGCGCTTCTGGCAGAGCGAATTGCCTGCTGCCAAACTGCGCACTATTGGTTGGGTTGAGGGGCAATAAACGGTCGCGATCGCGCGAAGACCCGCCTTCTTGCGCGGCATAGTCGCCAAGCAATCCGGGACGCAGCTCTGCGTAACGGTCATAGGAGGCTTGGTCATATGGCAAGACTGTATCGTGCGCATCTTGTCCGCCGAAGAAAAATAGGCAAACAATTGCTTTGTATCCGGAAACATCAGCTGCATAGGCTTTGGAGTTTCCAAGAGCGGCAAGCAAACTTGTCGCACCAGCAAATGATACTGCACTGGCACTTGACGCACCTTTGAGAAAAGAACGACGATCAAACATAATTACCTCCTCTATTTCTGAACCGTGAATCCGGGCGATGTCATCACCATCGTTACCGCGGTTAAAAGTCTGGTTACACGGTCCTCGTCTTCCGTCCCTGCCGTGATCTCAATCTTGTTCATTAGATCAAGCATGCGAGACTTGAATTCAGGATCGAGTGAATTCCCGGTTAAAATCAAATCAAGGCGATCGATTAATGCCTGAGCATCGTCGGTCAGCGGGATCAGACTCGAGTAATCGGCATTAACGCCCGCATCCGGATCCGCTGACCGGGTTTCGGAAAAATCGTAGATAAAAGCGTTGATGAAATTAATATAATTAATCGCCGTGCTTTCATTGATGATTTGTAGTTCCGGCGCTGTTAAACCGGCTTCACCAGTTGCAGAATTAGGGGCAACGTGCCCGGGCCTAAAAAAGTTAAACACCGACGGCGATGTGAATGGATGCTGTTCTAATAAAAAGCCATTTCCCAGGATCAACTCCTCGCCTACTTGCGGTGTCGTTTCCTCAAAGGCGCGCGCCCAGTTGACAAATCGGATGATCGGTTCTCGAATTTTACCAAATTCAGCAGGTGCCGATGTGGGATCTTGGAGCGCTTCATCATCCAATAGAACAGCTGCGATAGTTGCGCTCAGATCGCCTCGTAGGCCTTCCCCGACGATACGCCCGTCTGGCAGCGTAAATGAACCCGTTTCAAATGCCGTCACCACGCGCTGCACATAAGCCGGTTCTGGATTGGATGTCACAAACCTTTGGATTAATTGCCGCGAAAGGAATGGGCCCATATTGGGATGGTCAAATATCGCATCCAACGCTATATCGATGCTTTCCTCGCCGCCGGTTCCTGCCGGGATCGTTATGTCTAAAAAGCTTTTCTCCAGGTCAGAATGAAATTCGGGAAACATTTCCAGTGGTTTGTAAAAGGCCGTCACGTCTTCAAATAAGTTAAAAAAGTTATCGCCTTGCAAGCTTAATCCAGTAAAGACTTTGGCAAGTCCCGTAATATCGGAATTGTCAAAAATTTCTATGGGTTCTCCTGACGTATCCAGTTTTGGCGTGCCGTCTGAATTCAGTTCGACTAATCCTATGGTAAATAATTGCAACAATTCCCGCGCATAGTTTTCATCCGGAACGCGCCCGGTTTGCGGGTCGCCTTTCAAATTATTGAGATAGGTAAGGTAAACGGCCATTGCCGGCGTATACGTGATGTCTTCAAGCAGATCGCGATAGTTTCCGAATGCATTCTCGGACAAAGTGTCCACATAATGCGTCAGCGTTTGCGGGAAACTGCCCAATTCACCAACACGCGAAACAACAATAATTTCTGATAAGGCAAAGATCATGCGTTGCCGCAATTGGTCGTCACCAGCTATGGCTTGATCGAGAAATATATCAGAAACCCGTCGCGACGGCAGTCTTTCAGTGCGCGGCAGGGCTGCTATCTCATTCAAGATTGTTGGCAGATACGCTGTCGCAGGTTCATTAAATTGATTGACGATCCAGTCAGACGCCTTTGTACCCGTCAATGCGGTAATGTCGTCATAAGTCGCGCCGAAGGTGGCTTTATTTAAGAACCTCGCCGTGGATGCCTGCGTTTCAAATGCTTTGGATATTGGCGGTGGTGGTGGCGGTGGCGGAGGCGGTGGTGGTCCCCCAACAGGTGGCGGGCTACTCGATCCTCCGCCTCCTCCACAGGCAGATAAAACGAGCGCCGATGATACAAACACAACAGATAATGTTCGCCGCAAATTAAATGGTGTTGGGGCACTGAATCTTAGCATTATATCCTCCCTGTAAACGCGAATTTTATCCCGCGTTAGTTTACAAACGAGCTGTTTTCAAAAATCCGTCGAATTAAATATAAATTTTACACACCGGGTTATTTGAAATCAGTTAATACTTAGACGTCGTGACCTTCCTGTTTGGATGCATGGACATATGTATTTAGATTTAACGGAGTCGTCTTGCGATCCCATTGATTGTTTCGCGGAGCGCGGACTCATTGCCGTCCGCTTTAAGACCGGATGCCAGGGTTCGAAGGGTTTTGGATAAATCCCCGTCGCTGTCGCCAGCCGCAAGTTTCTCTGCGGCCAAATCCAGCGCATCAGTAAATTCAGCTATTCGCGCGCCAGACAGCGTATTAGCGCGTTGCATTTGATCGAGATATGCGCGCGCCACAACGGGTTCATCCGGCCAGGAGACCGGGAATTGCTGTTGCGGGTTGAAGACGTCGCCTTGATCGGCAAGTGACGCGGCTGCGATCTCGTTTTCGCTCAACAAATCGCTCGGTTTCAATGCGAGCACATCCAGCCCCCGCGCGATTTCTGTGCCGTATATTTTCCCGTTATACCAATAGGTCGACCAGTATCCTGCGAGCAGAAGCCTTTCTTCATGCACGGGTCCACGATCAAAATACGCAATTTCGACGGGATTGGCAGAATCCGTGAAGTCGATCACCGATAAACCGCCTTGATACCAGGCTTGTGCAAAAATATCGCGACCCGGGACAGGAACAACCGATCCATTGTGAGCAACACAATTTTCAGCATCCGCTTGCGGCGCAGGGATTTTGTAATAGCCTTTAAACTCCAGCTTTCGCTCTACGATATCGTAAACAGCATTGGCGCCCCAATCTCTTGGATCGTGGGCCCGACAGCGTGGTCGGCTACCGCCGCCCCATTCATCGGTAAAAATGACTTTCGTCCCGTCATTGTTGAAAGTAGCAGAATGCCAATAGGCGAACCCTTTATCCACGACTTCATCGATGCGTTTTGGTTTCAACGGATTGGAGATATCAAAAATAATCCCGTTCCCTGAGCATGCACCAGCCGCGATTTTGGCCGCAGGAAACACAGTTATGTCATGGCACTGATTGGTGACGCGTGTTTTTTGGGTATCATCACCGTGATCACCGCCTTGCCAAAGACCTGCCAATCGACCGGTTTTAGGGTCAGCAAAGACCGCAGGGCTATCGACAATGCGCGACTTTGACGGGTCAGAGACCGGAATTTCGATAACATCGATCCGGAACAACGCCGTTCGGTCATCGCCGGGAATATCACCAATGCATCCAGCCAATTCTTCTTCCTTGCGAACTGAAGATGTGCCGGAATTATAAACGATGATTTTATTGTCGTCGCTCGTCACGACGGAATGTGTGTGCGATCCGCGGCAAGTTTGAACCTGCCCGACCTGTACCGGTTGCGCCAAATTGCTGATATCGAAAATACGCAGTCCCCGGAACCGGTCTGCACTGACATCTTCATTTATACCTTGCAAACCGCAATCAACCCGACCTCGGGTCTGTTCCGCGGACATGATCAGTAAATCATCAACAATAGACACATCGCCCTGCCCGCCCGGACAAACAACGGAACTGTATAATTTAGGCGTGCCGTCGTCTTGGAGTTTATAAACATTGAATCCGTGATAGCTGCCGGCCACTAATGTATCGCCTGAGAATGCCATGTCGGTGTTTGAAAAACTCAACAAGGGTGACCGGTCGCTCCATTCTGTGTCGTCGAGACTTTGCTCGTCATCACCGCGTTTCTTTGAAGTCTTGTCTTTATCGTCTTCCTTTTTGGGTTTTTTCGGGGGAAGACCTGACGGGTTTTCAGGATCAAAAAAACCGGAGGGTTTATCGAGCGCAGCTAAAAGTTCGATATTCAACGCTGCCTCACCGGCATTTTTATACCCGGCGCTGAGGCCGGCCCGCGGATCACTGGATAAAGAGACCAGAACAGCGTTCATCCGTTCGATCTCATCTGTCTGATCAGTTTTAATATCATTGATAAATTCAAATAAAACAGGATCGTATGCTGATCCCGGCTGGTCGGTTAAGTGCTTCACCATTTTGAGCGCGCCGTCATGATGCTCGATCATTAGTGTTAAAAATAAGCGATCAAATGCTGTCGATTTTGTATTTTTCAATTCGGCTATTTGCTCCGGAGTCGCCATGCCTTCCATAAGATGGTGACCGCTGTGCGCCCCGTGCCCGGCCATGGCTTTTAGACGCTCGCCCCGGTCGTTCAACCAGTCCTTCATAAACTTGATTTCGTCCGCCTGCGAGGCATCGATCCGCCCCGCTACATCAACAATCTCTTTCAAATTTGTTCGCCCCGCGGCCAATGCCGCCATTTCAACCGCTTGCGCATGGTGCGGAATCATATTTTGCATGAAGAGAACATCGTCAGGCGAATAACTGGTATCCGCAATTTCAATCGCTTCTTGCGCGCTCAATGTCCGCACTGCACCGCCCGGCGCTCCTGGCTGAACAATTGGAACGTCTTGCGCGAAGCTGTTGCCAGCGACGCTGGTCATCAAAGCAGTAAAAGAGACACAAGCGAAATAACGAATAGGTTTGAGAGACAAAATATAATTTCCTTCGTGCAAGACGCCGGCGGACGCCAGCAAGACGGAAGGAAGCTAACAGGAGAGCTCACTTGGTGAAAGATCAAATCTAGTGTTTCTCGCAAGCGGGTTTAATCACTTATTTAAAAGGTCAATTAAATAGAATTATGGTAATTGGGCAAAGGACTGGTGGGTGGTAACGGGTTCGAACCGCTGACCCTCTCGGTGTAAACGAGATGCTCTACCAGCTGAGCTAACCACCCTTTCAGTACATAGATCTAGTGAGCGACAATGCCGCCTTGATCTTTTGAACTATCCCGGGAATGAATTCCTGAAAGTTCGGCCTCGTCTTTAGCCGTCCATTCAATCGGCGTCAAAGGTTTTGTGAGCGCATGCCGCAAAACTTCATCAACCGATCCAACCGGGATAATTTCAAGCGCGGACTTAACATTATCTGGGATTTCTGCAAGGTCTTTTGCGTTATCCAACGGAATTAATACAGTCTTCACTCCGCCGCGAATGGCAGCAAGGAGTTTTTCCTTTAATCCACCGATCGGTAACACACGTCCGCGCAGGGTAATCTCGCCGGTCATGGCTATATCTTTACGCACTGTGATGCCCGTCAGAACCGAAACCATCGATGTGATCATGCCGACACCTGCTGACGGCCCGTCTTTGGGCGTTGCGCCTTCCGGAACGTGAACATGGATATCCGTATTGCGGAACTTACGCGGGCTAATCCCAAATTCCGGCGCCCTCGCCTGCACATATGAGTTGGCAGCTGAAATCGATTCTTTCATGACGTCTTTGAGATTACCGGTAATGGTCATCTTGCCTTTGCCGGACATGGCAACAGCTTCAATGGTCAGGATATCACCACCGGTTTGCGTCCAGGCCAATCCTGTGACGATACCGATTTGATCCTCTTTATCTGTTTCGCCGAAGCGGAATTTCTTCACGCCGAGGAAATCTTCAATATTCTTAGACGTAATAGTCACGCGTTTTGCATCGCCAGCGACGATTTTGGTCACAGCTTTACGGGCAAGACGGGCCAAATCACGTTCGAGGCTCCGTACGCCGGCTTCACGGGTATAATACCGAATAATATCACGCACGGCTTCGGTTTTGATGTTGATCTCGCCTTTTTTAAGGCCGTGCCCCTCGATCTGCTTTGGAATCAGATGACGTTCTGCAATCTCAATCTTTTCATCTTCTGTATAGCCAGGAATACGAATGATTTCCATCCGGTCCATTAGAGGCTGCGACATGTCCAAACTATTGGCTGTGGTCACAAACATCACGTCGGAAAGGTCGTAATCGACTTCGAGATAATGATCATTGAAATTGGCGTTTTGCTCTGGATCCAAAACTTCCAGCAATGCGGCAGATGGATCCCCGCGCATATCCGATCCCATCTTGTCGATTTCATCAAGCAAGAACATCGGATTGCTGGTTTTGACCTTTTTCATCGATTGGATAATCCGGCCCGGCATAGAACCGATATATGTCCGGCGATGTCCACGAATTTCACTTTCATCCCGCACGCCACCCAAAGATACGCGGACAAATTCACGCCCGGTAGCATTAGCGATCGAACGTCCAAGCGAGGTTTTACCCACACCGGGAGGTCCAACAAGACACAAAATCGGTCCTTTGAGCTTTTTGGTTCGTGTTTGAACGGCTAAATGCTCAACAATCCGCTCTTTAACCTTTTCGAGCCCATAATGGTCATCATCAAGGATTTTCTGAGCAGCGCCCAAATCCTTGCGCACCCGCTTTTTCTTGTTCCACGGGACGGACAATAGCCAGTCAATATAATTGCGCGACACATTGGCTTCCGCCGACATGGGGCTCATTTGGCTTAATTTCTTAAGCTCGGCTTGCGCTTTCTCTTTGGCTTCTTTCGTAAACTTAGTTGCTTCGATTTTCTCGTTCAATTCAGAGATTTCATCATTGCCGTCTTTACCACCGCCTAATTCTGACTGAATCGCTTTCATTTGCTCATTCAAATAATATTCGCGTTGAGTTTTCTCCATTTGACGCTTCACGCGTCCACGAATCTTTTTCTCGACCTTCATGACGCTGATTTCACCGTCAAGAAGTTCGAAAATCTTCTCGAGACGGGCAGCCACGTTGGTTTCCGCGAGCAATTCCTGTTTTTCAGGGATTTTTACACCAAGATGCACGGATATTGTGTCAGCAAGCTTTGCCGGATCACTGATTTCCGCAACAGCCGTGACAATATCTTCGGCTATCTTCTTGTTTAATTTAACATATTTCTCAAATTGTTCAGACACGCTGCGTGATAAGGACTTGGCTTTTGACGAGTCATTATCTTCGTTTTCCATCGGCAAAACGGTGGCTTCATAGAAGTCCTTATTCGATGTAAATACATCGACGGCGGCACGGCCTTGTCCTTCAACCAATACGCGAACAGTTCCATCCGGCAGCTTTAACAATTGCAGTATCGTGGCGATGCAACCGGATTGGTTCAATTCATCAGTTGACGGGTCTTCAGTTGCCGCGTCTTTTTGCGTGAGGAGAAGGATCTTCTTTTCCTTCTTCATCACCTCTTCCAAAGCATTGATCGATTTCTCACGCCCAACAAATAGGGGCACGACCATGTGGGGAAACACGACGATGTCGCGGAGTGGGAGTACAGGTAACTTTTGCAGTTCAGTCATCATTGGCTTTCAAAATGCTCTCATTGTGTTCCCCATTACATGGGTCTTTGGGCTTCTTAGATCAACCCACACACCTGCAAGAACATGGCATTTTTGGTAAAAAAATCAGCCTATGACGCTTTATCTGCCTTTTTGTCCTGCTTCGCGTAAATCAAGAGCGGCTTCGCACTCCCGGTTACGACTTCACCATTAATAACAACTTCTTCAACACCCTCGAAAGTAGGAAGATCATACATAGTATCAAGCAAGATACCTTCCATGATCGAACGCAACCCGCGGGCGCCGGTTTTACGCTTCAATGCTTTCTTCGCAATTTGACGCAGAGCATCTTCATTAAAGCTCAAACGAATATTTTCCATATCAAACAGCAATTGATATTGCTTGACCAACGCATTTTTAGGCTGGCTGAGAATTGTGACCAGCGCGTCTTCGTCGAGGTCAGTCAGTGTCGCAATGACAGGTAAACGACCGACAAATTCAGGGATAAGTCCGAACTTAACAAGATCTTCGGGCTCAACATCCTGGAGGATATCGCCCATTTTACGCTCGTCGAGTTCTTTAATTTCGCCGCCAAATCCGATTGAAGCGCCGTCGCCCCGATTTGCTATAACTTTATCGAGGCCCGCAAATGCGCCGCCGACAACAAATAGGATGTTTGTCGTGTCAACCTGCAGGAATTCCTGCTGTGGATGCTTACGTCCGCCTTGCGGAGGAACAGAGGCAACGGTGCCCTCCATGATTTTCAAGAGGGCTTGTTGAACACCTTCGCCGGAAACATCACGTGTGATCGACGGATTGTCAGACTTGCGACTGATTTTATCGACCTCATCGATATATACGATACCGCGCTGAGCGCGTTCAACGTTGTAATCAGCAGATTGCAACAGTTTCAGGATAATGTTTTCAACATCTTCGCCCACATAACCGGCCTCGGTCAATGTAGTGGCATCGGCCATTGTAAATGGAACATCGAGAATACGTGCCAAAGTTTGCGCCAGAAGCGTCTTACCACACCCGGTTGGCCCCACGAGCAGGATGTTGGACTTGGCCAATTCGACGTCGCCGGTTTTGCCTTCGTGGTTCAGGCGTTTATAATGGTTATGAACCGCAACCGAAAGAACACGCTTGGCATAGCTTTGCCCAATTACGTAGTCATCAAGGATATCGCAGATTTCCTGCGGTGTCGGGACACCTTCTTGCGTTTTAGCGAGGCTCGCCTTGCCCTCTTCGCGGATAATATCCATGCAAAGTTCAACGCATTCATCGCAGATAAAGACCGTTGGGCCAGCGATAAGCTTACGAACCTCATGCTGGCTTTTGCCGCAAAAGGAACAATACAGCGTATTCTTTGAATCTGTGCTGCCTGACTTGCTCATACGTACTCCCAGTGTTCTCTTTTTATGTTATTCCGATGTGATCAGTATGACATATGCAAGAGCCATGCCGTATTATATCTACTTTTGTGCGTCTGAATACGACAATTTTGTTACAAATACCTTATTAAATCCCAGATAAGAACACTTTTTTCAATTCACTAATTGTTTACTTTGATTCAGCGCGCGACGTGTACACATGGTCAACTATGCCAAAATCTCTGGCTTCTTCCGCGGTCATAAAGAAATCACGGTCCAAAGTTTTCTCGATCACAGCGTATTTATTGCCGGTATGTTTGACATAAATATCGTTTAATCGTTTCTTCATCGCGAGGATATCTTCCGCATGTCTTTGAATATCGGACGCCTGCCCTCTGAAACCACCGGATGGTTGATGAACCATGACACGGGCATTTGGCAATGCGACACGCATGTCTTTGTGGCCGGCACTCAGCAATAAAGATCCCATTGATGCAGCCTGGCCAATACAGACCGTTGAGACCGGCGATTTGATGTATTGCATTGTGTCATAGATCGCCATTCCGGAGGTTACCGATCCGCCTGGTGAGTTGATATACATGGATATTTCTTTTTTCGGGTTTTCGGATTCGAGGAATAAGAGTTGCGCCGTAATCAGGCTGGCCATGCCATCTTCCACTACGCCGGTTAGGAAAACGATACGATCCCGCAATAGGCGGGAAAAAATATCAAAAGCGCGCTCGCCGCGGCTGGATTGCTCGACCACCATAGGCACGAGGTTCATCATTATATCCTGTGGGTCTTTCATTCTTATTGTCCTTTTATGTCGCGAAAATAGCGCGGTCTGCAGTAATCGAATCAATTTTAACCATCGCGGTGAATAGTTACCTCAATATTTACACGGCGCATTAAAATATCAAGACCCGGTGTATAAATAAAAAAGCCCCGCGGAAGCGGGGCAATTTCTTTAAAAATAATTCGAACGCTATACGAAGTCGTCCTCTTCGAACAACTCTTCGCGGTCGACTTTTTTGTCTGTAATTTTCGCCGTTTCGATGATGTGATCGATCACTTTTTCTTCATAGATCGGTGCCCGCAATTGGGTGATCGCATCCGGGTTCTTTTGATAGAACTCTAGAACCTGTTGTTCTTGTCCCGGATAGTTACGGGCTTCGGCAATCATCGCTTGTTGCAACTCTTCATTGCTGATCTGGATATCGACCTTTGTACCCATTTCAGCCAGAACCAATCCCAAGCGAACGCGACGCTCCGCGATTTTCTTGTAATCAGCTTTCAGCTTTTTGTCTGACTTCTTTGCGTCTTCTTCGTCTAACTGACCCGCTTCTTTCTCTTTTTCGACCTGTGCCCAGATGTTTGAGAATTCTGCTTCAACCATGTTTGGCGGCAGTTCGAAAGAATGCTTCTTGTCGAGTTCATCGAGAATAGCCCGCTTAAGCTTCATGCGGCTTTGCATTTCCAGCTCACCTTCAGCCTGTTTGGAAACAGCTTCACGCAAGGCTTTTAAGTCTTCCATGCCGAATTTTTTGGCGAACTCATCATCAACCTCTGCCGGCGCCCCGCCTTGGACTTCCAGGACTTCGGTTTCGAACACGGCTTCTTTACCAGCCAAGTCTGCAGCTTGATAATCTTCCGGGAATGTAACAGTCACATCGAGTTTGTCGCCAGCCTTTGCGCCCATCAACTGCTCTTCAAAACCCGGAATGAACGTACCGGAGCCCAACACGAGTTGATGACCTTCCATAGCACCGCCATCAAATGCTTCGCCGTCGATCCGGCCTGTGAAGTTGATCAGAACAGCATCATCCTTTTTGGCTTTCGCGGTTTTGGCTTTCTTTTTGAAGGTCTGCTGACCTTCCGCGAGCTTGCTCAACTGCTCATCAACGTCTTTTTCGTCTGCTTCAGTGGTCAGACGTGTAAATTTCAACGTAGCTGGATCCACAGGTTCGAACTCAGGAATTGTTTCGACACTTAGTGTGTATTCCAAATCGGCTTTGCCTTTGGTGACGTCTTCGCCGTTGGCGCGCAGATCGATTTTGGGCTGACCGGCTGGGCGGATCTTGTTGTCTGCCAATGCTTTTTGCGTTGTTTCGGCAACAACGTCCTGTACAACATCATTCATGATGGATTGGCCAAACATCTTACGGATGTGAGAGGTTGGCACTTTACCCGGACGGAAGCCTTTGAGCTTCACCTGTGGCTGCATTTCCTTGATTTTGGCTTCAAGCTTTTCAGCCAAATCGCCTTTCGGAATTTTGATATCGTACGACCGGCTCAGGCCCTCAGCTTTAAGTTCTTTAACTTCCATGTCTTCGTTCCAAAGTTCTTTATTAAATTCGGGAGATGTGTCCTCAATTCCCTGATTGCAAAACATCTCAAATTGCGCGGTATCAGGATTTGTGAGCCGCCTTATGTCACGGCTTAAAAGATTGTGCAACGGGGTTTTCATTTCCCTATGCATATGGCAAGGATAATTCTCGATTCAGCGGTAAAACTAGGGAAATAGCGGTTATTTTATGGATTTTATCCCGGAAGGCAGCATGTGGCTCTTGTACTTAGGACTGTTTTTCGGTCCGTTTGTGCAAGAAGATGCCGCCGTTATAGGCGCCGCCAGCCTGTCGCTTTCAGAATCAAACCATTGGATTTCAATATTCGGCTTCATATTGGCCGGTTTAATCGCGAGTGATTCTTGGAAATACTGGCTGGGTTGGGCCGCCAAACACCACAAATGGGCCAAGAAGTATGGCGAACTGGAAAGTGTTCAAAAAATGCGCGACGGCGTGCTTACACATAGCATCAAAACACTGCTCGCCGTCCGGTTCATTCCCTTGGCCCGTGTACCGACTTATCTGGCGACAGGGTTTTTTGGCGTTTCATATTTAAAATACTGGCTCTGCATTGCCATTTCCGCCACAGCTTATGTGACCATTATTTTCACCGGATTTCACTTATTGGGCGAGATCATGGGTGAACATCTTAAAACATATGCTCCATTTGCCGCCCTGGTTTTCGCAATAATATTCATCACATTCATCGTAATTGCATACCGGAAAAAGCACATCATGGACTGACGGCCGTTTGGCCGAATATATAAAACTGTACATTTACGGCCAGATCGGTCAGATCATTCGATAAATAATTTCACACTAAGATCGGCAAAAGCCGACATCTTCGGGGAATAATGGCAAAAACACAGAAACTAAAACGTCAAATCTCTATCCCGGGTAAGCTCGCCTATGGCGTGGGCCACAGCCTTCTCTCTGTCAAAAACATGCTGTTTCACTTCTTTTTTCTGTTCTTCTTTTCAAACGTATTGGGCGTTCCCCCGCTCATGGTGGTTCTGGCAACGACAATTGCATTGGTATTTGACGCCATTTCAGATCCCCTCATGGGGCAAATCTCGGATAATTTCAGGTCTGACAATTGGGGCCGTCGTCACAAGTTTATGCTATATGCCATTATACCGACAGGAATCGCCCTCGCCCTGCTGTTCGCGCCACCGAACGGACTTGGCAATACAGGGCTGTTTTTCTGGATGTTGGTTTTCCTTCTGGCTGTGCGGTTGGGATTAACGGTGTATGGCGTACCGTATTATTCCCTTGGGGCAGAACTCTCGAGCAATTATAACGAACGAACAAATATTGTATCGGTGCGGGAATTCTTCAATGGATTCTTCAACATTTGCGTCTTCATCATTGGTTTTACAGTGTTTTTACCGGACACGCCGCAATTTGAAGACGGGATGATGAATAAGGCGGGATACGCCCCTTTCGTTACCACGATGGCTATAATCGGTATCATCGGCGGGTTCGTTGCCACCATAGGCACTCGGCACAAAGTCAAAGAAATCACTAAATATAAAGATGATCCGAGAACAAATTGGGTCGACACCTTTAAGGAAATAAAGAAAGCTCTGAAGCTCAAACCCTTCGTATGGCTGTGTTTTGCCTATAGCTTTGCTCTCATTTTGTATGGATTTAGCAGCTCGCTAAGCCTTTATCTAGGCGTTTATCTCTGGCAATTTTCGCAGGAAGCCAAAATCGTCGTAACCTTGGCACCGTTTATTGCATTGCTTCCAGCTGTGTTACTGGCATCTACTCTGGCCGCCGTTATGGACAAAAAGCCGGCAGCTATCTTATTTGCTTCGATATTTCTATTCTGCTCGGCCGCCCCATATTTGATGTTTTTAACAGGTACGATGCCAGCAATCGAGTCGCCAAATGTCCTCACGATTATTACCCTGTTTAATGGAATCGGGTTTATTGGCCTCACAGGCGTGATTGTCGTCGCATATTCGATGATGGCGGATGTCTGTGATCTGATGGAACTCGAAACCACAAAACGGCAGGAAGGCATCCTATATGCAGCGTTTTCTTTTGCACAAAAACTGACATTCGTATTCGGAACAGGTTTCGCCAGTATCGCTTTGGTTTTAATCAGCTTTCCAAAGCAAAAAGAGCCGAGCGAAGTCGCAACTTCAGCCATCAATGGCCTCGCTATTTCTTCGCTCGCAGCCGCATTGATCTTTGGGTCGCTCGCGATTTTTTGTTTCTGGCGCTATACATTAAACCGGGCAGCACTCGGTAGCATTCAAAAGCAAATTAATGCGCGGGCTATAACTTAGCGGTCGCTTTCTCTATCCGGGTTGCGGCGAGTTCAAGACGATCCGCGATAGTGGCATCCAAGTTGGCTTTAGCGCTCTTGGGCGATGACATAACCATGCCAACAAGCTGATCGACAAAATCATCAATATCTTCCGGCCTCGATTTCAGGAGCATGGTCCGCGAGCCATACTCCATCGACCCGTAAAAAATATCTCGGAGCACCCAAGGCGTTAAGCTCGACTTGATGGCCCCGGATTGCATGCCGTCTTTGGCGATACGGTCGAAAATAGCGACATAGTTCTTATTGAGATCAAAAAGCGCGCTCCCGCCGTACGACTCCATATTTACATTGATCGCGGGCAGCATTTCCAGAATTTTAAACTCAGCCATCACATTGCTCAGATGATGCCGGGCGAGAAACGTCACACGCTCTTTGGTGGTTGAGAGTTGATCAACCCGCTGCTGGGCACTGTCCGTCAACCTCCGGTAAAAATCCGTAATCACAGCCCGGGCCAGGTCTTCCTTGTTCTTGAAATATAGATAAACGGTTCCGTCTGCCACGCCACTTTGCTTGGCGATTTCCGCCATTGTGGTTTTCCGGTAGCCGCGATGGTTAAATATCTCGCGGGCCGCCTCAATAATCGTTTCCTCACGGTGTTCGACTTTCTCGCGCCGTGTTTTGGTTTTTGGCATCGACATATATTAGTCTCTTTCCTTGACTCTCCATTAATGAATGTTATTCATTTTTTATGAAGATTGCTCAATTGTGACAACAAGTCAAGCAATCGAAAAACGTGATGGGTGATGAATTGGCGGACAAAAAAATAAAAATTGGCGGTGCAAGTGGATATTGGGGTGAAAGCGCTATGGCAACGCCACAGCTCCTACAAGTCAATGATCTGGACTATCTGGTTTATGATTATCTGGCTGAAATCACCATGTCGATCATGGCACGCGCCAAAGCCAAAGACCCGGCCAAAGGCTATGCCACAGACTTTGTCGAGTTCGTCGTTAGACCCTTCGCATCTCAAATCATGCAAAAAGGCGTCAAACTTATTGCCAATGCAGGCGGCGTGAACCCCGAAAGTTGCGGCGACGCCGTTCGCAAAATCATCAAGGACCAGGGACTGGATTTGAAGGTCGCCGTAATTACCGGCGACGATTTGACGCGTAATAAGGACGCCATCGTTAAAGAAGACCTTGTCGATATGTTTGACGAGACGCCCTTCCCGCCCGTCGATAAGATAATGAGCATCAATGCGTATCTCGGTGCTTTCCCCATCGCCAAGGCTTTAGATGCAGGTGCGGACATAGTCATCACAGGACGATGCGTGGATAGCGCGGTTACGCTCGGCGCCTGTATTCATGAATTTGGCTGGCAACCATCGGATTTTGATTTGTTGGCCAGCGGATCGCTCGCAGGCCACATTCTTGAGTGCGGGCCTCAAGCCACCGGCGGAAACTTCACGGACTGGGAAGACGCCGACGACATCGCCAATATCGGATACCCAGTCGCCGAAATTTCCAGCGATGGCAGCTTCATCACCACCAAACCTGAAGGCACCGGTGGCATCGTCAATGTCGGAACTGTTTCCGAGCAAATGTTGTATGAAATTGGCAATCCAAGTCTCTATGTCTTACCCGACGTCATTTGTGATTTCACGAGTGTTGAGGTTGAGCAACAAAAAGAAAACCATGTTTATGTATCTCCTGCCAAAGGAAATGCTGCCCCTGGCACGTATAAAACCTGCCTGACATATATGGACGGATTTCGAGCCGGTACATACATGACGCTGTATGGCGAGAACGCCACCTCCAAAGCCGCGAAACTCGCCGACGCCGGATTTGATCGCGCCCACAAGACACTGCGCCTGTTCAACCTTGGTGAATTCACAGAAACCAGTATCGAAATCCTGGGTGCAGGCAGCCAAAAAGGGAAATACCACAACACGGACGAAGTCGTCCTGAAAGTGGCCGCTAAGCACCCCGAAGCTAAAGCGATCGGTATCTTTTTGAAAGAACTTGTTGGCCTTGGTCTTGCGACTCCTCCTGGCCTTTCCGGGTTCACCGGCGCTGGCCGTGCCCGCCCCTCACCAGTCGTGCGCCTATTTTCTTACCTGACACCAAAAGACGGTATCGATATCAATATCGAAATCGACGGGAAAAATACAATCCATAATGACATTGTCGCCCAGACAGACTTCGCAACAGACGTTATTCCCTTCCCTTCGCCCGTGTCAAACACAACAGAAGAAGTTCCACTCATCAAACTCGCGTGGGGACGATCCGGGGACAAAGGCAATAAAGCGAATGTCGGCATTATTGCCCGCAAACCGGAATATATGCCTTATATTTGGGCCGCGCTCACCGAAGAAAAAGTGGGCGAAATCTATGCCCATTTCGCAGATGACCCGGCTGCAGTTGAGAAATATTACTTGCCTGGATCACACGCTATAAACTTCCTGATTGACAACGTGCTGGGCGGTGGCGGCGCGGCGTCTTTGCGCAATGATGCACAAGCTAAAGGCTATGCGCAACTGCTCCTGCCAACAATGATCCCGGTTTCTAAATCTATCGCTAAGAGCCTGTAATGCCAGTCTACAAAACAAAAATTAACACGAATTCCGAGAGCTATCAAAAGAACCGTGAGGATATGCTCGGCCTTATCGGCAAACTGGACGAGTTAAACGCTCGCGCGCCTGCCCGATCAGCGACAAAAAAGCCAAAATTCGATAAACGTGGACAATTGCTGCCGCGCGAACGGTTGGGACGGCTTCTCGATCCCGGCATGCCCTATCTTGAGATTGGTAATATCGCTGGTTATCTGCTCGACACGAAGAAGGAAGAAAAATCCATCCCGGGCAGCTCCATCATGGCCGGGATTGGCTATATCAATGGCGTACGCTCGGTTATCGTCACTGATGATAGCGGTATCAAAGCCGGCGCCCTGACTACCGCGGGTGGCTATCGTCTGATGCGAGCACAGGAAATTTCCTTGAAACAAAAACTGCCGTTTGTGCATCTGGTCGAAAGTGCCGGCGGTGATTTGATGAATTATACTGTCGAAGGCTTTCTCGATGGCGGAACCTTGTTTGCCAACCTCGCCCGCCTGTCGAAAGCCGGCATTCCCGTATATTCTATCCTGCACGGCTCTTCGACCGCAGGCGGCGCCTATATGCCCGGTCTGTCCGATTATGTCGTCGCCGTTAAAGGCGGCGGCAAAGCCTTCCTCGCGGGCCCGCCCTTGTTGAAAGCCGCAACCGGTGAAATCGCGACCGAGGCTGAACTTGGCGGAGCGGAAATGCACGCCGATGTCACGGGGCTGGCGGAGTATCTCGCCGAAAACGACGGTGAAGCGGTTCTGATGATGCGCGAAATTATCGACCGGCTTGGATGGAATGAACGCTGCCCAAAACCAACCAAACGCCCGTATAAAGAACCGATTTATGATGCAGAAGAAATCGCCGGGATTGTGCCGATCAATTACCGCATTCCTTATGAGGTCCGCGAAGTGATCGCACGTATTGTGGACGGATCAGACTTTACCGATTTCAAACCTCGTTACGGCGTTTCCACCGTTTGCATTCAAGCAGAAATTCACGGCTATAAATGCGGCATTATCTCTAACAACGGCCCAATCGATCCCGACGGCGCCACAAAAGCCGCCCAGTTTATCCAACTGATGGATCAGGCCGACACACCCGTATTATTCCTGCAAAACACCACCGGTTACATGGTCGGCAAGGAATACGAGCAAGCGGGCATGATCAAGCATGGGTCCAAGATGATCCAGGCCGTGACTAATATTTCCGTTCCGCGCCTGACCTTGATGATCGGAGCCAGCTACGGGGCCGGCAATTATGGCATGTGCGGACGCGGCTATGACCCCGATTTCCTGATGACCTGGCCAAATGCGCAAACAGGCGTGATGGGCGGAGAACAGGCGGCGACTGTCATGGGCATCGTCGCTGAAGCCCAAGCAGCCCGCGCAGGCATTGAAATCGACAAAGACCTGGCCAAACAACAGGCTGCCATGCTCACCCATATTTTTGATAGTCAGTCGAGTGCTTTCTACGTTTCGGGACATCTTGGCGATGACGGCATGATCGACCCGCGTGACAGCCGCAATGTGCTGGGCTTCATGTTGGCCACAGTTTGGGAAGCCCAGAACCGTGAAATCAAAGAAAACAGTTTCGGTATAGCGAGAATGTAGAATGGCAAATTTACCCAAAACGGAAAAACTTGACCTCGAACTCAACGGCAGTTGGTTGACCGTCTGGTTCAATTCGAAAGAAAACCGGAACGCGCTTTCGGATCAATTGACCAGTGAGTTGTCGGAGACCCTTGCGGCCGTTCAAGATGATCGGTCCGTACGGGGCATAACCCTAAGAGGGCGTCATAGTATATTCTGTGCAGGAGGTGATCTTAAAAGTTTCAGTGCGTCGCAAGGCGGCGGCGCGACCCATGAGGCCATGGCGACCATGAACCGCGGTGCTGGTGATTTATTTGATCAAATTATGGGCATGCCACAAGTGGTGATCGCACTTGTTGAAGGTGCAGCCATTGCAGGCGGTCTCGGCCTGATGTGTTGTGCCGATGTTGTTGCCGTGACCAAAGACGCAAAGTTCTCGTTGACGGAAACTATGATTGGTATCCCGCCCGCTCAAATCGCTCCAATCATTGTTGCGCGAGTCGGCTTGCCAAAAGCTCGTCTCCTGATGCTCACCGGCGCGAGATTTACTGGTGCTGAAACGCCCGAGTACAATATTTCAGATTTTGTCGCCGATGATGTTGCAGGATTAGAAGCCATTGAAAAACAAATCCAAAAAGGCGTGCTAAAATGCGCCCCAGGTGCGATCGGCGCGACCAAAAAAATTCTCATGGCGACTCCTCACCTTGACCGCGATTCTCAAAAAGACTTTGCCGCTGAAAAATTCGCTACGGCCCTCCTCTCCGACGAAGGCAAAGAAGGCATTGCGTCCTTCGTGCAAAAGCGCAAACCGAATTGGGCTAAATAATGACGAAGCTCAAACCTACGCCTTTCGACAGCATTCTCATCGCCAATCGCGGCGAAATCGCTTGCCGTGTCATGCGGACTGCCAAGTCCATGGGCCTGCGTACCATTGCTGTATATTCTGATGCTGATGCGAATGCACGGCATGTGAAAATGGCCGATCAAGCCGTGCTTATCGGCCCTGCGCCCGTCGGTGAAAGCTATCTCGTTATTGATAAAATTCTGGATGCCGCCAAACAAACAGGGGCGCAAGCCATCCACCCGGGATACGGATTTCTCTCGGAAAATGCAGATTTCGCGAAAGCCTGCACAAAGGCAGGCCTTGTGTTTATCGGACCCAAACCCGATGCGATTGATCTTATGGGCGACAAAGCCAAATCCAAGCGCCGGATGATCAAGGCGGGAGTACCCTGCGTGCCTGGTTATCAGGGTGAGAAGCAGGACGACAAAACACTGATCGCTGAGTCCAAAAACATCGGTTTCCCGATCATGGTAAAGGCCGCCGCAGGTGGCGGTGGGCGAGGCATGCGTCTGGTGACAAATACAAAAGCCCTGCCGGACGCGATCAAGGATGCTCGGTCTGAAGCGACGAATGCATTCGGATCCGATGTTTTGATTTTGGAAAAAGCCGTCCAGAAACCGCGTCATGTAGAAATTCAGGTATTCGCCGACACATATGGCAATACAGTTCATCTGGGCGAAAGAGATTGTTCCGTCCAACGCCGCCATCAAAAAGTGTTGGAAGAAGCGCCCTGCCCGGTGATGACCGACGAACTACGCGAGGCTATGGGAGCAGCTGCTGTTAAAGCTGCGAAAGACATAAACTATGTCGGAGCCGGCACCGTAGAATTCATGCTCGACAGCGCGGGCGAGTTTTATTTTCTGGAAATGAACACAAGATTGCAAGTCGAACACCCTGTCACTGAAATGATTGCCGGGCTGGACTTGGTTGAACTGCAAATCAGGGTCGCCCGTGGTGAAAAGTTGGAGATGAATCAAAACGACATTGCACTGAACGGCCATGCAATTGAAGCTCGCCTTTACGCCGAAGATCCATCGGTCGATTTCCTGCCAGCAACGGGGCCGATCAATCTCTGGCAACCTGCAACGGGCGAAGGCATTCGGATTGATGCCGGAATAGAAACCGGCGGTGAGGTTTCGCCTTACTATGACCCGATGATCGCGAAAGTCATCGCGCATGGACATACCCGCGAGGACGCACGCCAAAAGCTCATCAAAGCCCTTGAAGAAACGTCTCTATTTGGGGTCAAAACCAATAAGAGTTTCCTGATCGATGTTTTGTCCCATGACGAATTCGCTCAAGGAAATGCAACGACTGCATTCATCGGCGAAAATTTCAACGCGCAAGCTTTGGCAGTTAACCCGGCATCGCCAAATGTCGCCGCCATCGCCGCAGTTTTGCAATATGAACAGGTTCGTGACCACGCTATGGCAAACAGCGTTGATGTTGCCTGCCAACTTATCAACTGGTCGAGCGGGTCCAAGATCACCACGCCATACACATATATGCTGGGTGAAACAAAAACGATGTTAGCCGTTACACCGCAATGCGATCAGGCCTATTCAGTATCCGTTGGTGAAGAAATTTTGAATGTTGAAATGCTGAAACGCACCGCTCATCAAGCCCTGATATCTGTCGAAGGAGCGCGCAAACAAGTGTTTTTCCACACATCCTCAAACGAAAAAATTTCGTTGTCCATGGATGGTGTCGAACACACATTGATCAATCAAAACGCCATTTATGCCAGTGCGGAAGATGCGGGCGGCGCAGGCACGATCATGGCGCCAATGCACGGCGCACTTTTGGATGTGTTTGTCAAAGCCGGTGATACTGTGACCAAGGGGCAACGGCTCGCCATTCTGGAAGCCATGAAAATGCAACACGAAATATTGGCGGACATTGACGGGACGGTATCTGCGGTCAATGTTAAGGCCGGTTCGCAAATCGCTGCCGATTCGCTGATGTTTGAATTGATAAGCGAGGACAACAATTAAATGCAGGAAGCCTGGGACTTTAAAGACGAAAGCGACGCCATTGCCGCCGTCTTGGACGGTAAAACAGAAACGGATTTTGAGACGGTCACATTGTTCAAAAATTGGACGATCAAAGATATTATCGGACATCTGCATCTATGGAATATCGCCGCGGATTTAACGCTCAACAAACCGGAAGAATTCATGGAATTCGTCACCGAGAAGATGAGCCTGCTCATGCAAGGCAAATCCCATCCTGAACTGCAAGAAGAAGTGTTTAAGGGCAAATCTGGACTTGATATCTACGATGAATGGAAAGCCTATTATCCGGAGATGGCCGAGCGTTTCGCCAAAGCCGATCCCGACCACCGCGTTAAATGGGCCGGGCCGGACATGTCGGTACTGTCCTGTATTATCGCACGGCAAATGGAAAACTGGGCTCACGCCCAAGCCATTTTCGATGTATTTGGTCTGGACCGGGTCGACACGGACCGGCTGAAAAACGTCGCTCATATTGGTGTCACCACATATAGCTGGTCGTTTAAAGTTCGCGGCGAAGAGCCGATCCTGCCCAAACCCTATGTCCGGCTCACCGCACCTTCCGGCGCGATTTGGGAATGGAATGAGCCACAGGACGACAACAAAGTGGAAGGCTCGGCCACCGAATTTTCGCAGGTCGTCACGCAAACACGCAATGTTGGCGATACCGGCTTGACCCTGATCGGTGAAGCTGCAACCACATGGATGAACAATGCCCAGTGCTTCGCCGGTGGGGCCGAAACCCCGCCTGTTAAAGGCGCACGTCGCAAAGCCTAAAGGAACACACATGAAAGCTCTCGTCTGTACAGAATTCGCGCCTTATGGCGACCATAAAGTCATTGAGATTGACGCCCCTAAAATGAAACCGGGGCATGTGCGGTTAAAAATCCATGCGGCTGGTGTGAACTTTCCCGACATCCTGATGGTGCAAGGCCAGTATCAGTTCAAACCGCCCTTCCCGTTTATCGCCGGGGCTGAATGCGCCGGTGAAATCACTGAGCTGGGCGAAGGCGTCAAGCATTTGAAAGTCGGCCAGCGCGTTGCTTCCCTGCCTGGTGTCGGATGCTTTGCAGAAGAAGCCGTTGTTCCGGCAGAAATCTGCATACCGATCTCGGATAAAATGTCATACGAAGAAGCGGCCGGATTTGTCATGGTCTATGCCACATCACACCATTCGTTGAAAGATCGTTCCGACTTAAAACCCGGAGAAACTTTGCTGGTCCTCGGCGCAGCCGGCGGCGTCGGTCTGACAGCGGTTGAGCTCGGCAAGCGTATGGGCGCCACTGTCATCGCCGCAGCCAGCACGCAAGAAAAACTGGATATTTGTAAAGAATACGGCGCGGACCATGGCATTCTGTATGACGAAGAAGATTTGAAAGCCCGCGTGCGTAAAATCACAGGCGGTAAAGGCGCGGATATTTGCTATGATCCGGTCGGTGACAAATATGCGGAACCGGCCTTGCGTTCGTTGGCATGGGGCGGTCGTTATTTGGTGATTGGATTCGCAGCCGGGCAAATTCCCAAGGTAGCCTTTAACTGGATGCTTCTCAAAGAACTCGACGTACGCGGCATTCATTGGGGAGCCTGGATTCCCAAAAACCCAAAGGGCCATATGGAAAACATGGGTGAGCTGATGACCATGTATGAAAATGGCGAGATCAAGCCGCGCGTTTCCGGCACGCACAAACTGGAAAACTTCGCAGACGCCATGCTGGCGCTGACCGAGCGCCGGGTCAAAGGCAAAGTCGTCTTGACGATGAGATAGGTTAGCGTGCCTGCCCGACACTGGTGCGGGATTTTATCTCATCAAGATTGCGTTTTGTGTTTAACCGCTCAACATCCCATTGGGCCCGGGTCTTACAAATTTTTTCAGCGCGCAGACGTGTGCCTTTTTTCTTGCTCTTTTTACAGATCACGTCGGTCCCATTTTTAAGACCAATATTGTGCGTGGCTTGCCGGGGCGGCTTGCGTTTCTTCTGATCATCTTCAGTGATCACTTCACTATTGAGCTCAGAATTATCAGCCGGCAAATCCTGCTTATCCACCTGCGCATAAGCGAGTGTACCCGCTGAAGCCATAAGACCAAAAGCACCTAAAGCAATAAATATTTGACGAAATTTCATACGTGCCTCCACTGATTTCGGGGACTTTCATAGCAAAACCTGCCGCAAAAATCAATTTGCAGCTACACCCGGTCAATATTCGAATTCGAGGCTTTTCTTAATTCAAGTCCAAGAGATCCGGAACGGACTTGCGGAGCTCAAATTTCAGAACCTTGCCGGTCGCGTTGCGTGGCAATTCTGTCACCATATGCAAATGACTGGGCCATTTGTATTTTGCGAGTTGGTCCCCGATATGGGCCCGAATATCATCTAAGCAAAGCTCACAGTCCGGCTTGGCAACAGCCACGACGCATCCCGTTTCTCCAAATTTTGAATCGGCAACGCCAATGACGGCGACTTCCTGAATGGTTGGCATACGATATAATAAATTTTCAATCTCCGCCGGATAAACGTTTTCACCGCCCGAGATATACATATCTTTGATCCGGTCTTCGATATAGATAAAGCCTTCCTCATCCTTGCGCGCGATGTCCCCTGACTTAAACCAGCCGTCAACAAAACTTTCTTCATTGGCATCCGGTCGGCGCCAATATCCCGGTGTGACGGTTGCGCCCTTAAACCAAATTTCTCCGGTCACATTGGGCGGACATTCATTCCCGTCCTCATCGACAATTTTGATCGCGGAATGGATGAGCGATTTACCCGAAGATCCCGGTTTACGCGCGACATCTTCTTTGGCGAGCAATCCACCTGCCCCTGTGGTCTCGGTCATGCCATATCCGTTTTGAATCGCGACGCCATATTTCAACCAATGCTCGATTAAAGCTGCGGGGACAGATGCCCCGCCACACAGCGCAATTTTGATCCTGGAAAAATCTGTGGTTTTCATTTTTGGATGATCGTTCATGACATTGTAAGCGGCCGGCACCATGAACAATGTTGTGATGCCCAGGTCTTCACTGTTGATCGCATCGAGCGTCGCCTCGGGATCAAACATCCGGTGCATGACAATTGTCGCCCCGGCCCAAATCACATTGCAGCCGGTGGTTATAATCGCGCCGATATGAAAAAGCGGCATATTAGCCAGGGCGACCGCATTGGCGTTGGAATTTGCATCGCGAGTTCCTGCGGCCGGTGCGAAATACATCATATTGTGCGTGATGATGACACCTTTTGGCGTTCCGGTCGTCCCTGAGGAATACATTAACATGCACTGCTCATCCATGGTCTGATCGATCATGTCATATATGGGTTCAACGCTTGCCAGCGCTTGTTCGTATTCACTGTCACCGCCCATGCAGTCTGAAACAATCCAGTCTTTGACCGGGGTTTGTCCTTCCAAGGCTTTCGTCAGGGGTTCGAAGACTTTGTCGACAAACACCATAGAAGTTTCAGAGTTGTTGAGGATGAACCCAAGTTCAGGCGGGGTCAGTCTGAAATTAAGCGCAAGGCAAACCGCGCCGATCCGCCAACACCCGAATATGACCTCCATCAAATCGGTCGTATTGAGCATGAGATAGGCAACTCTATCCCCTTTTTTGATCCCCTTCGATTTTAAAAACGCTGCGACCCGGCCAACACGCTCATGCATTTCTTGATAATTGAAGCGACGCTTGCCAGCCAAATCTATCATTGCCGGGTAATCCGGTTGATAAGTAGCGTGATGTTTAACCCAATCGACTGTTTGTACGCTCATAGAGATCCCCTTATTATAATCCCATTTGGCGGACAGCGAGATCGCGCATGATTTCTTCTGATCCACCGCCAATGGCCATGACTTTTACCTCTCTATACGCGTTTTCCACGCGGTTGCCACGTAAATACCCGGCGCCCCCGAGGATTTGCATCGCTTCCGATGCGCAAAATTCCGCATTTTTGGTGGCAAAGAACTTGGCTTTCGAGATTTCCGCCACCGGCATCTCGCCTTCATTGATCTGGTAGCAGATCATGTTCATATAGGCTTCCGTCGCGTCAATCCGCGCTGACATATCTGCAATCTTGTGCCGGATCACCTGATGTTTGATCAACGGTTTGCCAAAGGTTTCGCGCTGTTGCGCCCATTCAATAGAGTCTTCCAGGCACACTTTCATCATGCCGAGACATCCGGCAATCAGGCCGAGGCGTTCGAGGTTGAAATTGTTCATGATGGCGATAAAGCCGTGATCTTGCTGACCGAGCATATTTTCTGCCGGGACCCGGACATCATCAAAATATAGGGTTGCTTGGTCGGACGCCCACCACCCCATTTTTTTCTTGAGTGGTGTACGCGAAAACCCGGGCGTGTCTGCCTCTACGAAAAACAAGGAAATACCGGCAAGACCTGCATCTCCGGTTCGCGCCCCTATGACAAAATAGTCTGAAGTCATGCCGCCGGTGATGAAAGTCTTGGACCCATTGATCACCCAGTGATTGCCGTCCGGTTTGGCGTTGGTTTTCATCCGGGCGACATCAGACCCCCCACCCGGTTCTGTGATCCCCAGGCTGGAGCCCTTTCTGCCTGCAACGATATCCGCCAGGCAACGGTCTTTAATTTCTTCAGTTGCAAACCATTCAATCGGCGCAATAGAAATACCTCGCCCGCCAATAGCAGCTGGCACGCCACCTGCCCCGCATTTTGCAAACTCTTCTGCCGCAGCGGCGCGCATAAAGGCATCGTCAAAGCCAAGACCGCCGAATTTTTCATCAACGCCAAAACCCCACAAGCCCAATGCGCCTGCTTTTTCATGGAATTCCCAGGGAACCTCGCCAGCCTCATCCCAATCATGGGCATAAGGCCGCATTTCTTTTTCGACAAAATTCACGAGTGTTTCGCGAAAGGCTTTGCGTTCCGGCGTTTCAAATGGATTGATCATGGTGATGCCCTCAAAATGAGTAAGGCTCAACTGTAAATTATGTCTTTGATTTTACAAGGATATTGTCCAAACAAGCTTGCCTAAAGCGCAGCATCAATCTTTGCCAATCCTTCTTGAAACGCCGTCGCTACGAGGTATTGCGCCTTAATCTGATTTTTAAGCGTCAGGGAAAGCACGGGCATACAGGTCTTATTGACATCAACGATATAAATCCGGCCATCATGCTTGTCGCGCATCACATCGATGGCGCCGTAATCCAGCCCGATTTTCTCACAAAACTCCGAAATTAGCGACAGTTCTTCAGTAGAAAAAACATCTTCGGCAGAGCGGATATCGGTGCTGAGATAGGTTGTCCCAAATCGGGCATCTAAATCTTTGTGTTTGTGAAACACGGCCGCGACTTTGCCAAATGTGCAGGCGATCCGAAGATCCTCAGCTGTCTTTCCATTGAACGTACTATCGATCAGCCGCTGATAGGCTTGCCCAGCGATAACGTCTTCGGGCTGGATCGGGCATTCGACGATAACTCCGTCGTGGGTTCCGTTTAAATCGGATTTTCGGACGGCCAACCCTGTATGTGTTAACGGGTCTACCTCAATTGCATATCCAAATACGCCTTCGAATATTTCGCCAACATTTCTTTTACTGATATCGCGAACCTTATGGTTGATTGCCTTTGCCAAGTTGTCATCGGACAACGAAACAGCCACCTCAGACTCAGTAAAATCATCAAAAACAAAAACATAATCAGCGGCATCGATATCCGAGGTGGTTTTGAGTTTGAGAATTTGGGTGGTCATCCAAACATTATACCAAGGACCTGCCGGTTGCGGAAAAAACGCTATAGTTTTTTGATTCGTTTTATTCCCGAAAGTCCGCCCAATTTTTTTTGATAGAAAATAGGTATAAATCTTCGCAACGGAGAACGCACCTTTGAAAAACCCGGAATCCACATGTATCCGGGAACGGACACTTTTAAAGTAGTCGACCCACCGAGCGAGACCGGATGTGTTGGACGGTGATGTCATTTGATCTCAATCTAAACGGTTTCATCCCAATGTAGCCTACGTACACTGCCTATTTCGCCCACGCACTAAATTATTTGATCAACAATAGGTGATCATCATGATTGAATACTGTGAAAATCAGATATCAAAAACTTTTCATGGAATATGCCGTTCTCCAATTGGCGAACTCGACTAAACCCGCTACCATAATTATGATTATATTCGCGTTCATTACATCGATCAGGAAAAGTATGTTGCCGAGAATTGAAAATAACTTGCGAAACCAACCTTTAGGGTTTCAAAGCTTGATGAGATTTAAATACAAGATTGGGGTTTCAATTTTGATTTCTCTTTCGTTGGCAGCTTGCAACAATAAAAATGAAACAAACAAAAACGCCCGCCTCTCAGATGCTTCTATTACCTGTCTGAAAAAAATTCCCAAGCCGGTTTCACTACCGGGCGGGATCGCGTCGATCGGGTCGAATGACGCCTATCCTGAAGAACGGCCGCAGCAACAATTGAATATCGATGCTTTTGAGATCGATGCCACCGAAGTCACAAATCGCCAATTTTCTGAGTTTGTCAAAGCCACAGACTATGTAACGGACGCGGAAAAACCGCAGCCCGGTTTTGATATTCCAGGCGCGGCTGTTTTCACAAAGCCGACGGCGAGGCATCCCTCGGGGTGGCAATTTATGGAAGGGGCCAACTGGCGCAATCCAGACGGCCCTGACAGCACAATAAAAGGGCGGGAATTGGAACCTGTGGTTCAAGTTACGCTCAATGATGCAAAAGCCTATTCGCATTGGGCCGAACGGCGGCTGCCGACGGATGCCGAATGGGAGTACGCGGCAAAAGCGGGTTCAAAAACGCTATATCCATGGGG
>JABDMW010000024.1 GCA_013001295.1 Hyphomonadaceae bacterium
TGCTTTTTCACTAGACGCGCTGGAGGATTTAGTTCATAAGGGCGGCGTTTTGGAGGCCCTGCTCGCCGTTGAGACCGCACTGGACGACATCCCGGTTCTGGCCATAACGGCAGAAGAGCGAGCTGATCTAAAACAAGGACGGGCAATTGTTTTGCTTCCTTCCACCTTAGCAGCGCTCGAAGCTGCGTTTAGACCCCGCATGATCGGTGATTTGGACGCGAGCAAATATGTGCTTGCTCGGTTTGAGGATAAAGCAATTGCTCTTTGTGACGCACGCGATGGGAAATTAGTCCCAAAACGTGTTTTTAATTTGTAACGATAGGAGATACGATGTCGATTACACCTGAGCGCAAAGCCGCGCTAATAAAAGAGCATGCCCAATCAGAGGGCGACACCGGTTCACCGGAAGTTCAAATCGCGATCTTAACTGAACGTATTGTCAATCTGACAGAGCACTTCCAGACCAATAAAAAAGACAATCATTCCCGCCGTGGCCTGTTGGCTATGGTGTCTCAGCGTAGACGTTTGCTGGACTATCTCAAAGGGAAAGACGCCGGGCGCTATCAAGCCCTGATTAAAAAGCTGGGACTACGCCGCTAAGGCAACCAGCACTCGAAGGGCCGCCATGGGGGCGGCCTTTTGCGCATATAACGATATGCAAAATACGTATGTGAAAGAAGAAACTAGAAATGTTTGATAAACACACAGTAGAAATAGAATGGGCAGGACGTCCATTGAAACTAGAAACCGGCGGGATGGCTCGCCAAGCAGATGGCGCAGTTGTCGCCACTTATGGGGAAACCATTCTCCTTGCGACCGTATGTGCGGCCCGCAAACAAAAACCGGGTATGGATTTTTTCCCGCTGACGGTAAACTACCAAGAGAAATTTTATGCCGCGGGTAAAATACCAGGCGGTTATTTCAAACGCGAAGGTCGTCCGACCGAACGCGAAACTTTGATCTCACGTTTGACCGACCGTCCGATCCGTCCGCTGTTCGTCAAAGGCTTTAAAAACGAAACACAAATCGTCATTACAGTTCTGCAACATGATCTGGAAAATGATCCGGACACGCTCGGCATGATAGCAGCTTCTGCGGCTCTGACATTATCAGGCCTGCCATTTATGGGCCCGATCGCGGCAGCACGCGTTGGCTTTATTGACGGCGAATATGTTTTACAGCCAACGATTCAGCAACTTGAAGAATCCGATCTCGATTTGGTAATCGCCGGTACTGCCGATGCGGTGATGATGGTTGAATCAGAAGCTAAAGAGCTTTCCGAAGACCAAATGCTCGGTGCTATCCAGCACGCACATGAGGGCTTCCAGCCGGTGATTGACGCGATTATTTCCTTGGCTGAAAAAGCAGCCAAAGAACCGTGGGACTTCCAAGCCCCTGATTACTCAGCTGAGAAAAAGCTTGTTGCGAAGCTCGTCGAAAAAGACATCGCAGCGGCGTACAAGAAAACTGACAAAATGGAACGCCAAGAGGCTTTGGCTGAAGCACGTGACAAAGGTGCGGAACTTGTTGAATCGGACGAAAATCCGGACGGCATGCCAAACTCTGTGTTTGGCGAATGTTTCAAATCTATCGAGTCAGGCGTTGTTCGCTCAAGCGTGATCAAAACCGGTAAGCGGATTGATGGTCGTAAACTTGATCAAGTTCGTCAAATCGTTGGCGAAGCCGGCCTCTTGCCACGTACACATGGTTCAGCCTTGTTTACACGCGGTGAAACGCAAGCGCTTTGTGTGGCCACACTCGGCACATCTGATGATGAGCAATTTGTTGATCAACTGACCGGTACAATTAAGAACCGCTTTTTGCTGCACTATAATTTCCCGCCATATTCTGTCGGTGAAGCCGGTCGTATGTTTGGCACAAGCCGTCGCGAAACAGGCCACGGTAAATTGGCATGGCGCGCCCTGCAGGCAGTTCTTCCTGGACAGGAAGAATTCCCGTACACAATCCGTCTGGTTTCCGAAATCACGGAATCAAATGGATCATCTTCAATGGCAACCGTTTGTGGGTGTTCATTGGCCATGATGGATGCAGGTGTTCCGCTAACGCGTCCGGTTTCCGGTATTGCGATGGGTCTGATCAAAGACGATGATGGCGTGGCTATCTTGTCTGATATCCTTGGTGACGAAGATCACCTTGGTGATATGGACTTTAAAGTGGCCGGTACCGAAGCAGGTATCACCTCCTTGCAAATGGACATCAAGATTGCCGGTATCACCCAGGAAATTATGAAAGACGCCCTGACGCAAGCCAGCGGTGGACGTCTGCACATTCTTGATGAAATGAACAAGGCTCTGAACGAATCCCGCGATGATGTTGGTGAATTTGCGCCGCGTATCGAAACCATGAAAATCCCGGTTGATAAAATCCGTGACGTGATTGGTTCTGGCGGTAAAGTTATCCGTGAAATCGTTGATACCACAGGCGCGCGCGTCAGTGTTGAAGACGACGGCACGATCAAGATCGCCTCCAATGATCAGAAGTCGATTGAAGCGGCCCGTGAATGGATCCACGGCTTAACTGCCGAGCCTGAAGAAGGTGTGATCTATGAAGGTAAAGTCGTCAAAGTGATGGACTTCGGTGCATTCGTGAACTTCTTTGGCAAACGTGACGGTCTCGTCCACGTTAGCCAGATCGCCAATGAGCGCGTCAATCATCCGTCTGATTACCTCAAAGAAGGTGACCAGGTATGGGTCAAATTGATGGGCTTTGACAATCGCGGCAAGGTGCGTCTGTCGATGAAAGTCGTCGATCAGCACTCCGGCGAAGAAATCAAAGAAGGCGGCAAGCCTGAAAAGAAAAAGCGTAAGAGCGACGAAGAGGAATAGTCGATTTTACAATCTTGAAAAGAGGCCCGGTTGCGGAAACGCAACCGGGTTTTCTATTTACTGAACGTATTTGGAGAAATTGCACAATTTGCCAAGCCTATTTTTTCGAGTAGCTCTTTAAACCGCTTTGATTGTCGTAGCGGATCGAAAAAAGTTCCATGCCCAAGCATATTCAACTGCCAAACCCGTTGCTCATATGCAGATTCAAGTTGCGATATTGCTTGCCCATATTGGCGCAGCCCAATATTTACCATTGCCATGTGAAATGCACCACAGCCTTCATTTCCAAATATTTTTCTTAATTCGCCCAGCGCTTCATGTGCTTTTTTGGTATGTCCGCCTTGCGCATAGGCATAACCCCGAAGAGCAAGAAGATCCGGGCTTCCGTCGGTTCGATTTACGCCTTCAGCGAATGTTTCGATTGCGGACTCGAAATCCCCTAAACCTGATTGGGCCAATCCGAGATTTATATAGGCTAATGGGAAGTGTGGATTTCGAGACAAAAGATCATTCATTTCGTCAATTAACTCTGAATGTCTGCGTGACAGCCACAATATATAGGCCTTGCTGCCGGCAATGGAAAACGACGATGGCGATAAGACACGCGCCCGCTCTATCGCCGCATCGGCTTCTGAAAACCGTCCAATAACTGCAAGATATTCGCCCTGCCATTGATGCGCTGACCACAGAGATGGATTATATGTAATGGCCCTGTCAAAAGCACGCCCAGCGGCCGGCCAATCATAGCTATAACAGGTCATTATCATGCCAAGTGCAGCATTGACTTCTGCATTGTCGGGCGCATGCGCAAGAGCTATGGAAATTGTTTCCAAAGCTTCCGGCATGGCGTCATTGGGCTTGCGTGCGCCGAACACACACAGCAATTGCAGCGCCTCCGCTTTACGGGCATAGGCAAGGACGGAATCCGGTTGTATCCGAATGACTTGGTTGAAATCGTCTACAGCTTTTTGTAATGCGACAGTATTGACTTGATCTAATTGCAGCAGGCCTTTTTGATAAAATTCGGTTGCTTTTGCATTTAGGTCGTCAGAAGGCTGAGACGGTTTCGGTGCTGTGCTGCGCGCTGCTAGCCAAGTATCAAGTTCGCAAGTAAAGGCGTAAACGCTACTCGCGCTCCCGTGTTGCAGTCTGTGAACAGGAAGGTTTTCGTTCAACTCCCAACGCCTTACCGTGCGTTCGGCGCGATTGAAATGACGGGCTATTCGCTTCCAGGAATCCAGGCGTTGTTCTTTATCTGCTTCACTTATTTGGTTCATTTGATCCCTTCCAGTCTAGACCGCCCTTATATATCAGCCGGTCATTGCTGGCCATAGGCGGCCATTGAAACCATGTCCGCTCGCGGCGGCTTGTTTTTTCTCACCGATCCCTCAATGCATACCCATCCAGTGAAATTTAACAAAGGAGAAAAACATGAAACTCAACAAACTATCCCTGTTTAAAGGGGCGGCCGTTATTGCAATTTGTATCTTGTCATCCGCGGCCTCAACGCCAACGGCATTTGCGGCAGATAAATCGTTTGTTGGAGCCTGGGAGGTCAATGTGTCTCCCGATGGTTTTCCCTTTACGATTCCCACAAATTCCACTGTGACCAGCGACAATACAATCATCAGCGCCGATCCAACTTTCGGAAGCGGTCATGGCGTTTGGGAAAAAGTCGGGAACAATAAATTCGCTGTATCTTTCACCCATATATTTAACGCCAGCCTGTCGCCGTGCTCGGCTGACGCTGGTCCGTTTGAAGAGCTCACCGTCAACGGAGTTGTCACGGTCGATTCGACCGGCGAAACTGCGTCAGGTCCTTTTCTAACCGTATACAAGGAATTGTCCGGCACTATCCTGTGCGCATTTGGGGGCGACGTTTCCATGACCAGATATAATGTAGATTACGATATTATTTCGACTCTGGACGAATAAGACACTCCAACCGTTAATGAAACGGGGCGCCGTGGCGACAGTTATTGTCGCCACTATCGCCTTGAAAGGCCATACCGTCGCAGGCTTAAGTCCGGCGTGGACGCGTGGCGCAATTGCGTTAAACTAATGCCATGGCGAATGCGAAGCTAAATTTTGATGTTGTTATTGTTGGAGGCGGCTTGGTCGGCCTGACCGCGGCCCTTGCCTGTGCACAAGCCGGTTTTAAGATCGGTATTGTTGATCTCAAAGAACCTACGCTTCAGCTCAATGAAAGTTTTGACGGTCGCTCGTCTGCGATTGCTGCGGCCAGCTTTAAAATGATGCGCGCCCTGGGCGTTGCGGATGCCTTGGCCGAAGCAAATGACAACCATGCTGGCGCGATTACAAAAATCCTTGTCAGCGACGGCGAGGCGGGGCAGGCGCCGTCGCCATTGACCTTATACTTCGACTCCGCGCAGATTGCGGAGGCAAATGAAGGCGAACCCTTGGGCTATATGGTTGAAAATCGCCGCATGCGCTTGGCGCTCATTCAAGTAGCCGAACAATCTGAACATATTCACTGGATCGCGCCGGCGCGGATAACGGATATTGAAGCGGGTCCGGCGCAAAGCAAGATCGCTCTAGAAGACGGGCGAGCGCTTAGCGCAGCGCTTGTGGTAGCAGCGGATGGACGCAATTCATTTGTACGCAAACAGGCAGGCATTGGCGTCACCGAATGGCCGTGCAACCAATCGGCACTTGTTACAACCGTTGAACATGATCTGCCCCACGAAGGCGTGGCACACGAACTGTTCCTGCCGAGCGGCCCGTTTGCGATTTTACCGCTTACGGGCAATCGCGCCAGTATTGTCTGGACAGAAACGCCGCGGGCTGCGGAAGCGGCAATGGCGTTAAGCGATGCGCAGTTCGAAGCTGAACTCGCGCGACGATTTGGCGACTTTTTAGGGGAGGTCAAAGTGATCGCGCCGCGATGGTCGTACCCGTTGAGCTTTGTTCATGCCAAATCTTATACGGCGCCGCGAACCGTTCTCATCGGAGATGCCGCTCATGCCATCCATCCGATAGCAGGGCAGGGCTTTAATATGGGACTGCGCGACGCGGCGGCCCTCGCCGAAATTCTCGTCCAGGCCCGCGCCGAAGGCCGCGATATTGGTTCGGAACTGGCACTCGCAGAGTTTGAGGATTGGCGCAAGTTTGACAATACCCTGCTGGTCCACGCGTGTGATATATTTAACCGTTTGTTTTCCAATAATATCGGACCGCTCAAACATGCCAGACGACTTGGACTTGGTCTGGTCGATAAAGTTGCGCCAGCCCGCGGTTTTTTCATGCGCGAGGCCAGCGGCCAAACCGGTGAACTGCCACCACTATTGCGAGGCCAGGCCTATAGTGAACCAACAAAGAGAGCCTCATGAATTTCTACACATTAAAGACGTGTGACACTTGTCGCAAAGCACAAAAAGAACTGACCGCAGCCGGCAAGGAATTTACGAGCTTTGATGTCCGCGCCGACTGTATTAGCGCTGAAAAATTGAAAGCTTGGATAAATAAAGTGGAGTGGCAAAAGTTATTGAATACGCGTTCGACCACGTGGCGCGGCCTCGATGATGCAGACAAATCCGATATGTCGGAGGAAAAAGCAGTCGCGTTAATGGCCGCCCATCCGACATTGATCAAACGCCCGATTATTGAAAAGGACGATGCCGTCTATGTGGGGTGGACACCGGCCACAAAAGCTGCAGTTCTTTAGAATAGCGTATTAGTCAAGCTCTCTGGCTTCGTCCGGGAGCATAATCGGCACGCCTTCGCGGATCTGATAGGCAAGCTTGGCTTTCTTGCTGATCAATTCCCCGGCCTCCCGGTCATATTGCAATGGACCGCCACTGACAGGGCAAATCAGAATTTCCAACAAGCGCGGATCAATCGGTGCTGACTCTGTTTTTTCAGTATCACTCATCTCGACACCTATTGAACAGGACGGTCATTGCCGTCTTTTGGCGTATTGGAATACAGATGCATCAAACCGATCAAAAGGCGGCGGCGCGCATCGGGGCTTTCCGCTTCGAGCAAGGATTGTTTATCTTCGGGACCAAACGGGCTGATCATGGCAGCCTGGTCAACAAGCCGATTGAGCGGCACATCTTTCAATCCGTCCCAGTCCACCTGAACGCCCAGGGATTTGGCGAAGTTTTTCATCGCCATAGTCAGGGCAGAGCGCTCGCCTTTTGAGGCGGTAAAAGCTTCCGGTTCCTGTTTGTCGTCATGGACATTGATGTCGTCTTCAAACCCGTCAAAGCTGATTTCGGCCTGTTTGTAAGGCGTTTTTACATCCGCCAGCTTCTTGATCTTGAACCGCTTCAAGCCGCGCAACACAATCATATAGCGGCCGTCACTGGTTTCGGCGAATTGAACCAGACGTCCGAGACTGCCCGTTGAATTGAGCCGACCATCATTTCCTGAAGGTTGCACCATACCAATCAACCGATCCCCTTTCAGGGCGTCGTCGACCATATTCATATATCGGGGTTCAAAAATATTCAGGGGCAAATCGCAGCCCGGCAAAAGCACAGTCCCGTTCAGAGGGAAGACAGGCACAACGCCAGGGCGGGTTCGTTTCGCGAGGGCTTTCATATGGGCACTCATGGGGTCACTCTATCCTTTACGCGAACAAAATGGAAGACAGGCGTTTGCGGCCTTCAATCGCAACTTCCGAATCAACGCCTTCGGCTTCAAATATAGTCAGCAGAAACTTACGTGCCGCTTCATCATCATGGGCCCGATTTTTCTCTATGGAATACAGCAAATGCTCGACCGCGTTTTGATTATCGCCTTTAGCCGCCAAAACTTTCGCAAGCTCCAGCCGCGCGTCCAGATCATCCGGATTGGCATCAACAGCGGCTTGTTGAGCCAGTGGCCCGTCCTCAGCAATTTCTGGCGCTCCGCCGACGCCGTCTAAAAGGGACAAAGCCGCCATGGCACTGGCGACAGCCGGATGCGTCTGCATGCTGTCTGGCGCCTGTTCTAACAGGCCGCGTGCCTGATCCTCAGCACCACTATCAATATACATCCGGGCAAGTCCGCCGAGAGCATCCCCGTTTTCCGGGTTCATTTGCAAAGCTTCTGCATAATCTTGGGCTGCGCCGCCGGGATCGCCCGCTGCCAAACTGTCTTGCGCCCGCGCCACCAGGGCTTCAGCTTCGGCGACCACATCGGTGGCGCCGGTCAGCTTTCCGACAAATTTACGCAGCTCACTTTCCGGTTGGGCACCATTAAATCCGTCGACGGGTTGTCCATCTACGAAGGCATAAACGGTCGGGACCGATTGCACGCGCAATTGTCCGGCAATGGCCTGGTTCTCATCAATATTGATTTTGACCAATTTTACTTTGCCAGCCTCTTCCGTAACGACTTTTTCAAGCGCCGGCATCATTTGCTTACAGGGCCCGCACCAAGGCGCCCAAAAATCGACGATAACGGGCACAGTTTTAGAGGCCTCAATGACATCCGCCATAAAGCTCATATCATTGCTGTCTATGATCGAGGGTGCTGAAGCCGCGCCGTTTTGTAATGAATTGTCCATAATCGTCTCTTTTTCTAAACGAGCGCCGCCCGTCCCAATTGCTTGTCGATAAAGGCTTTTACTGCGCTTTCCGGCAGGCCGCCTTTAAACATATCAACCGGCTTGCCGTCTTTAAAGGCAAATACCGCTGGAATGCCCATAACGCGGAGTTGTCCGGCAATGCCTTTTTCGTCATCGACATTGACTTTGACCAGTTTCACGGCGCCATCTTCGGCTTTCACCAAGCGCTCAATGACCGGCATCAGGTTTTTGCACGGGCCACACCAAGGCGCCCAGAAGTCGACCAATACCGGGACCGACTTAGAGGGCTCGATAACATCTTTGATGAAATCCGCGTCCGTGGTGCTGCTGATATGTTCTACATCGCTCATAATTTGTTCCTTTAAGGCTATTTTATACCCAATATGGGCTGCGAAAGCGCGATTTCAACCTAGGAAACGGTGCTAAAATCAAGGATCACCGGATCGTGATCAACGGCCTTGGCGAATATGATGAGATCATCGGCCGCGATCGCGGTCGTTGCGGTGTTCTCCATGGGGTGAAAATTGACGATGTCATGGTCGAAAAGCGCTTTGTCGAGCACCAGTTTCACCTGGTTCTTCGTGTCATTCATAATGGCGAAGAATGTGACCGAACCCGGTGTCACGCCCAGATGTTCAAGAAGTGGCTCCGGTTTGCCAAATGACAGGCGTTTGCACTCAAAAAACCGGTGCAATTTATTCACGGGCACTTGTGTATCGCCGAGCGCGCAAATCAGGAAAAATTGACCGTTTTTATCTTTTAAAAACAGGTTTTTGGTGTGTCCGCCGGGTAAATTTGCTTTGATTTCGGCGCTTTCTTCGACCGTAAACACCGCTTTGTGCTCATGCGTGGTGTGCGAAATGCCAAGAGAATCCAGTTGTTCAAACAGGGCGGCGCGTTGGGGATGTGAGCTCATTTTCAAACCTTTTAATAAGAAGCTCACTCAATCAAAATACAGTCATTTCGTCCAGCTAATTTCGTGAATTTTTAGGCAAAAGAAAATCGCAGATAAAACAGCGAAAAGGGTTGCAGTTTGTTAAACTTTGGGCCATATACCCTCGTTCGCGGCTAACGCCGCACATATACGTCTTTGAGCGGGCGTAGCTCAGTGGTAGAGCATCACCTTGCCAAGGTGAGGGTCGAGGGTTCGAATCTCTTCGCCCGCTCCAGAAGTTTCCCCGAAATTGTCGCTATTCATCCAGCCATTTCAAGCGGTGGAGCGGGTAGCCGAGATACCATTTCGACCGTTCCAGAATGATGCGGGTTTTGACGGTTTTGATCCCGAGCATCTCATTACCGCTGATCTCATCGACCAGCGCATTGAGCGCTTGCGTGTTTGAACAGCAGGTAAAAGAAATATAGTCGACACCTCCGGTGACGCGCAGGCAGTCCATGAATTCGGGAAAGTCCTCTATTGCCGCCTCAAACGCATTGCGTGATTTGGGACCATTGTTTTCAAGCGTAAATTCCACATAGGCCAATACATGTTCGACCATACGCTCAAGATCGAGGTCCGTGTGGAAGCTGACAAAATATCCCGCCTCTTTGAGCGCCTTTACCCGCTGGAAACAGGCACTATTAGAAAGCCCGACCCGTTGGGCCAGGTCCTGGTTGGAAATATCGGCATTCTGATGAGTAATCGACAAAATGTTTTTGTTAATTTGGTCGAGTTTGATCCGCTTTTTATTATTATTCAATTGAACCTCACGAACTTGATTTAAAAATTTTATTTTTGATCCCATGCCACAACAAAATTTTGCGGCGTGCTGTCCATAGACTTCGATACCCAATTTAGTATGACTTGCGGTACAATAAATGAAAAGGGGAGACTATGTCAGAAGAAAATAGCGAATTTGCCGCCGTCGCCATATCTGATGACCAGCTCGTGGCCTGGCCGCGTGTTGCGGCAGTGGCGGCCATGGTGGCTTTTTCACTCCCGACATTTTTAACGGGGCTTGAGGTTTTCAGCGGCCTTTTACCGGCAAATGCCATGTCGGCTTTGGTGCTTGGATCGTTGATCGTCGTCATTATTGGAAGCGTCATGGGATTCATCGGGGCTTCGGACAGGATGAGCTCTTATCTGCTTGTACGTGTCGCTTTTGGCGATAAAGGTGCGGGCCTTGTTAACATCGCCTTTGCCATCTCGTTGTTGGGTTGGTTCGGCGTCAATATAAATCTGTTTATGGATACCGTGGCCCGGTTAGGAACGGATTTGTGGGATGTCAGCCTGCCGCCGGTATTGTTAGCCGTGCTTGCCAGTTTTTGTATGACATTGACCACATTGGTTGGATTTAAAGCGATCAATATTTTGTCGACGCTCCTCGTTCCGGTTCTGGTAATTGTCACCGCTTTATTCGCGAAGTCGGCTTTTTCAAATAATTCATTTTCCGAATTTTTAGCGATGGGAGAGCCAATCCGCGTTACAGCAGAAAATGCCATGACGATTGGTGATGGCATTTCCTGGGTCGTCGGTGCCGTGATCATTGGCGCCATTATTCTACCAGATATAACGCGCTTTATCCGAAAACCCTCAGGGGCGATCTATACGGCGATTATCGCCTATCTAATTGTTCAACTCTTGGTCATGGGCTCGGCTGGTTTGGCAGGGGTCAGTTCGGGCGCGTTTAATGAGCTATTTGACGCCGAGGGCGTTTCCAGAACGGACGTCATTCTCAAACTTATGTTAGACGTAAATTTGGGATTCGGCGCTTTTATTATCGTCATCGCAGGTAGCTGGGTGCTCAATTCACTCAACCTCTACTCGACGGTGCTCAGCACCAAGGCGACCTTTCCCAAGCTCAATACCAAATGGCTGACGATTGGTCTCGGTGCAGTAGGTGTCATCGCTGCTTTGATGAATATATTGGAAAAGTTTGAAGTATTTCTCTGGTATTTATCAATCTTGTTTATTCCGGTCGCCGGTGTTTTGATCATTGACCGATTATTGCTGCGTCCGAATGCCTATAATCTGGAAACCCTGCAAGACAACAATACACTCAATCTCCCGGCCTTTATCGCCTGGGCGGTTGGAGCCACCCTTGCCATATTTGCTGAACGGGGGACTGTCCCGACCGTGACCGGTATCGGGGCCATGGATGCCCTGATTCTGAGCGGTCTACTCTATATCGTGCTGTCATTGATCTTGCGCCGGAAAACGAACGGGGTCAGCACATGAGAATAGGGATTGATGTCGGCGGAACGCATACGGACGCGGTCATTCTGAACGGCGATGAAATTGTTGCTTCAATCAAGGCTCTAACGTCAGCAGACGTTGTTGGCGGGATTACAGCCGCGCTCGACACGATCCTGGCTGACAGCGGCGTACAGCATAGTGAAATCGACACGGTCATGATCGGGACCACCCAATTCACCAATGCCATTGTCGAGCGACGGGAATTATCATCTGTCGCGGCGATCCGGATCGGCCTGCCGTCGGGGCGGGGCATGCCGCCCATGGTTGACTGGCCAGAGGATTTGGCGACGGCACTGGGCCGGCACACCTACCAATTGCATGGGGGATATCTGTACGACGGCTTTAAACTGGCCAATCTGCGCGATGATGAAATCGAGGCCGCAATCACGGACATCGCCGCCAAGGGGATAAAGGATATTGCCATCGCTTCGGCGTTCTCGCCAATGAACAGCGCGCCGGAAAAAGACGTCGGGGCACGCATCAAGGCCGCAATTCCGGATGCGCGCATCACCCTGTCGTATAATTTTGGTCGCCTTGGGCTAATGGAACGCGAAAACGCGGCCATCCTCAACACCAGCCTGTTGTCATTTGCCGATCGGGTGGTGAGTTCGTTTTTAGAGGCGCTGGCCAAGCGGGGCCTGAAATGCCCTGTCTATATCAGCCAGAACGACGGCACCTTGATGAGCGCCGATTTTGTGCGGACTTATCCAGCCCTGACCTTCGCGTCCGGCCCGACCAACTCTCTGCGCGGTGCCTGCAAACTTACCGGTCTGCAAGACGCAATCGTGGTCGACATTGGCGGCACGACGTCGGATATCGGCGTATTACAGGACGGCTTTCCGCGCGAAAGCAATGTGGTTGTAAACATTGGTGGCGTACGCACCAACTTCCGCATGCCCGATATATTGGCGATCGGTCTTGGTGGCGGTAGTCTCGTGTCTACTGACGGCAAAACCGTTGGACCTCAATCCGTCGGACACAAACTGGTCACGGAAGGATTAGTGTTTGGCGGCAAGACGCTGACAACAACCGATATCCTGGTGGCTTCCGGTAAGGCGGAACTCGGCGATAAGACGGCCGTAGCGGATCTGGGGCAAGACCTGGTGAGGACGGCGCAGGCAACAATACACCGGATGCTCGACCAAAATATCGAAATGATGAAACCGGGCGGCAAGGCCTTGCCCGTGATCCTGGTCGGCGGTGGTGCCGTACTGGTGACTGATGGGCTCAAGGCGGCTTCCAAACTTTACATTCCTGAAAATGCCGGTGTCGCGAATGCGATCGGTGCCGCGATCGCACAGATTGGCGGCGAGTCCGAGCGTTTGGTCTCGTACCGGGACATGACGCGCGATGCGGCTATTGCCAAGGTCACAGCGGAAGCGACGGAACGCGCTGTCAATGCCGGCGCTGACCGGCATACGATCCGCGCCGTTGATATTGAGGAAACGCCTATACCCTATATGGACGAGGCCAGCACCCGCGTGCGCGTCAAAGTCATCGGCGATATTGCGACCGGTTCGAAATTGCAAAAGGCGGCGTCATGAAAATAAACACCCACCATCTTGACGACCTGGCGCTCGGGTCTGTGTTTCTAGCCACCGGCGGTGGCGGTGATCCGCATATTCAACAATTGATCACCCATCAGGCTTTGAAGCAATACGGACCTGTTGACGTGATTGACCCGCAATCGCTGCCCGATGACGCCTATGTGGTAACCGTTGGCTGTGTCGGGGCGCCAACGGTCAGTCTGGAGCTCTTGCCGTCCGTCGATGAAGCGGCCCAAACTCTGGAAGCTTTTGAAGACCATGTCGGGCGCACGGTAGACGCGGTCGCCTCGTTCGAGATCGGCGGCGGCAATTCCATGATTCCGCTGGTGGCAGCCGTGGGTCGCGGTCTGCCCGTCATTGACGGGGACGGCATGGGACGGGCCCTGCCGGAAGCGCAAATGATGAGCTACCCGATTGGCGGGGTCCGGCCGACACCCGCCGTCGCCTATGATTATGCCGGAAATTTTGCAACCTTCTCGACTGACACGACCGAAACGTATGAACGTCATATCAGAAGCTTTGCCATGGCCGCAGGTGGCATGGTCATGACCGCAGAGCACCCGATGACCGGGCGTCAGCTGAAAGACACGGTTATTCCGGGCACGCTCAGTTTTACGATCGAGCTCGGCCGCGTCATCCGCGAAAACCGGGGGCAGGCGGACACATTGCTGGAACCACTCCAGGAGGTATTTGCGCCGTCCATCTACGGCGAAGTGCGTCAATTGTTTATCGGCAAAGTAATTGACAAAGCGACCCGTATCATTGGCGGTTATGATATCGGGGAAGCCACGATTGAAGCATTTGATGGCGAAGGGCCTAATCTGGCGCTCAACATCAAGAACGAGTTTTTATTGGCAAAGCTGGGTGGAAGGGTAGTGGCCAGCGTGCCCGATCTCATCGTCATCGTCGACTACGAAACCTCAACACCGATCAATGCTGAACGACTGCGTTATGGCCACCGGGTTGCAGTTTTTGCCATCGGATGTCCAAATTTTTACCGATCAGAAGCTGCGCTTAAGGTCGTGGCCCCGCGTTGTTTCGGGTTTGATATCGATTATGTGCCGCTGGAAAAGCTTAGCTAATTCTCGTCCGCGAGGTCACCCAGGGCATTGCGGAGAGCGTCCAGTTTATCGCCATATTTTTTCCAGCGTCCGATCGATCCAGCGTAGAGCGGCTGTCTGACTTGTACGGAACTCGCCGTTGAGACCGGGGCCTTGTTTTCGTGAAAGCGCATACAGGCTTCGTCCCACGGCAGATCACAAAACCCGAGCAGGCGGCGTGTCTGGTTTTCCTGATCAAATACGATGTCTTCATATCGGACTTCCATAAACCGATCAGCGGGCAATGTTTCTCGCCAATGAGCCATCAGATCGTCAAAACCGCGATAGAACAGGGCGGTATCTTCGAGATCAAAAGTGTAATTGTAGAATGAATACTGGGTTGAAAAAAGCTGCCTGAAGTTTGACAGACAACTGTCCATTGCCCCCCGCCTCAGACCGATAATGCGGGCATTGGGCAGCGCTTGATGAATGAGTCCTGCATAGAAAAAATTAAGTGGCATTTTGTCGACCATGTGCTGAGCTCCGCGGGCCAGGCCTTTGGTGGTTTCTACATAGGCTTTACCGATCTCCGACAGATCAAGCGATGGTGCTTTTTCAAATGTCTCGGCATCCATGACCAGATTAGATGTGGTTCCCGCTTTTTCTTTGATCAGTTCAGCAAACCGGTTGAGCTCGCCGGCAGAAATCACGTCGGCATGCGATGAGAGAATTCGGTCCACCAAAGTTGTTCCGGTGCGCGGTAATCCCACAACGAAAATCGGTGCACCCTTCGAGGCGCTGGATTTCGGATCTCGCTCAAGCGGCGCTGTCGTTTTGGCAGCCGTAAAAAGGGCGGCGCCGGCGTCTCGGTCATAGCGCAATTGCTGCCGTTTGGCCTTTTTTGCATTCAACAACCAATCAAGACTTTCAGGGTGACGTCTGAGATCTTCCAGGGTTTTGGCGATCGCATGCCCGAGCTGTAATTGGGCGTCAGCATCATTTCCGGCCGCTTTGAAATTGGTAATCAGTGCGTCGAGTTGGTTGTCATCTTCGGTTTGTTTGCTGAGCGAAATCAGGGAAGAGCGGGCCCGATAGAAACCGGGATCAAGATCCAACGTGTTCCGGTATGCTGTTTTCGCTTTTTTAAAGTCGCCGATAAACTGCGCCGAAGCCCCGAGATTATAATGATAATTGGCCTGGTTTGGATCAAAGGCCACGGCCTTTTCAAACAAGGGAATCGCTTGTTCATGATACCCGCAACGACTGTACACCACGCCGAGCGTGTCGGCGATGAAGGCATCATTGATCTCAAGGACACTGGCTTTATCGGCCACGTCCTTCGCCTCATTTTGCCGCCGCAGGGTCGACAGGATTTTGGCGCGGTGCGCGTGGTATAAACCATTATCGGCGTCCAGAGCAGACGCTTTTTCGATTAATTCAAGCGCCTTCGCCGTATTGGCATGCTCGGCCGCGATCATGCCCAGTAGAAAATAGGGAATTGGGTTGTTGACGTCGCCGCGGATCAATTCAATCGCGGCGGAATGCACAGTCTTAAACTCCCGTTTGTTTAAGAGACGAAGGCCATTTTCCAGTGTCAAATCAATCATCTTATTTTTTATCACGCTGGAGCCTAAAAATTCAATTTTGTACAAGGACGGGAAGGAAACAACTTATTGAGCTTTATGGTAAACTTTCAATAACCTATTTTGTCGATACTATAGTAATATTAGACTAGATCGAGTTTAGCTGCGAGGCAACGGCTCAAGAAGAGCGACCAAAAAGGGAAATATCATGTCCATCCACCGCGCCCACAAGAATTATCTTAAATCCACCACCAGTATGATCGCCCTCCCGATCTGTCTTGCGGCTTTATCTGCCCCGGCACTCGCTCAAGTTAATGATGAAATCATCGTGACCGCTACACGCCGTGCTGAATCAATTCAGGACATCCCGCTCAATATCAGCGCTGTCGGTGCTGAACAGCTGGAAGAGCAGGGACTCGGAGATATTTCCGAGCTTATGTCTTATGTCCCTGGCATAAATGTTGCCGATCAAGGCGGTCGTGACGGAAACCGCATTGTAGTGCGGGGCCTCAATGCTGACCCGATTTCCAATGCCTTTGGACAGGAAGACGGTGGCGGTACGGTCGCGACCTATGTGGGTGAGATTCCTTTATTTGTTGATCTGCGTTTAAACGATCTACAGCGGGTCGAGGTGTTACTCGGCCCACAAGGTACCCTTTATGGTGCCGGGACGATGGGGGGTGCCGTGCGGTATATTCCCAACAAGCCTAATTTTAATGGCCAAATGTTTGAACTCAGAGCCGATGCTTATTCATATAGCGACGGAAGCGGAATCAGCACTGATCTTGGGTTTACCGGAAATATTCCTGTCTCGGATACCTTGGCTTTGCGCGTCTCTCTGGATAATTTGAATGACCAGGGATTTATTGATTACCCCTATGTTGTTCAAAATATCGGCATTTCAGAACCCGATCCGGATTTCAGTGACCCGGCAGCCCGGTCGGCAAACTTACGACCGATCGAAGACGCCAATACCGAACAGATTCTTTCTGGTAAATTTGCGGCGCGCTGGCAACCCGTCGACGCTGTTGATGCGACACTGAGCTATTATTTCCAAGAAGGTAAGTATGGCGGTCGGAATACATCGTCTTTCAGGAATACAACAATACCGGCTGATGAGTATGAATTCGGTGCCCGTGTTCCTGAACCCAATGAGCGCAATACGGACTTAATCGCGCTGGAAGTCATCGCTGATCTTGGGTTTGCCGAGCTGACATCCGCGACCGGATACGCGACCGTGGATGAAAACGGACAACGTGACCAAACCGACTTATTGATTTCATTGGAATACTATTACGAGACATTCCCCACATTCACCGCTTTCACGTTCGAAGACGAGGAAACCGAAATCTTCAATCAGGAGCTCCGGCTGGTCTCAAAAGGTGATGGCCCGTTGAGCTGGATTTTGGGTGGTTTTTACAATCGCAATCAATATGATGCTTTGTCGTCCGAGTTTACACCGGGGATCGGTGCTTTCAACGATATATTCGGGTTCCGTCAGGACTTAAATGATCTTGAATATTTTGAAGCGGACCGGACCGATCTAAAAGAGAAAGCCGTTTTCGGTGAAATCGGATATGACATATCGGAAGCCTGGGACGTAACCGTTGGTGCCCGGTTCTATGAATATGATCTGGAATCCGCCAATGATACGCAATTCCCGTATTTCACAACCGCGGCTGATTTTAATCCTTATCCGTTAAGCGAGCTTCCAAACCAGTTGCCGCTGTCACCTGATCAGTCCTTTAGCGGTGAGTTGTTCAAAGTGAACACGTCTTATAAATTTGGCGGTGGCAATACGGTCTATGCAACGTTCAGCCAGGGCTACCGGGTTGGTGCGACGAATGGCGGTCAGCCTTGTCCAGATATTTTTGTACCGGGGCCGCAGGGCCTCTGCCTGTTATCTCCAGGTCAGCAATTTGGTCCCAATCCGGGTGACATCGCGCAGATTAACGAGCGCGATTACTTCCCCGATACTGTGGACAATTATGAACTGGGCGCGAAAACAACGTGGCTTGATGGCTCGCTGACCTTGAACGGTGCGGTCTTCTTCATGGACTGGAGCGATCCGCAAGTGTCGTCTGTATCGGTAAATGCGGGTACGAATATTACTGTAAACGCCGGTGCTGCTGAAACCAAAGGTTTTGAACTCGCCGCCAATTGGCAAGTGACAGACCAGTTTAACATGCGTGGTAATTTCAGTTATACGGATGCGAAATTGACAGAAGGTGTGGCCTCGTTGATCACGACGATTTCACCGCCCGGATTTGGCACCGTGTTTGAGGATGGCCAGGAAGGCGACCGGCTTCCGGGATCACCCAAAACTCAATTTTCTTTCTACGGCAGTTATGATCACCCGCTTTCCAACGGAAATAATATCCTTGTAAACGCGGGTTATGCTTGGCAGGGGGACGTGCTTTCGCGGACTGGCGGCCGCGGTGGCAGCTTTACGCTTGATAGCTTTGGGCGCGCCAATGCGTCGATCGGATACAATACGGATCGTTGGGCTTTAACCGCTTATGTCGACAATATCTTCAATGATTTCTCAGAGTCGAGCGTGACAAGTACATCTCTGTTAAATCAGACAATCCCTGCCTTCGGCGGCGACGCGAACCCAGCTAATGTCCGGAGTTTCAGAACCAATGTATTGCCGCCGCGTTCCATTGGCGCACGCTTGAGGGTGAGGTTTGAGTAACGACCCTTAGAATTTTGGATTAAGGAACGGGGCCTTTACGCCCCGTTTTTTTATGGTCGTTTTGAAAATACCTCATGAGCGTCCCATTTTGCTTTTTGGCCAAATAAGAACCTGTTGAGAAACAGGGAAACACAAATACTGCTGATCAGGGTCACCGCCATCATGTGAATATAATTTCCGCCCGGGAGTGTCGGCCAGACATTCAGGAAGAACGCATACAGGGCAACGCCGAAGATCACGCCGATAATGACCGCGTTGGCATTGACGTTTTTAAACAGCAATCCAACAATAAAAGCCGACAGGATCGGCATGGAAAGATAGCCGTAAAATTCCTGAACCTTATTGATCAGGCTTTCAGAGTTTTGGAACACCGGAAACATGATGAATGCCAGTAAGACCATGACAATAGATACCCAGAAGGATAGCCGTTTTATGTTCGGATCTTTCTTGATGTACGTCTCGTGGATATCACATACCCACAGTGCGGCGGACGCATTCAGGATCGAGTTAAATGTGGTCAGAACAGCGGCGGCGATGGCGGCTGCAAACGCACCGGACAGGAATCCGGGCAAGAGATCGCCGACAATTCGCCCATAAGCAGCATCGCCAATATCTCCATACAGCTTGTATGAAATAATGCCGGGAATGACGATTATGGGAGGCACAATCAGCAACCTGATCCCCGCCGCCGCCAAAATCCCTTTTTGCGCTTCTTTGACGCTCGGTGACGCCATGGCCCGCTGGGTAATTGTTTGGTTGGTTGACCAGTAAAACATTTGAATGAACAACATGCCGGTAAACAGTGTCGCAAAAGGAATGGGTGAGTCATAAGACCCGATCATGGAGAGGCGTTCGATTGGAATATCTGAAAAATCAAAATTGATGGCCTTCAGCGCAACCCAAACCACAAGTAGGGCGAGACAGAGTAGTAAGATCCCTGAGAACGTGTCGGACACGGCAACGGCGCGCAAGCCGCCAAAAATGGCGTAGGCCGATCCGACAACGGCAAACGCAATAGCAATGTAGTAAATATTGACGGATTCGATACCGAACATTTGCTGCATAAACAGCGATCCGCCATACAGGATCGCTGGCAGGAATATGAAAATATTACCAGCAAGAAACAAAATCGAGATTAAAGCCCGGATATGCTTGTTGTTGTAACGACGTTCCAACAGCTCCGTCGTCGTTGTGCATTGGTATTTGTAATAAACGGGAATGAAGACGAAACACAGCATGATAAGACCAACAACCGCCGCCAATTCCCACCAGGCCAACAAGGCCATTTGATTGCCATTCATGCCGACAAGTTGATCAGTTGACAGATTGGTCAGGGTGATCGATCCGGCCACGAAATACCATTTCAATCCGCCGCCGGCGAGGAAATATTCTTTCTCACTGTCACGTGACGTTCCGGCCCGGGCACAGACCCAAATCGTCACTGCGGCGATCAAGGCTGTAAGGCCAACAAAAACCAGTATTTGTGAGAGCTGTAAATCCATTGTAGGTCCCCTTGTGTGCGGCGCTATTGAAGCCGCTTGTTATTTTGATCGACGAGTAGGATATCCGTGCCGTTGATTTCGTGATCGCCTACCACAGCCCGATCGGCGGCGTAATTAACATAAAGTTGTTTATTGCCGAAGGTGCGACACCGGACCCCTGTTGGAAGGTGTTCTATGTCAACACCGGCTGTCGTCGCCATTTGTTCGAGTATTCGGATCATTGCCGTATCGTCAGGCCAACCGCAAAGATAATAAAGATTGTCAGATTTTAGTAAGGCCGGATGCCCGTCTTCAGAGGCTTCCACGACTTCCGCATTTGTTTCAATAAATTCGCGCCAGATCCGGAATTGACCGCCTTTTTCCAAAGCAATTTCGCCGCCGGGTCTTCGGCTTTCAACAGCTGTGATTTTCACATCTAGACCATCAAGGTCAGGCGGCAGAGCAGCGGGAATTTGAAAGTCTGATGTTTTGGACCCCGACCGGGGACCGATCAGTACATGACCGCTAAAATTATCGATCGCCTGGCGCAAATTGTCAGACCACGACATAAGCCCCGGGATAACAACCAGCTTACGGTTGCCGAAGTCGCGCATATTTGGGGGCAAGATGTCGATGGACAGACCTAATCGTCTCAACTGACGGTAAAAATCAAACACAAGACGGAAATAGTCGAAATCCTGTCCTTGCGGTTGCGTGTCCCAGGCCCAAGCCGAGGTATAATCAAATACAATTGCAACATCAGCGGCACGGGTTTCGGTTTTTCCAATGGTCGCTATTTCTTGCGCGACGCGCTTCACCTCGCCCATCACAGATGCGTCCTCACCATCCGGCCGCAACAAGCCCGCATGCATTTGTTCCTGGGCGAACGGCGCTTGACGCCACCGAAAATAACTGACGGTTTCGGCCCCGTGGGCAATCGCTTCCCATGTCCACAGCCGCGCCATGCCGGTCAGGGGGGCCGGGTTATACGGCGCCCAATTCACCGGTCCGGGCTGTTGTTCCATCACCCACCAGCGGCCTTTCCCGACGGCACGGTATAGATCATGATGAAAGGCCTGAAAGTCCGGATCGCCCTGACGCATGAATTTCGTGCGCCATTCATCGCCCAGGTCCGAACGGTCTTCCAAAAACCCCAGCGGGTAGCTATCCCAGCTGGCGATGTCCAGATCAGAGCCGACCTCGAAATGATCAAAATCGGTAATCCGGCCCATATAATTGTGAATGAGCGGCTTGTCGGTATGGGCGCGCAGCGTTTCGCATTGCGCGCGGTTGAATGCGACAACTTGGTCGGATGAAAAACACCTGAAATCTAAAATGTGGGCCGGGTTGGGTTCCGTGACCGTCAAGTTGGGCAGGCCGATTTCATCAAAATCACCATATTCCATTGACCAAAACACATTACCCCAGGCGGTATTGAGGGCTGCTGGCGATTTATATTTATTCATGAGCCATTTTTGAAAACTATCCCGGGCGGCAGGGCTGTAAGAAACCGTCGTATCATGGCATCCATATTCATTGTCGATCTGCCACCCCTGAATATAGGAATTACCGCCGTACCGGTGCCCGAGCGCATCGGCAATGCGGGCGCATTCACGCTTATACCCTTCATGGGAAAAACAATAGTGCCGCCGGGACCCGAAGGTGCGCGGCCGACCCTCATGGTCATACGCCAACATGTCCGGGTGTTTCGCGACCATCCACCGCGGCGGCGTCGCGGTAGGCGTACCTAAAATTATGTCGAGGCCGGCTGACCCCAGGGTTTCGATGGCGGTATCGAGCCAGCCCCAATTAAACTCACCTTCCCTTGGTTCAATCCGGCTCCAGGCAAATTCGCCGATGCGAACCCGCTGGATCCCAGCCGCGGTCATTCTAGCAGCGTCTTGCGCCCACTCGCTTTCCGGCCAATGTTCGGGATAATAGCAAACGCCCAAGTTTGGAATTGTCGCCGACATTATGCGACCCAAAACACCTGGTTGTGATTGTTAGCGCGCATCCTGCGCCTAAAATCATCATTTTTCTTGCTCATATTTCCCCAACGCAACGTGATACTATTATCTTTAAAATTGATCCTGCTCTTACCGTTTTAAGTCACTAAACACCAGTCGATTATTTCGCTTTCCAAATCTCGTCATTCATCTCTATGTATATGCATGGCGTCGATGATTTCAGTTTCAAAAAATAGAATATTTTCCCTGTCTAATCGGTTTTATTCCTATGTTTTCAGGGTGACACCGGAAGGCCTGTTGGAGCACATGTATTACGGCGCCCCCTTATCTAAACCGTTGGATATACCGGTTCATCATCATCGGACGCTCCGTCACGCGGTCAGCCATTTTGAGGGACATGAGCATTTCAATCTCAACGATACGCCTCAGGAATTCCCAAGTTTTGGCACTTCGGACTACCGGTTTCCTGCCATACATGGGCGGAATTCAGACGGCAACACCGTGTTTTCACTGTTGTACAAAAAACACAAAATCACATCTTCAAAGCCGGATTTGAAAAACCTTCCCTCAGCGCGAGGCGGCGATAGCCATACTTTGATCGTAACTTTGGAAGATCCGCTCCATAAGCTGACGGTTGATCTTCACTACACCATTTATGCCGAATACGGTGTTTTGGTTCGATCGGCCAAGTTCAAAAACAAAAGCGATCAGGAAATTCAGCTTCAACACGCGTTTAGTAGCGCCTTGGATTTCCCACCGGGCGATTATGAGGTTCTGCATTTGCACGGAACCTGGTCGCGTGAGTTTAATGAGGAGCGTATCAGCGTGCCCAAGGGGCGTTTTGTTGTCGATTCCGCACGCGGCACTTCGAGCGCGGCCCACAATCCCTTTATTGCGCTTATGCAAAAAGGGACAACCGAGGAGTTTGGCCGGGTTTACGGTACGACACTCATGTATAGTGGAAATTTCGCACTGAGTGTTGAGCGGGGAGAATTTGAAGACGTTCGCCTGCTGGCCGGGATCAATCCGTTCAACTTCCATTGGCGTCTGAAGCCTGGAAAATCATTTGAAACGCCGGAAGCCCTGCATGTGTATGCGGATCAGGGACTGCGCTCTATGAGTCATATGTGGCATGAATTTGTGCGCGATAAAATTTCGCCGCCCCAATTCCGCTATGCGCCGAGAGCCACATATCTCAACACCTGGGAAGCCGCCTATTTCGATGTCGATGGAGACAAAGTTCTCAAAATGGCTGACAAAGCCAAAGAGATCGGCGTTGATATGTTGGTGTTGGATGATGGCTGGTTTGAAGGCCGCAAAGACGATACGTCCTCGCTTGGCGACTGGGTCGCCGATCAGCAACGCTTCCCTTCCGGCATTCCAGCCTTGGCCAAAAAGGTAAAAGCCAAAGGCTTGAAGTTCGGCATTTGGTTTGAACCGGAAATGGTCAACCCAAAGAGCGCATTGTTTGAAAAACACCCGGACTGGGTTTTGCATGTACCAGGCCGGACATCGTCATTGGGGCGCAATCAACTGACACTCGATCTGTCGCGTGACGAGGTCACCGATTATTTGTTTGATCAAATTGATGCGTTTTTGTCCTGTGGGGATGTGGATTATGTCAAATGGGATATGAACCGCAATATGACCGAAGTTGGTTCTGCAGGTCTCGCAAAAAACCGGCAACGGGAAGTATCCCATAGATATATGTTGGGGCTTTATAAATTGCTCGGCAAACTGACGAAGAAATACCCGGATATCATTTTTGAAAATTGCGCCAGCGGCGGTAACCGGTTTGATCTGGGTATGCTCAGTTTCATGCCGCAAGGCTGGATCAGTGATATGTGTGATCCGGTCGGGCGACTAGGGATTATCAACGGAGCGTCCTATCTTTATCCGCTGGATACGATGGCCGCTTATATCGGTCCGTCACCAAACCATCAAAATGGTCGCGTCTCATCGATCCAAACCCGGTTTATGGCCGGGGTGTTCTGCGCCGCGCGCGGCGTATCCTTAAACGAAGAAACCATCGATGCACACAAAGACGAACTGAAACACCTTATGGCCCTCGCGAAAAAGACCAGTGCCGACATGGTCGGTGGGCGGTTCGACCGATTGATCAACAATGGCAATGCGGTCTGTTGGCAATATACTAGCCGTGATGAAAGCACGGTCTATCTCGCATATTTTCATATTCTTGCAGCGCCCAATCTTCCCTTCAGGCGGGCCCATTTGACGGGCTTGGACTCAAAAGCTGTTTACGAGTTGGAAGAAGACGGCTCGCGCTTCCAAGGCGACGCCTTAATGCACAGCGGTATGCCCATGCCCTATGTGGCGACGGGGCAAGTGAAAGATGATATGCGCTATATGGAGAAGGGCGACTTCTCTTCATATCTGTTTGTTTTTCGAAAAGAAGACAAAAAATGAAAGCCGCTTACGATCAGTTTGTTTAGCTGATTTCGGGATCGCCGAGGTCGAGCAAAGCGGCCGGTTGATAGTCCCGACCCAAGACGTCGTTTTGTAAAAGGTCGCGGCTTTCCAGGTACGGGATCAGCCGGTCAAGATGATCGGTTTGAATGAACAAGGCGCCGGCTCTAATGCTGTCTTCAAATCCGCGTTCGTTATCAGAGAACCCCATAACATTGCAAAACAGATGAAAATCCGAAGATTTAATGGCGCGGGCGGCCTTAAAGCTAAAGGACAAGCGCCGCAATCCCATGATCTCGAGTGAATGTTCTCGGGCCAGCCATCGGGTGCGGCGCACGCTGATATAATGGGGACGCAGTGCGTATTGCGGCGACAGGGATTTCAAAATGCCGAAATGATGGCGTCGGGCAAATATGGTCACCAGATGTCCGGATGAAAATCCTTCTTCTTCGAGCAGGTTCGACAGGATTTCCGCTGAGTTGCGCGGACCGCCCTTAAAATCGATATCAACCACATACCGGCCTTTTACGTTACGCAAGGCTTCGCGCAAGGTCGGTACCGGCTCGCCAGCAAATTCCGAGCCTTTCCACGATCCGGCATCGAGCTTTTTGACCTGTTCGAGGGTCATTTTCTTGATACGGCCAAAACCATTGGTGGTGCGGTTGACTGTGGCATCATGCATCAGCACGAAGTGACCATCCTTGGTGCAACGGACATCAAACTCAATCGCCCGTGCCCCGAGAGCAAAGGCGGCTTCATGGGCCGCCAACGTGTTTTCCGGCGCAAACTTTTTTGAGCCCCGGTGTCCAACGGCGACGATCTTGTGCCCGTGGCCATTCATACCGTTCACTTTAGTTTTTCTGCTAGAGTCCGTATCTTGTCGACTGCGCATCCATTTGTGGGCAATTTTATGCATTTGAGGGCTGTCGACATCGATCCAGCGGGAATTGCCAATATCGATGGTGTGCGCTTGCCCGGCATTTGAGAGAATTTTCATGCCGCCGGATATGCTGCAATCGCCCGTGTCTTCAACGCTTTTTTCAATTGCGGCAAACAGGTTGGGGTTGGCGCGAAAAATGCCGCAATCAAAGGCATTATATTTTTTAACCTCTTTGCCGATTTTCTCGATCTTGCCGTCTTGTCCGGCGACAACCCGGGTTACGTCTTTGATGTCCACATCGGGGTTCTTAAGACGTTTGTCGACACCCAGGCCAACCGTGCCAGGTGCTAAATCCGCTGACATCAGGGCTTCATATATTTGCGGCTCTACTACATGATCGCACATGGATAGGAAGAAGTTCGATTTGAGATAGGGCTTAGCGGCCAAGACTGACAGGCCATTGGCTTTCTCATATTCTGGGTTCTCGACAATAGTGATTTTCCAGCGGTATTTCTTACGCAGGGATTGCAGGAAATTTTTCAATATTCCGGCTTTATATCCAGTGACGATTACAAAGTTCGTGACACCTGCATCCGACGCCGACCGCATGGCATGCTCGATCAAAGGGCGCCCACACAGATTGACCAGAGGCTTTAAATCGCCAAAGCCTTTTAAGCGCGTGCCTTTGCCTGCGGCAACGATCAAACAATCCGTAATTTGGGCTCTAGCTTGCAGCACGAAGAGCCTCCCTTTTATCTGCCTGCTCGCGATATATCTGCATCAGCACAGGAAGCAAGACCCAAGTCATAATCAAACAGCAAATAAATCCGATAATGGCCAACAAGCCCATGGACCGGAGACCGCCCATCGACGCCGTCACCATGCCGCCGAACCCGATCAAGGTCGTGATTGTTGTGAGAACGGCGGCACGCCCGGTCGTGTTCATGATTTTAGCGATATCGGCGTCTTTGCCCTCATGTTGGAACCTGTGGAAAATATGAATGGCGTTATCAACGGCAATCCCGATCAGGGAGGGCAAGATCACCATATTCATAATCGAGAGCGTAGGCCCAAATGCACCCATAATGCCTATGGTAAGAAGAACGCCGAGCAGGGGCGGGATCAAAACGACCAATGTACCTCGCCAGGTGCGGATGAAATAAAACACCAACAGTGCTGTTGTGAGGGTCACAAGCGCGATGGCTTTGACGGCATCGCTCTTCATCAGGGCGATCATTTCCACAAAAATAAAGCTCTCCGATGCGCTGTAATATTGCTTGCCATTGACGATAAACCCGGCCGCATCGTCATAGAATTGCTTGGCGAGCACACTGTCGTCCGTGGTCACCGAATTATAGATATACATCAGATAACCGGGCTCGCTATCTGTGCCGAGATAGGTCCGCCGCAAGGCATCGGGAAGATCAAGAATATTGAGATCTTCAATAGTGAGATAACGTTGGGTAGCTCTGTATTTCGTCGGATCAAAGCTTTGCAAAGCTTCCGCCCGCGCGCCCAAACGGGCAATAACCTCAAGACGTTTCACCTGGGCGGCCTGATCGGGGACGAAATCCAACAGGCTGCCAATTTTTTTGATGGTTGGCGTTTCGGTGTCTTCTTTGATCAAGCCTTTAAAATACTTGTCGATAGCCACAACTTCTTCCTGGGTTTTGACCACGACGATGGCGCGGTCATGTCCGTCCGAGAACACTTTATTGACCGCTTCTGTCGCGATGGTCAGATCGGCCGGGCGCTGGGCCTCCAGGTTTTTGATATTGCGCTCAAATTGGATTTGCGGGGCAAAAATAGTGATGAAGATCAGCACCAATACAGTCGCGCGGGTAATAAATTTCGTATGCGTAAGTGGGTTCAGGTTATCGTTAGCGCCCATGCGTACCCAAAATGCTTTGGGAATTTTGCGCGCATTCCAGCCCAACCTCTCCATGACGACAAGCAGGGAGGGAAAAATCGTGTACATAGAGAGAAAGGTGAAGGCGATCCCCATGCCGGCGATCGCTCCAAATTCCGTAAAGGCCCGAAACTCGGTCAGCATGAGCGAGAAGAAGGCGCAACCCGTTGTCAACGCGGCGATTAAGGACGCTGCTCCGGTGCTCTGCATGACGATTGTTAAAGCTTCTAGCGTCTTTTTACCGCCGCGCCGTTCTTCGCGAAAACGGCTGAAGTTGTGAATACCGAAATCAATACCAAGCCCGAACAGGATCAATGTCAGAAACACGGTGATCAGGTTTAGACCGCCCACAGTCACCGCGGTCATACCGAGCGTCCAGACAATGCCAATCGCCAAAGGGATGAAAATCGCAGGAATGGCGGCGAAGCTGCGATAAGAGAAAATAATCAGAATGGCGATGAGTGAAATCGACCACATCAGCCCGGTTTTTAAATCATTCATAATGGCGTCAAATTGGGCGACCTTATTGGCAATACGTCCTGCGACACCAGCCGTCAGTCCGTCGCCAAATTGCGAGGGGTCGATCTTGGCGATCGCGGCTTTCGAGGCTTCGACCATATTTTTGGCGTCGGTAAGCGATTCAAGACCGGGTTTGGGCCAGACGACCAGCACCATAATTTTTTCGTCGTCGGAAACAAATTTGCGGACCGTTTGTGGGGTGGAGGATACCTGTCCTTGGATGTCATCAATACGGGATTGGTCAAGTTCGGTATTGGAATTGCCGACGAGATTTTCACCACGTAGTGTAAATGTGACTTCCGCGCCCATGATTTCTGAAAGTTGTTTAGCGACAATAGTTGGGTAGGCTTCGTTTATATCCGCTTCGAGAGATTGGAGTTCATTCAGACTTAATAGCAAGAGTTTGTGTTGCTCGAGAACTTCCACATCTTCATAATATTGGCTGGATTGCACCCAGTCTTCTTTGTCAATTTCCGCCTGGACCTGAGCGATGAATGCGGCCGAGGTTTCCGGGTTGTCCGATTCGGCAACAATTTGAATGGAGGCGAAACTTCCGGTTTTCTTCAACGCATTGTTCAGCGTTTTTACGCTTTCTGCGCCTTGGGGCATTAGACCTTCCAGCCGGGTTGAAACGCTGATGTTCATTGTCGATTTGACGGCGAAATAAGTGACGATTACGCCCAGGATCAGAATGGCGACCGCATAACGATACACAATCCTGGCCCAAAATGCAGCAAAACGGGAAATCATGACTCAATCTTTACCGGGACGCGAGATGTTCGCCTGCTTCTGCCCTGGCCCAATACACGGAATAAAATTTTATCAGATTTCGTCAGGGCGAAGACTTTGATCATCAATGCAAAAACGGTCAAATTAACCACCACACCTGCTATAATTAACCAGCCTTGTTCAGGCGAAACAAAGTGTCGAATAGCCAATAGGCTGGCCAACATCAAGAGGGCGAAAACAGTGGGTAAAATATAACTCATATTGATCACATTGATCTTGAGATGTTTTGACAGACTCCAAAGACGCCCGAGATTGAGAAAACATACCGCAATCAAGAAACCAACGGCCGCGCCCTCGACGCCGTAAAGATAAGAGAGCAGGGCGATCAGGGCGATCTCGATGATCAGAGTAAATACCAAAAGAGTTGGCGGGATTTTCGGTTTTGCAAACACCAAAGGCGTTTCGGTTGAAATGAAGGTACCATCAATGACTTCGGCGACGAGAATAATGGTCAGGACCAATCCACCTGTTATAAACGCTGCATTGAACAAGCCCAGCAGATAGTCACCAAAGACGACCATCGGGACCGCGATCACGAGTTGAATAATGAAAATCCATCGGCAAATGCCAATCATATTAGCCCGTATGCGCTTTGCATTTAATTGATTATGAAGGCGCGCAATCACCGGCGATAACATAGGCTCAAACAGGCCCGCCAACCTTTGCTGGATCGTCACCAACTGCTGTACCATGAAGTATAAGCCTGTTGCAGTGGGTCCGACGAAGATGCTGAGCACAATCAGATCAATACGGCGTAGCGCCATTATGCCCATGTCGGTAATCCCGACCGGAACTGATTGTCTAACGATTTTGGGAATGTCTGAAAAATTTGCGCGGGCCGCTGCAAGGGTTTTTGCAGGGTAGGTTGAAAGCAGCCCGTAAGCAGCGACCAGGGCCGCGACAAATAATGAGCCGGCATAGGCCAGAACGAGGCCGGTTTCCTTCATACCTAGACCCAGGAACAGCAGCGCCAATAGAAACAATCCCCAGGACTCGGCGATACTGCGCGACCAGACGTCCCATTTGACGATGCGCTTGTATTTAATCGCGGTCAGGCAGACATCGATAAATATACTGGCCGGCATGGCAAAAAATAACAATGCCCATATGGCTGGTTGCCCGGGCAAAACCAAAGGCCAGACAAAAAGAAGCAGTGTTGATATGGCAAACCCGGCGCCCAGCGCGATGATAAAAGCTTCTTTAATCCGTGGGGCCGGCTCTAATCCGGCTTCGTGCCGCTCGCTCAACATATCGAGCAGGCTTCGCTTTAAGCCCATGACGCCAATGGCCGCGGTAATTTCCGTAATGGCTGCGACCAACCCCAGAATACCGAGGGCTTTAGGACCAAATGACTGTGCTGCGACCACCATAAAAGCAACACGCGCAGCCAATCGCCCGCCAAAGCCGAAGAGTGAGGCCGCAGCTCCCCTTACAACGTCACGATAGTCAGCAATCCCGCTCACGGCTTGACCATGATTTGGCATTCAGGATGTGAATTATGAACCCAGCAAAAAATCATGCACCTCTCTATCAGGAATCCGAGGCGAACGAAGCAAAATTTTCATCAATGATCGATGTTAAGGTGGATGCAGGTTTCCTACTACAAAGCTTTTGCCCCCCGCCTTGTTTTATGGAATAGGAAGCCGGTATAAGGAATTGGTATGAAATTTGACATCCTGATTGGATCGGACAATTTTTGGAATGCGTTGGAAGCGGATATATTGTCCGCTCAAAACCGTGTTCATATCCAGGCGATGACGTTTGAAGGCGACAGCGTTGGTTTGAAGGCATTTGAAGCCATGAAGCAGTCAAATGCCGCCGATAAACACCTTTGTGTCGATCATTTCTCAAATCTCGTGATCAGTGATGATTTTATCTATGGCCGCCGCCGTTTGCGCGATGCGGAATTTCGTCAAGAAGTCCGCGCTACAAGGGAAATGTTCCGCTCCGCACCATCTGAAAACATCCAATTGGCCTTTACTAACCCAATGGGATTTTTGTTCTCCAAATATCCGCACCGCAATCATAAAAAGCTGATGCTGATCGATGATCATATTGCTTATGTCGGTGGGATAAATTTCAGCGAACATAATTTCGAATGGCACGATATTATGCTGCGGATTGAAAACCCCGATATGGCAGAATTGCTTGGCGAAGATTATCAGCATACGGTCAATGGTCGAAACCAGTCTCTGCGCACGCAAGTGGGTGACGCGGATGTGTTTATTCTCGATGGTCGTCGCAGTTGGGGGCTGTATGAGGATCTATTTGATGTCCTGAAATCAGCCAAACATTCAATTAAAGTGATCTCGCCCTATATCACATGGCCGTTTCTGGATGTTATTGGCGAAAAGGCCAAGCAAGGTGTGGATGTTCAGATCATCTCGCCTGAATCAAACAATAAATCACTGTTGAAATATTATTTGCAGCACCAGCAGCAAAAATACCCATTCTCGATTTTCATGTATGAAAAGAAAATGTCACATCTTAAAGCGATCCTGATCGATGACGAGATCCTGGTGATGGGCTCGACCAATTTCGATTTTGCCAGCTATTGTCTGGAACAGGAGTTTTGCTTTGTTTTACGCAACCCTGATCTGATTGAGCAGTTCAAGGAAAAAGTCGTTGATGATGCTATGGCCCATTCGCGTGCTCATTTGCCCGAAACCACAAACTGGAAACACAACGCTGCAGGCGCGGTGATCAGTATCGCGATCTCTGGATGTAAGGGGCTTTCAAAGATAATTTATCGCGGCAGGTGAGCGCGCTAACTTGCTGCAAGTTTGTTGTAAGGATGGCCGCCTACAATGTTTTTGCAGCGTCCATTATGGCTTTGCGAATACGCACATAGGTCGCGCAACGACAGATATTGCCGTCCATCGCACTGTCAATGTCTTCATCTGACGGTGATGCATTTGTCTCCAGCAAATTGATAGCACTCATGATTTGTCCAGCTTGGCAATACCCGCATTGCGGCACCGCTAACTCTTCCCATGCGGCACGTATTGCCGAGGCGACTTTTCCATTGGCAGATTCTATGGTCGTGACTTCGCTGCCTTCGACATCTTCATGAGGGGTAATGCATGATCGAATTGGCGCCCCGTCAACGTGAACCGTACACGCGCCGCATTGGGCGACACCGCAGCCAAATTTTGCGCCTGTCAAACCGAGATGGTCGCGTAAAACCCAGAGCAGGGGGGTGCCTTCTGCGGCTGTGACAGTTTCTTTCTTACCATTGATTTTGAGTGTGATCGCCATGGCTTATCCCTCCCCCGCCATCGTTAAGCGGTTCTTTTGCCCGAGCAAAGGCAATGTGCGCAATCGCTGTCCGGTTGCCGCGAAGATCGCATTTGCCAAAGCCGGTGCTGCGGGCGGCGTACCAGGTTCACCGACTCCACCCGGCGGAGCGTCACTTTCCATAATGTGAACCTCAAGATTGTGCGGGGCCTCTGAGAGGCGCATAACGCGCCAGGCGGGGAAATTGCCTTGCACAACGGCCCCGTCCTTGGCAGTAATTTCGCCGTATAACGCATTGGATAAACCATACAACGTACCGCCTTCCATTTGCACCTTTGTGTTGGCCGGATTGACGACGGTTCCTGCGTCAACAGCCACCCATACACCTGGGAAGGTGATGTTTCCGTCACTGTCCACGGCAACCTCTATTGCAGTGGCAACATATGAAAGAAATGAGCGATGAACCGAGATACCCAAGCCGTGGCCTTTCGGGACATCGCGCCCCCATTTCGCCATGCTCGCTGCTTTATCGAGTACAGATTTCAAACGAGCCGTGTCGAGCGGATGCTCTTCAATAGACGCACCATAATTTGGGTAGATAACGCCGTCCTTCGACAAATCAATTTCCCGGTCGGGTCCAATAAGATCGAGTAAATAATCTTTTTGGTCTTTTCCGGCGGCATGGGCCAATTCTGCCGCAAAACTTTGCTGCGCAAAGGCGTGATAGACATTGGCGACAGAACGAAGCCAGCCGATCCGAATATGGGCTTCTGCCTTGCCGACTTCGACGCGCATGTTCGGCACGTTCCAGGGACTGTCAGTCGCGCCGAGAGACAGCTCAAAGTCGGAGCCCTGATCGGCGGCTCCAAAGGTGGAATTGATCGAAGGAAAAACTGTCCGGTGTAGAACAGCTACGGGTAAACCGTCTTCATTTAACCCCGCTTCCATACGTTGAGCTGATACCGAATGAAAATAACCGTGACGTACGTCGTCTTCTCTGGTCCACGTGACCTTAACCGGGGCACCAACCTCCCTAGCAATTAATGCGGCCTCGGCAACATAGTCGGGTTTGGATTTACGGCCGAACCCACCGCCCAATAAAGTAACATTGATCGTCACGTTTTCTTCGGGAATACCGCATAGTGAGGCAACGGTTGTGCGGGCTGCTTGCGGGTTTTGCGTGCAGGCCCAGCATTCGATCTTGTCGCCCGTCCACCGCGCTGTCGCGGCGGGCGGCTCCATGGGCGCTTGTGACAGGTGAGGCGCATAGTAATCAGCTGTTACTTTCTTGGCCGCCGTTTCCATTGCGGAATCCACATCTCCTCGATTGCGTTTTACCTCGCCGGGCTTGCGCGCAGTTGCCCGCAGTTCTTGCCCATAAAGATCAGAATCATAATTTGCATTAGACCCCGCGTCCCACGTGACATTGAGTGCCTCGCGGCCTTTTATCGCCGCCCATGTATCTGTTGCGATAACGGCTACACCGCCAAGCGGTTGGAAGGCTGCCACTTCGCCTTGTAGATCGGGAAGCTTCATGACTTTGGTTACACCGGGAACAGCCAAAGCAGCTGTATCATCCAATGTTTTGATTTTGCCAAACACTGTCGGTGGGCGGGCGATGACTGCGTAGACCATATCGGGGACGCGTACATCGATGCCAAACGTCCCTTTGCCGTGAATGATATCAGGTATTGTGAATGAAGGTTTGTCTTTTCCAATGTAACGCCATTGATCACGCCGTTTCAATGTCACGCTGGCCTCGGCGGGCACATCTAGCTTGCTCGCCGCTTTGGCGACATCACCATAGGTCAGTATTTTGCCGGACGAATGTTCGATCGTCCCAAGCTTGCTGGAGCACTCCGAAATATCAACGCCCCATTCGTTTGCCGCGGCCTGCGTGAGCATGTGACGCATCAAGGCGCCCGCCATGCGGAAACGGTTGATGTGATTTCGAATTGACGTGGACCCGTCCGTATTCTGATCCCCATATTTAGAATCGCCGACGGCCTGCTCTATAACGAGCTTATCCCATTCAACATCTAGCTCATCCGCAATCATTTGCGCGACGGCTGTGATAACTTGTTGTCCCATTTCTGACCGCGGATTTGTGATTTGAGTGCGTCCATCTGCGGCAATTGAAATAAGGACTAGCGGGCCGCTTTCTACAGTCGAATGATCTGGAAGCGGCGCCTCGGATTTGCTTTTGCTCTCGGACTTTTTGGGGGCACATGCGGCAAGCGCCAAAGTGAACGTCAATCCTGTTGCGCCACCTACGAACCCGCGACGGCTTACATTTATAATTTCCAAGGATGTATTTTCTATTTGGCTATCAGGTGTTTGATATATCGGTTTTGCAAGGTGCATGAACATAGGGCTTCTCTCGCTTTTGTGATGGGAACAGCATTGGTCAATTTTCCCAATGTGTCAAATCACAGTTGAACGAGTAAACGTAATCTTGCTCTATCGTAGATTTCCAGATTGAAAATCGCTGTCATTCAGCAATTTAAAGCGCGGGAACAATGTCCATTTTTAGTTCCCCGACGGGCTAGCCGCAATCGTGGCTTCCACCTTGCGCTCATAAATGATCAGTCCAATCAATACGATGTTGAGCAGCACAATTTCATAGACGAAATACATGGCCGGCAGGCCGAGACCTGCGAAGATGGCAATGGCGATGGTGCGGTTATTGGCGTTTAAGAGCGCCCAGGCCCGCACTATGCCGGATGTTTTATTGATTAGGGTCTGCACATCGCCAAAACTGGCATTGTCATCGCGCATTTGTTTGAGCTTGGCATCCAGAGGCGAGGCCCCACCCGATACAAGGCGTTGCGCGGCGTCATATATGCCTGCCAGCGTCGATTTCTTGCCATCAACGGATAATAACTTATCTGTGACGTCACTGCGCTCAATGCCACGTGTGCGACGTTGGTATTTCTGGCGCCGTTCTTCATATCCGGCTGCTTGCACGGCGTGGCTAGCGCCAGCTGCCAAGGCCAAGAGCCAGACCATGGGAGAGCTGCCGGTTTTGAGGAGATAGAGCACGAAAGCGATATAAACGGCGCCAAACACCAGATGATCACAGATCCCGTCTATGATCCGACCAAAAGCACTGCTGGTCCCCGTGGCACGGGCGACACGGCCATCAGCCCCATCAAACACATGCCAAGCAAGCATGGATAGAAACCCGGCGAGAACGAAGCCGAGCGCAGGCTGTTGATAATAGAAATAGGCCGCCAGCCATCCTGCGCCAAGTCCAATGAATGAAATGATATTCGCGCTTACGCTCATTTTAATCGCGATTTTGGCAATCACCGCCGAAATCGGGTGCACAACATATTGATTGGAGAGTTCTTCAATAGAATTCGGACGCCCATACTCAGCCTGTTTCTTTTGAGGTTGAACCTCTGGCTGAGCTTGAGCGTCCGGCATATTCTGGTGTCCTGATCTTAGGCGAAAAGGATTGTGTAAGTGGCTAGCTGCCAGTTACTTGCTTGAGGACTTCCACAGATTCACCGGCAATGAAGGACTCGGTGAGTTGGTGGGCAACCTCATCTGTGTATTGCACCGGTGGATGCTTACAGAAGAAAGATGATGGTGCGGCGATGGCACCGGAGACGCCGCGGTCCATGGCAACTTTTGCGCACCGCAGCATATCGATGGCCACACCAGCGGAGTTCGGGCTGTCTTCGACAGACAGGCGAAGTTCAAGATTCATCGGCACGTCGCCAAACAAGCGACCTTCCATGCGAATAAAGCAGATTTTGTTATCGTTTTGCCATGGCACATAATCGGACGGGCCGACATGAATGTTTTCGTCTTCAATACGCTCCGCTGCTACTGACTGCACGGCTTCAGTCTTGCTTTCTTTCTTTGATTCCAATCGAAGCTGGTTTTTCATATTCAGAAAGTCGGTATTACCGCCTGTATTGAGCTGATATGTGCGATCAACCGGTACACCGCGTTTGTGGAATAGATCGGTGAGGACGCGGTGAACGATGGTTGCGCCCATTTGGGCTTTAATATCGTCGCCAATGATCGGCAGGCCTGCATCTTCAAAACGCTTCGCCCAAGCCGGCGTCGACGCGATAAAGACCGGAATATTGTTGACGAAAGCACATCCGGCTTCGATCGCACATTCGGCGTAGAACTCGGTTGCTTCCTGGCTGCCGACGGGCAGGTAATTGGTCAAAACGTCAACTTTGGCGTCTTTCAAAGCCTTGACGACTTCCGCTTTCGTGGGTTCACGGGTGAAAAGTGGAATGAAACGCCGGTCATCTGAATACGATGCCATATGGTCGGAATATCCGTCCATAATGCAACCCATCTGGACTTTTACGCCTGTTTTAGGCACGTCCGGACAGAAAACCTCGGTACAATTTGGTTTCTCGAAAATGGCTTCTGCAACGTCTTTACCGACTTTGCGCTGGTCAATATCAAATGCGGCAACGATTTTGACGTCGCGGCTATGATAACCCGCCAGTGTTGAGTGCATAAGACCGGCAGATTCGGTCTCGTTTTTATTGCCATAGTAAGTCAGTCCCTGAACAAGCGAACTTGCACAATTTCCCACGCCCACAATAGCAACATTGATTTGTTTTTTGTCCTGATTTGTCATATTTCCCTCAGCTTTTGCCGGTGCCAATTCTTAGGTTTTTATATGGCCCGAACGTCGATGCTGTCCTTTGTCTCATTCTGGACAAAAAAGCAAGTCAATTACCGCATAAAAAAACCCCCAAAAGGGGATTGATTAGATATTATCGCCCAAAATGTGTGCGGGCTTAATTCCTATTAATCTTGATTGCCGCTGATGACATCCTTGGTTCTGCGGAGTTTAATTTCCATGTCGACGCCCTCTGCCGGAACTGCGAAAGTAGCTTCCTCAAATTTCGGTGATTTCGTTGTAAATTTCGGGTTATTTGACATGCCAAATCGTTCTTTTGGCAGGCCTAAGAAGTTTTTGTCAAAGAAAGCATTGCTGTTCTTGTCGTGATAGATGGCCACGGAGTAATTTCCCGGCTCCGGAACGGGCATGCAGAAAAAGGTTTCGTCTTCGACAGCTGTCGCACGAACGCGTAAGACGACTTTTTCCCAGTCCAGAAAGTTTTCTTTCACGTCGTCGTGCAGATCAGCGACGATGATGCCTTTTGAGTTCTTGACATTCGAAACTTTGATGCGAAGTGACGGATTGCCGTCTTCGCAACTGGTTGGGTCCTTCATGATGGGAGCACCGACAATGACGTCGATAAATTGTTTGCGGATTCCATTGGGCCAATTGGGCGCGCTGTTGAGCGCTGCATTTGACGGTAAATTCGGGTTTACCTCGCCAATGGCTTCGGTTTTAGCATCGTTTGTTGATGGTATCACCGTGAGATCATTCGTGCTTAAATTGACCTGCTGCTCGGTTTGAACCGGATCAGTTTTTGGTTGCGCGGGGGCTGGCGTTTCCACAACAGGCGGAGTTCCGCCATAAACACGTGGCTTAAACTTGTCTTCGACAACCGGCTGCGTTTCATTTGGAGTCTGTGCCTGGGCCGCAGTTTGTTGCGCCGATGCGCTCACAGGAATCGAGTTTTGCGCGGAGGCCGTTGCGGCAATGGCCATTAAGGAAACAGTGTTGACCGCCACCAAAAGGTTTCGGGTCAATCGTCTCGCTGGCGCTATATTTGTGTCACGTGTTGAGTGTGTCATGAATGTCCTTACTAGCTACGCTTTCATCATGTCTGTGCGCGTAGTTATGTCTTGCCTGATTGATTTAGAAAGATAACGCTTAGAGTCAAGATTGGGTAACATTACCATGCAGTTATGGTTCTTAACCTGAGCTGAACACTCCCTATGGAATGCCCCATTTACCGCATATGCAGCGTAAAGCCGATTAAATTCACAATATCTTACATAATGTTACGTTTGCCCGTTTAAGGTAAGTCTTTGTCGCTTTTGCAGAAAGTCTGGCGAACAACGTATTTGTTTTAACATTCGCGACGGATGCCGAATGGTTGCCATGAATACTTAAAAAACCAGTAACAAAATAGTGGGTTTTTTATCATTTAACTTTCATGGATCGACGTTAATCCGAAATACGGGGCGCACATCGCAGCGATTCTTCCCTTCGCTGGATTTCGCAAAGGAAGAATGTACCGGTTCTTGGATCCCTCAGCGACTGGTACATTCAACCGCCCATAACCTCAGGCGCATCTATCTGGAAAGCAATCTAGACAGGCGCTTTTTTTGCTACGGTCGGTTTTGAGGTGTTCACAAAAAAATCGCCTGCTTCGGGGCGCGAGGCAGGCGATCGTTTTTAAATCTCAGCTAAGAGATGCCCCTAAATATGTTAAATGTAACTAATTCGCAACATCTTATTGTGCGAACTGATGGTAAAATACCGAAATAATTCATATAGATACCGTCTTAAGTAGTATTTTAGCGGAATAAACCGATGTAAAGCCGAATTTGACGGACAACGCTGTCAAATTTTGCCGGCAGTAAGTCGTCGAACGAATCACCTTATTTTTATATTTAAAAACGAACTTGACTCCTTTACGTGTCAATGTATTAGCGTGTTGGCACGCTTTGTTTGCATTATGAGATCAACATGTCCGATAGAGAAATAATAGAGAAAGATCAATTTCCACCAACGCTCGCGCGCCGCCGCGAATTGGCGGAAGGGCTTTACGCCGTAATGTCAATTGAAGAGATGGAGCGATTCCTTGTTGATCTGTGTACGCCCGCCGAACTACGGGCTTTGGCCGAGCGGTGGCATGTCGCTAAACTCCTAGACTCGACCGACCTTTCATATCGAGATATCAATGCAAAAACCGGCGTAAGTACGACGACGATCGGTCGGGTCGCCAGATTTTTAAAAGATGAACCACATCAAGGCTACCGAGCCGTGCTGGATCGCCAAGCTAAACAAAAATCAGAAATATCAGAGAAATAATATGACAGATCGATTAAGGATTGCCGTACAAAAAAAAGGCCGCTTGGCCGACGACAGTTTTGACATGCTGAAGAAGTGCGGACTACGGTTTTCCGTGCGCGGTGACGGACTGTTGGCGCGCGTTAAAAACATGCCGGTCGATCTTTTACTGGTACGTGACGATGATATTCCGGCGTTTGTCGCCAACGGAGCCAGTGATCTCGGAATTGCGGGCGAGAATGTGCTCGTCGAAGAAGTTCTTCTCTCAAATGGCAAAATGGATGCAGTCATCGATCGCCGACTTGGGTTTTCGCGCTGCAAATTATGTCTTGCGGCAGATGCTGACGGTGCGATTCAAATCCCCGCTAATTTATCGGGAACGAAGATCGCAACGACCTATCCGGGCGTACTTCGAAACTATCTAAGTGAACAGGGCATTGATGCTAATTGTGTTGAAATGAAAGGGGCTGTTGAGCTGGCCCCCAGTATTGGCATCGCAGACTCTATATGTGATCTGGTTTCCTCCGGCGCGACGCTGGAGGCCAATGGTTTATCTGCTTTCGAAACGATATTGGAAAGTGAAGCCGTGTTAATCCGCTCAAGCCGCACCCTAAGCCCCGCCAAACAGAATATTTATGACAAGCTTGTTAATCGCATTGACGGCGTTATTCGCTCAACCGATTCAAAATACATAATGTTAAACGCACCTGCGTCCGCGATAGATAAAATATCTCAAATTTTACCGGGCTCCGATGCGCCGACAATAATTCCGCTTTCAGGCAGCGATGATTTGGTGGCGGTGCAGGCGGTGTGCACAGAAAACGTTTTCTGGGAAACCCTCGAAGATCTGAAAGCCAATGGCGCGCGTTCTATTCTGGTTTTACCAATCGAAAAGATGATGGGGTAATCGTGCGTATCGTAAACTGGAGCGATTGTGACAAGGGGGAACGTGCCAATGTATTGGCGCGGCCAGAGATCCTATCCGATGCCAAAATCCTGAGAAATGTCGATAATATACTTGGAATGGTTCGAGATAGCGGAGACGCGGCTCTACTCGATCTTACGCTTAAATTTGACGGCATCGTCCTGTCTTCGCTCCGTGTACCTATTAGCGAGAGCGAAGCGGCGTGGAGTGGTTTGGATTTGCTTGACCAACAGGCGATGCAGACAGCAAAAACCAACATAGAAGCCTTTCATCTCCCGCAGAAACCAAAGCCTCTCAATGTTGAAACTATGCCTGGGGTTGTGTGTCGGCGCGAACCGCGCGCCCTGGATAGTGCAGGGCTCTATGTTCCTGCAGGGACGGCGCCATTGGTTTCTACATTGATGATGCTGGCTATTCCGGCAAAATTGGCCGGTGTGCCCCGTTGTGTTGTAACAACCCCGCCAGGGAAAGACGGGAAAATCGATAAACATGTTTTGGCGGCGGCCCATCTTTGTGGCGTCGACGAGGTCTATTGTGTTGGCGGTGCTCAAGCGATCGCCGCATTGGCCTTTGGTACGGAGAGTATTGCGAAAGTGGCCAAAATATTTGGCCCGGGTAATGCGTATGTGTCAACCGCGAAAGCCCGGGTCGCGCAAATGGCCGGAGGCCCTGCCATTGATCTCCCGGCTGGCCCATCCGAAGCCATGGTTCTGGCCGATGATCAGGCGGATCCGGTATTCGTGGCATCTGATCTTCTGAGCCAAGCCGAACATGATACGATGGCACAAGTTGTCTGCGTGTGTCGGTCGCAAAAATTCGCGCAGTGCCTGACGGATGAAATCAACAACCAGTTGACCGATCTTCCCCGGCGAAATATTGCAGAGGCGTCATTGGAAAATGGACGGATTATCGTCGTCAATGATCGAAATACGATGATTGAAATTGCCAATACCTACGCCGCAGAACACTTGATTGTACAAATTGATAAACCCGAAAGCGCTGTGCCGCACATTCAGAATGCTGGATCTGTTTTCCTGGGTCCGTGGACACCTGAGTCCGTCGGTGATTACGCCAGCGGTACCAATCATACATTACCGACGAATGGCGCAGCGCGCGCTTACTCCGGTGTGGTGCTTGAAAGCTTCATCAAATATATCAGTGTCCAGCAATTAAGCCGGGCCGGATTAGAAGCTTTGGGCCCCAGCGTAGAACGCCTTGCGAATATGGAAGGGCTAGAAGCCCACCGTCGGGCCGTCTCACTACGACTGGAAAGGGGAGAGCAATAATGAACTGGCCACATACCATTGCCCGAAAAGCCATCGTTGACTTTGCCGCTTATTCTGCGCGCGGCGGATCCACGGGTGCTTTGCACCTGGATGCCAACGAATCTCCATGGGCGCCGCCGCCGGTTTCTTCGACAAAGGAATATAATCGGTATCCGGAACAACAACCAGCCAGTTTACGCGCGCGTCTCGCCGATCTATATGGCGTGAATTCTGATCAAATCATGATCGGGCGCGGGGCTGATGAGGGGATTGAAGTTTTGCTGCGTACGTTTTGCGAAGCCGGGCAAGACAATATTTTGATTTGCCCGCCGACATTCGGGTATTTTAAAACTGCGGCTGATATTCAAGGAGCCGGCATTGTCGAGGCGCCCCTGAATGAAGATTTTACCTGGAATAGAGACCAAGTGCTTAAAAGTGCTTCATCGGTCAATAATCTGAAACTGATTTTTTTATGTTCACCCAACAACCCAACAGGGAATGTGATCGAAGGCGATCTGGTGGAAGCTCTCTGTGAAGCGCACCCAAATTCACTGGTCGTTGTTGATGAAGCCTATCAGGAATTTTCAAACGCCATAAGTTACACTGAAAAGCTGACCCAATATCAAAACCTTGTCGTCTTGCGCACGCTTTCAAAGGTGTATGGACTTGCCGGGGTTCGAACCGGCGTTGCAATCGCTGACCCGCGCGTGATCGATTTGATGCTGAAAGTATTGCCGCCTTACCCGGTTCCCAGGCCCGTGGAACGCACGGTAATGGCCGCCTTGTCGCCCGCTGCTATGTCCGTACACGCTGCACGGCTTGATGTGTGGAAATCAGAACGTACCCGTCTGTCCAAATCTCTCATAAATTCTCCTTACGTCAAAACAGTCTATCCATCTCAGGCGAACTTTTTACTGTTGGATATTGCGGATGAGGATGGATTGATCGCCGAATTGAAAAAACGGCAAGTTAAAATCCGCGATTTTAGAGCCAAAATGCCCGGTAAAATGCGCATCTCGATCGGAACGCCGGAGGAAAATGACATCGCGATCGCTGCCTTCGGTGTCAGTGTGACTTCAATGCTCCCAGATAGGATCGGGGAAGAACACCGCACAACAAAAGAAACCGACATTGCAATTCGGGTCAATCTTGACGATGCTTCGATCACCAAAATTGATACGGGAATCGGGTTCTACGATCATATGCTGGAATCTTTTGCCAAACATGGCGATCTCGGTCTGGTCTTGACGTGCAAGGGCGATCTGGAAATTGATCCGCATCACACGATTGAAGATTGCGCGCTTGCGCTCGGCACTGCGCTTAAACGAGCGCTCGGGAATAAGGCGGGCATTGGACGCTTCGGATTTGTCATGCCCATGGACGAGACCCAGGCCCGGGTGGCCATCGACTTGTCCGGGCGTCCCGCGATGACATTCAAAGGCGAATTTCCGACGGATCGTGCGGGCGAGTTTCCAGCTGAGATGTGCCCGCATTTCTTCGAAAGCCTTGCCCAAACAATGGGGGCGGCCATTCAAATTGAAGTCGATGGCGAAAATACTCACCACATGATTGAGGCGAGCTTCAAAGGTGTTGCCAAGGCTTTGGCGCCGGCCTTTAAACGAGAAGGTGACATTATTCCCTCGACCAAGGGCGTGCTCTAATGGATGTGGCAATCGTCGATACGGGATGTGCAAATCTTGCATCTGTGAAATTTGCATTCGACCGGCTGGGCGCGCTAAGCGTGATTACACGGGATGCAGATACAATCTATGCGGCACCACGTGTGATTCTACCGGGCGTGGGATCGGCAGGATATGCAATGGACCGGCTGCGCGAAAGAGAGCTGATTCCCGTTATTCAAAACCTGGTCCAGCCGGTCATGGGTATTTGTCTGGGTATGCAACTGATCTTTGATTGTTCAGAAGAGGGCGATGTCGACGGTCTCGCAATGGTGGACGGAAAAATAGAAGCTTTGGAAACAGGGGATTTACCGTGCCCGCACATGGGGTGGAACACATTGACGGATTTGAAAGATGATCCTTTACTCAATGGAGTTGAGGAAAATGCCTATGCTTATTTTGTGCATTCTTTCGCTGCACCTGTTTCAGCCAAAACGCTGGCGTGTTCGACATACGGTACAAAATTCAGCGCTATTGTGCGACAAGGCAATGTGTATGGATGCCAATTTCATCCAGAACGATCAGGTGAAACCGGCGCTCAAATATTCAGGAATTTTTTAAAGGTGGCAGCATGATATTTCCGGCGATTGATTTGATGGATGGGGGATGTGTTCGTTTGTTCAAAGGCGACTTTAACCAACGTACCGACTATGAGCTATCTCCTGTGGAAATGGCTACAAAATTTGCCGATGCCGGCGCGGAGTGGATTCACGTCGTTGATCTTGACGGCGCTCAATCGGGCCGGGCCGAACAGGCGCCATTGATTATAGAGATCGCTCAGCAAACCGGATTGAAAATCCAAACCGGCGGCGGAATTCGTGAACTTTCCCAAATTCAAACCCTGCTAAACGGCGGCGTCGAGCGGGTTGTGATCGGGTCGCTTGCGATCAGTAATCCAGAAATGATTAAATACTGGATGTCTGAACTGGGCCCTGAACGGATTGTGCTGGCCTTGGATGTTATGATCGGTGATGACGGCGTGCCAAGACCGGCAATCCGCGGGTGGACAGAAGAGTCTGATAAAACACTGTGGCATGTGATCGAGTCCTATTTGCCGTCCGGTCTCAAAAATATTTTGGTGACCGACATTGCCAGAGACGGCGTCCTGGAAGGGTCGAATGTTGAGCTCTATAAAAAAATCCGCAAGAAGCATCCGAAACTGGATTTGATCACATCCGGCGGCGTTGGAAGTTTGAAGGATGTGAAGGCCTTAAAAAAAATTAAACCTGCGGGAATCATCATCGGTAAGGCCTTATATGAAGGCAAGTTCGACGTAAAACAGGCAATCGCGTGCTAGCCCGAAGAATTATTCCCTGTCTGGATGTGCGCGATGGTCGTGTGGTCAAAGGCGTACAATTTCGAAATCATGAAGATGTTGGTGATATTCTCGATCTTGCACTTCGGTATCGCGATGAAGGGGCGGATGAGCTGGTTTTCTATGATATTACGGCCAGCGTTGATGACCGGACCGTCAGCCCAAAATGGGTCGAGCGCGTATCGGCGATGCTTGATATTCCCTTTTGTGTGGCGGGCGGTATTAAGACGGTCGATGCTGCACGGGCGAGGCTGGAATGCGGTGCAGATAAAATCTCTGTCAATTCCCCGGCCCTCGAAAGACCAGAGCTGATCAATGAGCTCCATGATGCGTTTGGCAAACAATGCATCGTTGTCGGCGTGGACAGTTTTGAAGACCAGGGCACATACCGGGTTAAATCCCACACGGGTGACGCGAACAAGACGAAAGAAACGGGCCGGGAAACGTTGGCATGGATCGAGGAGGCGCAGTCTCGCGGCGCCGGTGAAATCGTTCTTAATTGCATGAACCAGGACGGTGTGCGCAGAGGGTATGATATTGCTCAACTGACTGCCGTTCGCGCGATTTGCCGGGTTCCGTTAATCGCATCCGGTGGTGCTGGCGCAGTCGAACATTTTGAAGATGTGTTTAAACGAGCAAATGTGGACGGCGCTTTGGCGGCCAGCGTTTTTCACAAAAACATCATTCCAATCCCGGCGCTCAAGCAAGTGCTCAAGGCTAACGGCATAGAGATACGCATATGAAAATTGATTTTAAGAAAAGCGATGGCCTTGTTCCCGCAATCGTTCAGGATGCTGATACGCAACAAGTTCTTATGCTGGGGTATATGAACGCTGAAGCGGTTAAGAAAACCCGCGAAAGCGGTTTTGTGACATTTTACAGTCGATCCCGGCAGACGATTTGGCAAAAGGGAGAAACGTCGGGGAATACGCTCTCCCTCATTGATATGAAAATAGATTGCGACCAGGATTCGATCCTCATTCAAGCTCGGCCAGCAGGTCCAACATGTCATTTGGGGACCACATCCTGTTTTGGTGACGAAGGCCCCGAAGGTCTTGGGTTTTTGGCAGACCTGACCAAGACAATCGAACAGCGACGCGCTGCGGATCCGCAAAGTTCTTATACGGCGTCTTTGTTACAGGGCCCGTTGACGCGTACAGCTCAAAAAGTTGGAGAGGAGGGCGTCGAGACGGTCATAGCGGCCTTGGCGCAATCCGATGAAGCATTTCTTTCTGAGTCGGCGGATCTGCTTTATCACCTCATGGTCTTGCTTGGTGCAAAGGGGCATACATTGCAAGACGTTGTCGCAACCCTAAAAGCACGTTCACATTAACACCTAACCCGCCTTAATTGTGCTTGTTCATGGAACGGAAACCATGATCTTACATCCATAATTAACCGCTTTCCTTCACCGCATTTTCACTGCCCTCCTGTAGCTAAACATCAACGGTCATATTGACGAAAATATGGTCGATGCAGGGGGAATAAGGTGAGAACCAATACAATAATTACGCTCGGCGCGTCTGCAGCATTCGGAATCCTGGCTATCGTGATTGCCCGGGGCTGGGTAAATGATGCGGTCAGCGTTCAATATCAGCAAAGCCGCGCTCAAACAGCAACTGTTTCGGTTCCGAACGTTAAAACCGTTCCGGTGTTAGTGGCCGACATGGACTTAAATTTCGGCGATCAGTTATCACAACAAAGCGTCCGGCTCGTCGATATGCCTGAAGATGCATTACCGTTTGGAAGCTACTCAGGATTTGATCAGCTTTTTGTTGACCCAACGCTTCCGACCGTTGCTTTGACCCATATGGTTGCAAACGAGCCCATTCTTGATTTTAAAGTCAGTGGGCCAGGTGGCCGCGGTTCTCTATCCGCGATTATCGGCGAAGATATGCGCGCCGTTGCTATTCGGGTAAATGATGTGGCGGGCGTCGGCGGTTTCATCGTCCCGGGTGATTATGTCGACGTCATGATGACACGCGATATGGATCCAACGAAACCTGGTGGCGACAAAGCAACCAGCTTACTCGTACAAAAACTCAAAGTGCTGGGCACCGATCAAAATAATGATCAACAAGCGGCATCTCCGCAAGTTGTCCAAACAGTTACGCTCGAAGTGAAAAACCAAGAAGCCCAGAAACTTATTCTGGGAATGACAGTTGGTAAGCTGAGCCTGACATTGCGTCGGGCTGGTGAAACCGACGAGGATCCGACGCAGGTAATTTCTGTCGCTGATTTACAGGACGCGCCAAGAAAACGATCCGTTGTCAGGCGCGCATCATCCAAGCGTTCAAATTCAAAATCTGTTTCGACCGTAAAACAAACCAGGCAAGGATCTAGTGCACGTGTCACCGTTATTCGCGACGGCGAACGTGAACAGGTGAAAGTCAAAAAAGAACCAGAAACACAGCCAAACATGGCGGGAGGATCGCTGTAATGTATGTGCGTACAACAAAATCTGGCTGGGCAATCAAATCATTGGGAATAGCCGCACTAATCGGCATTTACTTATCGTCAAGCCCCGAAGCTCTGGCCAAGTCGTGGGTTGAAACAACCCACAGTTCTGAGCGTGTTGCTGCCGATCTCGTCAAAGACGGAACGATTACGTTGAAATCTGATCAACCGTTTTCAGAGGTGAATGTCGCAAACACGAAAATCGCGGATATCGTTGTTCTTACCGACAAATCTTTTCACGTTATGGGAAAAGAGCGCGGCAAGACCAGTGTGCTGGTTTATGACCAACAAAAACGCTTGATGGATGTCATAGACGTGACAGTGAATTATGACATTCAGGGCTTGAAGAAAAGCTTGTTTGAGGCTTTTCCCAACGAAGAAGTTGAAGTTCGACGTCTCGCGAGCAAAGTTTATTTATCAGGTGATGTGAGCACGGCAGCAATCGCTGAGCAGGCGGAAAAAATTGCTCAGGCTTATGCAGGCGAATCTGTGACCAATGGTTTATCCATACGGGATTCCCATCAAGTTATGCTCGAAGTCCGGTTTATCGAAGCCTCTCGCAGTGCAATCAAGGAATTGGGCCTTGGAATATTGGCGCAACAGGCGGGTGAATTTACCTATTTGAGCGGTGCAGGGACCGTCAGCGGGACATCTGTTGGAACTGCCGTCCTTTCTGAATTGATTGGTCCAACCAGCATTGATGTACAAATCGATGCTTTGGAAGAAAAAGGTGTTATTCGGACTTTAGCGGAACCTAACCTGGTTTCAATGTCCGGCGAGAGCGCCAGTTTTTTAGCGGGTGGAGAATTTCCAATTCCTGTTAATGGCAATGACGGCGAAGTCACCATTACATATCGTCAATTCGGTGTCGGTCTTGCCTTTACACCGACCGTCCTGGATGACGGGATTATCAATCTAAAAGTTTCGCCGGAAGTCAGTCAGCTCGATCAAAACAATGCAGTACGGGTAGGCGACGTCCAGGTTCCGGCCCTCAGTGTCCGCCGCGCGGATACCACGGTTGAGCTTCGCAACTCTCAAAGTTTCGCGATTGCCGGCCTCCTGCAAAACACACAGTCTAACAACAATGTGCAAGTTCCTTGGTTGGGCGACATTCCAATACTGGGGTCATTATTCAGATCATCCAGCTATCGCAATAACGAAACCGAATTGGTGATCGTGGTCACGCCGAAACTGGTGCAACCCGTTTCTGATATCAGTCAGATCAGAACACCGCTCGACAATGTAACGACGCCGAGCGAAATCAACCAGTTTTTGAACGGAAAACTCGAGGGCCCGACGACCGGTTCATATTCTTCAAGCGGACCGGGATTTTCAGCTCAACCCGCAAAAACAGAAGCGCAAGGCGGCCTTTCTGCCAGCTACGGCCACGTCATTCAGTAGGATTGAAAAATGAGAACACATATCAAATTATCAATTGGTTGTATCGTGTCGGTCCTTGTCTTGGGTGGTTGCGCGACAAGTAAGCCAGCTCTTGAAGGGCAATTAAACCCGGCATTGGGACATGCTGTTGACGCAAATAAAGCGGCCCACGCGGTTGCACCGAGTGCGGCTCAAAAAGCCAATACATTTATTCCGGCAGATCCGATGCGTGCCCAACAAGCCCGTCAAAATTACCGCAATAACACGATTGCCAAACCCAATCGGGACGAGCAGTAGATCAAACGGTTGAGCAAATAAATGAGCGATGAAAACCTCGATAATAATATTCTGCTGTTGACAGACCTCGCCGATGACATGGCGGACTCAAACGGGTCAGTCAACAAAGTCGATGAAGCCAGAGAAGCTCAAGTCTGGAGCTTTCAGGGCGTGCATGGCGGTGCTGGTGTCACCAGTCTTGTCGTGCAAATGGCCTATGATTTATCAGTGGGGAAAGGCAAAAAGAAAGAAGAACTACCCAATGTCTTACTGATTGATCTGGATTTTGAGCGCGGCAATTGCAGCTCCTATCTGGATATTCCTCCGAGTATGAAAGTGGAAGAATTAAACGCTGCTGCCGGCCGAATGGATGAAGCCCTTGCGCAAACATTCATCAGAAAGTGCGGCGAAAATTTATCGATCATTGCATCGGAAAGTGAATTGGGCGGGAATGACAAGGTCAATCCGCATGCTTTGCTGGCTCTCCTGGACAAGATTTCCACTGCGTACGATTATATCTTGATTGATAGTCCGCAAATGTGGCGATCATGGACACAGGCCGTCATTGGCGCCAGTGACAAGTTTACCTTGGTTCTGGAACCGAGTGTTCCCGCGCTGCATCGAACCAAACAGTTGAGCAATATGATTGTTTCCACGATGAGCTTGTCGACACCGCCCGAAATATTATTGAATAAATTTGAAAGACGATCTTTAAAACACGGCGTTACATTGCGTGACGCCGCTCAAGTTACAGAACGTTCCGATTTGTTGACGGTGAGTTACGATGAAGATGTCCTACGTCAATCCATCAATAGCGGTCAACCTGTCGGATATTTTAAACCCGAGAGCCGATACGCCAAGTCAATTCGTGAAATCACACGGAACTGGCGTCGTGACGCCAATGATTTTGTAGAACAGCGAGAGGAGAGACGCCGCGCTTAATGGTGTCGCGACAGGGAATAGTATGGGACGATTTTCAAAAATAAAAACGGCGCAAACCGCGAGCGAACCCATCGCCCGGCAAGCGGTTGATTCCGCCTCTCCAATTGCGGACGTCGCCACTGAAAAAGCGATTCAGAATCCTGAGAAAGCCAGAGCGAAGAAAAAAAAAGCTGAAGCCGAAAAGAAATCAGAAGCTCAAAGAGCTGAAATGTTGCGGACGAAACTTCGGATTCACTCTCAAATTCTTGATACTTTGGATCTGGGTAGCCTCGATACGCTCGACACGTCTAACATCAGAAGTGAAATAGAATCCAAAGTCATTGAAATGGTGCGCGATGAAAAGATGCGCATGAACGGTGAGGAGGTCAAATCCTTCGCAGGTAGCATCATTGATGAAATGATCGGTCTCGGACCTTTAGAGCCACTTCTGGCCGACGAAACAATCAGCGATATCTTGATCAATACTCATGAAAAAGTATTTGTCGAACGCCGTGGTGAATTGGAACAAACAGACGTTAAATTTGCGGACGAAGACCATTTGCTTCGGATCGTCAACAAGATCGTGGCAGCCGTTGGACGCCGCATTGATGAAAGTCAACCAATGGTCGATGCGCGCCTTTTGGATGGCAGCCGGGTCAATGTTGCCATTGCGCCGATCGCCGTTGATGGACCGCTGGTTTCAATTCGTAAGTTTTCAAAAAAGCCGTTTACAATCGACAAATTGGTTGAATTTGAAGCGGTTCCAGACGTTGTTGCCCAGTTCCTTTGGGCAGCATGCAAAGCCCGTGTTACGATTTTGATTTCCGGCGGTACCGGGTCGGGGAAAACGACATTGCTCAACGCGCTCTCCCAATCAATCAATCACAAAGAACGCTTGATTACGATTGAGGATGCAGCGGAACTGCAACTCCAGCAACCTCATGTTGCTCGAATGGAAACCCGCCCGCCAAATATGGAAGGCAATGGGGAAATCCGTCAACGTGAGCTTGTCAAAAACGCCCTGCGGATGCGTCCTGATCGGGTCATCCTGGGTGAGGTGCGCGGTGAAGAAGCATTCGATATGTTGCAAGCTATGAATACCGGCCATGAAGGCAGTTTGGCAACCCTTCACGCCAATACACCCCGGGATGCAATTACCCGGTTGGAACAGATGGTGGCGATGGGAGACATGAAAATTAGCCCGGAAGCGATTGCAGGTCAGATTGCATCGGCTGTTGGTTTAATTATCCAGGCCCAAAGACTGAGCGACGGTCAGCGTAAAATCACAAGCGTTACAGAAGTGACCGGCATGGAAGGCCGGGTCATTCAGATGCAGGAAATCTTCAATTATACGCGCACAGGGACCGGACCGAAAAATGAAGTTGTCGGTGAATTCAGATCTACGGGAATTCGCCCAAGGTGCTTACACGAAATTATCACACGCGACATCTATGTCGACGAAACAATATTCGAACCGAAAACCTTGCCTGTTGGCAAATTGACGGATGTTCCAATTGCGGACCTGATCCCCTAGATCATGAGCGATATCCCCAAAACCCTGATCTACCTTTTGGTCTTTGGTTGTGCATTCATGTTGATGCAGTTGATCATTGGCGCTGGCAAGCAGGGTGCGCGAAAAGTTAAATGGGCCAATATGCGGATGAAGGTTTTAGCGTCTGCGGATTCGCAATCAGAAGCTTTGAATAAACTGCGTGCGTCGCGAGGTATCACCCATAAAAACGGCATAGTCAGGGCAATGAAATGGATTGATTCCATGGTTGTGCATTCCGGTCTGCCGCTTGGCGTTTTTGGTATTTATGTCGCGATTGTTGGTACCGGGCTTACCCTTGCACTGGTCGCGGCCTTGATCAAACCGTTGGTGATTTATGTTGCACTCGCCTTTGTGATTGGACTGGTTTTGCCAGTCTTTGTGTTAAAATTTCTGGTGAATATGCGTCGCGCAAAAGCGGTGCGGCAATTACCTGAGGCCCTTGATATTATTGTCCGATCATTGCGGGCAGGGCATCCCGTGCCGGTCGCTCTTGAATTGGTGGCGCGCGAAATGCCGGATCCCGTCGGATCTGAATTCGGCATTGCCAATGATGAAATCACCTACGGAACGGGTCTGGGTAAGGCTATGCAAAGGTTGGCCGAGCGCGTTGGCCATGCAGACTATGATCTTTTGGCTGCAACCATACGATTGCAGGAACGGACGGGTGGCAATCTCGGCGAGCTCTTGCAAACCAATGCACAAATGGTTCGTGACCGTCAAAAAATGCGCCTGAAAATCAAAGCGGCATCCTCCGAAGGTCGCATGTCAGCCATGATTCTTAATGCTGCACCAATTCTCTTATATGTGGCAATTCAGCTCGTCTCTCCAAGCTTCTACGGCGATGTCGAAGGAAGTCTCTTGGTACGGAACGGATTGATCGCAATCGTCGTCTGGATGGTCATCGGAAACCTGATCATGCGCAAAATGATCAATTTCAGGATATAGCCTCGCCATGTTGTCATCTCTTTCACCTGGATTTACTTTATTAATGGTCATTTTCTGTTTGGCCATGACTTTTGGTATTCTCATGGTCAGCATTCGCGGCATCCTGAGTAAGCATCAGGTTATGAACCGACGACTGGCTGGTCTTCCGGGAAAACCCCTGGAGATCAAACGTAAGTCCCGCAAAAATTTAATCGCGCTGTTTGGCCAACATTTATCATTGCCCGACGCAAAAGAGATTACCCGTATGCGGTTCGTCTTATCGCAGGCCGGGTTTTATACTGCGCAATCTGTCCCCATTTTCTACGCGGTTCGCGTTTTGTCACTCATTCTGCCACAATTCATTTTGATTGCGACATGGTGGTTTTACGCCAAAAGCCTGGAGCCGCAAAAAATCGTGCTCATCGGGAGTGTGCTGATTCTTGCAGGTATGTTTGGGCCGAGCCTGTTTGTGCAATCGCGCGTCAAAAAAAGACGACAAAACGCCCGGGAAGGGTTCCCGGACATGGTCGACTTGCTCGTATCATGTGTGGAGGCAGGCCTTGGGTTGGACGCAGCCTTGATGAATGTTTCCAAAGAGATCGGAGATCGTTATCCAGTTCTCAAAGTTAATCTCGATCTTTTAAATCTTGAACTGATGGCCGGGCGCAGCCGCCATGAGGCTTTGAAGAATTTCGCCGATCGGTTGGGACTGGAGGAAACCAAGGCTCTGGCTGTCATGCTGAAACAGGCCGAAGAAATGGGCAGCCCGATCGGGAAGGCACTGCGAATATTTTCAGATGAAATGCGCACGAAAAGAATGTTATTGGCGGAAGAACGCGCGCTTGCTCTTTCTGCGAAACTCACCGTTCCATTGGTCGTTTTTATTTTTCCAACCATTATGGGCATGTTGATGTTGCCAGCGGCAGTCAAACTTGGTGAAGCGTTCGTATGATCAGAACCATTGGCATATCATTGTTAGTACTAAGCTTGTGTGCGTGTACGTCAACGAAAACCAAAGACGCCAAGTTCATGGAAAAGGTTGAAGTTCGCGCTGCAGAAATCGTTGAAAGCGAGTCGTTTGATATCGACGCCGAATTTGAAAAGGCCAGCATCTCTTATTTTATGGGTGACTTTAATAAGGCGCTTCTGATTTACGAAAATATATTGAACATTGCCGACGAAGACTATGAGAACTACCACCATGTCATTTTGGGCTATGGCGACAGCGCCTTGGCACTTGCCTCGGTTTCAGGTCTGCATCGGGTAAAGGCTGAAACCGCCTATAAAACGCTCACCCAATTTGAATATCTTTCTGATGAGCTTTCCAACAAAACACTGGCCGGCCAGGTTCTCCTGGAAATCGCTTCTGGCAACAGCGATGACATCGAGGTACGTCTGAACGAAGCCCTGGAATTAAATCTACATGATCCACGGTTGTGGAATGCATTGGGTCGGTTTCATGACGGCGCAGAGGATTGGGTTCTGGCAACCGAAACCTATGTCAAAGCCATGGAAGCGGCAGGCGAAGTTGGCTATACGATCGCGCCAATCGTCAACAATATGGGCATGTCATATTTGATGCGCGGGAAAGCCCGGGACGCGCTTAAAAAGTTCGAACAAGCGCTTGCCCTTAACGCTGACATCACAATCTACGATAATAACCGCCGTTTGGCACTTGTCTTGACGGGCCGAACCCACATGGCGGTTGACGGTTTGACAGATAAACGCGCTGCCCAAATATACAATGATGCAGGTTTCGTGCTGGCCGGTCGCGGGCAAAGGCGAAAAGCGCGATCTTATTATAAAAAAGCGATTGAGCTCAGCCCGGTCTATTTCGAAAAAGCCGAACTGAATTTACTGGCGCTTGCCAACGACACCGAGCAAGCGGGGACTTAACTGGTTGCGGCTGTCCTGAGGGCAGCAATATTGGCGGCATAGACACTTTCCTCTTGGGCGCCTTTGCCAAAAATTGCAGATCCCGCAACCAAAGCATCGGCACCAGCGCCGGCAATCATTTTGGCATTCTCAGGTGTGACGCCGCCGTCTACTTCGATTAAAATATCACGTCCGGCAATCATTTTCTTAATCCGTCCGATTTTTGGCAGTTGCGAGGTGAGGAAGCTTTGTCCGCCAAACCCGGGATTGACGCTCATCACCAAAATCAAATCGATGCGGTCGAGCACATACTCCAGACATGTTTCCGGCGTTGAGGGATTTAGAGCGACACCGGCCTTACATCCCAGATCGCGAATAACTTGAAGTGAGCGATCCAAATGCGGCCCCGCCTCCGGGTGGATGGAAATATAGTCTGCGCCTGCGTCAGCAAAGTCTTTCAAATAAGGATCGGCTGGTTCGATCATCAAATGCACATCCATGACGGTTTTGATGTGGGGGCGGATGGCTTTGCAGACGCCTGGCCCAATTGTCAGATTGGGGACGTAATGACCGTCCATAACGTCCACATGTACCCAATCACAGCCTGCGCTTTCTATGGCTTTAATTTCACGGCCCAACTGCGCGAAGTCGGCGGACAGGATGGAGGGCGAAATAATGATGTCAGACATACGAATCTCTATGCGAATCTTTAAACGGCATTGATATGGTATTCCCCGACCTGCTCGACCATGTCAACTGAGCCAAATACGAAGGGGACACGTTCGTGCAGGCTATCTTGTTTGATATCCAAAATGCGGTCGGTTCCGTTGCTGGCTTTACCACCGGCCTGTTCAATAACGAAGGCGACCGGGTGCGCTTCATACAGAATGCGCAATCGTCCCGCCTCATAGCCCTTGCGGTCATCCGCAGGATACATAAATAAACCGCCGCGCATCAAGATACGATTGGCATCTGCGACCAGCGATCCGACCCAGCGCATGCCTTGTTTCTTGCCCATCGGGCCATCGGCTCCTTTCATCGCGTCTTCAATATAGGCGCGCACGGGCGGGTGCCAGTGATTGAAATTGGAAGCATTAATAGCAAATTCGTGGGCGCTTTCGGAAATGCGCATCGCCGGGACGGCCAGTTTGAATTTTCCCGACATCCAATCCAGGATGTAAAGCTCGGTCCCATCGCCCGTCGTAATCACCAAACTGGTCTGCGGGCCATAGACGAAAAACCCACCGGCCACTTGTTCCGACCCTTTTCTCAGGAACGACGCTTCCGGATCGTTTTCTACCGCCGGAAAAATGGCGAAAATCGTTCCGATCGATACATTGGTGTCAATATTCGATGATCCGTCCAAAGGGTCGCTGGCCACAGCCAGAGGGAGGCCGTGCTCTAAAGTAATAATATCGTCGCGTTCTTCGGAAGCATAGTAGGCGACCGGGACGGTTTTTAAGGCGGCTGTGATGATTTCATCTGAGCGCACATCCAAGGCCTTTTGGCTGTCTCCATCGGAATTCTCAGTTCCTGCCACATCCCCAAAGGCGGCTTCAAGCGGACCTTTGGCGCATATTTTTGCGATATCCCTGGCGCTCTCGCACAGGGCATTGACCGTGTCTAACACCGCGGTTCGGATTTCCACCTCTTCGATATTCTTGGCCAGTTTTGTTGAAAAATCGATATTCATAAAATCTCTTTCTGATTCTGTGTTCTTCATCTAGCGCAAAAGTGCTTGGATGTGTATTGAATAATCCGGTCCGGGGCGAAAGATAGATTTATGGAAGACATACCCACAGCTGATAAAAAACAAGTATCGGAGAATATCGCGCATTACACCTATATGGACAGCCCGATCGGGTTGCTTTTATTGGCGGGGTGCAAGAATGCATTGCGCATGGTCAGTTTTCCAAAAGGTTCGCAAATCAAGAAACCGCATCCGGACTGGATCGCTGACGCTGAATTATTCGGGGCGGCCAAGCGTGAACTTGATGAATACTTCGCGGGCACCCGCACCCACTTTACGGTTCCAATGATTTTGGACGGCACCGATTTCCAAAAACAGGTCTGGCAGGCCTTAATCGACGTAGAGTACGGGCATCTCGCCACCTATGGCGATATCGCCAAATCGCTTGGCAAGCCCGGCGCGGCGCGCGCCGTTGGTGGGGCCAACAATGCCAATCCCATCCCGATCATTGTGCCGTGTCACCGCATTATCGGCTCCGACCAATCTCTCACCGGGTTTGGCGGCGGCCTCCCGACCAAGCAATACCTTCTCGACCATGAAGCGAAGTATGCGGTGATTGAGGGACGGCTGATTTAAGTCATTCAACCCGTTTTCGATAGTCGAGCAGAACCACACCGCTTTGATAAGGCTTGGACCTCACCAGTTCGAAATTCGTCGTGTCGACATTCGAATTTGAAAATAGCGGCAGCCCGCTTCCGAATAACACAGGGTTTAGCTTCAGTTTTAAAGTGTCTATTTTTCCAAGCGACAACAGCCAACCGGCAAAAACCGATCCGCCGCACAAATAGATATCCGACCCGTCAGTTTTTTGAATTTCCTCGATAGTTTCCAACCAATGATCGCGAACAAGATGAACGCCGTCTTGCGGCACAACATCGATCGATTTTGAAAATATCCAGTGCTTCATATGCAGATAGGCCCGGTGCCCGGGTTCCAACCCGAACGCATAGCCAAATTCATAGGTCTTTCGGCCCATGATTACCGTGTCATAGTCCTCTAAGGCCTTCATGTAATCGTCGACATGATCGCCTTCTGCCGGAAAACCGCCAATGGACCCATCGGTGTGGGCGATAAACCCATCAAGCGTGACGGCGACATGATAACAAACTTTTCTCATGCGTATGTGTATCACAAAAAAACCGGCCCCCTCAATCAAGAGAGGGCCGGGCAATCGGTTTAAAATTTGGCTGGGTTAGTGAGCCAGGATCGCCAGCATCAGCAATGCGATGATATTTGTAATCTTGATCATCGGATTGACCGCTGGACCAGCTGTATCCTTGTACGGGTCACCAACAGTGTCACCGGTCACGGAAGCTTTATGGGCTTCTGAACCTTTACCACCGTGATTACCATCTTCGATATATTTCTTGGCATTGTCCCAAGCACCACCGCCGGCTGTCATCGACAGGGCAACGAACAGGCCGGTCACAATCACACCCAAGAGCATCGCGCCAAGTGCGGCCAATGCCTGTTCCATGCCTGCCATGGTTTTGACAGCGAAGAACAGAACGATCGGAGCCAGGATTGGCAAGAGCGATGGCTTGATCATCTCTTTGATGGCTGCGCCGGTCAGAAGATCAACCGCCTTGGCATAGTCCGGGCGAGATGTGCCTTTCATGATACCAGGATCAGCTTTGAACTGACGGCGAACTTCTTCAACAATTGCACCCGCAGCACGACCGACTGATTGCATGGCCCACGCACCAAACAGGTATGGCAAGAGACCACCAATAAACAGGCCGACAATCACATAAGGATTGGTCAGCGAGAAGTCAGCCACAAGACCTGTCAGCGCATTGTCCGGCTGTGCCGAGAAATACTCGATGTCTTTGTAATAGGCTGCGAAGAGAACGAGAGCACCGAGACCCGCAGAGCCAATAGCATAGCCTTTGGTCACCGCTTTGGTCGTATTGCCCACCGCATCAAGTGCATCTGTTGTCTTGCGAACTTCTGGCTCGAGTTCGGCCATTTCCGCAATACCACCCGCATTGTCGGTCACAGGACCGAAAGCGTCGAGCGCAACGATCATACCGGCAACGCCGAGCATAGCCGTAACCGCGATCGCAATACCGTAAAGTCCGGCCAGCGAAAATGTTGTGATAATACCGAAGACAATGATCAGAACCGGAATGGCTGTTGCTTCCATAGAGACCGCTAGGCCCTGGATAACATTGGTCCCGTGTCCGGATTCAGACGCAGCGGCTACAGACTTAACCGGGCGGAAACTTACGCCCGTATAGTATTCTGTGACCACAACAATTGCGCCGGTAATGATCAGACCAATAACGGAACAAATAAACAAGTCCTGTCCTGAGAAAGCCGTGCCTGCGATGTCGCCAAAGCCGAGCATATAGTGTGTCACACCGGCGATTGCTGCTGCGGATAAAACACCTGTTGCAATCAAGCCTTTATACAGCGCGCCCATGACGTTGGTTGAGCCTTTGCCCAAACGAACGAAATAGGTTCCGATAATAGACGTGACGATACACGCGGCTGCGATCCCCATTGGATACAAGGCCAGAGACCCGACCGTACCAAATAGAATTGAACCCAAAACCATAGTCGCGGCGATTGTCACCACATAGGTTTCAAACAAATCAGCGGCCATACCAGCACAGTCCCCAACATTATCACCAACATTATCAGCAATTGTTGCCGGGTTGCGGGGATCATCTTCCGGGATACCCGCTTCGACTTTACCGACCAAATCGCCGCCAACGTCCGCACCTTTAGTAAAGATGCCGCCGCCGAGACGGGCAAATACGGAAATCAAAGAAGCACCGAGAGACAGTGATACGAGACCGTCAATAACGCCGCGTTCGTCTGCACCCATTGGACCGGTCAACATCATGTAATAAACGGACAGACCAAGCAGCGCCAGACCGGCGACTAGCATGCCTGTGATGGCGCCGGCTTTAAAGGCAATATCAAGACCAGCGCCTAAGCTTTTGCGTGAGGCTTCGGTTGTCCGGACATTGGCCTGAACAGACACCAACATGCCGACATAGCCTGCAAGACCTGACAGAACAGCGCCGATGACAAAGCCAACAGGCGCGATGGCGTTTTTAAACAGAACAAACAATAAAATGGCGACCACAACACCGACAACGGCGATGGTCTTATATTGTTTGGCGAGATAGGCTTTCGCGCCTTCCTGAATCGCACCCGCGATTTCATTCATGCGTTCATTGCCGGTTGAGGCTTTCATAAGCCCCGCACGGGTAACTATCCCGTAAAGTACCGCGAGCAGGCCTGCCCCGATAATTAGATAAAGAGTATTCACTTGATCTCTCCCTCATTATTAGACGCTCTTTGATGAGTGTCCGTTGATTAAATGAAGTTGGCCGTGCTTGATCCGCACGCTTCCCCTCGCGATTAGTGAGATTGGCCGTATTTTCGAAAAATACGCTTCCCCTCGCGTGATGGGGGGCAAAGTAACGTCATTCCGCGAGGAATCAAGGGAGAATTAAGGAAAGATAAAGGGTGAAAAAATGGCCTATTTTGCGGCTTTGACCCCGGCTCTGATCAAGGCTTCGGCCTTTTCTTTGCCTTCCCAACCCAGGACTTTGACCCATTTATTGTCTTCAAGGTCTTTATAATGGTCAAAGAAATGCGAGATCCGCTTGAGCATGATTTCCGGCATATCCGTGTGGGTTTCAACTTTGTCATAGAAACGGGTGAGGCTATGATGGGGGACGGCGAGGATTTTCTCATCAATCCCGGCTTCATCTTCCATCATCAACACGCCGATCGGACGGGCCCGAACGACCGCACCCGGCACCAAAGCCCGATTGCCATAGACCAAAACATCTGTCGGGTCCCCGTCGTCGGACAAAGTGTGGGGGATGAAGCCATAATTACATGGATAGCGCATGGATGTGTACAGGAAACGATCAACAAACATGGCACCAGAGGCCTTGTCCATTTCGTATTTGATCGGTTCACCGCCCAAAGGCACTTCAATAATCACATTGATATCGGTGGGCGGGTTTTCACCCGCTGGGATTTTTGACATATCCATGGTTTGGCCCTTTCAAATTTCGCCACATACCTAGCGGAATTGGGGTTTAGATCAACCGTCTTTATCACATATTCAATGCGACGTATTGTTTAATGTCCGCCTGCAAGTATGATGGCTGCGCCACCGGCGATGATCATGACACTGCCGACGATCAGATTGAATATTCGGGCTGCACGCGGCGAGGTCAGTTTTGCGCGGATGAAACGGCCAAAGCCCGCATAAATGGCCAAGCCATTGAGCTCTAAAATCGTCAATGTCGTGATCATGATCAGAAATTGCGGCGGGATTGAGCGGCTTGTGTCAAAGAATGTCGGGAGAATGCCGGCGAAGGTAACCAATGCCAAAGGGTTTGAGCTTTGAAGCGCTAAGCCCTTAAAATAGAGTTTGCGCCTTGGCGGTACATCTTGATCGATTTTCGTCATCCGGTCGGTTGGACCGAAAATGGTTGAGAGGCCGAGCCAAAGAATAATAGTAAAGCCAACGATCCGTAGACCTGTGAAAGCTTGCGGGTAGGTGGCGGCCAGTGCGGCCGCGCCGCTGGCCGCCAGGATCAGCCAAAAGACATTGGACGAGGCAACTCCAAGCGCTGCCATCATGGCAGGCTTAAACCCGTAGCGGAATGAGGAAGCGAGGACCAACAAAACGGCCGGTCCGGGCGTTAATCCGCCGACAAAGAACAGCGCGACGAGGGCCAGCCAAAGCTCAAACGCCATAGGGTAGGTCTTTCGACTTAAGAGTTTTTGCCGGCTTTGCGATCGCGGGCTTTTAAGAGGCGCAGGCGCAAGGCGTTGATCTTGATGAATCCGCCCGCATCAGCCTGATCATATACATCGTCTTCTTCAAATGTGACATGTTCCTGCGAATACAAAGAATAGGGAGAACTCCGCCCGACAATATCCACATTGCCTTTATAGAGTTTCAGGCGCACCGATCCCGTGACCAATTCCTGGCTCTTATCGATAGCAGCTTGCAACATTTCACGCTCAGGGGAGTACCAGTATCCATTGTAAACGAGCTCGGCATATTTTGGCATCAATTCGTCTTTGAGATGCATGGCACCCTTATCCATGGTGATTTGTTCAATGCCGCGATGGGCCATCAGGAGGACGGTGCCGCCGGGCGTTTCATAAATGCCGCGGGATTTCATACCGACATAGCGGTTTTCCAGCAGATCCAACCGACCTATACCGTTGGCACCGCCGAGTTCATTGAGCTTGGTCAGGATCGTTGCCGGGCTCATTTCTTCGCCGTCAATACCGACCGCGTCACCGCGCTCAAATTCAACCGTGATATAGGTCGGCTTGTCAGGTGCTTCTTCCGGCGAAACCGTGCGCTGATAGACAAATTCCGGTGCTTCGTCCGCCGGGTCTTCCAAGGCCTTGCCTTCAGATGAAGTGTGCAAAAGATTGGCATCAACCGAGAAGGGCGCTTCCCCGCGCTTGTCTTTGGCGATTTCGATGCCGTGCTTTTCGGCATATTCAATCAGCTTGGTGCGGGAGTTGAGATCCCACTCGCGCCAGGGCGCGATCACTTTGATGTCGGGATCCAGGGCATAATAGCCAAGCTCGAAGCGGACCTGGTCATTGCCTTTACCGGTTGCGCCGTGACAGACAGCGTCCGCGCCGACTTGGTGGGCAATTTCGATTTGCCGTTTTGAAATCAATGGCCGGGCGATTGACGTGCCGAGCAAATAAAGCCCTTCATAAAGTGCATTAGCCCGGAACATGGGAAACACGAAATCGCGAACAAATTCTTCGCGCAAATCATCAATGAAAATTTCCTTGATACCTTGGGCTTCGGCCTTTTTGCGGGCCGGTTCTAATTCTTCGCCTTGGCCTAGATCAGCGGTGAAGGTAACGACTTCGCAGCCTTTTTCCTCCTGCAACCATTTCAGAATAATCGATGTGTCCAATCCGCCGGAATAGGCCAGGACAACTTTTTTCGGATGTGCAGCCATATCGGGCCCCTCGTATATTTCACTTAACTCAGGGCTTTACTTTCTCTGGAACGCCTTGACCAGTCCTTAATTAGCAATAATTGACCTCCTCTTTGATAGGTATTTGGGTTTACAAAGGCTGTTCGCGACTTTAGAAAGCCCGAGACTTTTGGGGATACAATGTCACAGCAAGCTGAACAAGAAACACCGCAAACGGAAGATCAGCCGATACCGGAAACCGCACGACCTACTGAAACGGCGCAGGACATTGCTACGACTCCGGTCACTGAGACTGAAAGCACCGGATTTTCAATTCCAACCAGCCCTGATGAATTCAAAGAGATATTCGCGAACGTCGGCGGACAAATACTGGATTGGCTGCAAAGTCCGGCATTTCTGGCGCAAGTTGGCGCTGTCGTTATCGGCTATATTCTCGCCAAATTTATCACGCGTATGCTCCTTAAAAAAATAGAGTTTTTTAAAGACGAACCGAAAGACGGTAAATTTCTCAAATTGCGCCAAATCGGATACTCCCTACGCGATCTGATTTTCCCTGCTGTTCTCATCGCTCTTTATGCGGTGTGCTCGCCCGCCTTAAAAGGTGTGGATGTGCTGGGGCAGGACTGGCTCGTCAAAATCGCCCAAGGGCTGGCAGTCGTCTTCCTCCTCTACACAGCCATTAAGCGTTTTATCAAACATCCGCTGGTGCAGAAAGCGGTCATGTGGATCGCAATTCCTGTAGCAATGCTCAAAGTCTTTGGCAAATACAACGCTTTTCGTAGCTTCCTGCAAGAAGACGCACTGTTGGAACTTGGCGAAATCAGTATCCCGGCCTGGACAATAATCAATTTACTTATTTTTGGTGCGATCTTGTTCTGGATCGGCCGCGTGTCCAACAATCGAGGTAAAGACGCCATCCGCAGTCAAGACAGCCTCGACGTGGCCACGAAAGAGGTCTTCGCAAAAATATTTGAGCTTTTCGTATTTATGGTCTTGTTTGTTCTATTGATGAGCATAGCGGGGATTCCTTTAACATCTCTACTTCTCTTGGGCGGGCCACTCATGCTCGGTATCGGTCTGGGCTTGCAACCGATCGCGGCAAATTTTGTTTCCGGTATGATCCTCCTGCTCGATCGCACGCTGAAGATCGGTGATTTTGTCGAATTGCCGGATGGTAAGCAGGGCTATGTGGAAGCGATGAATATGCGCTCAGCGACCATTGAAACAACGGATGGCAAAGATATTATGGTGCCCAATGTCACCTTCATCGAAGAAGCATATGAAAATTGGACGCACAAAGATCCGCGCCAACGCTATGAAGTTTATTTCTCTGTCGCCTATGATACCGATCTAGATAAACTCGAAGACATTGTTATTCCTGCGGTCTCCAAACATCCGTTGGTCTTACAGGAACCGGAAAAACCGGATCTAGAGCTGAGGGATTTTGGCGATTTTGGCATTAATTTTGCTGTTGAGTTCTGGGTCGAAGGTATTGATGACGGGGTAAACAAATTCACGTCAGATCTCAATTTCATCATCTGGCGAACGCTGAAGAAACACGGTGTTGTCATGCCGCTTCCACAACGCGAAGTTCGCAACATCAAATAAAATTACGGGTTTTGCGGGCTATAGGTTCGGCTCGCATTAGCTTCAATTTCGCTGCGGGATCGCACAGCTTTTCGCCATTTCCGGTTCACAAACATCTCTGCCTGATCGCTATAGTGTTCAGACGTTGTATCGAGTGTAGCGCTGCCAAATTGATGAATGACATCTGCATTCATCTTGCCATTTGCGTCCCATTCAACAAGGGCAATCCAGGTATCTCCTGCATTGGCGCGTAGTTTGCCGTCCTTTCCGATAGCAGCCGGATAGATGGCCCGCAACACATCCGGGGCCCCGTCAATCGGAAGATCAACATCGCCGCGGACAAATCGATTTAATTCGCCCCATTCCGGGTCAATACGGCCATACTGGGTCATTAAATAATCGACGGCAAACCGAAAGGCATCCGTCGGCTCAGGCGCTTTCTCATGGGTGAATTTTTCCATGATCGCTTTCATGGCCGTTAAGGCCCCCAGTGCGGCATGCCGGTTTGCTGATTCGGTATCCATATTCCAGGCCCGTAAATGATCGGCGGCCTTTTGCATATCTGGCTCGGCGCTCCAGTCATGCGCGAGAACGGCCTGCATAACTTCCGCCGCTTGCGATTTCGCGGAATACGCATTGTCAAATTTAATTCTGAGAAGCTCGTCTCGATCAATCAGTTTTGCCGGATCGGTCAACTCCATCAAGCGTAGCGAACGATTGGTTTGGTTGGTTTGCAATCCCAATGTTTTGGGCAATTCTGTCGCGATTAAATTGTCGGGCCCGTCCGTAGCGTGGGTCGGTGCATTATTGGCATTGTAGATCAAGCCGCTGACCGGATTAAACAGTTTCGGAACGTCAGAAAATGGCCGGTAGCCATCCCAGATTAAATCAGCCCGGTCCCCGGGTAGATATTTGTCCCAGTCCCACCCGCCGATCCGGTTCGGATATTGGCCATTATGAATAAACCCGATATTGGCTTTCCTGTCGCCATAGACGTAATTGATACTGGGCAGCGCATTCATCGACATGGCATTCATGAACTCGCCGATATTCTCCGAACGGTTAAGCCGGTAATATTGTTCGAGCTGTCGCACTTCTCCCATGCCCGCATAGCGCACGGCATAGGTGCCGTGTTTGGCTTCAATTACCGGCCCATGTCTAGAGCGCAACACTTTACGTCTGGCTTTGAAAGCAAATGGCCCGGCGAGTTTCACACGGATTATTTTGGTGTAAATTTCAAAATCGTGCCAGGCATCGTCGAGCTTATACTGGGTGCTATTATCCGGGTGGCGGGTGAGTTGGTAGACATCGGCCAGATCCTGTTCGCTGACCGTATTGGCCCACCCAAGATGATCATTAAATCCGTGCAGGATAATAGGGGTACCCGGGAACAGGCCGCCGCTCATATTCCACCCCTCATCGGATACAAGGTGGGCTTCATACCAAGCGACGGGCCCGGTCATCGGTTGGTGTGAATTGATCATCAACCGGGTCACGCCGTCGCCGGAGCGTTTGGGCGCCACGGCTATGGCATTGGAGCCGCGCTTGGTCAGCGATTGAGGTGCGGCATGCCAGGCCCGCCGGTCTGTCGATGGATCAAGGGCGATCTCGACCTGCCGTTCATCTCCGAATAATTTTAACAGTGTCCCGTCAAGCCCGTAAAAAAACGGCGTCTTGAACATAAACCCGGCGAGCACGTCTTTTTCCGTAAATGGGGCCAATCCGCGCCATGTTTTGTTTGGGTTTTGCGCAGCATATGAGTTCAGCCCATCGGCATAGGCACGGGCGATCGATTTCACATCTTCCGGTACGTCGTTTTCATAACGCTCATCAAGCGTTTCCCAGACGCCCATCAACGCAACCAGATAATCAGTGACAGCCGCATCTTTCCCTCGGTAGCGCGCTAGATCGCCGCGCGAGGCTGCTACCATTTCCTGTATGGTTTCGAAATCGTCTTCGGCGTGGGCGTATGCAAGGCCGAAAGACGTATCGGCGTCCCGCTGGCCATAAATGTGCGGCACACCCCAATTGTCACGGATAATTTCTACTTCATATTTTTGGGCAGCATTGGAAAGAGTTGCCGCGTCCGGGTTGCCAGGCAGGGGATCCCACGTCACTACACCGCCTGCCAGCACTGCTACGAGTGCTAGACCTGATCCGATTTTCCAAAACTTCATTGTGCCTCCCACGCACTGCTGACCAGATTATAGCTCAAGCGGCACGAAACCTAAAGGTAGCTAAGGATGGTGCCGCATGGGTGACTTGAACACCCGACCCCCACATTACGAATGTGATGCTCTACCAGCTGAGCTAATGCGGCCTAACCCTTTTCAGAATTCCCGAGCAAATTGTTTAGGCGCGAGCCGAGACTTTCAGCCTCTTTCTCGTCAATAACTACCCCCGGGTCATCGGCGCTCGGCGCTTCAATAATAGTTTCCGTTGGTGTCGTCTCACGCGAGATCACATCTTCGTCTACGATTTGGCCGGGTGTTAACTCTGTAACAACAGCACGACGTGGTTTGCGGGCTTCATAGCGCGGGTGGATTAACTCACCGGACTCGCCATAAGAGCAGATCAAGCGGCGCCAGTCATGATCGGTATAATCAAAACTCGGGCCATTCGGATCAAGGTCCGACCAGTCTGCCTCTAAAGGGGCGTTGGACGCCCGCAAATGCCACGCTCTTGCGTCAGTTTTATTCCCCAAATTTTCCTCAACCGCACCCGCTAGTGAACATAGACGCGCAGACGGATCTTCGCCGCGCAGCAAAGTTCCCAGTGCTGTGATCGCCGCAACCCCATCGCCTTCCGAAAGGGCGTGCTCGGCCGATAAAATGGCGCTTTCGCGGTGGTCAGGATTAGTTTTGACCAATTGTTTTATTTTCTTGGCGATTGTTTTGTCAGACTCAGACTTAAAAATATCCCGGTAGGCCAGTGACAAGGCCGGGTGCGGCGCGCGCGCCCAGGCTTTTTCGATCAAATTTGCCGCTTTTTTGGTTTGGTCATCTTGAGCAAGTAACCGCGCAGCCAGAGCCGCGCCTGGTGCAAACCCAGGGCTTGCGTCCATGGCCTTTAAAATCGTGTCTATGGCTTCGCTTTTCTCGCCTTTGGCTTCTTGCTGCGATGCAATTGCGCTTAACAGTACCGCCCGTTGACGTTTGGCTTTGTCTTTTTCGACGTGTTTTCGTTTCTCTGCAAGCGACAATGAATCGAGCGCGCCCTGCCAATCATTATCGCCCAACTGCGCATTGAATAAGACTTCATAGGCCCATGCCGGACCCTTGGACGGTTCATAAGCCGTTTTGCCCATTTCAATCGCCGCCTTATGATCGCCAACGTCCTTTGCGATCCGTGCCAGACCACGCAAGCCCGCAGCCTCCGTCTTTGGATCTTCGAGCAAGGCCGTATAATGAGTTTTCGCCTCGCTGGTTGCGCCGGACGCTTCGGCGGCTTTGGCCGATACAAGCTCTGTGAGCGCAGGACGTCCCAAAAGCTCTCTTGCCTTTTGCGCCTTGCGGCGCGCCCGGTCGCTATCCCCGGCTTCACCAGCGATCAGGGCTTCTTCAACCGCGATCATGCCATTCGCTTCGCGCTTTCGCCCATAACCAGTTTTAACACGGTTTGGTAGGCGCCAGACCCAAAGGAATAAAGACCACAGCACGATGAGGGACACCACGGCGAGGCAGGCCGCGACAACGGCAGCCTGCATCGAAATGGCAAAATCATTGGTCCCGGTTGAAGTTTCGGCCTCGGGCAGAATGGAAATTTGCAGCCATCTATCCGGGCCGATGTAAAGAAGTGCCCCGATCAACGCCAATAGCAAGATCATGGGAAAAATAAGTTTTCGGGCCATATCAGAGATCTTTCTCTATGCGTTTTGCCGCTTTTTTAGCCGCATCGATCCAGTCAGCTGCAACGGCGCGCACGGGTGGGTTTAATTCACTGATCAAGTCCAGCGACTTTGTGACGTCACCGCGCTGAAGAGCCGCCTCGGCCGCGTTAATTATATCAACCGGATCGGATCGTTCCTCATCATGGGTTTTAACATGCCGGCTTAAGACCCGCTGCAGCCAGCTCGGTTTTTCGGCGGCCAGTGCTTTTTGAGCCGCCACAGATTCGAGCATGGTCGCTCGCGGAAATGTGTCGATCAATACCTGGAGGATCTCCTCTGCACTTTCCTCGGTCTCAACAGGTGGTAGCTCGATGGGCGTGGTGTCCGGCGCTGGGAATGCAGTTGGTTTTGCGGTCAATTCTGCGATCTGCGTTTCCAGCGTTCCCAAGCGCGTCGCGATCTCATTCGAACCTTCTGTCTCCAAACTCTCAATACGATCGACCAATGTCAGTAAGTCGACGCTGGTTGTTTCGCTGCCGTCTTCGCCTTCACCTGTCGGGATGGTCAAGGTGCCCAGTTTCGACACCCGATCTTCCAGCGACGCGATCGCTACATTCGTACCCTCGACCTGGGTCTCGCGCAGTTTTGAAACTTCGCCTTCAAGTGTTGCCAGTGAAGCCGCTATGGACTGGCTTGACGAGGCCTGGTTCCGGGATGTGCCCTGGATTGCGGACAAACTCTCCGCCAGTTTTTTCTGTTCGGCTTGTGCTGTCGCTAATTCACTACGGGTTTGATTAAGACTGGCTTGAATAGCCTCATTTTTCGCGGCTTGCCCGCCAAACAATAGGGGCCCGCCCCACCCAATGGCTCCGCCTGCCAGCGCTGCTAAAACCGACATGAGCACAGCTGAAGAACGGCCGATGCCGGTTTTGGTGTTTTTAGCTTTCGATGCGCTCTCGGCGTTTTTGCGATCATTTTTTGCAGGCGTCGGACTAGGCGCAGTTTTATAACCGGACGTACCAGATTTAGCCGATTTTACCGGTTTTTCCCCGCTTGTGGTTTTTGGCCGATTGTCCGGCGTCTTCTTCTTATCGTCGCTCATCGCTATCACTCCAGACCGCGAGTTTACGCCGCTCCTCACCGGGCTTCAAGGCTTAAGCACGGTCAGTCGAGGAGTTTTATCATGGCCTCATGGGTAGGTTTTTGCGCAATTTTCCGGCTTTTTACACGTTCGCTGGCGAGGATCGCATCAACTTGTGCGCTGATGGAAACAACCTGAATATTCTTAAAATCAAGGTTAAGGGCCTTTAAAGCCTGTGCCCCCTTCGACGAATAGAGAAAAACCGTCAGCGGGGCGTTGTTGTCGATTGCAGCCTTTATAATTGAGGGGACGACTGAAATAGGGTGGGTTTCATACAGAACGTGTCGGACAATATAGAGGTCTCGATTTTTAAGCTCCCCGACCAGATCTGCGCTGATGTCCAGCCCGCTGGCATAATAAAGACGTTTTGATTTTAGGACTTTATCGGCGGCGATGAGATCACGAAGAGCGAATACATCTTTTCCTGCCGATGTGACGGATTGAAAGCCTTTAGACCGTGCTAATTCTGCGGTCACATCACCAACGGTATAGACTGGCCAATTTCGTCGATCGGTGAACGCGCAAAACTGACGCACGGCATTCCCGGACGTAAACACAATAACATCGTCTGGGTGCGGCGGTTCGGGTTCAATTTTTGCGGGTGCGACGGTTAAAAGTGGATTACTATGGGCGTGCCAACCTGTCGGGACCGAAACCGGTTTGTGTGAATTTGTTCTGGTTATCCAGACCGTTTTCATTCGACGACCCAGTCGATTGTCGTGCCGGCTTCGGCTCGAATTTCTTGACCCAATGCAATTCCGGTTGCGATGGCTGCTTGATAAGGCGTATCGCCGAGCGAAATGCGGGCTGAACGCGCATAATTTTTATCCCCGCCGGGTGTGAAGACTTCACCGCGGAAATGCAGTTTATCACCGTCTATTTCCGCAAGTGCCGCGATCGGTGTCCGGCATGAGCCATCCAGGGCGTTTAAAAATGCCCGTTCTGCCCCAATGGCAATCGCCGTATTTGCGTGATGAAGCGGGTCGAGGCGTTTTCGCGTCGCTGCATCAGGTTTACGAATTTCAATCCCGATGGCGCCTTGTGCCGGTGCGGGCAACATGGTTGTCGTTTCAATTAAGTCAGTAATTTTATCGGCCTGATCCAGACGTTGTAAACCCGCAGCCGCGAGGAAGGTGGCATCACACTCGCCCCGTGCGAGCTTTTTAAGCCGGGTCCCGACATTTCCGCGCAACAGAGTGAATTTTAAATCCGGCCGCACCCGCAAAGCCTGCGCCTGGCGCCGGATAGAGGCCGTGCCCAAGGTCGCTCCAATTGGCAGGTCATTCAAAGTTTTCGCGGTCAGAGAGATGAAGGCATCGCGGACATCGGCACGCTTGAGCACGGTTGAAATGTCCAAGTCCGCATGTCCATTGGTGGGTACATCTTTCATTGAGTGTACTGCCAAATCGATGCGTTCATCGTGAAGCGCCTCTTCCAGCTCTTTGGTGAACAGGCCTTTTCCGCCGGCTTCGATGAGCGCGCGGTCCGTTAATCGATCACCGGACGTTTTGAGCACGATAATCGGAAAAACAATGTCACGGTCTTCGACCGCGATGTTTTCGGCTTCACCCAGCAAGCGTTGCACGAGCCGGGCCTGATACAGGGCCAAGGGCGATCCGCGTGTGCCGATTTTCAAAGCTTTCTGGTCTGCACTCATACAGGCCGTCTCCTTTTGTCGTCTGACTAATATCCCGCCATTGCCAATTTACGGGCGGCAGGGTAATTGCAGCATATGGAAGCTGCTTACGATGATATGAGCCGACAGGCAATCGAACAGGCTGACGCAGGTACAATTTTTGTGCTGGGCGTCGAATCGTCATGCGATGAGACCGCCGCGTCTGTTGTCGCTCGGGATACGGACGGTACGGTACGGGTGCTCTCGTCAATCATTGCCAGTCAACACAAAGCCCATGCCCCTTATGGCGGTGTCGTGCCGGAAATAGCCGCCCGGGCGCATATGCAAAAAATCGAAGGATTGATTGCCGATGCCATGACCCAGGCCGAAATGGACTACGCTGGCTTGAATGCGGTCGCAGCAACAGCAGGGCCCGGCTTGATCGGAGGGGTCATCACCGGATTGATGGTTGCCAAGGGTTTGTCTCTGTCGTTGAATGTTCCCTTAATAGGCGTCAATCATCTAGAGGGTCATGCATTATCGCCGCGTCTGTCAGAGCCATGCGATTTTCCTTATCTTTTATTGCTGGTGTCCGGCGGGCATACCCAACTCCTTTCTGTTAAAGGCCTCGGCGATTATGAACGCTTGGGCAGCACGGTCGATGATGCCGCCGGGGAGGCATTTGATAAAACCGCGAAGATCATGAGTTTAGGCTTTCCGGGAGGTCCGGCACTGGAACGAACCGCCAAGGCCGGTGATCCGAACGCGATAAAGCTGCCACGGCCTTTCGTCGGTAAGCCCCACGCTGATTTTTCATTTGCAGGCCTTAAAACTGCGTCGCGCCGGGCGTTTGATGCTTTTGAAAATCCGAGTGAACAAAACAAGGCAGATCTTGCTGCCAGTTTCCAGCTGGCCGTTACCGATGTGATCATCGACCGCACGAGAAATGCCATGGGACAGTTTCAATCGCAGGACGAGGAAAAAAGACTTGTTGTGGCTGGTGGCGTAGCGGCGAATTCATCTATTCGGGCAGGGCTTGAAGCCCTGTGCGTCGACGAGGGCTTTCAATTGTTCGCACCACCCCTTAAATATTGTACGGACAATGCCGCTATGATTGCATTGGCAGGTGCAGAACGGTTTGCACAGGGTCAAATTGACCAACTGGATGTCAAAGCGCGTCCGCGCTGGCCGCTGGATGACGAATCAGCGTCGGTGCGCCCTGCGAGTGGATCCGGACGAAAGGGACCGAAATCTTGAACAAACAATTTCAAAAATTTGGCGTGATTGGCGGCGGTGCCTGGGGCACGGCGCTCGCACAGACATTGGCGAGCGTTGGCCGTGATGTAACCTTATGGGCTTATGAGCCCGAATGTGTGGATGCGATTAATACGAAACATGAAAACACGCTGTATTTGCCCAGCGTCAAACTGAACCCGTCGATCCACGCCACTAATGATATGGCTGATCTGGCCGATATGGACGCTGTTCTCGCCGTCGCGCCCGCCCAACATATGCGCCCGACATTGACTAATTTCGCGCCCCATGCGCGCAAAGGCGTACCTATCATCCTGTGTTCGAAAGGCATCGAATATAAAAGTCTCGGCTTTATGGCGGATGTACTCGAGGACGTTATTCCGGACGCGATGCCGGCAGTTTTGGCCGGGCCGAGTTTTGCCATTGATGTGGTCAAAGGCTTGCCGACCGCCGTGACTTTGGCGGTCAAAGACCACGACATAGGTGAAGCTCTCGCCGACGCAATCGCTGCACCCACATTCCGGCCCTATCTGAGCGATGATTTATTGGGGGCGGAAATTGGCGGGGCTGTCAAAAACGTCCTCGCGATCGCCTGTGGCATGGTGCTCGGGCGCGAGCTCGGCAAGTCCGCCCATGCGGCCTTAATCGCGCGCGGCTTTGCTGAAATGACCAGATTGGGTGCAGCGCTTGGCGCCAAACCGGACACGCTTACCGGCATGTGCGGCCTCGGCGATCTTGTATTGACCTGCTCGTCGGAGCAATCGCGCAATATGTCCTGCGGCTTGGCTCTGGGCCAAGGCAAGACCTTGGCTGAAATCATGAGTTCACGCTCGGCTGTGACAGAAGGCGTTGCCACGGCCCCGGTCTTACAAAGACTGGCTAAAAAAGCAGGCGTGGAAATGCCGATCTGTCATGCGGTCGCATCTATACTGGATGGATCAGTAGACGTTGATACGGCCATCGCTGGCTTACTAGGCCGCGACCGAAAAGCAGAGGGGTCAATATGAAGTTCATGATTTACAGCCAAGACAAAGAAGATGGCCTGCGGATTCGTAAAGCCAACCGTGATGCCCATCTTGCATTTTTAGGAACGAACGCTCCGGTGAAAGTCTTGTCAGCCGGGCCATGGCTCAGCGATGACGGGGAAACCATGACGGGCAGCCTGCTGATTGTGGAAGCTGATGCGCTTGCGGACGTCAAAGAATGGTTGAAATCTGATCCGTATGTCCAGGCTGGATTGCCCGCATCGGTGACCGTTCACCCATTTATCTGGGCAATCGGCGCGCCGGGATAGGAACTGCTTGCACTGTTCAACCGCATAGATTTAAGTCTCAAATAAGTCCGACCCTTAAATGGGAAGGGAGCCTGTAAGACTCGTCAATTTCAGATATCCGTCGCAAATATATTTGGACTTCATCACCTATTCATCAGGACGAAAGCCAAGAAAAGCGGCATGAGTACTTGTGGAAGCAGGGACGCTTCGTGAATACTTATGGAGAGATAAAATGAATTATATTTTCAAATCGGCTATCGCAAGTGCAGCACTGATCGGACTTAGCAATCTCGCTCATGCGGGAGAGGAAACGTTCACGACGGTTTTCCTCTACGACGCAGACGCACCGGTTGAGGAAACGCTGGCGAATTTCGAAAAGACCGCGCGTAAAGCCTGCCGGTCACAGACAAATATAAGTGCCATGCAACCCAGTTATTTGGGGCAACGGTATCTAGCCGCTTGCAGGGTGGAACTGGTCAGTGCCGCAGTTGCTGAAACTCAGAACGACGTTTTGATTTCAAACTATCAAAAACGCGACAAACCAGGTAAACGACGCGTCCAATTTGCAAGCCGGGTCAAAGTTGAATTGAAACGACTTTAGCGATTAGCGGTTGATTGCGAACGTGCTGACCCGGGCGAGCACATTCTGATCCTTGCCCATGCCGCCAACCGTGATGAACTTGTTTCTTTCAAGGTGTATGAGACCGCGATGGTCCATGGTCGGGATCGGCTTGTCCTTGAATAAAATATAGTCATCCTTGGTGATATCATAGGCCCAGACATGGGCGGACGGGGCGCTGGGCTCGTCATCGTATCCAATGCCGTTGATGTTGTAGGGGTTGTCGGACCCGCCGGCGAATACGATCATGTTCTTTACGGGCCATCCGGTGGCGGCCATGCGGTAATGGCCTTTGCCGGGCAGTTGTTTCAAGCGCCGCCATGTGATTTGAGTGGGATCATTCACATCAATGTCTCCGCGCCAGCATGCTGAGATGTCCGTGAACGAGCGTTTGGTTTCCGGCGGTACCGGTTGTTTCACTATCACACCGTCGCACACGGCTATGACATTTTCGACGATGCCGCCCGCATGCCCAAATACAGGGGCACCCGGCCAGTCTGTCGCTGGTTCCCATGCGTCAGTTTGCGTATCGTAGAGCTGCACATTAACGACATTGCCATCCTTGTGCCAGCCCGACACCAGATAGATGAACCGGTCTTTGTAAACCAGCGAGACTGTGTCATCGACCGGCATCGGCATGTCAGATTTTCGTTGGTACCTTCCGAGCTTGACATTATAGGCAAACACTTCCGGCGTTGACGTTTCGCTTCCATCTTCGGCAACGCTATAACCCCCGAAAATATATATAATGTCTCCGACAGTCTTGGCGGTCGCGGCGAGACGTCCGACCTTATCAGGCAGGGGAGAAATGACTTCGCATGTCTGGGAAGTCAGGTCGCAGGCAAATGCATCTGCGCTGACATCATGATGGGTTTTGCCCGCTTTGAGCCCGGCAAAACTGTAAACTGTTTCGGTGGGTGCGTGATAGGCCACGGCATTATTGCTGATCGCGAAGGGAGTTCTCAGTTCTTTGTCGGCGCAGGCTGTCAGCGTCAATACCGCACATGCCAATAATGCGCGCATCTTAGACGGCTAACCCTGTACGTTCACGAAATTTATCAATGAATGCCCGTTGTGCCGGTGTTGTATCCCCGTCTGCGTGAGACACTTTTCTCAGCATATCGCTTAAGTCCTCGGCTTCGGCGTGATTGACGCTATCGCGCAAAATGTTGGACATCGGTAGGAGCGCTGTTTCCGGCTGGACGAGATCCTGGGCAGACCAACGCATTTGTGTCAGTAACTCGTCTGCTTCCCGTCCAGAAATTTTCATATAGGATTGTAATATTCCGACGATCTTTTCAATCGACGCATCGCTGATGTTTCCGGTGTTTTGTTGTGCATATTTCGAGAGTCGGGCAACACACACCAAAAGAATGGTTGCCGCTTCACGGGGATCGTCAATAAGATCAATGCCGCGTTTGGCCGCTTTTTTGCGAAACCGATTGCGTCTCGGCATATTGGCCAGCCCTTGTGCCATGTCGGCGACATCCTGCGCGCCGCGTGCCGCACGTGAAATCCACCAAATGGCCGTGGCGACGGCAATCAACAATCCGATAAAATGCATAACTCCCCCTTGGGGTGTAGTTTATGTAAGTTTCAACGGCAAGACAAGGTCGGGCCTTGGTCAAGGTGAAAATGGTCTTTATGGGCTTCGTTAAAATCGGGGCTTAGGACAACCCGAAACACCCGGCACGCCGATCCGCGCGCCTTGCGCAAAAATCGCGCGCGGGCTTTGCTTTCATTGGTCAATCCTTGATCCCAATCTTTCAAGACGGATATGACGCGGCCATCATCCAGTTGAAATCCCATAATGTCCCAGGCATTGGCAAAAGCATGTTCCGACCAGGCGCCCGACCCATTGCCGCGCTGACGGCGACAGGAATAGGTCCCGGCATGATGCACGGATTTCAGACCGCTGCCGAGCAGCTTTTGCGCCGATTTATCGACCTCTTGTAACCAGATATACCCAGCCAAAGTCACCGAGCATTGCGCGGTCACTTCGCGCGGGCGAAAGGACACTTCTGCTGCCTGGGTCATAGTTGCTGCGACGTCCCATCCGCACGGGTCTTTTGGACGTTTCGGGTCGGCCTGTTTAAATTCAAGCGCGTTCGCTGTGCCAAGTTTGTTCATGCAGTAATCACCCGGCATAAGACTGGCAAAGGTCACTTTCGTACCGGTGGCCAAACCAATGTCCGCGTCCAGATCAAGCGGTCGGGTAAAGGCATGTCGAGGCGGCGCAAAGAAATGCATGATGACGAAAACGACAAGCACCCCAATTAATATGGCACCTTTGTTGCGTTTTAGTTTCCGTATATGTCGTCTGACCCAGCGCACAATGATTAGGGATATAGATGAGTTTCGCTAATTCACCAAGCAAATCACTTGGGTCACGCGGCGGGTGCGGCGGTATTTGTCGGCTTCCCGCCCATAGTTTTCCATATTGATCGGGTCAGGTTTGGGTTCGGATTGCATTGGTTCGAGAATATTGGAGAGCGACATAGGTGCCACCGTATATATCCGGCCGCGGCGCGGGCTTTCAGCGGCAACAATGCCGATAACTTCACCGTCCGTATCAAATACCGGGCCACCAGAAATTCCGCCGAGCGAGCCTTTCAGTCCCGATGTCCGGCCAATTTCCGCCCAGGCCAGGATTGTTTCTTCTGATTTATACCGTCCGCGCACCAGCATGCGGTGACGCCCTAAAAGTTTACCGGCGACTTCACCCGGTTGGCCTTGCGGAAATCCAATAAAGAATCCACGTTCTCCGACCTGTCGTTTGGTTTGAAAATCCCGGGCCAGCGGCGGGCGTTTCCAATCACTGGCAATGAGAGCTGTGTCGGTTGCGCGAGAAACCTGCGCACTGTCGGTCTTGACATATTTGTTCGCGCCCACCCGCAGTCCCACCTGGTCACATCCATCAACAACATGGCGGGCAGTTAACCAGGTACCGATGCGATTAATGGCGAAGGCCGTTCCAACTCCCGATTTTGGTTTCTCGATTTCGACAATAACAGATGGATCAGTAGGGCGGGCATTGGGCAGGGCAGGACCGAGCTCAGGGGGCGGCAAAGGGGCGTCGCGTCGCGCCGACCGGCTATTGGCACTCGTGAGAATAAAGCTCAGCAGAAAACTGTAAATCAGCCAATCTGGAATACGTCGCAGGAATCGCATTTATCCGGCGATCGCCACCGCAAGAATGATAGACCCTGCAAGTTTAAAAGAGGCAAGCACGGTTGCAGCCGGCACTTCGCCTTCTTCAATCCGTTTGGGAAGACCGCTTAAAACCATATCGGTCAGGCGAAATAAAAACAGCTGCAGCAATATGCTGACGCTTCCCCAAACCAGCACGTCAATGAGGCTGATCTTGTAGATCAAACACGCGGCCAAAGGCAGTGCTAGTCCGATAACAAGTCCACTGAAGGAAATCGCAGCCGCCATATTACCGTCCTGAATGAGTTCGATTTCTTTGTGCGGTGTCAGCTTCACGTACACGATCAATCCGATCAGATAAATCGTCGTCACAAGCAGGAGGTAAAAGATCAGGTATGGAAACCCGCTGGCAAGGCTTTCAAGCGATGGATGCATGGTTGGCTCTCTGTTATTATTATTGTCCCACCCGATTATTAATGACGAGGGCGGCAAAAAATATCAAGTGAATTCTAGGGCGTTTAAGGGTTGGTGTCGGCACTTGCATGTTCCAGTTTGCGACGTTCACTCGCACGCATTTTTTCACTTTCTGACCTCAATTGACCACAAGCAGCGAGAATATCCCGACCACGCGGGGTCCGAATTGGCGACGCATACCCGGCCGCATTGATTTTGTCGGCAAATGTTTCGATGGTTTCCCAGTCCGAGCATTCATAAGGCGACCCGGGCCAGGGATTAAACGGGATAAGGTTGACCTTGGCCGGAATGCCTTTGAGCAGATTGATCAATTGTTTTGCGTGTTTCGGGCTGTCATTAATGCCCTTGAGCATCACATACTCAAACGTAATACGTTTGGAGTTCGAAAGCCCGGGATAGGCGCGACAGGCGGCCATTAAATCTTTTAGAGGGTATTTCTTGTTGATCGGCATGATCTGCGTGCGCAATTCATCATTGGCCGCGTGTAATGAAATGGCCAGCATCGCTTGGGTTTGCTGACCGGCTTTGACAATTTCAGGTACAACGCCGGACGTGGAGAGCGTAATCCGGCGGCGGCCAAAGCTTAATCCTTCTCGGTCACAAATAATATCAACCGCTTTTGCGACTTCTTCCGTGTTATAAAGCGGTTCTCCCATGCCCATAAAGACAATATTGGTCAGCTTTCGCTCAACCGAAGAGCTCGGCCATTCGTTCAGATCATCGCGGGCCACCATAACCTGTAATGCTATTTCCCGGGCCGTCAGATTACGGACCAGTTTCTGGGTTCCGGTATGACAGAATTTACAAGTGAGTGTGCATCCGACTTGTGAAGATACACACAAGGCGCCGGTTTTGGAGACGGCAGGGATAAATACACTTTCCACTTCAATGCCGGGCGCCATCCGGATGAGATATTTACGCGTGCCATCAACGCTGACTTGACGCTCGATCAGCTCAGGTCGCTCAAGCGAAAACTTTTCAGATAAGGACTTGCGTAAAGGCTTGGCGATATTGGTCATTGCTTCCCAATCGGTCACACCGTAATTGTAGATCCAGTGAAAGATCTGCTTGGAACGCATACGCACCTTTTTGGGATCGATGCCGAATTCAATTAACGCGTCAGCCAGTTCTTTACGGCCCAACCCGGCAAGCAAAATCCGGTCGTCACGCGATTGCTCGCGCACATTCAAGGCTTCATTATTTAAAATAGGTGTGGCCATTGCGGTCTCAGTTTAATCGGTGCGCGCTGATAGCACACTTAAACCCTAAAAGGAAAGCGCCGGATTCACAGTGGATTTGTCAATTACTGGCAGACGGCTTTTGCTTTTTTGAGTGCGGCTGTCACGCCTTTTAAGGAAAATTCGTAGCTTGTTTGCGTCCCACGCTTTGACATGGCATCCACACGCATTCTAGCGCCTTTTCGCATGGATTGAACGAGTTTTTTCTCGTCCGTCTCGCTTTCGATAAAAGCTTCATTATCGGCGGCAAACATTGGAATTTTGTTGCGGTCGATACGTGCCGACGGCGGGACTTCTGCCTTAAGCGGATATCCGGTCAAAAGACTCGGTTGTTCCTGGGCTACCCCGGATTTCCAGTTGGCGACCATAAAATAGATATCGCCATGCCGGACCGATGTCGGCGTTTTGGTCGACGGTTTGGCAAGCACATAACAGATTTTATCGCCACCTTCACTACGTGAATAAACCGTCCAGTCGGTAAAGACACCTTCGAGATTGGCACCGGTTGCCGCCTGTGCGAGCGCAGGTGTTCCGACGACGGATGTCAAGACCAATCCTGATGCCAGGAGGAGTGTGTGTGTGAATTTCATTTTTCTACCTATTGATCAGCCCAACAAATGGCAAAACCATCAATCCCTATACTCAAGCGTTTTATCGTTAAGGTCTGGTTAAGAATAGGGATTTTGTCAGTCTTTGCGCAGCTTCAATCGTTTCCAGTCTTCCAGAGCAGCTAAATCAGGCCCGCCGGGCATGAGCGGGCGTTCCGGGTAGCCGCCCAAACAAAGTGTTCTATCATACAAGGTGAGGGCGGCCGCCAGGCTGACATTGATGCAGAACTTGGTCGGAATTTTGACCAAATGCGTACATTTGGCTTGCATATCCGCCGATAAAGATCCTTTTTCGGGACCCAATATATAAGCACAGGCCTGAGGGTGGCGAAAACTCGGTAAATCAACAGATTGGTCGCACAGTTCAACACCAACAAGCGTGCACCCGACAGGCAGGCGCACTTCGTCCACATTGTCCCATTGATACAGCGGCAGGTGGGAAAATGATTTTGACGTATCTGTTTCGTTAACGAGATTGGCTTTATGATGGGCACTGACGGTAAACACGAAACTTGATCCAAACGCGTGCGCAGTGCGCATGACGGCGCCTAAATTCTGCGCCTTTGAAATGCCCTGAACGCCAATCCCGAAATACCCCCGCATACTTACTCTCCGGCGTGGCTTTCATAGTGGTGGGGATTGAAAAAGCGCCAGACGCAATAGCCGGCGACAATGCCACTGATCATAACAATAAACAGGAATGGTGAGGCAGGCGGCATTGCAGTATAGCCCAAATATAACAGGCCGAATGTCACGATATTGACGGCCAAATTGAGCAAGACCGCGCCGGCTGACATCATCCGGGCCCGGTTTTCAGGGTTGGCGCGCCGTTGCGCCATAGCTTGTAATGGTACTACATACATGCCGGCACAAAGAGACGCGCCGCATACATCGACTAAAAACCGCTTTGTTGTAGGGTCTGCCCAAAAAGCGTTTAAGTCTCCAAAGTCTGTACGTATCGATTGTTGGGAGTTGAGATACAAATCTAATGTAAACAATGTTACACCGATGATCCCGATAGCGGTCACTCCGATAGCCTCTTTGCCGCGCGCCAGGACGAGACACAATAAGGACCCAATGAGAATGCCAATCGTCGAGAAAACCAAGACGACGGTCAGGACCCATTGGTCATATTTCATGACGTCTGCGATATAGACGGGAAACGCTGTGACGAAAACAGCAGAAAGCCCGTAAAACCATGCGATCCCCATCATTGGTCTAAAGACGGGCTGATCTTCCCAGGCATCTTTGAGTGCGCGATAGATGGCTGTGATTGGATTGTAGTTGATTTTCAGATTTGGCTTCGGCGATGGCGCTGCGGGGACTTTTTCAGCTGCGAACCAACCGACCAACGCCAAAACTACCAGGATCATTGCCACGACCCGCGGACCCGTTAAAAACCCGGTGTCTGGAAATTTCATCAAAACAAGCAGTGTTCCTGCGGATTGTCCCAAAAGTATGAAGAAGAACTGGAAGCCACTCATCAAGCTGTTGCCGGTGATGAGTTCTTTATCACCTAACCATTGTGGCAAAACAGCGTTTTTCGTGGGCGAAAAAAACGCGGATTGGCACCCCATCGCAACAAGTGTCAGAGCAAGAATTGCAGGGCTTTCCAGGAAAAATCCGAGCGCAGCGACAAGCATAATTATCACTTCTGCGCGTTTGATCCGTTTTAAAATTTCGCCCCGGTCGAGTTTGTCGGCGATTTGCCCAGCGATTGTACACAATATGAGGAAGGGCATCGTAAAGAGAAGCGCCGCGAGAGGCACAATTGATTCGCGTGGAATGCTTTCCGAGAACAAAATCACGCCGCCAAAGGCGACCAAGGCTATCAAGGCATTCTTAAGCGCGTTATCATTAAATGTGCCGGCTTGGAATAAAACGAAAAGCGGCAAAAACCGCCTTTGTTTGAGTAAACTTCCCGCTGTTCTTAGGCTCATGCGCCTGATCCCCCTGTTGGTGCTTCTTCCGCTTCACGGGAAATCCGTTTTGCGCGGGCAACTTCGTTTTCAGCTAAAAGCCCTATATCGTCCTGGTTCAGATGTCCAAGGTCGTTTAGATCAAGAAGTTCGAGCGAGCGGGTTTCAATCCGATGTTCAAGCTCCCGCATGAACACATCTTTTTCAAGGCCGGGTTGAATGGGTTCGAGAAATTCGAGGTGTGCCTCGCCTTTATGCTTATGCCAGTCATTTTGATTCCAGCGTTGTCCCAGATTTGTCGCGACCGGAACGACCGGACAATTGAAATCTTGATACATAAAGAATATGCCTTTGCGATAACGGTGTCGTGTCCCGATCCGCGATAAATGCCCCTCGGGGTAAATCAGCAGCTTACGTCCGTCCGCATGCACTTTCATCGCGTTTTCCTGTAATTTGTCACGAGCATCCGATCCGCCACAATTGTCGATCACGACCGCGCCGGCTTTGCGCAATATGCGCTTGACGGTCATAAATTTTTCCAGATGATCTCCGGTGACAAATGAAAGATCCTTAAATTGTGAAAACAACACAATGCCGTCACCATAGCTTTGGTGTTTTGGCGCGATAATCGCCGGTCCATGTTTAGGCACATTCTCCAACCCCGTGATATGAACCCTAATTCCGGCGACCCACTGCATAATTTTGACCATCGACCGCGTATAGGCATTGAGGCCCAGCATTAATGGTTTGCGGCCCGGCAGAAATGACAGCAAGGCGAGGAGAATAGCGAAAATTGCTGTCAAACCGTAAAACAGAACATTGAAAAATAAAGATCGCATAATGATCTCCTTATTGGGCCTGCAGGACGGCCCGAATGGACCGTTCAAAATCGTTCACATAAATGCTTAAGGGGCCATTGAGGCGCTGATAGGCTTTTGCCTGCGCCGCTTGCACAACAATACCCAATACCATCGAAGCGAGAAGTTCCGTATTCCCCGTTGGAATATCGCCGTCCCGCATCGCCTGATCCAGAATGTCGGCGCAGGCCGAGGTGGCACTATCCATCTTTTTCTTATTTTGGCCGAGAGCAAATAATTCGGGAAAATGATGCAAGTGCATCAAATGATATGCAAATAAATCCCAGTCATCGTCGGCAAGTGCGCAATACTGTGTCACGATCGCTTTGATTTTTTCGTGAAATGTAAGATCCGCGCCCGCGACTTCCCGAACCAGGGCGGTCAATCGATTGTGAATGGTCAGCATTAGCTCATGCGCCAATTTGTATTTTGAGGGATAATACCGGTACATGGCACCGTCTGAAATTTTCGCACGCGCCGCAACTTCTTTGATCGAAACCCCGTCAACGCCCCTTTCCGTGAACAGTATGAGGGCGGCGCGCTCGATGCGGGCTTTGGTCGTTCCGTCAGCGGCACTGACCCCGCGCGCTGCATCGATTGCATAAGCATCATGTTTAAGTTGCGTCGCCATCGGACTGGATCCTTTCCTTAACAATCGCAAACTGCTCTTGCGTTGTTTAAATATCAGTGAATGAATGTTCACTTACTAAAGCATGGACTACTCAATCTTTAAAGTGGTGTCAACAAATAATGAATGAACATTCATTCATTATTAATAAGAGGTTGCGGTGAAAGGGGGGGCTGATTTGGAAAATATCTACGTGCCCTGTCAAACATAGTCTGCTAAACGTGTGCAAACTTATGAGGTCACACCAATGAAATTTCTGCCATCTGCGATTACAACACTCTGCCTGAGTTTGGCCTTGTCGGCTCCCGCGCTTGCCCATGACAAAGACGCCGATCACGCGGATGTTCTGGATCAAATCGATCGTCGATACGAACAAACCGCCGATATTGCGCGCAAGATCTGGGAGTGGAGTGAAGTCGGCTATCAAGAGGAGAAATCCAGCGGCCTTTTAAAAGATACACTGAAGGCGGCAGGGTTTGACATCAAAGAAGGTGTCGCTGAAATTCCAACGGCGTTTATGGCCGAATACGGAGCCGGCGGACCGATTATTGCGATTTTAGCGGAGTATGACGCGCTCCCTGGCATCAACCAGGATGCGCTGGCAGAACGCTCCCCGATAGAAGGCAAAGATGCTGCTCATGCCTGCGGGCATAATCTATTTGCAGCTGGGTCCCTTGGGGCGGCATTAGCCATAAAAGATTGGCTCGAGAGCTCAAATACGCCGGGCCGAGTACGGGTTTATGGGACGCCTGCAGAAGAGGGCGGAAGCGGCAAAGTCTATATGGTACGCGCCGGCTTATTCGATGATGTTGATTTTGCCTTACATTGGCATGCCGACGATGAGAACTCGGCGGCAGCACGAACGACCCTTGCCAATCGGTCGGCAAAGTTTCGGTTTCACGGAGTTTCTGCTCACGCAGCAGGGGCACCGGAAAAAGCCCGTTCAGCCCTCGACGGTGTCGAAGCATTTAACTTTATGGTCAACATGATGCGCGAGCATGTGCCGCAACAATCGCGCATTCACTACGTCATTACCAAAGGCGGTATTGCTCCCAATGTTGTGCCCGATTTTGCCGAAGTGTTTTATTATGTGCGCCATCCGCAGGCCGACGGCGTCGATGAAATTTGGGCGCGTGTCGAGGAGGCCGCACGCGGTGCCGCTCAAGGCACAGGCACAAAGGTGGAATGGGAAGTGATCCACGGGAACAACCCGCTCCTCGTTAATGAAACAATGGCCAAAATGATGGATGCAAAACTCCGGATCGTTGGCGGCGTTGAATACACGCCGGCTGAAAAGAAATTCGCGCAAAAAATGGCAAAAAGTTTCGACAAGCCAAAATTTAAACTCGGAAGCGAAGCCGAAATTCAACCTTATTCCCGATCGCTGGGATATGGGTCAACTGATGTGGGTGATGTCTCCTACGCAACCCCGACGGTAGGACTGCGCACGGCGACTTGGGTGCCGGGAACGTCTGCGCATTCGTGGCAATCCTCTGCTGCAAGCGGCATGTCGATCGGGTTTAAAGGCGCCAATAATGCGGCAAAAACACTAACATTGGCCGCGATCGAGCTTTATACTAATCCCGAATTGCGCGAAAAAGCGACAGCCGAGTTTCACGAAGCGCGTGGCAAAAATTACAAGTATAAATCGCTGCTCGGCGATCGCGAACCGCCACTTGATTATCGCAAGTAATTAGCCGACCCAGTCGATCCATCGGCCGTGGTAATCAGCGCGGCCCAGGAATTGAACCGCACCGTCGTTGTCCTCGCCATTCCAGAGACGAAGGGTTAGTGCCGCACCGGGTTGTTCGCCGTCGGCCTCGAACCGCAACCAGGCAAGTGGTGAAATCGCCGTCGCGTTTTCTCCAGCGGCTTCAATTAAGGCACGGCTTTCATTCTTATCGGCATCGGAAAAATATTGACGGGCGATGGTGTGATAAACCACGTGCACGGTGCTTTGTTCGGGTCTTTCCAGCCGCTCCTTCAACCAATTGATCGCACCCTCCTTGTCGATATTGAGCGCGTTTTCTTTGAAAATTTCGATTGCCGATCGCGTGCGGGCCAAACGTTCGGGCTGGTCTGCCCACAAATATGAGAGAAGCGTATCCACCTTTTGTTGATCATCAAGATCAATGGGATTGATGTCACACCCTCCTCGGTCAACTACCGACAATGGGTGTGTGGGAAGAGGGTTACCATTCCATTGTGGGGTCAACTGGATTGATGCCCCGGGATCGCCCCATTTGATGCCCCCAAAAACGTAAGAGAATTTATCCCAGCACATATTGAGCCCGGCGCTTGCGCCCAACTCTGACATCACCATCGGAAAGTTGGCTGTTTGGTTGGCGATTGTCATAAACCCTGAAAGCAGGACGGCGGATCGACGCACCTCATTGGTCTGTGGAGCTTGCCGCAATTGGTGAAGGATCGCCTGTTCATGATCGATGAGAGCTTGTTCAAATACAGGCCAATCATCATCCGTCAATAAGTGCGGTGGATAGACACGAGCCAGTTCGGGGCTTTCGTGGGAAATGACCAATCGGTGCAAACAGCCCATGAGCCTTAGCGGCAATGATGCGCCGCTGGCCGCAACATCGCCCGGCCAGTCAAATAAAGTTTTTCCGATATTTGTATTTGGTTTCAGATGTGCTGCCATTAATTCGCAGGCATCGCCCATAAAAGACGAATCTAAATCACGGCAATGATAAGCTTGAAGATTAAAGGCGCGGATAAGTTTGTGCTGATTGCTCATACGGCAACCTGAACTTCACCGTGCTCATCAATCCAGGCACGGCGCATGCCTTCAGAATTAAATGGAAAAACCGGAATTCCGGATGTCCCAATCGCGATCAATCCGCCATATCCGCCTTGCGTCTCCATATCAGCAATTGCGGCGGTCGCTGCTTCTCCGAGGTTTTGCGCCGTATAGCGTAACCGGGCGGAAAGATCAGCCGCCGTGACAGATTTGATGAAATACTCGCCTTGTCCGGTACAGGACACTGCGACCCTTTCATCGGCCCAACATCCGGCACCCGGGAGCGGGCTATCGCCGACGCGGCCTTGCATTTTACCCAGTAAGCCGCCAGTGGATGTCGCGGCCGCCAAGTGACCGTTCTGGTCCCGGGCTACGACGCCAATTGTTCCGGTGTCCAATTCCTCAGGCAGACGCGACACGCCTTGTACCAGATAATATTCGAGAGGATTTTCAATTCGGGTGCACCCCCGGATACTGGCAAAATTCTCGGCACCCCGGCCGGCCAACATAACGTGCGGTGTGTGCTCCAAAACGGCGCGCGCTACGTGCACCGGGTTTTGAAATCCTTTTAAGGCGCACACAGATCCAATTTTCCGGCTTGGACCATCCATGATCGCGGCGTCAAGTTCATATTCACCCGTGGAGTTTGGGCCGGTACCCCGCCCTGCTACATAAAGCCCTGCGTCTTCGAGCCGGGCTGCAAGCTCTTCGCACACGTCCAGAGCGGCAGCTCCTTTTTTCAACATGGCCTGTCCATGGGCACAGGTCTCGCGCAGGTGAGCTATCTGATCGTGCTGGGGTTTGTCTTTATATTTCCCGGCACCGCCGTGAAGTGCCAACCCATATTTAAGTGGTGCGTTCATTGGTCGCTTTCAAATATTTCATTTTTTTGTTTGAGCTTTGTATCAAGCTAAGTAGTTTGCCCGCAAATCAAATCGACAATTCAAATTAGACGAGGACAGAATGGAATTATCAAATCAGGTGAGTGCAATTGTAACCGGCGGCGCGTCTGGCTTGGGCGAAGGCACCGCCCGTCTTTTTGCCGAACGCGGTGTGAAAGTCGGTATTTTTGACATGAATGAAGAACGCGGGGAAATGGTCGCTAAAGAAATCGGCGGCGTCTTTGCAAAAGTCAATGTCGCGGACAATGACAGTGTTGATGCTGGATTTGAAAAGATCCGCGCTGTTAATGGTCAAGAGCGCATCATGATCAACTGCGCAGGCATAGGGGGGGCGATGAAAACCGCCAGTCGTAAACGCGATACCGGTGAAATTCTGGCGCATGATGTGGAGACTTATATCCGGATTATCAATATCAATTTGATCGGTTCATTTCTGTGTGCGTCTAAATCCGCCGCCGGCATGATGGCGCTTGAACCCACTGAGCCCGATGGCGAACGTGGCGTGATTATCAACACGGCTTCTGTGGCGGCCCAGGACGGTCAGATCGGTCAGGTGGCATACTCGTCATCTAAAGGCGGCATTTTGGCAATGGCGCTACCAATGGCACGGGATCTTGCCCGCGAAGGTATTCGCGTCAATACAATCCTGCCCGGTTTTTTCGAAACGCCGATTTACGGCCAGATGAAACCCGAAGTAAAAGACAATCTTCGGGCCCATGTTCAATTTCCGAACCGGTTCGGAACCATGCGCGAGTATGCAGATCTGGCCGCGACCCTGGTTGAGCAAGTTTATATCAATGCCGAGTACATACGTGCCGATGCCGGTGCGCGCATGCCGCCAAGATAACGTTAAAAGGCAGCGTTAAACGCGTCCGTAAAAATTTCAAGATCGGTGTGCGGCAAGTCATTGATGCCCGCTGCCGCTGATCGTCCACCCCCGGTCGGGAACTGCAGGCAGAGTTGATCGGCCCCTTTGGGGTTGTTTCTCGGTGCGCGCACGGAAACGGTAAAACTTGCTTCTTGATTATGGGTGAGTACGGCATGCGCACGGTCCGGTGAACTTGCCGCCAAGACATTACCATAACTTCCCGATATTCGTCGCGCCCAGGGTGCATCGTCTAAAGTGACGAGTGCGCATTTTTCTGTTTTGGAGATAAATTGTGTATTTCTTGCACGCGCCAAATCATCGTCATACCCTTGGTCCAGCTGTTCATAAATATGTGGGGCCCGGATTAAACATTCCGATGGGGTTTCAAATCTTACGAGGCTCCGGAACAAATCATCGGGCTTAAAATGCAGATCATCAACCGTGCGGCCATATCCATTATAATTGATCAGTTCTCCGAACTTTTTAAGCCTCGACAGTGTCTCGGGGCCCAGGTTGTTTTTTTCTGCCAGCTTATGGGCCGACCCCGCCATATTGTCGCCAAAAGCCGCCACGACTGCCCACTCCGCAAAAACGCCATTTAAGCATTTATTGACGAGAAGAGCCGTGCAAATATCAGGGCGTGTATCAATGACCGCAAACAAATTATCATGTGAGGGAATATCACCTGGATTGTGATGATCGACATAATAAACATCAGCTCCATTTTGAAGAGCCTTCGTCAATCCCTTGGCATTATTGCGCATTGAAATATCCAACACAGTCAACTGGTCGCCTTTCTTCGGATTTATTTTATCAAGCAGGGCAATATCCCGCTTTACCCCGGTGACCAATTGCGCGTCGCGTGGTTCGGCCAATCGTAATTGAACCAAAGAACATATCCCGTCCGCGTCGCCATTAAATAAATCGTAATTCGCCATGGGCCTTGCCTTGTTTCGACCATTTTTTTCTGGCCTTCCTTATACGCACTTGCCACTATGATGAAAACGAATTTACGAGGGTATTATGCGCAGTTTGACGATTGCCAGTTTGGCGATGTTATTAGGTCTATACGGGTGCTCAGATGCGGAGCAAACGGCCGCGCCTGTCGAGCCCATTGTCAAAGTAGGCAACCTAACACCTGAAATCCTGCATTCCGACCCATCCTTAAGCGGTAAATCGCTTCGTCAGGCAAAAATTTCTCCGGATGGGACAATGGTTACCGTGCTGCAAGGACGTGAAGATGACGCCAAGCAACAAGATTTGTGGGCATATGATCTTACTACAGGTGAGGGTAAAATACTGGTCAGCTCGACCGACTTATTGGGCGAGCCGGAAGTTTTGTCGGCCGAAGAAAAAAACAGGCGCGAACGCGCGCGTGAATACGGCAAAGGCATTGTTTCATACTCTTGGGATGAAAAAGGGGAGAAAATCCTGTTTCCCTTGGGCGGGGATGTCTTTCTTTATGATCTCGTCGAACGGAAGGCCGTGCAAGTAACGGATACAGAAGGATTTGAAACTGATGCGCGGATTTCCGGATCTGGCAAATATGTGTCTTATGTGCGCGATAATAATCTGTTTCTATACAGTCTTAATCTTAAAATTGAACGTCAATTATCCGGCGGCGCTACTGACCTTATTCGAAACGGCATTGCCTCGTTTGTCGTCCAAGAAGAGTTGGGTCGCTCAACCGGGTATTGGTTGTCGCCTAATGAAAGCTACATGGCCTATTCAAAAATAGATGAAAGTCCGATTGCGATCGAAAACCGAATTGAATTTTCTGCCGGCGGCATTGAGAATGTCGCGCAACGCTATCCATTTGCCGGGACCGACAATGCGACGGTACGCCTAGGGATAAAACCTTTGGGTGGCGGGCGTACTGTATGGGCCGATATTGGCGACAATCCCGACATTTACCTCGCGCGTGTTTATTGGAGCGACGATGGCAATCGCATGTATGCAGGCATTCTTTCCCGGGACCAAAAATCTTTAAAAATGTTGGAAATCATTCCGGTGACTGGCGCCAGCAAACTGATGTTTGAGGAAACCAGTCCGACCTGGCTCAGCATGCGCGGGTCGTCATTCAAAGCTCTGGCGGATGGCGGGTTTTTGTGGACATCGCAAAGGGATGGTTTTCGGCATGTTTACCGGTACGAAACGGGGGGGCAAAACCCTGTACAAATTACCAAAGGCGACTGGCCGGTGTCGAGCATCAATTGTGTGGATGAGGCAAACCGGACAATTTATTTCAGCGGTTCTCGGGATACACCATTGGAGACGCATGTTTACCGTGTCGGATTTGATGGCGGAAATCTTATGCAACTTTCAGAAGGAGAAGGCCGGCACAGTGCGCGATTTTCTCAAAATTGTGCCGCTTATATCGGCACATATTCCAACAACTCAACGCCACCTCAGACACGCGCTAATGACGCCAATGGAAAGCCTTTAATCTGGCTTAATGAGAATAAGGTTGATGAGAACCATCCATATGCACCCTATTTGGCATCCCATGTGACACCGCAATATGGTCAATTGACGGCCGAAGACGGGACGAAGCTTGATTATATGCTCTATAAACCCACCGATATTTTGCCGGGTGAACGCCGACCCGCAATCACGCTGGTTTACGGGGGGCCAGGTGTTCAGCGTGTTCATAAAGGTTGGAACCGGTTGGGCGCTCAAATGTTCGTCGATGCCGGGTATGTGGTTTTTCAGCTTGATAACCGGGGAGCATATAATCGGGGTAAGCAATTCGAGGATCATCTGTATCGATCCATGGGAGTAATAGAAACCAAAGATCAGAAAGTCGGCGCTGAATTCTTGAAGAAATTGCGGTTCGTTGATCCTGACCGGATGGGCGTCTTCGGCTGGTCCTATGGCGGATATATGGTCTTGCATATGTTGGGCCAAACCGATGTTTATGCGTCCGGCGTAGCAGGCGCACCGGTTACGGATTGGGCCCTTTATGATACGGCTTATACGGAACGTTATCTTGGTGACCCGCGCCCCGATAACGAAAATTATACAAAAGGCGCATATGAAAACGGATCCGTTTTTGCTCATCTGGAGGGACTGACTGAACCATTTTTGCTCATGCACGGTATGGCTGACGACAATGTGGTCTTCCGGCATTCGATTAAATTGATGGGAAAACTTCAGGAAATGGGTGCGCAGAACATGCGGGTCATGACTTATCCAGGAGAAAAACACGGTTTTCGCAATAACCAAAACCAAATCCACCGCGATCAACTTATCCTCGATTTTTTCGAAGAAACATTGGGCGAATAGGACAAAACGCGTGCTCGCTTTTCACGGAAAGGTGCGCTAAAAGCCGCTTAAGATGAAGCCGATATTCACATTTTTTCGCCTGATCCGTACCGGGCTCGTTCTGGCGCGCCATGATGCGCTTATCCCCGCAGAATATGCGGCGCAGGTTCCGTGGTTTGTGCGCATTATCGGCTGGTTTTCGCGGCTTTTTGCAATCCGGGACCGAGCCAAAAACCCAGGAGAACGTTTCGCGAAAGCCTTGGAAAAACTGGGTCCAGCCTATATAAAGTTTGGCCAGGTCCTGTCGACACGTTCCGACATGCTCGATCCCGAGTTTTCGCGTGGGTTGGCGCGTTTGAAAGATAAAGTCCCGCCGTTTGAAATGGCAAAAGCGGAAACCCGTATCCAACAGGAATTTGGCAAGCCGTGGCAGGAAATATTTAAAACTTTCTCAGAGTCCATCGCTGCGGCCTCTGTGGCACAGGTTCACAAAGCAACCCTACACTCCGGCGAAACCGTGGCTGTTAAAATTCTCAGGCCCGATATTCACCGCCTGATGGCCAAGGATATCGAAGTGTTGGACATGGTGTCGACGCTGGCTGAAACTTTTGTCCCGGCATCGCGCCGGCTTAAACCCAAAGCTTTTGCCGAGACGACGGCTCGGGCTGTAATGCTGGAACTCGACCTTCGTTTAGAAGCAGCCGCTGCCAGTGAATTATCCGAACCGGCAATCGAAACAGGGTTGTTCCGTGTTCCTGAAATTTATTGGGATTATAGCGGGAAAAACGTTCTTGTGATGGAATGGATTGACGGTATTGCACTGTCATCTGATGAGGCTTTGGACAGTGCTAAAATTGACCGGCCTGATATTGCTGTCAAAGTCATTCAAAGTTTTCTGGCCTGCGCCTTTGATTATGGGGTTTTTCATGCCGATATGCATGAAGGTAATCTCGTGGTTGACGAGGACGGAAATCTCGTCTTGCTCGACTTCGGCATTCTTGGCCGCTTGAGTCCGCTCGAGCAGCGGTTTCACGCCGAAATCCTGTATGGATTTCTGGAACGCGATTATTTGCGGATCGCGGAAATTCATTTCGAAGCTGGCTATGTCCCAGCCAAGCATACCATTGAAGATTTTGCCAGTGCATTGCGCGCCGTGGGTGAGCCCATATTCGGGCGCACGTCTGACAAGGTTTCCATGGCAAAAGTCCTGCTGCAACTCTTCGAAATCACAGAAATATTCGATATGGAAATGCAACCTCAATTGATCATGTTGCAAAAAACCATGATGCAAACCGAAGGCGTTGCGCGGCGACTGGATCCGGCATTTGACATGTGGGCGGCGGCCCGGCCTGTTGTCGAGGTCAGTATTCGGCGTGAGCTGGGGCCGGAAGGCCGGATTGGCGATTTTCTTGACGATTTGAGACGAGCGCAAAAAACCTTAAAAGCTATGCCCGAAGCGGCCGAAAATGTCGCTGCACTTGCTAAAGCGTGGCGTGAAGGCGAGGTAGATTTGTCAAATCCGCTGCCCAGCGCACCTGTCACAAAACCTCGATCCCTGATCAAAGGGTTTGCATGGACCGCATTCGGCGTAGTAATAACGCTCGGTGGACTATGGGCCGCCAATAATATCTGAAACCGATGGATGATGAGCAATAATGACGGATAAAAGCGTACTTTTGATTATTGGCGGCGGGATAGCTGCTTACAAATCGCTGTTTCTCATTCGCGAACTGGCGCGTCGGGGCGTAAAGACCCGGGCTATTATCACCCGGAGCGGCACCGAATTTGTAACACCTTTATCTGTTGGCGCCTTGACCGGCGAAACCGTTTTTACTGATCTCTTCGACCTAACTCAGGAAGCGGAAATGGGGCATATCGAATTGTCCCGCAGCACCGATCTTGTTGTTGTTGCACCTGCTACGGCGGATTTGATGGCCAAAGCCGTCAATGGTCTGGCCAATGATTTGGCGAGCACGACCCTTTTGGCAACCGACAAACGGGTTTTGTATGCGCCCGCGATGAATGTCCGCATGTGGGACCATCCGGCGACACAAAGGAATGTCGCGACATTGCGAGATGAGGGAGCATTGTTTGTCGGGCCGGATGAAGGCGATATGGCGTGCGGCGAATACGGGTTAGGCCGAATGGCGGAACCCGAAGCAATCGCCGATGCGATTGAAGCAGCGCTTTCCGGGGAAACACATTTAGACGGGCTTAAAAAAAAACCGCTAAAGAATAAGCATATCTTAATCACCGCCGGACCGACACGCGAGCCTATTGATCCGGTTCGTTATCTTTCAAATCATTCTTCTGGCAAACAGGGTTATGCGATTGCCGCAGCATGTGCTGAATTAGGCGCTGATGTGACCTTGGTTTCCGGACCTGTTAGCCTAAAATCACCAGCTAATGTCAAGACGGTCAACATTGAAACCGCAAAGGAAATGCTCAAAGCCTGCGAAAAGGCGCTGCCGGCCGACGTATTTATCAGTGTTGCAGCTGTAGCCGACTGGCGACCCAGTTCGCAATCCGGTAAGAAAATCAAAAAGGACGGCAAGGGCGTTCCGCCTCTAATGCTCGAAGAAAATCCGGATATTCTCTCAACACTATCAAAACACAAGAAACGCCCCGGTCTCGTGATCGGATTTGCTGCGGAAACCAATGATGTTGTTAAACACGCCAAGGCAAAGTTGAAGAAAAAGGCGTGCGACTGGATTGTTGCCAATGACGTGTCTGGCGATGTCATGGGCGGGGACAACAATAGTATGATACTTATTACAAAAAACGGGGAAGATCATTGGCCAATGGAAAGCAAGCTTAGTGCAGCGCGCCGATTGGCTACAAAAATCTCGGAGACCTTGTCATGAAGCTGACTTTAAAAACCTTGCTCATCGGAGCTTTAGCCTCAGTATCAGCAAATTCTTGGTCGGATGACAATATTGCCGCCTGTGAAATCGTCGTACAACAACCGGTTACATCGAAAACGGAGCTGAGCGAGACAGAAGCCGAAGATGCGCCTTTGATTGCAACTTTTATCCCCGCAGAAGAATTTGTCTATTCCGTATTTGATGGGAAAAATGGACATTTAACGGAAGTTAATGGCCACCCTATTCAGGCATTAATGTGCCAACGTCGTTACTTGGTCCCGACCGAGTTTGACCTTCGCTTGATCCAAACGCGTGTTCCGCTTTATTTGTCTCAGGACTTTGATTCTTCGGAAAGCGATTTGATGGCGGTATTTTATAAAGACGATGAATACCACTATCAATATTCCGGCAAGGAATTGAATGATGACAATCTCGAAATCCTGAAAACGATAATGAAATATTTGAATACCGAGAAAGACAAGTAAAGGAATTACATGGTCAAAGTAGAACTTAGAACTCTGGAAAATTTCAAAGGTCTCGAGCTTCCAGCTTACGAAACTGACTTGGCGGCAGGCGTCGATCTGCGTGCCGCAATCGATGCAGATGATCCATTCGAATTAAAGCCTGGAGCGCGTACATTGGTGCCCACCGGTTTCGCAATGGCGCTTCCACCGGGATATGAAGCGCAAATCCGCCCGCGGTCAGGCTTGGCATATAAAAGTGGAATTACTGTGGTCAATACGCCCGGAACGATTGATGCGGATTATCGCGGTGAAGTTAAAATCTTGCTGATCAATCACGGAGGCGAAGTCTTTAATATTAATCGGGGCGACCGGATTGCTCAAATGATTGTTGCGCCTGTAACTCAAGCAGATTTCGAACTTGTTGATAGCCTGTCCAGTACGGCGCGCGGCGCTGGTGGATATGGATCTACGGGCGTAAAATAAACCTGGTAAAAGGAGAGAGTAAAATGGCAGGAAAAAAACCGGGTCGCGGAAAAATATACGACTCAATTATTGACACTATTGGCGACACGCCTTTGGTACGCCTTCCCAAAACCACAAAAGGTGCGAAAGCGGATCTGCTTTATAAATTGGAATTTTTCAACCCCGGCGCCAGCGTTAAAGACCGGATTGCCATGTCGATGGTAGAAAGTCTGGAAGCAAGTGGAAAGCTAAAAAAAGGGGGAACCATCGTTGAGCCTACCTCAGGAAATACCGGAATTGGGCTGGCACTTGTAGCGGCGGCGAAAGGATATAAAGCGATTTTCACAATGCCGGAAAGCATGTCGATTGAACGCCGCAAACTCATGAAACTTTTAGGGGCTGAAATTGTATTGACGCCGCCTGCGGGGGGGATGCCTGCTGCCATCGAAAAAGCCAATGAATTGGTTGCGCAAATCAAGGGGGCGGTGCAACCGGGACAATTCAACAATCCTGCCAATCCGGAAATCCATCGCCGTACAACAGGTCCCGAAATCTGGAATGATACGGGCGGTCAAGTTGACGTTCTCATCTCCGGTGTTGGCACAGGCGGTACGTTGACAGGTGCCGGATCATTTCTGAAAAAGAAAAACCCGGATTTGAAAATTATCGCTATTGAACCTGAGGGAAGTCCATTTCTGTCCAAAGGCGAAAAGGGGCCGCATATGATCCAGGGTATCGGTGCCGGATTCAAGCCAGACATTCTGGAGACTGAGCTGATCGACGACATCGTCCGTATCGACAATGATACCGCCTTTGAAACAGCGCGCAAAGCAGCTGCAAAGGATGGTGCGCCTGTCGGTATCTCATCGGGAGCCGCAATTGCTGCCAGTCTTAAAATTGCCAAACGAAAAGCCTATGCGGGTAAAACGATCGTGACAATTATCCCATCGTTTGCTGAACGGTATATGTCGACAGCTTTGTTTGATTTTTGAAAATGGAACGCGCCGAACTTGAGCGTTATGCGCGTCAAATTATCTTAAAAGAGGTTGGCGGGCCGGGTCAGGCTGCGATTGGCCAATCAAAGGTTCTGGTTGTCGGTGCGGGCGGTCTGGGTGGACCTGCCGCACTCTACCTTGCCGCAGCGGGTGTTGGAACTCTTGGATTGGTTGATGATGATGTTGTTGATTTATCCAACCTGCATCGTCAGATTCAATTTTTAACAGATGACCTTTCAAAGCTCAAAGTCGACGTGCTTGGCAATAAGCTGTGTGCGTTAAATCCGCATATCGACATCAAGCGTCACAATGTGCGTCTTGATCAAAGCAACGCCGTCAATATCATTGCTGAATATGACATTGTTCTGGATGGCACCGATAGTTTTGAAACGCGTTTTGCTGTAAACGCAGCCTGTTTAACGGCTAGGAAGCCACTGGTCAGTGGTGCTTTGGGACGGTTCGATGGTCAATTGGCCGTATTCAAAAACGATGGATCCGGGCCTTGTTATCAATGTTTTGTCCCTCAAGCACCCCCCGACGCTGAAACATGTGCGTCGGTAGGGATATTGGGTGCGCTGGCCGGGATCATTGGTTCAATGATGGCGATGGAAACTTTAAAGATCGTAACGGGCGCTGGAAGGCCTCTATCTGGACGCCTATTCCTGTATGACGGTCTAAACGGTGAAACCCGTACCGTATCTTTACCACAAGACCCGTCATGCCCGGCATGTTCTAAATCCTGACACCCGGAAACAAAACAACCCTTCCCTGATGTGTGGCTCAGGAAAGGGTTGCTCTTAGTACAACACCAATAAGAGCTGGGGAGGTCTTAAGGTCTTGTACGCGCCCCGGTTAAATCCTCGACGGTCGCTGCAATCAACCATCAGTGAGGGACCGGAAGATTATCCTAATCATAATCTCAGGTGACCTTCGTTTATCATATCCGGCGCAATTTTCAAGCGTATTTCTCGTCACAAGTGTGCACTCGTATTTAACTCGGGAAAATCTGTTTAAAAATCAGATACTAAATCGAATTGCGTAAATTCAAGAAACTTTTGAAAAACCGGAACTTGGTGGCAAAACCCGGTCCGGGCATATGTGCTTATCATAGTGGGCCCGAATATTTATCATGACTTTTTCGCCCATCTCGATACGGGATTCGATTGTAGCGGATGCGATGTGAGGTGCCAGGATAACATTGGGGAGTCCCATCAGACCCGGATGTATGGTGGGTTCGTTTTCATACACATCGAGCCCCGCACCGGCGATTTGCCCAGCGGCCAAGGCATCAGCCAGCGCGGCTTCATCGATAATATCGCCCCGCGCTGTATTCACGATAACGCCATGAGCTGGCATCGTTGCCAATCGTTGGGCATTAATCAAATGTTGGGTCGCCGGTGTACTCGGGCAATTAATCGAAACAATATCGACATTGGCGAGCATTTCATCGAGATCAGCCCAGTATGTGGCATTCAAGTCCTTTTCGATGGGTGCTGATACCGGTCGGCGGTTATGATAATGCACTTCCAGGCCAAAGGCGTGAGCACGGCGTGCGACAGCCTGTCCAATACGGCCCAGGCCGACAATCCCCAATTTCTTGCCGCGGACACGGTGACCGAGAATTCCCGTCGGTGTCCATCCGGTAAATCCGCCCGCACGGGTCAGGCGATCAGCCTCAACCAGTCTTCGTGGTACGGCCAAAATCAGCGCCATCACGAAATCAGCTGTGTCTTCAGTTAGCACGCCCGGTGTATTGGTGACTGTTATCTGCTTGGCATAAGCAGCACCCGTATCAATGTGATCGGTGCCGGCACCAAAATTAGCGATCAGTTTGAGTTGCTTGCCGGCGGAATTGATAATTTCCGCATCGATCGTGTCCGTGACAGTGGGAACCAAAACATCGGCTCGACCAATTGCGTCTTTTAACTCGTCTTTGGTCATGGGGGTGTCTGACACATTGAGTTCGGTATCAAACAAATCGACCAATCGCGCATGAACAACGTCCGGCAGACGACGAGTCACGATGATTTTCGGTTTAAAACCTGATTCCATTTGTCTATGAAAGCCTTCCTGTGCGCGTTTAGCAAGTAAAGTTTCTGCCATTCGCAGCGTTTGTTTACCCCTCATTTATTATCTTTAATCATAACATGACATGACAGATTTAACTAGCGACTGTGGAATATTAATTTGCGTGTGAACTTAATCATATCTCTAGCACTGATCGGTAGCATGAGCGCTCCAACCGCAATGGCGCAATCCAAACCCGTTCCTCAAAAAAATTCCGGAAAATCGTCTACAGCTCGTATCGTCGAAGATGTGCCTAATCCCCGCGTTTCCCTTGACCGAAATTTAATTCGCGTCAATGCCTCTAAAACACCATCCGGATTTCCTGTCCCCCGCTATGTATCTTTAAAATATAGCAATTCCAACGGCCGTACCGGCCCGAGTTCCGCTCACCCTGTCGCTTGGAACTATAAGCGTCGGGGCCTTCCGATGATCGTCGTAGCGGAAACTGAACAATGGCGCAAAGTCCGGGATGTCAATGGCGATGAGAGCTGGATGAAACGAAGATTGCTTGATGGCCGGCGAATGGTTCTGGCGCGCACAGAAATCATTTTGCGCGCCAAACCCAGATCTGATTCCAAAGGAAGGGCGATCGCTGCCAAAGGTGCGCTATTGGATCTTGAAGGCTGTGAACCGACCGGATGGTGCAGGGTTGAAAGTGAGGATGGCCGTTTGGTTGGATATGCGTTACAAAATCTGCTTTGGGGGGCTGAGCCCCTCTAATCAAAGCGGAAGAATTACATGAAAATTGCAATTTTCGGTGCGGGGTCGATTGGCTGCTATATTGGTGGACATCTATTGGCCAACGGGCAGAATGTCACTTTGTTTGGACGTGAACGACTCGCCAAGACAATTGAGCAATATGGCCTGACACTTAGTCAAAAATCCTCAAATACAATTCATATCAAAGATGTTCCTTACGAAACGGATTTGACATCTTTAACATCCGCCGATGTGATTATTCTGACCGTTAAAAGTCAGGACACGGCAAACGCAGCGCAACAGATAACTGAACACATATCGCCCGACGCAGTCATCATGAGTTTACAAAATGGCGTCGCTAATACGGATACGATAAAATCGATTTTGCCAACCTATAAGGTCTACGGTGCTATGGTGCCCTATAATGTTGTTGGATTGGGTGAAGGCAAATTCCACAGAGGGACCGGCGGTGACCTTGTCCTTGAGACTGGAACGGAAACGGAAGTTTTGGTTGAAACATTGACAGACGCAGGTCTTGAAGCGCGCACAACAACGGACATAATAGGTGTGCAGTGGAGCAAACTTCTAGTCAATCTCAACAATGCACTCAACCTTTTGTCCGATATGCCTTTGTGGGCTCAGGTCGGGCAACGTGCTTTTCGTCAAATATGGGCTGACATGATTGATGAGGGATTAGTCGTTTTAAAGGCTGAAGGAATTGCGCCAGCACCAATGTCAGGACCCGATCCAGTGAAACTACGCGGATTGATCAGGCTGCCGAATTTTATCTATCAACCGATTGCCAATCGCATGACAACGATTGATCCCGAGGCCCGGTCATCAATGTGGGAAGATCTCAAGTTTGGACGATCACCGGAAGTTGACTATTTACAAGGAGAAATCAGCAAGCTAGGGCGAAAGCATGGAATCCCGACACCTATAAATGACCGGGTTCTTCAGCTGGTCAAACAAGCCTTTGCCGAAAAAAAATCGCCCGCGCTCACGGGAAAGGCATTAAGATCGCTTCTTTGAAACAAGATACGGGTGGTTTAGTCCTTTTTGTGATATAGTCTGTCTTCCGAAAATGGAGACATTTATGACCCCCGATTTGCCTGAATTGACCCCATTGGATTCCGCATTTTACCCCGCCCTTGATAGTATGGACTTGGCAACGCGCCATATACTTGAAAGCTATGCCGAAATGCGAACGGGTCGTGTCGCCCCGGAATGGCCGCTTGCCCAGACTGAGGAAACTATTGGCGAACTAGAATTTAAAAATGGGCTTGGCCTTGAAGGGGCGGTATCAGAAGCTCACCAATTAATGGAAAAAGGCGATTTGTTGAGCGCGAGTGCCCGCTGTTTTGGTTATTTTAACCCAACATCTGCCTGGCCCGGGGTGATGGGTGATTTATTGGTGGCGGCCCGAAACCCGCAAATTTGTTTAACATCGCATGCCCCGGCTTCCACGACCATGGAACGATCTGTATCCAAATTTGTGCTAGCGCGTCTTGGTCTTGAAAACGGGACAGCCCATTTTACCTCCGGTGGTTCTGAAGCCAACGAAACTGCGGTGCTCGTGGCGCTTTGTCGAGCGCGGCCGGACTATTTGGAAAAGGGCGTTTTTGCCTTTGGTGGACAGCCGACATTGTACGTGTCCGCTGAATCGCACATGGCCTGGGTCAAAATCGCCAAGGCCACAGGTATTGGAAGTCGCGCTGTTCGATTGGTCCAGACTACGGGCGATGGGTGTATGGATGTTGTCGCTTTGCAATCAGCGATAAAGGCAGACCGGAAAGTGGGCATGATCCCTTTTATGATCGCAGCCACCTGTGGAACCACAAGTGCCGGTATGATTGATCCGTTAGCGTCCTGCGCCAAAATTGCCGGTCTGGAAGATGTGCATTTTCACATTGATGCTGCGTGGGCCGGTGCCTTGATTTTTGATGAAAAACGCAAAACGCTATTAGATGGGATTGAAACCGCCGATAGCGTCACAATTGACGCTCATAAATGGTTGGCAGTACCCATGGGTGCGGGCATGATCGCGCTGCGCGAAAAACATTACGCGGCGAACGTCTTTTCGGTTCAGACTTCATATATGCCGGAAGGGGATGGTGAGGACATGTATATCACAACCAATCAATGGTCTCGCCGCTTTATCGGGATCCGGTTGTGGATGATGCTGCGGACATTAGGGCTAAACGGGTATCAGACCATGTTTGACCGGCATTTCGCTTTAGCGGCTTACCTACGCGAACAATTGGAACATCATGGCTGGGTCATTCGCAATGAGAGCAAACTGCCGGTTATTGTCTTTGATGATTGGCTCAACGGTGTGGATTCGCAAAAAATCGCTGATCAGGTCGAGAACCAGGGCCGGGCATGGCTTGGGCGCGTCAATTTTGAAGGCCAAAGCGTGTTGCGCGCCTGTACGACAAGTTTTCTTACTGAATATGACGACATAGATATTTTAATTTCCGAGTTAAACACCGCCCGTAAAGCAATTTCCTAATTGAAAGCTTAAAATGCTTTCAAACCCGCAATTTGAATAAGGGTTTATTAACCATAATTTTTGAGAGTCGTATATGCTTTCAAAACCATTAATTTGGTAAGGTTAGATTAACCATAAATTATGACAGACTTAATTGCTTTCATTTTGAGGCATTTCGATACTTTTAATTAACCATAATCTGTCATGCCTCTATTGTGAGTACAAAAGCCGTAGAAATGATGATTGAGCCAGGCGCTGAAACCATATTGCGCAATATGGGCAAGCAAATGCGAACGAAAGCCCGCTCCAAAGTTTTAAACCGCGCTTTAGACCATATTCGCGACAATGAGCATATGTCGGATGTGACGGCCTGGTTTTCAGAACCCCGTTTTAAGGCTTCGCGGCGCACAACTGTTCGGATATCGGATGCGAATGCCCAGTATCTGGAAGCGATCGCTTCTCTGGTAGGGCGCGGGCGACCGGCGATATTGTTGGATATCGTCTATATGGCGGCCAGCAAAATGAGCCGCGAAGACTATGAAGCTTTAAGATAGGCTTTACGTCAAAGGATCACGATAATGATTATTCGATTCCCAGGCTTTCTTTAAGTGCTTTTTCTTGTGGCATGCCAATGGCATGAAATCCGCCGTCTACATGATGCGTTTCGCCCGTACAAGACGTCCCCAATGACGACAATAAATAAAGCGCGGCGCCGGCAACACCTTCAAGGTCGGTATTGTCCTGCATGGCGGCAGTCGCTTTGTTAAACCGGAACATATGACGACCGGATCCAATCCCGGCAGCCGCCAGGGTTTTGATGGGGCCGGCCGAGATGGCATTGACGCGAATGCCACGCGGGCCAAGATCAGCCGCGATATAGCGTGTGCTGGCTTCAAGTGCGGCTTTAGCAACGCCCATAACATTGTAATTTGGAATAACTCGTTCTGACCCCAAATAGGTCATGGTGATCATTGAGCCGCCCTCCGACATTATCTGAGAGGCGCGCCGGGCTGCATCGACAAAACTATAGGCTGAAATATTCATGGCTGACAGGAAGCCGTCGCGAGTGGTGTTGTCGACAAATGAGCCTTCCAACTGTTCCTTTCCGGCAAAGGCTATCGAGTGTACAAGAAAATCGATTTTGCCCCATTTTTCTTTTACCGCCGCAAAACAGGCATCCATCGAAGCATCGTCAGTGACGTCACAAGGGACAATAATTTCCGAGCCGACGCTCTCGGCCAAGGGGCGCACCCGGCGCTCCAGAGCTTCACCTTGAAAAGTAAAGGCAAGCTCGGCGCCCTGGGCATGTAATTGCTGGGCAATTGCCCAAGCGATGGAGTTTTTATTGGCCACGCCCATGACAAGCCCGCGCTTGCCTTTCATCAGATTTCCTGTTGGAAAGTTTCTATCTGCCATATGTCTCTCTAAACTTTTTTAAATATCACACTGCCATTTGTGCCCCCAAACCCGAAGGAGTTGGACATGATGGCATTTAATTCTGCGTCTCGTGCTTCGGTAACGATGTTTAGTTTTGGAAGTTCGGGGTCGAGATCGAAAACATTAATGGATGGTGCGACGAAGCCGTCCCGCATCATCAGTAGTGAATAGATCGCTTCTTGCACACCAGCCGCGCCGAGACTGTGCCCGGTCATAGACTTGGTCGCAGAAATCATTGGATTTTCGCTACTGAATACGTCTGCGATCGCTTCGGTTTCTTTGATATCTCCAACGGGGGTCGAAGTCGCGTGCGGGTTGATATAATCAACACTGTGCCCGGCATCTTCCAGAGCCATCTTCATGGCCCGGCGCGCACCGATCCCATTAGGCGCCACCATGTCATATCCATCTGATGTCGCTGCATACCCCGTGATTTCTGCAAGGATTGGTGCGCCGCGTTTTTTGGCCCGTTCGTATTCTTCGAGCACGACCATCCCGGCCCCGCCGGATATTATAAACCCGTCCCGGTTTGCATCAAACGCCCGGCTGGCGAGTTCCGGCGTATCATTATATTTCGATGACATGGCGCCCATTGCGTCGAACAGCGAAGCCATTGGCCATTCCAGCTCTTCGCCACCGCCAGCGAACATTACGTCTTGTTTGCCCCATTGGATCTGTTCAGCTGCTGCGCCAATACAATGAAGCGAGGTTGTACACGCTGACGAGATTGAATAATTGACACCTTTAATTTTAAAATGCGTCGCAAGTGTTGCTGACACAGTCGAGGACATGGCTTTAGGGACGGCAAATGGACCAATCCGCTTTGGGCCACGGGTACGGGCGATTTCTGCGGAGTTGACCAAAACCAACGTCGAGGGTCCGCCAGAGCCAGCAATTATGCCCGTTCGGTCATGTGAAATGTCGTTTTCTTCCAGACCCGCATCTTCAATGGCCCGTTGCATGGCAACCGCGCTCCAGCCGGACGCATCCGCCATGAACCGGTAACTGCGCTTTTCGATATGATCTTTCGCAATAGTTTCGGGACGTCCAGATATTTGAGACCGAAAACCTAATTCAGCATGTTTTTCGTTAAAGGTAATTCCCGACTTGCCGGCTTTCAGATTTTTAGAGACATCATCCAAGGTATCCCCGATACAGGATACGATTCCCATTCCAGTGACAACTACACGCCGCATTACTTATCTCCTTCGGGAATAAACAGGCCGACCCGTAGATCCTTGGCCTTATAGATCACTTCACCGTCTGCTTCCATGGTGCCATCCGCGATGCCGAGAACCAATCTCCGCCGGATCACACGTTTTAGATCGATTGTGTATTTAACTTTTTTGATGTCCTTTGTCACTTGGCCAGTGAATTTGACTTCGCCAACGCCGAGCGCGCGGCCTTTGCCGGGCGAACCACCCCACCCAAGGAAAAACCCGACCAACTGCCACATGGCATCTAAGCCCAGACATCCGGGCATCACTGGATCGCCCACAAAATGGCAATCAAAAAACCAAAGCTCCGGTTTTATGTCCAGCTCAGCAATCACTTGCCCTTTATCATATTCACCGCCTGTGTCCGCGATGTGCGTAATGCGGTCGAACATCAGCATTGGCGGAGCGGGCAGTTGCGCATTTCCAGGCCCGAAGACGCCGGTTTGACCGCTTTCGATCAATTGATCATAGGTATATGACGGAAGAATTTTTTTCATAGTCGGTCCGAATTAGCGGGAATAATCAACCCTTAAGGTAAGGTCATGCTGGGCTCGCTTCAAGACTTAAATCGATCCTTATCCGATTAGTTTTAAAGTGTTTAATTGCGGTCTTGTAGTTTATTCACTAGGAACAAGACGGAGATTTTGGCCACTACTAGCCAAGTTCGAACATATTTTGGGGATCTTATGGAAGCAGCGGTACAGACACTCGGATTTTGGTCCCTTATCCCTCCGCTTGTGGCGATCGTATTGGCCTTGTGGACCCGGGAAGTGTTCATCGCGCTCGCAGTAGGAATTTGGCTAGGTTATTTGATTTTGGCCGGTGGTGACCCTGTGGCGGGGACGCTTGACACGATCGAAGCACAGATCGCGGTGATGACGGATACGGGCAATGCCCGGTTGGTGATTTTTACCTTGATCATGGGAGCTTTGATCGCACTAATCCAAAAGTCCGGCGGCGTAGAAGGGTTTATTGCCAGAATTTTGAATTTCCTGACGAAAGTCGGGACGAAACAGGCCGACAAAGGAAACCGCCGTATCGTCGAAACCATTTCGGCTCTCACAGGAATGGTTTTGTTCATCGAAACCAATATTTCTGTTTTGACGGTTGGGACGCTTTACCGCCCTATCTATGACAAACTGGGAATCCCGCGTGAAAAACTTTCTTACATTACGGATTCGACGTGTGCGCCGACCTGTATCCTCGTCCCGTTCAATGCTTGGGGCGCTTTCATTATGGGCCTTTTAATTGCCCAGGGCTTTTCTGAACCCTTTCCGGTTCTTATGAGCACGATCGTGTTTAACTTTTATCCGATTCTCACCTTGCTGTTGATCTTTGTGGTGATTTGGACGGGCTGGGATATTGGCGATATGAAAAAGGCTGAAATCCGCGCGCGGGATGAGGGAAAAATTCTGCGCGACGGTGCAGTTCCAATGATGGATGACAGTATCTCAATGATGGCGGCCAAAGAAGATATCCCGCACCGGGCGTTCAATATGATCATCCCCGTCGCTTCTATGGTTCTGCTCATGCCGATATTTCTAATCTATACAGGGTGGGGCGGTGCCGACGGCGCTGGACTCGCCAAAGCCTGGTCAGCCTTGACCAAAGGATCCGGATCTTCGGCGGTTCTATATGCCGTCAGCGGCGCAATTTTGATCGCGATGATCATGTATAAAATTCAGGGCCTGATGGGTATACGGGAAATGACAGATTTGTGCCTGAAAGGTATGTCCGGCATGGTGGGGATTACCTTGCTAACAGTACTTGCATTTGCCTTGAACAATATGTGTCGTGATTTGGGAACCGGTCAATACATGGCTGATGTGGCGCAAGGGTTTATTACGCCTGCGCTGGTTCCTACTATACTGTTTATTGTGGCTGCGATCATCGGATTTTCAACAGGAACCAGTTGGGGCACATTCGCGATCATGATCGCAGTTGCCGTACCGTTATCTGAGTCGATGGGCGTGAATGTAAATATCGCTTTGGCGGCGGTGCTTGGTGGGGGTATTTTTGGCGACCATTGTTCACCGACTTCGGATACGACGATTATCACGTCTTTGGCGACGGCCAATGACCATATCGACCATGTACGCACCCAGATCCCCTATGCCTTGGTCGCGGGGACAGGTGCGGTGATTTTATACTTAATCCTTGGATTTGCCGATGTTTAATATGCGTTATTTTCTGACGTCACTTTTTGTCTTTCTATGTGCAGCGTGCGCACAGGCTGATGACATTGGACTGACCGTCGATTTTAATGGTGCATGGAATAATGATATGGGCTCGCAAGCAGTTTTTACCGTTACCGACGGGGAGGTACGCGGTACATATAATACAAATGTTGGCGAACCGGAAAAAGGTCAGAGCTTCCCGCTGATCGGATTTGTCCAGGATGACCAGATTACCTTTACTGTGAATTTCAAGGGATTCGGCTCGATGACCGCGTGGGTCGGTCAACTTACGTTCGACGCGGAGAGCGAGCCTTATATTCGCACATTGTGGCATCTAACCAAAGATGTCGAAGACACAAAAGAAAGTGACGACATCTGGGGGTCAATCCGTACGGGAGCCAGTGAATTTAGGCGTGCGCGAAAATAATCAAGTCATAGAATTAAAATAGGCCCGACACTTGATCATAAGCGTCGGGCCTTATCTTAAATTACGTAGGAACGGGGCGCGAAGCTACGTAAAATATAGACTAACAAAACACCTGTTGAAGGCTTATTTATCAGCTGCCACGTACTTAATTGATTCGAATTAAGAAATATATGCGTATGATTACCTAGGTGATATTACCCAGTCGGCTGCAAGATTCCGGACTTCAAAATAACCGCGATCAGTTCAGCAACCGAATCCACCTTCATCTTTTTCATGATACTGGCGCGGTGATGATCGACCGTCCTGTGGCTAATTCCCAGATGCCGTGCGATTTCTTTGCTCGATAATATACCCGTATCGCTGGCGATGAGATCGACCACTTCTTTTTCCCGGGGAGTTAGCGTTGCATATCGTGCACTAACTTTTTTGTACAACGCCGCATATTCGGTGGGCACCGAGGCCACACTCAGATGAGCAGATGACTTGGTCTCTTTAATCAACGCGCGCGTCAACTCCAGTAATTGCGTCACACTTTTCGCATTCACTTGTAAAACCCGTTTTTGCAGCGCCGTCAGCTTCCGCGGTTTTACATCCAAAACGCATAACGTGCCCAGGGGCCATCCATCAAATGTGCGCAATATCGCCCCCGCATAAAATCGGATAGGCGGGTTTCCATGACACAAAGGGTTGTCTTTGCTTCGTTCATCCAAAAGGGTATCTTCAATTTCGAGATAACTGTCCTGCGCCACAGCGTGCGTACACAAAGACTGTTCGAGAGGCGTTTCGCAAAGCCTTCCTAAACCAACGGTTGATTTAAACCATTGCCGGTCTTCTTCCACAAGGGTGACCATACAGATAGGTGCCTCGCACAACTCCGCCGTGAGCTGAGTTATGTCATCATATGCTTTTTCGGGAGCGGTATCCAAAACGTCAAAGCTGCGTAACACGTGCAGTCTTTGGTCATTTTCGGGATGCGTTGCCGCTAACATCGATATGCGCCCTTTTCTGAAATGAATATTGTTCCGGTTTTCGGGAAAACATCCAAAGTTCAGTATAGCATAAACCGGATTTTAAATCCAGTTAGGCGTTTTCAATGCGTAAATTAGGCGCGTCTAATCTGTTAGTTCTTCCCAAAACCGCTTGGCTTTATTCAGGAATCCAGAGCTTTGCGGGCTGCAGTCTTCATCACCGCCAGCCTTGCGAAATTCTTCAAGAAGTTCGCGTTGTTTGGCATTAAGTTGGCTTGGTGTTTCCACCATCAGCTCAACATACATATCCCCGCGTTGCGCGGAGCGCAGAACACTCATGCCTTTGCCGCGCAAGCGCATACGGCGCCCGGTTTGCGACCCTTGCGGTATTTTGACTTTTGTTCGCCCGCCATCAATGGTCGGCAATTCAATCTCACCGCCCAAGGCTGCGCACGTCATTGGTACGGGGGCCCGACAGAAAAGATTGGCACCATCGCGTTCAAATAGGTCATGCGGACGAATTGAGACAAAAATATAGAGATCCCCCCTTTGTCCTCGTGGACCTGCAGCTTTCGGGGCGGCATCGCCTTGTCCTGTCAACCGGATTCGCGTGCCGTCTTCGACACCCGCAGGAATATTGACATCCAATTCGGTTTCCACGCGCACCTGGCTAGTCCCGTCACATGTGCGGCACGGATCGGATACATACTCGCCTTGGCCACCACATCGGGGGCAGGGTCGTTCCATCGTGAAAAACCCTTGTTGCGTGCGAACTTTTCCGGCGCCGCCACACTGCGAACAGGTTTCAACCTCTGCTCCAGGCGCTGCTCCGCTGCCATCGCAATCATGGCAGTCTTCTGAAATTGGAACCTTTATCTGCAAATCCTTGCCGACATAAGCTTCTTCCAGTTCAATTTCCATTTCATAGCGTAAATCAGCACCGCGGACGCTGCGCTGTTGCCCGCGACCGCCGCCGCCGAACATATCCGCGAATCCACCGCCGCCTTGTCCGAAAATTTGTGAGAAAATGTCGCCAAAATCCTGGAATCCCCCGGCGCCGCCAGCCCCACCTTGTCCAAATGCGGAATGTCCCATCCGATCATAGGCGGCGCGCTTATCGTCGTCGGATAAAATTGAATAGGCTTCGTTTAATTCTTTAAATTTGGCTTCTGCTTCCGCGTCATCTGGATTGCGGTCCGGATGATATTTCATGGCAAGTTTCCGGTATGCAGACTTCAGCTCTTTGGCGTCAGCAGATTTCGTGCATCCCAAAACTTCATAGTAATCGCGTTTAGTGGCCATGTCGGTTCCCGTTATTATATATTGCGCTCTAGAATCGAATTGATTCCGGCGCGTTTTGTGATGGTGTAGCCGTGCTGTTCGCAAAGCTCAAGCAAGGGTGTCGTCGGCGCACGACCTGTTTCTAATATCAGGAGCGCGGGCCAGAGTTCTTCAGGGGCTTTCGCAAAAAAGCAACTCAGTGCTTTCAAATCATAGCCTTCGATGTCGACTTTCATAGCATTCACGTGATAGATTTTTCTCGATTTACAAACCCCGTAAAGTGTATCTACTTTGACCGGATCGGTCGTGGTTTTTGTATCGAGACGGGCTTCGCCGCGATTGACGTCGCCGCCAACCATGGATCCTTTGCCCCGTTTGTCAGAAATAGCAATCGGCAACACTTCAATATCGGCGTTGCTGGCAGCAATATTGAATTCAAGGCGGGCACGATTGGTTTGATCCGGTTCAATTGCAAGAATCCGGACCGGGATTTTGGTATCTTTAGCCTGGGCCGCGAGGATAAGGCTGTAAAGTCCTACATTGGCACCGACGTCTAGAAATATAAATGGTTTGCGCTCAGAATTTTTCATCGCCGTGATCAAGGCATTGCGCTCAGAGCTGTCCCAGACTTGTTGACCTGCAAATGCCCGTTTTTCACATCGATTGCTGCGTGGCCAAAGTCGGGCGTTGACACCAGGAATAATTGTTACATCAAACGGGTCCGGTAGATCTTTAAAGGCGCGTTTGCGGTAATATGAGATGCGGAGGCGACCGGCACGCGTATCCTTAAACTTGGATGCATTTTTGCGTAATGCCTCACGGTCAGCGGGAAGCGCAAAAACTCCGAAGTCTGCATCTGAAGAAGTGTCGGCTTTGGTCGTCATACTTTTAAGTTTCAAGGCAGAAAAACAAAAATCCCCCGTTGGGTAATTTACACAACGGGGGACACTGTCAAAATTGAGACCTTAGGACTTGTCGTCTTCGTCCACATCTTCAAATTCAGCATCGACAACATCTTCGTCATCACTGGCCGCTTCAGCAGATGCTTCAGCACCAGCGTCTTTGTATATGGCTTCACCCATTTTCATAACGGCAGCCGTCAGTTCAGCTGTTTTCTCGGTGATCTTTTCTGTTTCATCAGTTTCAGCAACTTCACGAACTTCACCGATCAGAGTTTTGATGTTTTCACGATCTTCTTCTTCGATCTTATCACCATGCTCTTCAAGATCTTTCTCCGCCTTATGGGCCAGACCTTCTGCCTGGTTCTTGGCTTCGGCAAGCGCGCGACGTTCTTTATCAGAATCGGCATTGGCTTCCGCGTCTTTGACCATGGCTTCGATATCGGCATCCGACAAACCACCGCTGGCTTGAATGCGGATTTGCTGTTCTTTACCTGTCGCATTATCTTTCGCTGACACATTGACCAAACCGTTGGCATCAATATCGAAGGTGACTTCGATTTGCGGCATGCCGCGTGGTGCTGGCGGGATGCCGACCAGATCAAATTGACCCAGAAGCTTATTGTCCGCAGCCATTTCACGTTCACCTTGGGAAACGCGAATGGTTACCGCGCTTTGGTTATCCGCAGCTGTTGAGTAGATTTGCGATTTCTTGGTCGGGATTGTCGTGTTGCGATCAATCATGCGCGTAAATACGCCACCTTCGGTTTCGATACCCAAAGAGAGCGGCGTAACATCAAGAAGGAGAACGTCTTTGACGTCGCCTTGCAAGACGCCGGCCTGAATAGCTGCGCCCATGGCAACAACTTCATCCGGGTTCACACCTTTGTGCGGCTCACGGCCAAAGAATTTGCTCACGGCTTCCTGGACTTTTGGCATACGGGTCATTCCACCAACCAAAACCACATCATCAATGTCGGCGGCTTTTAATCCTGCATCAGCCAGGGCTTTTTTACAGGGAGCGATCGTGCGTTTGATGAGATCTTCAACAAGCGCTTCCAATTTCGCGCGTGTCAGTTTCATGTTCAAATGCTTCGGGCCGCTCGCATCGGCCGTAATAAACGGCAAGTTCACTTCGTATGAATTTGCAGATGACAACTCTTTCTTGGCTTTTTCAGCTTCTTCACGCAGACGCTGTAAGGCCAGTTTGTCGGCTTTCAAATCAATGCCATTCTCTTTTTTGAATTCTTCCGCGAAATATTCAACGATCCGCATATCAAAGTCTTCACCACCAAGGAATGTGTCACCGTTGGTCGATTTCACTTCGAAAACACCGTCGCCGATTTCCAGGATCGATACATCGAAGGTACCCCCGCCAAGGTCATAGACCGCAATAGTTTTACCGTCGTTTTTGTCCATGCCGTAGGCGAGAGCTGCGGCGGTTGGCTCATTGATGATCCGCAGTACTTCCATGCCCGCAATTTTACCGGCATCTTTTGTCGCCTGACGCTGAGCATCATTAAAATAAGCCGGAACTGTAATCACAGCCTGTGTGACCGTTTCGCCTAAAAACGCTTCAGCGGTTTCTTTCATTTTTTGCAACGTCATTGCTGAAACCTCAGCAGGGGCCAAATCTTTGTCGCGGCCTTTGACGAATGCATCGCCGTTTTTTCCTTTGACGATTTTGTACGGGACAAGTTTCGCATCTTTTTTGACCATGGGATCCGTGAAAGGCCGACCGATCAAACGTTTGATTGCAAAGAATGTGTAATCCGGGTTTGTTACAGCCTGCCGACGTGCAGGTTGACCGACAAGACGCTCACCGGTTTCTGTAAAAGCGATGACAGATGGGGTGGTGCGCTGACCTTCGGAATTTTCGATCACGCGGGGTTTGTCGCCGTCCATAACGGCAACACAGGAATTGGTGGTTCCCAAATCAATACCAATGACTTTTGCCATTTTAGTCTCCAAAATTGCGGCTTGGCCGAATTGTTCGCCGAAGCCAGTGTGTTGTTATTGCGGGGGTTTTATCCAACAAATTACTCTGTCGGCTTTACCCGTTAATCGCCATATGGGGGCCAATTTTTGAACAGCAAGGGGAAAATGGAGATAATTTGCACTTTTTTTGCAGAAAATTTCGGGATTTTTTGATGACGATCAATTATTGTACCGAGGTTATGAAGCTCCCCGATGGATTCGCCTATAAACCCGAATATTTTGACCGTGCTCAGCAACAGAAGCTGATTGATACGGTCACGCGGGCAGCACGTGGCGATGGTCCGTTTTTTCAATCCACAATGCCCAGAACAGGACAGCCCATGTCAGTCGTCGGGACAAATTTCGGACCCCTTGGCTGGGTTTCAGATAAAGATGGGGGCTACCGCTATGAATTGACCCATCCCAAGACGGGCAAACCCTGGCCAAAAATGCCTGAAATCTTGCTCGAAACTTGGTTTGCGGTGACGGATTATCCTGTTCCACCCGAGGCGTGTCTGGTTAATTGGTACCGGGAAGGGTCCAAAATGGGGATGCACGTCGATCGGGATGAGCATGATGTGAATGCGCCGGTTGTTTCAATTTCTTTGGGTGATCCGGCCCGGTTCAGGATTGGCGGACCGAAGCGCGGCGGTAAAACCCACAGTCTGAAACTGTCCAGTGGAGATGTCGTTGTTTTGGGCGGCGAAGCGCGGCGCTGTTTTCACGGAGTCGATAAAATTTTTTACGGTGGCAGCAAGCTAGTTCCAAAAGGGGGTCGGATCAATCTCACCATGCGGCGCGTCAATTTCCCCGAATAACCTGTCTTCAAACTTAGTTCTTGAAAAACCGAGCGCGGCAGGCCACTTGCTATTCATTCAATAATAAGGATCAGTAATGACAGACACATTTTCGCCAATCAAGTTGCCGAATGGCTCAACGCTTCCTAACCGTCTTTGCAAGGCCGCTATGGAGGAAAACATGGCGGGCCCGGGACAACTGCCCAGCGAAGCCTTGATTAATTTGTATAAATATTGGGCAGACGGCGGTGTCGGCTTGATTTTGTCAGGAAACGTTATGATCGCGCCGGACGCGTTGACGGGTCCGGGAGGTGTGGTTTTGCAAAAAAATACGCTTGAAGACCCGAAGGCCAAAGCACTATTTGAAACCTGGGCTCGAACCGGAAAATCCGGTGATGGTCAATTTTGGCTGCAAATCAGCCATCCTGGCCGTCAGGTCTTTGCATCACAGGGTACACAACCTGTCTCGGCATCTGCGACCAAAGTCAAAATGGAGGGCGCTGAAAAAATGTTTGTCACGGCCCGCGCGCTTACAAGTGATGAAGTCATGTCGATGGTAGAGCGGTTTGCAGATTCGGCGGAAGCCGCTGAACGATCGGGATTTGACGGTGTTCAAATTCACGCTGCTCATGGATATCTCGTGAACCAGTTTCTTTCGCCCTTGACCAATCTTAGAGAAGATGAATGGGGTGGTTCGCTTGAAAACCGTGCCCGGTTTTTGCTGGAAATCGTCAAAGCGGTCCGAAAGCGCGTCAAAAAATCATTTGGTGTTGGCATTAAACTCAATTCGGCAGATTTTCAACGCGGAGGCTTTGACCAAAACGATGCGAAACGTGTGGTAGAAATGCTCAATAAACACAAAGTCGATTTTGTTGAGCTTTCAGGCGGCAGTTATGAAAGTGCAGCCATGGCGGGTGTTCCGGCCGAAGGTGAACTCACATCGACGATTGCCCGGGAAATGTATTTTATCGATTTTGCCAAAGAGATTAAAACCATTGCCAAAATGCCGATCATGGTAACCGGTGGTGTGACGAAGTTTGAAACGGTCAAAGCCGCGCTGGAAAGCGGTGGTACTGATCTTGTCGGCATCGCGAAGGCGATGGCCTATGCGCCGGCGCTGCCAACACAATGGCAGGCGAAGGAAAACCTGAATATCGCACTTCCGCAATTGTCGTGGAAAAATAAACTATTGAAAGTCATGGCGGGTATGGCAATGACCAAAGAACAGCTGCATTTAATGGGCGCTGGAAAGCCGCCGAAACTCAAGCAGAATGCAATTCTTGTAATTTTGAAAGACCGGATTCGGCTCCGGGGTTTGACGAAGCGTTACAAAAAATGGTTGGCAAATTTAGCTTAATGATCGTGGTTGCAATGGGGTCCGTGAACATGGCCTTCTTTGCCGCAATCGGTTTTGTCGCCTAAAATTTCAGCGATATCTTCAGGCGCAAGAGCGCGACCGCTTTTACCGGGATTTAAGATTGCGTGATGGCCGCGTAGGGAAGGGAGAACGGCTGCGCCGGCTGCTCGCGCAAATCTGGTGCCTGTTCCTGCAAATGCCCCGAGTTTTTCCTGTGAACTAAATAGTAAAACATGCGGTGTGCCTTCGACTTCAATTGCTTGTAAGGAGACGCCGCCAGCCTGCTTCTGCTCATCTTCTGTTTGTTCAACAGGAATGAATAGATCGCTGGCTAACAAAGCCACGGTAAATGCCTGCTTCAAAATTGGATCTCCGGCGATTTGCTTGGGTGGTGTGCCCTCGATCATGTCCGCAAGTTCGTCTGTTTTTCCAGTCATTTTAAGTCCCATAAAAAAACCGCCCTGTTCCCAGGGCGGCATTATCGACCCTTGGGTCAATTTCAATTACATGCCGTTACGTTCCGCATTGGCTTTGCAAGCAGCTTTAGAGCTGTAACCTTCTGAGCTCGCACCGGTGATTTCACCATTTGTGGCTTTCCGGCGCCAGCGATGTTCGCCGCGTTTATCTGTGTACATTTCCCACTTATCTTTTGAGCCCAAATCTTTTGGGTTGCCGCCCATGCCGTGACGTTCGGCATTAGCCTTACATGCTGATTTTTGCGTATACCCTTCGCACGAAGATCCGACAATATTGCCGTTACTTGCGCGACGACGCCAGCGATGCTCGCCGCGCTTGTCCGTATACATTTCCCACTTGTCGTTTTCACCTGCCATTGGCATCCCCTTATTTTGAATTGATCAACGTCTAACTGCGCCCTAGCGCCCGAGGCTTATACAATGAAAAAGTGTAATTGCCAAATAGAGAATCTCGCTTATGACTTTGCGGGGCCCGTAGAGACGGCAACCATGGCGGCGCGGAGCGTTCTGTCACCCAAAGTAAAACCGGTTTGCATAACCTCAGCGACATCACCTTTGGTTTCATTAGACGGGATTTGAGCGACGGCTTGATGTACATTCGGATCGAATTTACTGCCTTTTCCAGGCACGGCTTTGATCCCGTGGCGGGCGAATACCGCGATCAATTCTTTCTCAGTCAGCTCAATGCCTTCGACCAGATTTTTGGCGTTTTCGCCCAACGTTTCACGGGCTTTTTCGTCAATGACGCCAAGAGCGCGTCCCAGATTGTCTGAGACTGAAAGCATATCAGCAGCAAACCGTTCGATCCCGTATGCGCTGGCGGCTTTTACTTCCCTTTCCGCCCGTTTCTTTGTGTTTTCGGCATCGGCAAGTGCCCGCAGGGCTTGATCTTTTAATGTCGCAAGTTCTGTTTCCAAGGTTTCGACGCGCGCGTTCGCAACATCAAGTTCGCTAAGCTCTGTTTCTATTTCACCTGTTTCGTCATGATCCTTGTCAGATTTTTCGTCGGAGGTCTTCGCGTGTGCGCGTTTCTTGGTTTCCGCAGCGGCCTGATCGATTTGGGCTTGTAGTGCATCCAACTCATCGTGACTGGGGAGCCCATCAAGATTGATATCTTCTAAATCCGGTTTTTTTGCCATTTCGTCTTACTTCCTTAAATTCTGGTGCCCGCATTATTTGTTGGGTTGCAGCAGACGTCCTATCATTCCCGCCGTGTAGTCCACCAACGGAATAACAC
>JABDMW010000017.1 GCA_013001295.1 Hyphomonadaceae bacterium
GGCATGGCGCATGGCGCGACGCATGATCCGGCGCAGTACATAGCCCCGCCCCTCTTTTGACGGCGTGACACCATCGGCAATCAAAAAGGACGATGAACGCAAATGATCGGCGATGACGCGATGTGAAAACATAGCGTCGCCCTCGGCTTTAACTTTGGTTTCTTCGACACTGGCATTGATCAGCGACTGGAACAGATCAATGTCATAATTATCGTGCTTTCCTTGCAGAATGGCAGCAATCCGTTCGAGCCCCATGCCGGTATCGATGGACGGTTTGGGCAATTCCGATTGCTCACCGTTTGCGAATTTCTCAAACTGCATAAAGACAAGATTCCAGATCTCGATAAAGCGGTCACCGTCTTCATCGGGCGAACCTGGAGGACCGCCTGGGATATGATCGCCATGGTCATAGAAAATTTCAGAGCACGGACCGCACGGCCCGGTGTCACCCATGGCCCAGAAGTTATCAGATGTGGAAATGGAAATAATCTGGCCGTCGGAGAACCCCGCGACCTTCTTCCAGATAGCACGCGCTTCTTCATCTGTGTGATAGACGGTGACCATCAATTTGTCTTTTGCGAGGCCGAAATCCTTAGTGATCAAATTCCACGCAAATTCTATCGCGTCATCTTTGAAATAATCGCCGAACGAAAAATTGCCGAGCATCTCAAAGAATGTGTGATGACGGGCCGTATAGCCGACATTGTCGAGATCATTGTGTTTGCCGCCCGCGCGCACACATTTCTGCGACGTCACGGCGCGCGGCGCAGGTGGTGTCTCAGCACCGGTGAAATAATTTTTGAACTGCACCATCCCCGCATTGGTAAAGAGCAATGTCGGATCATTATCCGGCACTAAAGGGCTGGATTTCATGATTTTATGATCATGGGTTCCGAAGTAATCGAGGAACTGTTTTCTTATTTCGCGAAGCGCTGTCATATTTCGTCTCTTAATAAGGGTCTGAACCCTAGTAGGGAATTGTCAGGACGGGAGTGGTTTTGCCCGGCTGCTAGGAAAAAAGCGCAAGGAACTGTTCGCAATTTCGAGCATTTTTGACTCAGCAGCTGGGGAAAAACGCCCCGCAGTTCTTCAGTATGGCCAAAGTCACCCATTTTCGCGTCAAAGAGCCTCGTCGTGCGGACGCACGTCTTCATCACTTTTCCTAAAACTGAATGACTTTGTCTCATATCCTGCCAAATTCCCTACTAGGGTTCAGACCCTTGGCCTCACATATAGAAAGAGCGCTCGGCAGTGCCAAGCGCCCATTTAGATTTTCGCTGTTTTATTTGGATTTATGGGCGATTTATGCCTCTAGCGCGTCCAAATCGCCGTCATCTTCTTTTTGTTCTTCTTTCGGCATCAATAATTCTTCTTCGATCAAGCCTTCATTGGTGCGGATTTGACGTTCGATCCGATCCGCGACCTCGGGGTGTTCCAAGAGGAATTTACGGACATTTTCACGTCCCTGCCCGATCCGCTCATCATTATAGGAATACCAGGACCCTGATTTCTCAACCACTTCGGCCTTCACGCCCAAATCGATCAATTCACCGGTTTTGGAAATGCCTTCCCCGTACATGATATCAAACTCGACCTGACGGAATGGCGGGGCAACTTTGTTTTTCACGACCTTGACACGGGTCTGGTTACCGATGACCTCATCCCGGTACTTAATGGCGCCGATCCGGCGAATATCCAGACGTACTGACGAATAGAATTTCAATGCATTGCCGCCGGTTGTGGTTTCAGGCGACCCATACATCACACCGATTTTCATACGGATTTGGTTGATAAAGACTACCATACAGCCGGATTTGGAAATTGACGCTGTCAGTTTACGAAGAGCCTGGCTCATCAAACGGGCCTGTAAGCCCGGCAAACTGTCGCCCATATCCCCTTCAAGTTCCGCACGCGGGGTCAAAGCCGCGACAGAGTCAATCACCAGAATATTCACGGCACCGGACCGTACCAATGTGTCGGCAATCTCAAGGGCTTGCTCGCCTGTATCGGGCTGGGAAATCAGCAATTCATTGATATCGACGCCCAGCTTGGCCGCATAAACAGGATCAAGCGCATGCTCCGCATCGATAAAAGCCGCAACGCCGCCGTCTTTTTGGCATTCGGCAATACAATGCAAAGACAAGGTGGTTTTACCGGAACTCTCCGGACCATAAATTTCAATGACCCGGCCTTTGGGCAGGCCGCCTATGCCGAGTGCAATATCCAAACCAAGAGACCCGGTTGAAATCGCTTCCACATCCATGCTTTGACGCTGGCCCAGCTTCATAACTGAGCCTTTCCCAAAGGCGCGATCGATTTGACTGAGGGCTGCTTCCAGGGCTGCGGATTTGTTTTTGTCGTCAGCTTTGGTGACGACGGTGAGAGGTGTTCTGTTCTTTGCCATCTTCAGGCTCCTTAAAAGATAACCAGAGCCCCTTGGTTATCGTATGAATCGTACGGCTTCTAATCGGACTGCCTGACATTCTCGTACATGTTTTGTTCTCAATACACAAGTAAAAAGAACAGAAATAGAACATTTTTATATTCGTTTGAATACAGTATACTGTACTTTTCGCCCATTCCAACGATGAAAACCGCAGAATCGGAACATAGCAAAATAATTCCAGATTTGGATCCCAATTGCACGGAATTTATGAAATTTTCCGGTTGTGACTCGCGATAATCTATTGAATTAGACAAACTCAAGCAGCGAGTCGCCACCTGTTTTCAGTAAGCTAAACCGAAGCCCATACCGAAGTGGGATCTCAACGGAAATAAAGCATCACCATTTGAAAACCAGTGGTGTATCCTCAAACGGGACATTAGCCGAGAGGCTTGAAACACCCAAAGAAGGACGCTGGTAATGTTTGTTGGTGAGGCTTTAGTCGCTCAAAATTACGTCTTCGAAATAGGTGGCATTTCCCCATTAAGCCGACCTTAAGATAGAATTGTTTTTTGGATGTTAGCAATTGCTCGTGTTAAACTACGATTGGAAACTCCTATGACAAAAGATATCACATGTTTTGATCTATCAGGTTGCGGAATGATACGTAGGGCCAAAATAGCAGATTCCGTACCGCACCTTCAATTGGAATACCTTTACACGCCGACACCGAACAACGTCAGCGGAGTAAGCTTTTTCGATGCAAAGGTCAAAATATTTAACGCGCAAAACCCTTATTCGAGTGAATATTATGGCTCACCAAAATACTTAAAGGAACTCCATAAATCCTTAAATGATTTGGTGAGCTATGATCGGGTTGAGATGTGGATCGGGCCTAGTCTACATGATCATATTTCAGCATTTCATATTTTATCAATCCTCGGGGAACGAGCGCAGATCAAACGACGATTATTCGTAAACCATTTACCAGTTGTTGCAGGTATTATGAACGAGGAAAAAATACTTGCGGCACAAGGCACAGCTATTTTACCTGATGAAGGAATTTACCGCGAAGCAGAACTATATTGGGGAGCTTTTAAAAGTTCTACGCCTGAATTGTGGGTAAATTTGTTAAATCAACAATCAAAATTCTTTCCATATTTCGACCGAATACATAAGCGGTTTTTGTTGCAACTTCCGCTGGAGCCTACAAAACTAAGACTTGTTGATCTACAAATTTTGAAACATGTGAAAAGCGGTATAAAAAAAACAGTTCATCTTCTCGGCCATGTTCTTGTTGATGATTTTGAGGACTATTCGACGGTAAATGAAAAGACAGCCTGGGATGCCATATTCGGTATGGCAAATGCCTACACGCCTGCCATTTCGGGACTACCACTCGAACCATTTGACTATTACTCTGATGAAGAGATAGAAATTTTGAAACGCCAGAAGTGGTTCAACAGTTGTCCGTCTCTTACACAATTTGGGAAAGCTCTCTTGGAAAACAACGCAAATTGGACTGACGAAAACACATACGATTATTGGTGGGGTGGGACTCATATAACGAGTGAAAACATTTGGTCATTTGATCCGAAATCTGAGAAATTGATTCGGCCATTGTAACTATCGGATAAGGTCCACTTTTGCTGCCATAGCAGACCAGAACCGAGCGTCCTAAAATCGCCCTATTAAGGACACTCGGCTAATGATCGCAATGCCCACAAATGCGACCCACGAATAATAGAAGGCAATGCACAAGTTCGTTCCACTTAACCCGGGTCGCCAATCACGGTTTTGACCTTCTCAGCAAGCTGGGTAATCGTGAATGGTTTGGGCAGGAATGTGACGTCGGGTTCTTCCGCTAAGAGATCAGAAAATTCTTCTTCAGCATATCCGGAGATGAAGACGATCCGAGCATCGCCCAACAGTTCACGCCCCTTCTTGAGTAGCGTGGGCCCGTCCATGCCGGGCATAACCACGTCAGAGATCAAAAGATCAAACGGCTCAGACGCTTCCTCAAGAAGCTCATACGCTTCTTCTCCGTCGCCCGCCTCGATGACAGTGTATCCGCGCTTGCGCAGGGTTTTTGCGGCAATGGAACGTACAGCATCCTCATCTTCGACAAACAGGATTGTACCCTGCCCGGCCAAATCAGCCGGCTTGACAGTCACAGGTTTCTTTTTAACCGGTTGGACAGATTTCTCTTTGTCTGTGGCGGTCGGAATATAGATTTTAAATGTCGTCCCGACGCCGAGCTGGCTATCGACGCGGAGATGACCGCCGGACTGCTCGACAATTCCGTACACGGTCGCCAGTCCCAGCCCGGTCCCCTTGCCTTGCTCCTTGGTGGTAAAAAACGGTTCAAAAATCTTTTCTTGTGTTTCTTGATCCATTCCGGTGCCGGCATCAGAAACAGAAATAACAACATACCCGCCTTCAACGCGGCTTGGGATTTTGTCTTTTTTCAGATCCTCTTCAGTCGGCTTGGACGAGCGCAAATTGATGGTACCGTGGCTTCCTTTTTCGACCATGGCGTCACGCGCATTCACGCACAAATTCATGAGAACGGTTTCTAACTGTCCTTTATCGGCCTGAATAGGTGGAAGGCCGCGGCCATGGCGTACCTCCAATCCGACCCGATCAACCATGACCTGTTTTAACAACATGGTAAGATCGGACAGCGTATCGGTGACATCGAGCGTTTCCGTTCTCAACGTCTGTTTACGCGAGAACGCCAGGAGTTTGCGCACCAGACCTGCGGCACGGGCCACAGTTTGATTGATTTTCTGAAGCTCCGGATAGGACGGGTCCCCGACCGGATGGCGACCGAGCAAATCATCTGCGTTAAGACGGATGACCGTCAGTAAATTATTGAAATCATGGGCGACACCGCCGGCCAATTGCCCGATCGCCTGCATTTTTTGCGACTGGACCAATTGATGTTCCAGCTCTTTCCGCATCGAAACATCGACTACATAAGCGATGCACCCCGTATGGGTCGGGGATGAAAAATACACATTAACAGGCCGACCATTTTTGCCCCGTAATACCATGTCCACCGGTGCATCCATAGTCTGCAAGCCTTTGGACAGGAAATTCTGAGCATCATCGTCATCAGCAAATAAAGACGAAAATAGGGTGCCAATGATTTCGCCATCGTCCAACATGGCTTTCAGTCCCGCATTTACATCAAGTATTTTTGCTTCGCTCAAATCAGTGCTGTCCAACTGCGCGACTCCAAATGGGGCCTCACTCAAAACATCCAGTTCGGACGGTTTTGCATTTGGATTGTTAGGCCCGAGCGCCGGTGTCACAACGTCTTCCTTTTTCGGCGCCTGATTACGCATACCCAGACCGGAATGGCCATAAAGAGCGACGCTGGCGAATACATCGCCGGACTCCATCTCTTGCCACACCCCGGTCATGACGGACGGAGACACGACACCTTTATTCGTCACCAGCCGGGTATCACTTCGCATGATCCGCCCCAGGGTTTTGGGCGTGTCGAGCAGGCTTGACGGGCTTTCGATAAAATCCTTGATATGCTTTGGCGTTTGCTCGGTTGCGACGCCGAGCCAAGCTCTTAGAATATTATTCATCTCGATAACGGTTCCGTCCGGCTTGACCGAAAACAAACCGACTGGAGCATCAGAAAACAGAGCACTGGCCTGACGCGTGTCTTCGACTTGCTCTTCGATTTGCCACAATTGCCCCTCTTTCAACCCAGCAACCCGGACAGCAAAAATGCGGTACTCGTCATTGGCATCCAAAACGCGGATGGTTTCCTCTGACACTTCGTTTTCTGCATTGGTGTGATGCAACCTGAACAAGGCAGCCGATGCGGCTTTTTCTTTCTTGCTGAACATGCGATCCACAGATGGGGGCTCGCCCTCCAATTCAATGGTTCCCAGGCTCGCTGCCAGTTTTAAATAGGCCTGGTTCGTGTAATGCGGCCGTCCGTTTCGAACAATAAGCATTGGCGTATCCAAGGCATAGAATGACTGGCTCAGGACTTCGGACGGTTGAGCATCGGCATCTATGCCGGTCCGTTGGTTCGACATAACGGCTATCGCGCCAAATAAAGCAACGGCCCCAATTCCTGCCAATAAAAGAAACGCCGGCCAGCCAAGCGCGCTGCCCTGCCACACGGCAGCCGCCAATGCGATTACCGCGAGTGCGACCAGGGTCCACAGCGTTTTCTTGTCAAAAGTTCCGGTGTCACCCACTGGCTATATCTCTTTAGAATTTTCTTCGCGAATCAATAGATAATGCGCCTAATTTATTTCCTAAAGGGTTAATTCATTAGTAAGTATATTTCACAGGTGAATTGCTGACTTTAATTGTGGATATTCTTCTGTATAAACAGGGCCAATTGATCTTTCAAAAAAAGGAATTTGGTATGCGTAAATTATTACTCGTGGGTGTTTCAACATTTATTCTTGCGGGCTGTTCCCCCTCCGAGGCGCCGGTCAAGGAAACAAATGCCGGCACCGAGACCAGTGCGTCAACGACCGCGGTCCAAAACGAAAATGAGAGAATAGACGCCTGGTTCGAGGAACGTTTTCAAGCGGGAATCGCAAAATACCCACAATTCATGACCCAACTCGGCATGAAAAAAGATTACGACAAATGGAACAATCAGAGCAAATCCTTCTATCTCGAAGGATTGGAAGAAACGCGCACCGATCTTGAATATCTAAAAGCCAATTTCGATTATGACAAATTGGATGAGAGTCGGAAAATTTCCTACCGGTTGTTTGAAAAGAACGCCAAACAGGATCTGGAAGGCGCCGACTGGTGGGGGTATGGATATAATTTCAACCAGATGTTTGGCGCTCAGTCGCGAATTCCATCCTTTCTGATCAATTATCACCGCATCGACAGTGTTGAAGACGCCAACGCCTATATCGCGCGGATAAACGGTGTGAAGGATTATCTCGGTCAAATCGTCGAAAATTCCAAAGACAGCGCAGCGCGCGGCATTCAACCTCCCTTGTTTGTCTATGACTATGTGATCAATGACGCCAATAATGTATTACAGGGCGCTCCCTTCACTGAAGACGGCACGTCGACCTTGATGGCCGATTTTGAAAAGAAAATCAGCGATGGAAAGCTTGGGTTCAGCGATGAAGAAAAAGCAGGCCTCATGGAGAAGGCGTCCGATGCATTGCTTACATCATTCAAGCCTGCCTATGAAAACATGATCGCAGAAATGGAAGCGCAAAAATCAACTGCCACCACCGATGACGGCGCCTGGAAGCTCCCGAAAGGCGAGGAATTCTACAAACGCCGCCTGAGAATGATGACGACAACCGATATGACCGCATCAGAAATTCATGATCTGGGCCTGGCCGAAGTCGCCCGCATTCACGGCGAAATGCGCGACATTATGAAAAAAGTCGGCTTTGAAGGTAACCTCCAGGACTTCTTCAAGCATTTGAAAGAAGACCCGGCGCAAACATATGAAGATTCGGACGCGGGACGCGAAGCCTATCTTGCCGATGCCACCGAAATGATCGATATCATGAAAGGCAGGTTGGACGAAGTGTTCCTGCGCAAACCGAAGGCCGATCTTGAAGTCAAACGGGTTGAGGCTTTCCGGGAAAAATCAGCAGGTAAAGCGTTTTACAATCGCCCGGCCCCGGATGGATCGCGCCCGGGCCGCTATTACGCCAATCTCTATCGCATCAGTGATATGCCGAAATACCAAATGGAGGCCCTCGCCTATCATGAAGGTATTCCGGGCCACCATATGCAGTTGGCCATCGCCCAGGAACTGGAAGGTATTCCAAAGTTCCGGAAATTTGGCGGCTACACGGCCTATACGGAAGGATGGGGCCTATATTCAGAATTTCTCCCGAAAGAAATGGGCTTCTACAGCGATCCCTATTCCGACTTTGGCCGCCTTGCGATGGAAATCTGGCGCGCTGCCCGTCTGGTCGTCGACACCGGATTGCACGACAAGAAATGGACGCGCGAACAAGCGATCGATTATTTGCTCGCAAATACGCCCAATCCAAAGGGTGATGTCGTGAAAGCGATCGAGCGCTATATCGTTATGCCCGGTCAGGCGACCGCCTACAAAATCGGCATGTTGAAAATCCAGTCATTGCGTGAAGACGCCAAAACCCGCCTCGGCGATAAATTCGACATTCGCGAATTTCATGACGTGGTTCTAGCCGAAGGCGCCGTGCCTTTGGACATTCTTGAAGAACGGGTTGATGCCTGGGTAAACTCTAAAGCCTAGAAACGGGCAGATTAAACGCGGGCGCGTTCTCCGCGCTCGTGCATTTCCTGCGCTTCAATGCTGAGCGTCGCGATCGGACGTGCATCCAGCCGTCCTAGACGGATCGGATCACCGGTTTCTTCACAATACCCGTACGTGCCGTTTTCGATCCGAGCGATGGCTTTATCAATTTTGGCGATCAGTTTGCGTTGGCGATCCCGCGCCCGCAGCTCCAATTGCCGGTCCGCATTAGCTGCCGCCGTATCGGCCATATCCGGATGTGAGACATTTTCACCCTTCAGATATTCGATCGTGCCTTTGGTCTGGTCATAAATGTCTTTTTTCCAAGCTTCCAGCTTTTGACGGAAATATTCCAGCTGCTTGGCATTCATGAATTTTTCGCTATCCGATGGTTTATAATTCTTCGGAAGCTTTACGCGCTTTGTTGTCGCCTTTTTGGCCATAGCCCACTCCTGTTTAAACCAAAAATAGTCACCGCCCATGGCAGTTTCGCATCCGCCTATAGACGAGGTTCATTTACCAAACAACTAAATTCTATGGGAAAGGGAAAATGCAGTTAAATTACTTTATTTTCAGCCTTGAATACGCCATATATGTGCAACAAATTGCGTATGAATTCAAACACACTCCCGAATCAATGAGAGAATCTATGGCCTTTAAAAGTACAGACAGCTATGTGGCAACAGAAGATCTGCAAATGGCGGTCAATGCAGCGATCACACTGGAACGCCCGCTTCTGATCAAGGGTGAGCCCGGTACCGGTAAAACCGTGTTGGCCGCAGAAATCGCCAACTCGCTCGATGCCCCCTTGATGGAATGGAACATCAAATCAACGACAAAAGCCCAGCAAGGCCTGTATGAATATGACGCCGTGGCCCGCCTGCGCGACAGCCAGCTCGGCAATGAAAAAGTCCACGACATCGCGAACTATATCAAAAAAGGGAAATTATGGGACGCGTTTACATCGAAAAAACGCCCAGTCTTGCTGATCGACGAAATCGATAAAGCCGATATTGAGTTCCCGAATGATCTGCTGCATGAGCTGGATCAAATGCAGTTTCATGTCTATGAAACCGGTGAAACAATCACCGCCAAGCAACGGCCGGTCATTCTGATCACCTCAAATAATGAAAAAGACCTGCCGGACGCGTTCCTGCGCCGTTGCTTTTTCCATTACATCCAGTTCCCGGACCAGGACACCATGCAAAAAATCATCGATGTCCACTTCCCGGATATCAAATCCCGCTTGGTTTCAGCTGCATTGAAACGGTTTTATGAAGTCCGCAATATTCCCGGCCTCAAAAAGAAACCGTCGACATCGGAACTGCTGGACTGGCTCAAACTCCTGATGGTTCAGGACATTGATCCGGAGACCCTGCGCAAAACCGACAATACCAAGCTCATCCCGCCTCTGCACGGCGCCCTGCTCAAGAACGAGCAAGACGTGCATCTGTTTGAAAGATTAGCGTTTTTGTCGAGACGAGAGGGCTGATTTTCGTATCGAAGCAGACACACACCCAGATTTTAAAAAAAACGAAACTGTATCCTTAAACCGAACATAAAACCACTCTATTGTTTTGAGGGTTCAATTGACTGGAAAACATTAAAACTCAACAGTAATTGTTATTTTAATTCTATTGCATAGAATTATGGTCGGATGGATACGAAACGAATTTAGATAAATATCACTATTGAAGAACATTATGTCCATTTTCAGTCATATCACGATCGGTGTAAATGACCTTGAAAAGTCTATTTGGTTTTATGATAAGGTCCTCGCAGAACTAGGGTTATCACGCCATAGTACAGGTGATGGCTTTGCTGGATATGGACCTACACTTCATAAAAATAAAATTACTAAGCCAACCGGTGAAAATTCGCTCTGGATTTTGAAGCCTTCAAATGGTGAAATTGCAAGCGGAAGCAATGGAACCAATATTGCGCTGTCAACCCGGTCAAGAGAACGAATAGATGCATTCTATGCCGTTTGCATTGACCTAGGCGCTACAAGTGAGGGTTCACCGGGATTGAGAAAGGATATACATGATAATTTTTATGCGTGCTATATTGTAGATTATGACGGGAACAAGATTGTCGCCGTCTGCCACGAAGCACAATAATTACATCACGTTACGAGTTAACTTAAGTCCTAAAATATTCAGTCAAATGTAATCTCTATTCGTGCATGACAAGCTTGGGGGTTCGGTCAACAAAGAACGCGCCCCAGTGTTTTTCAGCGCCCATGAGATTATTCCGATCACCTTTCCATGGTTCGTCAAAAGCCTCGAAAAAGAAAATGGTGGTGTTGGTTTGCGTGCCCCAATCCATCATTTCGCGGTAATACCGCTTTTGCTGGTCTTCCCCGGCCCTATCACCAAATTCGCTGGCCGTTGTCGCCCATCCTGCTTCGAGAATAGCGATCGGTTTTCCCGGAAATGCATCATATATTTTCTGCATATTTTTAAGCGTATATGACAATCCCTCATCAATGCTGCGGTTTTCCCACACAGGATAAGTATGAACCCCAAGGAAGTCGACCACAGCAGCCAAAGCTTCGCCGTCCTGGGCCCACCACTCGTAATTATCTGCAACTGTTACAGGCTGTTCAATTCGGTTTTGGACGTCTTTAACATAAGCGATAACCGAATCTAGCGGCACCATATGGTCGTTCCAAGAAACAAGGGCTTCGTTACCGACATTGACCGAAACCACAATGTCATCGAATTCCTTGGCGAGTCCAATGCCGCGGTCTATTTCCTTTTTGTTTTTAAATTTGTTAGCTGACAGTTTTTCATCGGGAATGGGTTGGTCAAGCCAAGGACACCCTTCATGATTGCTGATCTCGGCGTCCAGCCATATCCCCAGCAAAACCTTGATCGGAAGATTCTGCTCTCGAATAAGGTCAAGCGTCATGCGGGAATTTTCCCCGGAGTCATATAAGCGGATCAGGTGAAAATCATGCGCATCGAGTATTTGTAAATCTTCGAGAATTTCTTCACGACTTGGATTATTTGCACCCTCACCGCGATCTGGATGCTGTCCTTCCCGAAAGCCTGAATAAGCCATCGCCATGACTTCGTCGGAAATTAAATTGGAGGTTGGATGTTGGGTCATACCGGGGTGCATATCCATAGAATTCGGCACCGTTGTACAGAATGCCATGATAAAGCAGAAAAAGGAAAAAGTTTCAACCAAATACGCGTATTACTCAAATTTCGGACTTCCGTCACTGTTCCATAGGCCCCAATAGGCCCCGACATCACCCTCTTTGGCGACTTTCCAAGCTTCGTCAAAAGCGGCGAAATAGAAAATATCAATACCGTCCTGTCGCGCCCAGACATATGTATCCAAAAAATATTTCAATGCATTTTCCGGTGAAGGCACAGCTGCTCCAAAAGGTGTACCGCGCGTCGGCCATCCGGTTTCAGCAATGACAACTTTTTTGCCCTTAGCTGCCTTAACCGCCTTATGATACATGTCTTTCATGTAAACCAACGAATGTTCCAAGGGACATTCCTCCCAGAAAGGGTAACAATTCACCAACAAAATATCGCAAACTTCAGCCACTTTCGGGTGATCTTCAAACTTAAAATAAGCATCGACATAACCGACCGGAATACCGCCTGATTTTTCCTTGGCGCGATTTATATAGCCAATCAGGTCATCTTCTGACATTTCATCCCTCAAAAGGACTTCATTTCCAATGGCCAAAATATCAACATTTCCCTGCTGAACGATCTTCAACGCATTATTGAGTTCTTTTTCATTTTTATCCATATCATCATCAATCCACGCGCCCACCATTGTTTTGAGGCCGCTCTGTTTAGCAATCGCCGGAATTTTATCGTTTCCGGTACTACAGGAAAATGTGCGTATCCAGTCGGTATAAGGGCTGATTATATCCAGTCGCGCCCTGATCTGCGCCTCGGACACCTCTGATATATTGGTCTGACCGTTCATGACCGGACTGAAGGCGATACCGTGAATTTTGCTGTCCAAAACATCCCAAAGGCGTCGGGATAAGTCATCAAGACCAATATTTGCAGTCGCGTGAGGCCTTGGTCGACCGCTACGCTGATAAACTCTGCCTCTTGCGATAGACATGGCACTCCCTCAAAAATTTTTATTCATTCACTTTAATACGTTAGCGCTAACAATAGGTTGTGACAAAATCAAGAAAACTATTTTACAGCAAACGACGTGATGTGTTCTTTTGACAAGCTAAACACGGCATTTAACGCCGTGTCCGAAGACCCGCCGACGAAAACATCAAATTCGCCGGGTTCAATGACGAATGTGCCTTGCCCATTGAAATACCCAAGTTCGTCGCGGCCCAACTTCATATCAAAACGCTTGCTCTCACCCGCGGATAAGTGTGCTTTTTCAAATCCTTTCAGTTCTTTTACAGGTCTTGCAATTCCGGCCACACGGTCACGAATGTAAAGCTGAGCGACTTCCTCGCCGTCTCTGTGACTGGTGTTTTTCACTACGAAAGACACGGCCACATGGTCAGATTCAACATGTGTCGCCAGTTCGGAATATTCAAACCACGCATAGCTCAGCCCGTAACCAAATGGAAAAAGCGGTGTGTTCTCCACGTCGGAATAATGCGCCCATGTCACTTCGTTCCTTGGTCCGGGACGCCCAGTGTTCAGATGATTATAATAAATCGGAATCTGCCCCACTGAACGCGGGAAGTTCATCGGCAATTTGCCGCTCGGGTTTTCTTCACCCGTAAGTACATCCACTATAGCGCGGCCGCTACGATGTCCCAGATGCCACGCATAAACGATCGCTGGAACATGCGCATGGGCCCAACTGAGAACCAAGGGTCTGCCGCCCATTACAACAAGAACGATTTTCGGATTAACAGCATGAATGGCTTCCAGAAGTTCTTGTTGTAACCCAGGAAGACCAATATCAGCCCGGCTGCGTCCTTCACCAGACATTCGGGCCGTCTCACCCACGACTAGTACGACCTGATCTGCTTCCTGCGCAGTTGCGACGGCCTCATCAAAACCGTCTCGATTGTCGTAATTCACATGCACCGGATGTTCAAAATGTGAATCACCATGCTGCACAGCCACCCCATATGAGTAGATATAATCCAATTCCACTTCATTAAAACCGTCCATGACGGACATGGCCGAATGGGCTTGGGCATGGGCCCGCCAATTTCCCAGAGGTGCATCCTGATCGACTGCAAGCGCTCCGATGAGTGCGATTTTTTTGTCACCGGACAGCGGAAGCGCGTTGTGTTCATTTTTTAGCAGAACGATTGACTTCCGAGCCATTTCCAACGCCGTGTCCAAGTGGCTCTCAGTAAACAGTCGCTCTTGTTCGCGGGCGGGATCGATATATCGATAAGGATCGTCAAACAGTCCCAGCTCAAACTTGACACGCAAGACGCGCCGAACCGCATCATCAATAATGACCTCGTCAACCTCCCCGCTTTCCACAAGACTTTCGAGGTGGTCTAGATAAACATAAGACTCCATATCAACGTCTGAGCCTGCCAGAATGGCGACTTTTGCTGCTTCACGCTCATTGGCAACAAAACCGTGAGCAATCATCTCAAGTGCCGATCCCCAGTCTGACACAACGACACCGTCAAAGCCCCTATTACCCTTTAGCCAGTCACGCTGTAACGCCATATCACCTGTGGCCGGTATGCCGTTTACTGTGTTGAAGGCATTCATGACTGATCTGGGATTGGCATTTCGCAACGCCGCATCAAATGGGGGCAGAACCATATTGTACAAAGTAGTTGTCCCGATTTCTGCGGTATTATATTCCTTACCAGCTTCCGCAAAGCCATAAGCTGCAAAGTGTTTAATCGTCGCCAATATGGTGTCATCAGCAGACAAATCATCGCCCTGAAATCCTTTTACACGGGCTTCTGCAATGCGTGATCCCAGATACGGATCTTCCCCTGCTCCTTCCATGACCCGCCCCCAGCGCGGTTCGCGTGATACATCAACCATTGGAGCAAATGTCCAATTGAGTCCTTGGGCGGCCGCTTCAATGGCTGCTATGCGTGCGCTCTTTTCAATCAGTTTCAGATCCCAGCTCGCAGCTTCGGCCAGAGGAATTGGACACATGGTTTTTTGGCCGTGTATGACATCATAAGCAAACATCATCGGTATACCGAGACGGGAGTTTTCCACAGCATATTTTTGGTAGTTCAGAACGTCTTCCGTTCCCACCACATTCAGCATCGAGCCAATGACCCCGCTTTGAAGCAAATGGTGTTTTTGCGCCGCACGCCAGTCTGATGGCGCCGGCCCCGTTACATCGTGAAATCCTGAAAACTGGGTCAACTGACCGACTTTTTCCGCCAGAGTCATTTTATCCAGCAACGCTTTTATGCGTGTTTCATATGGCCCGGTTGTGTTGGCATGTATTGATGTCGCAGTCATATTATCTAGCCAATTTGCGAAAGTCGCTAAATTGCTCATTTCTTTTGAATAATCAAGTGGAAAACATTTTTCTACGTGAGTGCCTAATGGCTTAGCGTTGATCGAATAATATAGACTTGTTCAAAAGAATAATTTGTTACAATGTTAGCAAAAACATAAAGGGGAAAATCAAATGCAAAACATGACCGGCCGATCTCGCGTCCCAATGATAGAAAAAATCGCTTACGGCGCCGGCATGCTCGGCAACCAAATGTTTCCGGCGGCTCTTGGAGTCTTCATGGTCGTGCTGGTACAAGGGTTGGGGTTCCCGGCTCTGCTTTGGGGACTACTTTTCTTTTTGCCGCGTTTGTTGGATGCGATCCTTGACCCCATCATGGGATTTATCACGGACAATACGCGGTCGAAATATGGACGGCGTAAACCCTATATTATACTCGGCGCGATTATCGCGGGCCTGTCATACATCGTCATGTGGCAATTATACGAAACCAATAGTCTCTCTTTTAATTTTACATATTTTTTGATTGGGTCTTTGATATTTTATGTCGGACTTACGATCTTTGCGACGCCCTACATCGCCATGGGATATGAGATGAGTAACGACTTTCATGAGCGCACACGGCTCATGGCTGTGGCCCAATGGATCGGTCAATGGGCTTGGGTCATTGTGCCTTGGTTCTGGCCGTTATTATATAACCCTAATCTCTTCGACTCCCCTGCCGAAGGTGTCCGTACCGTCGCCATATGGGTTGGATTAGGATGTATGGCACTTGCGATCATACCCGCCATTATAATCAAAAGTCCCTCTACGAAAGACGCCGAAGACCTCGAAGATTTAAGCCTTAAGAACTTAAAAAAGAATCAGAAGATATTCCTGACAGGCTTTGGATCAGTATTGCAACTCAAACCCTTTAGAAAGCTGTGTGGGGCCACTTTATTGGTCTTTAGTTCTTTTCAAACCGTAGGGGCTTTCACATTCTTCATTGTTGTTCATTATCTCTTTGCCGGTGATGCCGGCGCTGCCGGAAGCTGGCCGGCCTGGTTTGGGACAATCAGCGCCTTGGCCACTTGTTTCCTGGTCATCCCGGTTATTACCTTCTTGTCGATGAAACTTGGTAAGAAAAACACATTCCTTTTGACGCAGGCCATTTCCATTATCGGCTATGTTTTGTTCTGGTGGTTTTTTCAGCCTGGAAATCCAATCCTGATGCTGGTCCCGATCCCGTTTTATGCATTCGGAATTGGCGGTCTATTTACACTCATGATGTCCATGACAGCAGATGTATGTGATCTGGATGAACTGAACACGGGCGCGCGTCGCGAAGGTACATTTGGAGCGCTATATTGGCTGATGGTCAAATTTGGCGTGGCGATTGCCGGCGCACTTAGTGGCCTTATCATGTGGGGTACGGGCTTTGACGCCAGTGCCACGACACAGATCGCGAGTGCGATGGACGGCATGAGAATAGCCTACAGCGTCGTTCCAATTGCCGGAGCCCTGCTCGCCATGTGGATCATGTGGGATTACGATGTGACAGAGGCACGTGCCGACGAAATCCGAGGCCAGTTGGACGAGCGTAGAGCGAATGCTGTCCCGGTATAAAGGTCAAAGATCTACATCAATGGATTGTCTTAACGTCCGAAAACGTCTCACCCCTTATTCGGGTGAGATTCCAATTCATAATAGCGAAACCAGTCATATTCAGTCGCCATCGGATATTGATTGCGCTTTTTGTTACCACCAAAATGATCTTGCACATCATCAACGGGTATCCAGAAGTTCATCATCACTGCAGTTGGATTATTAGGTATTGGGGTCGGAAATTCCTGGGGGTCCACGCACTCAGGGTCACAATCTAGGTCTTCCGAAGTCAGGGTTTTGACTAATTCGCCGTCGACGTACCAGCGAAGGGCATCCGGCATCCATTCGACGGCAAAAACGCGCCACTGATCCACAGGGCCGACTTCGATTTTGTCCTCCCAGGCTCCGTACTGGCGGGTACGCCACCATTCCCAGGTGTCCTTGCCGTAAATCAGATTCGCTTGAAATTTGTCGGGACGTCCCCCTTCAAGCTCGACGTCAATCTCTTCCCATTCTTTAGATTCCGGGGTCTCGGACATCGGATCGGTGTCAAATCTATAGGTGAAAAGTGAGGAAATATAGCCCGATGCCGTTTCCCGGTTCGGCGCTTTCATGCGTGCTTCGATACGGCCATAACGAAACTGCACATTATCTATTGTGCGAACTTCCCCGCAGACATAATCATAGGGACCTTTTTGCTGTTCATGATCATTGGACCAGCCGGGAGGAACGTCTTCTTTGCGGACTTCCAGAATCAGATTTCCATTTTCGACTTTAACGCCGCTAGGCTGAAACCGACACATCGACTCACCCCCTACGGCCCCATCTCCGGTTCGCCACAGAGACTGATCAAAGGCATCAAATCTTTCGTCGACCTTTAGTGTGAAGCCCTCATACGCACCTGGATAACCGGCATATGCCTGCAAGCCTGATTTTTCATTTATTGTGTGTGTTTGATTTGTTTGACAGGAAACCAATGTGGCGGATACCAAGCCCAAAATCACAACATATTGTTTCATATATGAATTCCTTTTATTTTGCGTGCTTGTTAAATACAGCCCTTCGCAAGAATTTCAATGTAACACACTTTCGGCTTGACGGTTTAAGTGGTGATCCAGTCAAATTACGAATTACCGAAGTCGAGTGCAATAATTTCAAGTATTCTTTTGGTTATGCGTTGTTCGGCAGCAATAAGCGAGGCAAGAAACAAATTAAACAGCAATTAGGTGTTGCTCTAATGTTCGCTAAGCCCCCGTATTACTCTTTAGAATGAGAAAATGGGATGTTCGTACCTGACCCTGAGTAGTCAAAATAAAAAGGCAATATTCGCCCCATTAAATCTACTGAACCCTACCCTTCGTCCTCATCATGAAAGTCCCAGATATCAGGGACTTCATCAAGCATGTGGCGGTAATATTCCTGCAATCCCGGCAGTTTGACTTGATTGAGGAAGGATGAATAACCGAGATAACTGACAAGGAAGCGCATATCCCTGGCCCAGCGCGGCAAGAACCCGGCGGGCTTTATTTTGCCGTTAGCAGCAAGATTGGCCAGAGCGGGCACATCTTCGAGATCAAGCTTTCCGACAAATAACAACCGAACCAGATCGGCCCGGTTAAGGCTGACGACCGAGCGCATAAAATTATGCACACGCAACAAGCCGTTGAGATAAACGCCGTCCTTGGTAAACGGCGCGCCGCCCGTCAGTACGCCGCCGCGAAACACCCGGCGCGTATCCTCAAAGGCCTGATAAGGCTCTTCGTTTTGCCCGACAAAATATTTATAAACCTCAATAAAATCAGCACCTTCGACGGACATCTGAATAGCGATGACCCGGTCAACCAAGCGTCGAAACCGCACCGGGTCCATTGCACCCGAGATAAATTCGGCAAAAACGGCCAGCCCTTCCTGGATTTCAGTCGTCCCGGCATGGGCCGCGCCCAGAATTTCAAAATCGTCCTGAGCCTTTCCATTCAAGGCCGTGGCTGTATGGACCAATGCCTCATGTTGTAACAATTGATGTACATCCATGGGCGCGAATGTCGCGTCTTTTCGAACTCTGATCCGTCGCGATCCTGCCAGAACTTTCGCCGATAAATTATCAGACATGACAATCTTCGGCGCATTACCGTTAAAGTGTTTTGCAAGCTTATCACCCAACATTTCGCTGAATTCACAGGCACTTAGCTCAACCTCCTCACCTCCAAGGACCAGCTTATCAAAGTCCAGGTCGGCCAAAGTGGCATCCATATGCCGGGCCAGATTGATAGTTTTGGTCTTTTTGTCCAAAAGTAATGCGTCGGGGGTTCCGTATAGTTTTTTGCTATGCGCGTAAAATTCAGGCGTGCCGGTATGTTCCAGCATGGCACCGGCTAATTCGAGCTTGTCCGCGACGCGCATTAACCAGGCGAATACGGGATGATCGCCCTGCCCGATCACCCGCGCTTTTTCCAAATATCTACGCGACTTTGAACCGTCAAATTTTGGATACTCAACATCAGGTAATTTTGAAGCCCCGGACTTGACGAATTCTTGTCCGATCCCGGGATCCCAACTTAAAGACCGTAGGATTCGTATGGGTTTTTCGGCTTTTCTGATCAACGCAGCCGCTTCGACAGCATTTGCGTAGGATTTGGGACTTAATTGCATAGAGCTACCAGAATCGACATTTCTCAAGCCATACACCAATAATCTCTGATGTTCACCCCGCAAATAAATAGAACATATCATAAACATTTGTTGACAATTGCATTCTATGTACTCATTTTGTTCTTATCGAATCGGAGCGTATTATGGGTAAACCTGCCAATATTTTTGTCTGCCAATCCTGCGGCAGCGTGCACGGCAAATGGGCGGGGCGCTGCGACGCCTGCGGTGAATGGAATACATTGGTCGAAGAAATCGCGGCCCAGAATGCGCCTAAAGGCAATAAACGGAAAAAGTCACGCGGGATCGAATTTGTCGATCTCGGCGGCATTTCCGAAGACCTTCCGCGCATTGATATGGGAATTGCGGAGCTCAATCGCGTGACTGGTGGCGGATTGGTGCCGGGCTCTGCCCTTCTCATTGGTGGCGATCCGGGAATTGGGAAATCAACCCTGCTCCTGCAAGCCGCAGGCTTCACAGCCAAGAAAGGCATCAAGACAGCCTATATTTCGGGCGAAGAAGCGACGGCACAGGTTCGTCGTCGCGCCAAACGATTGGGATTGGCCGACAGTCCGGTGCATCTGGCAGCGGAAACTTCCTTAGGCCCGATCCTCGACGGGCTGATGGAAAACAAGCCGGACGTGATCATTATCGACTCGATCCAGACATTGTGGAGCGACCAGTTGGGCGCAGCGCCGGGAACCGTCGCGCAAGTCAGGGCCTGTGCGCAGGAACTGACCCGTTATGCCAAAAAACGTGGCGCCTGCGTTATTCTCGTCGGTCATGTGACCAAGGACGGCCAGATCGCCGGCCCACGGGTGGTCGAGCATATGGTCGATGCCGTCCTGTATTTTGAAGGCGACCGCGCCGGACAATTCCGCATCCTCCGGGCCCATAAAAACCGGTTCGGCCCGACTGATGAAATCGGTGTGTTTGAGATGGGTGAAAGCGGTCTATCCGAAGTCGAAAACCCGTCGGCTATGTTTCTGGACGGGCGCGGTGAAGCAGCCAGCGGGGCTGCTGTTTTCGCAGGCCTTGAAGGCACGCGTCCGGTTCTGACCGAGATCCAGGCTCTTGTTGCCCCCGCAGCCTTCGGTACGCCCCGTCGCGCCGTTGTCGGATGGGACAGCGGACGCCTCGCTATGGTGTTGGCCGTGCTTGAAGCCCGGTGCGGCGTCAGTTTTGGCGGCAAAGACGTGTATCTCAATGTCGCGGGTGGTCTTAAAATCAATGAACCGGCGGCTGACTTGGCCGTTGCAGCCGCCCTCGCCTCATCCGTCTTCGACACGCCGCTTCCAGCTGACAGTGTCGTATTTGGCGAGATCAGCCTGTCTGGAGATGTGCGCGCGGCCAGTCGCACTGATGCCCGCCTCAAAGAAGCGGCGAAACTGGGTTTTAAACGGGCCATCGCACCTGCTCAAAAAAGCGAAACCCAGAAAAAACCGAACAATCTACTGCCATTAATCGCAATCAAGACTTTGCCAGAACTGATAAGCCGTGTAGAAGCCTTTGCAGAAGGATAGTGGCCTGGCTGATTGATTCCTGATCGCACCAGAAAACTGTTCGAAAATCCGGTTAGCCAGAGGCAGGGCGAAAAATGGAAGTAGGTGGCATGACATTCGGCGGATTTGACGTCGTTGTGTTCATCATTTTGGGATTCTCGGCTATCTTATCATTCGCACGGGGATTCTCCCGCGAACTGATTTCTATCTTATCCCTCCTGATCGGACTGGCTGCTGCCCTGTTCGTCTATGGACGCTACCGGGTGGACGCGCAGAGCTTTATTCAACCCACATGGCTGGCAGACGGCGCCCTTTTCATTGGCGTTTTTCTGCTCATCTATTTGATCTTCACGTTTTTGATGCGCGGATGGGCGAAAACAATCCGCGGCCAAAAACCGGGCCTTGTTGACCGTTTGATGGGATTGGCGTTTGGGCTGGCCCGCGGCGCCTTATTGGCCTCCCTGTTTGTTCTGGTGGTGTCAAAAGGCGCAAAAGACGGCGAACCAGCCGAATGGATGACGGAAACCACAACATATCCGCACCTGCGCAAAATCGCTGACGCGGTGGAAAGCATTCCGTTTGTGAAGGCACGTGAAATTGCCGAAGATTTTGTCACCGAAGGTGAAGAATCAGATATACTTCCGGATATCCCGAAAGAGGATGAATAAAGGTGGATAATATGATCACGACTAAAACATCCCAAACCCGTCGCGATTGTCCCGATATTGATCCGAGAGAACTTACCCTATCCCCAAAAATCCGTGAAGAATGCGGCGTATTTGGCGTTTACGGTGCTGACAATGCAGCCGCAACAACGGCTTTAGGTTTGCACGCCTTACAACATCGCGGCCAGGAAGCGTGCGGTATCGCCAGTTTTGACGGCGAGAAATTCCATACGGAACGCCATTTGGGCTTGGTCGGTGACGCGTTTACCGGCGATGATCCAAGCGAACGCCTGCCGGGCCATGCAGCGATCGGACACAACAGATATTCCACAGCTGGCAAAACAGTATTGCGCAATACCCAGCCCCTGTTTGCTGATCTGGCTGCTGGCGGATTTGCCGTCGCCCATAACGGTCATTTGACCAATGCGTTTCAATTGCGCGAACAGCTGGTAGCAGATGGTGCCATTTTTCAGAGCACCAGTGATACTGAAGTTGTCGTGCACCTTGTCGCCCGGTCAAAACGGGTCCAATTCGTCAACAAATTCATCGATGCATTGCGCAAAATCGACGGCGGATTTGCCTTTGTTGGCCTGACCAATAAAGAGCTTATTGGTGCGCGTGACCGCCAAGGCATACGCCCGCTCATAATCGGCAAAAAAGACGACACCTATATGCTCGCCTCCGAGACCTGTGCGCTCGATATGATTGATGCAGAAGTGTTCCGTGAAGTCGAACCCGGTGAAGTCGTTGTCATCAACGAATCCGGTATCGAATTTATCCGGGCTTTCCCGAAAGTTCCTGAGCGGCCGTGCGTTTTCGAATTCGTCTACTTTGCCAGACCGGACAGCATTGTCGGCGGGCAAAGCGTCTATGAAGTCCGCAAGAAAATGGGTCAGAGACTGGCCCAGGAGGTACCTGCTGATGTCGATGTCATTATCCCGGTTCCCGACAGCGGTGTTCCCGCAGCCATCGGCTTTGCCCAGGAAAGCGGCATTCCGTTTGAGCTCGGCATTATCCGAAACCATTATGTCGGGCGTACCTTTATTCAACCGACCCAGCAAATCCGGGATATGGGTGTTCGCCTCAAACATTCCGCCAATCGCAAATTGATTGAAGGCAAGCGCGTCTTGCTCGTTGATGACTCGATTGTGCGCGGGACAACATCGACAAAAATCGTACGTATGATCCGCGATGCCGGCGCGTCCGAAGTGCATTTCCGGTCAGCCTCGCCGCCGATCAAGCACCCTGATTTTTATGGCGTGGATATGCCAAATGCAGAACGCCTCCTCGCGGCCAATCACGACCTTGAAACCATGAACCAATTGTTGGGATCGGAAAGTCTTGGTTTCCTCTCCATAGATGGCTTGTATTGGGCCATGGGGATCGAGCACCGCAATGCTGACTTCCCGCAATTCTCTGATCATTGCTTTACCGGCGAATACCCAACGGCGTTGATCGACTTTGACCGCAAATCAAATGGTCAAAACCCACAAATGTCCCTGCTCGTCGAGGTCGCCTGACACCATGCCTGACAAAACCGCAGATCAACCGCTTGCCGGACGAATTACGCTTGTAACGGGAGCAACCCGGGGCATCGGATATGCAACGGCAGTGGCGCTCGCAAAGGCTGGCTCCCACATTATTGCAACGGGCCGGACCCAGGGGGGTCTCGAAGATTTGGATGATGAAATTCGCGGTTTTGGCGGTGAGACCACGCTGGTGCCGCTGGATCTCAAACAACCCGACGGTGTTGATCAATTGGGTGCTATTATCCACGAACGCTGGGGCCGACTGGATGGATTGTTCGCCAATGCGGGTGTTCTCGGCGAACTCGCACCGGTGCCGCATTTGTCCGTCAAATCGTTTGATGAAACCATGTTGATCAATGTCACGGCGAATTTCCGGCTGATCCGGTCGATGGACCCGCTGTTACAAGCGTCGCCATCTGGACGCGCCCTGTTTGTCAGTTCACGCGGGGCGGTAACCCGCAATGCATTTTGGGGATTGTACGCTGCCAGTAAATCGGCGTTGGATGCGCTGGTTCAGTCCTATGCCCACGAAAATGAAAAATCCAATGTGCGGATTAATCTCCTCTACCCGGGACCAACGCGAACTCAAATGCGGGCGAAAGCCATGCCCGGCGAAGACCCGGATACGCTGCGATTGCCCAAAGACCTGGCCCCACTCATTGTCCCTTACCTGTCGCCGGACTGCCAAAAGCACGGCGAAGTCATCGATTTAAGAGTTTAAACCGTAACATATAAGTGACCGGCGTTCGTGATGTCGTGACTTCCCTTTCGAGTGAACCAGAAGTATTTAAGATCAGGACTGTTTATGACTGATTTCTTTGTCGAATATGAAAGCCAATTGCGCCTGGGCATTTTTGTCGGTGTTTTGCTGACAATGATGACGTTGGAATTTCTGTTTCCGCGGAAAAAAAGATCGAAAACCCGACTGCGGCGTTGGACCACCAACCTGTTGATTATTTTGGTAGACAATGTCGTCATTCGATTGGTTTTTCCCATCGTCGCCGTGGGCACTGCACTCCTGGCCACAACAAAAAGCTGGGGTATATTTAACTTGATCGATTTACCTGTAGTGCTGGAAATTATCCTGGCGATGATCATCCTGGACCTTCTGATATACGCGCAACATATTGTTTTTCATATGGTTCCCGCGTTTTGGAATATTCACAAGGTTCATCATGCTGACCGCGACATAGATGTCACAACTGGTATTCGCTTTCATCCCATCGAAATGGTTCTATCGCTGCTCTACAAAATGATCTGCATCGTCCTATTAGGCGCCCCCGTGGCCGCCGTCCTCCTTTTTGAACTGATCTTGAATGCATGCTCAATGTTCAATCACTCAAACGTCAAAATACCGCTTGGTTTTGAGCGTAGTCTACGTTTTTTTATTGTCACTCCAGACATGCACCGGGTTCACCACTCGGTCATCAAGCGGGAAACCAATAGCAATTATGGCTTTAGCATCTCTCTGTGGGACCGTTTATTTGGCACCTATAGGGATCAACCGTCTGAAGGGCACGATGATATGACGATCGGTGTCGCGGAATATCAAAATGACGGCCCGACGTCATTTACATGGAGCCTCTTGCTCCCGTTTGGAAAACGTTTCGATAAAACAAAACACTGGTTATGAAGCACATTATCGCGGCTTTGATCAGCACAGGGTTCCTCATATGCGCAACACCAAATTCTGCGATAGCCATGGACAATAAGGCGCTCGCCAAAAAACACGCAAAAATCGAACGCCAGTTTCCAGACGTGCGTCACATAAAAGCCGACAATCCCGTGTTGATCCCTAATAAGGCGACTATGATTTTTGATGTTCGAGAGGCCAAAGAATATCAAATCAGTCATATAGCGAACGCGGTCCGCGTCGACCCTGATATCAGTTTGGACGAGTTTGTACGCCTATACGGGAAACGGAGTACAGGTAAAAACGTTGTATTTTACTGTTCTGTCGGTCAGCGCTCGTCGCAATTGGCCGCCAAAATACAAACGAGTTTGAATGAATTGGGCGCGACCGCCATTTATAATTTAGAGGGCGGTATTTTTAATTGGCACAATAAAAACCGTGCTCTGGTTGCCCCGGACAAATCGATCACAGATTTGGTTCATCCCTACAACGGGTATTGGGGCCGTATGGTCAATGACCGATCTAAAACCGCGTACAAGCCGGTTAAATAAGCTTACTTCTTTTCCGCATAGGGGTTGCTGCCTGCGCGCACAAACATGCGGATCGGAACGCCCTGGAGATCGAAATCCTCGCGCAAATGATTGATCAGATACCGCTTATAACTTTCAGGGACTGCGTCTTCGCGTGATGTTTTGATCACAAAAGTCGGCGGACGGGTTTTGGTCTGCGAGATATATTTTAAGCGCACTGGACGACCATTGGCAGATGGCGGCGTATGCCGCTGCGTCTTTTCGGCCAACCACTCGTTCAGGTCCGAGGTTTTCAGTTTAGCTGACCAATCTATCTGCACCCGTTCGATCGCAGGGAGCAACCGGTCAATACTCTTACCTGTCAGCCCGGAAAACATGACGAGAGGAATGCCTTTCATTTGCGGCAACAGTCGAGCGGCTTTCTCGCGGAATTCAATCACTTTTTCAGATTTATTTTTGATGAGATCCCACTTGGTGATAGCGAGGATCATGGCCCGCCCTTCCCGGTGGCACAAATCGGCGATCTGCATGTCTTGTTTGTCAAATGCGTTTTGAGCGTCCATCAACAGAACCACCACTTGCGCAAACTTAATCGCACGCAAGGATTCACCTACCGACATTTTTTCAAGCGTTTCATTGACCCGCGCTTTTTTACGCATACCGGCCGTATCGTGAAATTGGACACGCCGTCCCTGCCAGACCCAGTCAATAGTAATCGAATCGCGGGTGACACCGGCTTCAGGCCCGGTCAGAAGCCGGTCCTGTCCAATCAAAGTGTTGATCAATGTTGATTTGCCGGCATTGGGGCGGCCAACCACCGCTATTCGGACGGGCGCTTCAGAGCGATCCATATCGACTTCAAATGTGGACTGGTCAACCGATCTCAGCGCTATATTGACCGCGTCATTCAGTTCATGCATACCAATATTGTGCTCGGCGGCAAACTCGACCGGATCGCCCAGACCAAGGGCGTAGCCTTCTCCGACGCCGGCATCAGAGGCTCGGCTTTCACATTTGTTCGCGACCAGGATGGTTGGCTTGCCGCTTTTGCGAATATAATCAGCAAAGATTTCGTCCAGGCCGGTTACGCCGGCGCGGGCGTCATAGACAAACAATACAATGTCGGCTTCGCGAACAGCCAGTTCCGATTGGGCGCGCATGCGGGCCTCGAGCGCGTCGCCGCCTGCATCCTCAAATCCTGCGGTATCAACAATAGTAACATCCTGGCCAGCTAAATTGGCAGGACCTTCGCGCCGATCGCGTGTGACACCCGGCGTATCGTTGACAATCGCCAGTTTTTTACCCGCCAATCGGTTAAATATTGTCGACTTACCGACATTTGGACGTCCGACAATGGCGATACGCGGTTTGCGTAACGTGGGCTCTTCAGCCCCGAGGTCAAAATCCTCTGTTTCTACGTCTTGTTCGTCCATGATATTTCACGCTGCAGACCCGCTGCACTTATCGTAATGCGACCAGTTTCGCATCATCTGTGATGTAGTAAACCGTTCCATTGGCGACAATAGGGGGAACATAAACTTCATCAGATAATTTGAATGTCCGGATTATTGAACCGTCATAGGGATTAACCTCGATGGCTTGACCGTTTGACCCCATCATCAAAAGGCGCTCACCAGCCATTATGGGGCCGGCCCAGGCAATTCTTTTCTTGCGTTTCTTTTCTTTCTTAAACACTTGCAATTGCGTCAACCAAATCACGGTCCCATCAGTTTTCGAAAGACATGCAACTTGGCCTTCGGTCGTCACAGTGTAGATGAAATCCCCAATGACCAGAGGGAATCCCAAGGAGCCCGCAGGCTGTGACCAGACCCGTTGCCCTGTCCGAAGATCAAAGGCACCTAGAGATCCACTTTGAGCAGATGCAAATACATACCCATCCGCCACAACCGGCCCTGAACCAATATCGTTCAAAGCCGCCAAAGGTGTGAGATTACCCGAAGAGTCGAGGGAGTCTTGCCACAAAACACTACCGTTTTGCACACGCAGCGCGACAATTTCACCTGACGAGAATGGGGCAATGACAACATCTTCGATGATCGCCGGGCTCGGCGCGGTCAGCATGCGCGCCGTTTCGATAATCGCTTGATAGGTCCACAGGACGGCGCCTGAGTCCGCATCGAATGCGAAAAGTTCATTGTCGTCAGACACCGCAAAGAGACGGCCATTGTCCACAGCAGGAGCTGAATGCAACGGCGTCCGGGTTCGAGTGCGCCATATCTCAGATCCACTGGCGGCATCCAAAGCCACTGCTAATCCAAAACCGGACGTAACGAAGACGCGCCCATCTGCAACGGCAAGACCGCCACCGACGGCTTCTTTATCCGACCCACCGCTATCACCCCAAACAAATGGGTCTTTTACGCGATCAACGATGCTCTTGCCGCCTCGTCTGGTTTTCTCAAGCTTGGCAACCTTGATTTTATAGTCCCAAATTGACGAGCCTGTTTCAGCGTCGATCGCCATTACCTTGTTATTACCGTCAACGGTATAAAGGATACCGCCGGCAACAACAGGCGAGCTAACGACGCGGCCTTTGCGGTGAGAACCTTTGCCGACGTCTTTACTCCAGACTTTTTCAAGATTTCCCGGCACATTGGTGCGCTGCGGCGCGTTGGTCGCATACCCACCGGTTTGCGGCCAATCGGGGTTAATATAGGCCGCTGGCAAAACGATTTCAGACGGCAAAATTGTCCCGGAGACTTCCAGTTTATCGTCGAGCTGTAAGATCGAAATCCGCTCAGGATCGGTCGGGATATCCCCTTGACTGACCTCGTCATCATTGTCGAACGGATTGATTGCGTCCGTGACACTGCTCAGCGTCGAGCAGGCAGATAAAAGAAATGCGCTTAGGAATAAAACGCTGAATTTTTTGATATTCAAAAATCGATCAATCATTGCGGATCCTCAATTGTATCTTGCGCCTGTTCAGCGTCCATTTGCGGTGCTTCTGGCGTTTCGACTCCAGGGGTCGGCACTTCCAAATCTTCGGTGCTTTCTTCCAATGTCGGCGCCGGCACGGCCCGGCTTGCATTCATCAGCAATAGCGATTGCTCTGCACGCATTTTGACACCGTTCAAGACGCCTGGAACGTTGGACAAATAAGTAAATTGCGTTCTTGCAGTCTGTTCATCACCTGACTGGAGTGCCGCATGCGCCAGCAGTTCTTTCGCCAGATCAGCGTAAGGTGCATCATCAACAGAGAGTGAATTGGCCCGCGCCTTTACGTCATCATAACGTCCCTCATCCATGAGGATATATGCCGCTTTCAAGCTCGCGAGGTCTTTGTGGATTGGTTTGGTAAATGCGCCGGCCGCACGGTCGAACAGATTGACCGCCCCGTCCATATCACCCAACTGCACTTTTAATGCGGCTGCACGCGAATAAGACAAGCCCGTATACCCTTCCGGGGACACTTCTGCCAAAGCAAGAAACTTATCGATCGCTGCTTGCAAATCACCTTCATCCGCCAGTTTGTCAGCGGCAACAAATGAGGCGGAAGCCTTACGAGCCTTCACGCCATCGGAATATTTCTTGTATTCCACATACCCGGCGACGGCCACGATTGCGACAATGATCGTCACGATCAGCGGGCCGAACTTCTTCAACAAGTCATTGTACTTGTCCTTGCGGAGTTCTTCTTCAACTTCGTTGATAAAATCGACCAATTGTGGCCCCTATTCTTGATTGGATGAATCAGCGGTTTTCAAAGCGCGAACCTATACAGGGACGCGTTTGACTGCAATACATTAGCGCATGAATGATTTGCAAGGTTTATGCTCAAATTAGGCCAAGAAAACAGTGGCAAATTCTACTTTTTTGTGAAGCGGTAAGTAAATTCCTCGCTCGGGAAGCTACGGTTTTTAACGTCCTGCGCGTATTGCTTGGCAGATGTTTCAATCACGCTCTTCAAATCGCCGTATTTTTTAACAAATTTCGGAGTCCAGTCGAAAAGTCCCAGCATATCCGGTGTGACCAAAATTTGCCCGTCGCATTCATTGGATGCGCCAATTCCAATCGTCGGGATTGGTACCGCTTTGGTGACCTTTTTAGCGAGCACTTCAGAAACGCCTTCGACAACAACGGCAAATGACCCTGCCTCCGCCGCTGCGATTGCATTTTCAATAATTTCATCCGCGACTTTTTTCGATCGACCCCGCGCTCGAAACCCGCCCAACACATTCATGGATTGCGGACGTAGGCCGACATGTGACATGACGGGAATCCCGCGTTCGACCAGATACCGGATTGTTTCAGCGGCATAGGTCCCGCTTTCTATTTTGATCGCTTGGCAACCGGTCTCAATCATAACCCGAGACGCGTTTTTAAATGCAGTCTCGGGACTGTCTTCATACGAGCCGAATGGCAGATCAACCACGACCAGGGCGTGTTGCGCCCCGCGCATAACGGCCTGCCCGTGCAAAATCATCATCTCTAAGGTAACGCCGACCGTTGATGACAGCCCATGAACTACCATGCCGACACTGTCTCCTACGAGAATAAGATCGCAGTGTTCGTCAATTAATGACGCCGTCGGGGCATCATAAGCGGTCAAACACACGATGGGTTCCCCGCCTTTGCGCGCTGTGATTTGCGGCGCGGTTACGCGCGAAATTTGATTTTGCTTAGAGATAATCGGCTCCCACGACAATTCCCGATCAATATAGGGATCGGATTACAAATCGGCCAGTAATTCTTTGTCAAAGCCAAATACAGGCCCTGCGCCGTATTTGATTTGATCCAAATATGACGGTGCACGGCTTAAAAACGCAACGGAATGGAACCAAACCAGTTTTTGCATCGATTTGGCACGCGGATCTTGCTTTTTGAGCCCGTTGACGACGCCTTTTATCAAGAATGCACCGGAAACCACATCGCTGCACAAAGCCAAGTAAGCGGTTGCGGACGCCAATGCATCCGTTTCATCTGCAGTCAAAATAAGATTTGTTGCTGTCGTCATGGCTTCCAGCCCTGCACCTAGATTGTCGACAGCACTGCCGAGTTCCAGAGCGGCCTGGTCATCAAGCTCTGTAACCTGTGCAAGAATGTCACGAAGTTCCGCAATCAAAGCCTGCATGGCCTCTCCGCCGTCGCGACGTAATTTGCGTCCGACAAGATCGATGGCTTGAATGCCATTGGTGCCTTCATAAATCGGAGCAATACGGGAATCTCGGTAATGCTGAGCTGCGCCGGTTTCCTCGACAAACCCCATGCCACCGTGCACCTGAACACCAATCGATGCCATTTCGACACCGATATCGGACCCGTAGGCTTTGGCGAGCGGCGTCAGAAGCGCTTCGCGCGCATGCGCGGAATTACGGGTTTCTTCATCCTCGGCTGAGACGGCTATATCGCCGGCCGCTGCGGTTGCCATGCAGATTGCACGTGCGCCCATCAACCCGGCTTTCATTTCCATCAACATCCGTCTGACATCGGGATGACCGATGATCGGCGCTTTCTCAGCTTCGCCCGCAACTTTTCCCTGAACCCGATCATTGGCATAAGAAAGTGCGGCCTGATACGCCCGTTCACCAATCGCAACGCCCTGGACGCCAACGAAAAGCCGGGCTTCGTTCATCATGGTGAACATGCACGCCAACCCCTTGTTTTCGGGACCAACCAACCAGCCTGTCGCGTTATCAAACTCCATCACGCAGGTCGGGCTTCCGTGAATACCGAGTTTATCTTCTAGGCCTATCGGTCTGAAATTATTACGCTTTCCAAGACTGCCATCCGGCTCAACAAAATATTTGGGAGCGAGAAACAGGGAGATACCGCGAGATCCAGCGGGCGCATCAGGAAGTCGGGCCAAAACCAGATGGATGATATTATCTGCACAATCATGATCGCCCCATGTAATGTAGATTTTCTGACCACTAAGCGCATAAGTCCCATCACCATTCGGGACGGCCTTTGCCCGTAATTCTCCCAGATCCGACCCGGCCTGCGGTTCCGTGAGATCCATAGCCCCTGACCACTCGCCATTGATCATTTTCTCCAGATAAGTCGCTTTTAACTCATCGCTGGCATGGGCTAAAATCGCGTTTGACGCGCTCGATGTCAGCATCGGACACAGGCCCAATGCCATATTGGCTGAATACAGCATTTCGTTGACGCCAACACTCAGGACTTGAGGTAAACCCATACCGCCATATTCAGTCGGTCCCGCTAATCCAAGCCACCCGGCTTCGACAAAACTGCGATATGCCTGTTTAAATCCTGGGGAGGCGATAACATTGCCACCCTTCAGTTCCGGATGATTTTGATCACCAGACCAATTGGTCGGTGCCAGGACTTCTTTTGAAAACACCGCAGCCCCCTGCAATATATCGGAAATCAAATCATCATTGACGTCGACATAGGCCGGACAGGCCTTTATCTCGTCGAGATCGACAACGTGGTGGAGAAGATAATCAATGGCATTAACGGGTGTATTGTAAGTCATGGGCGATCTTTAAGCCAAAAAAAACGGCGCTCCAAGCAAGAAGCGCCGTTTATCAAAAATTTATTGGGGGCTAGCCTTTATTGCCCATGAATTTGCCCATAATGGCGGTCAATAGACCCCCGCCTACTCCACCAGAAGCCAGACTACCAATAATTGCCGACATCGACGCCCCTCCATCAGCCGGTGCGGCAAACAATCCATCTAAACCCGGAATCATCGGCGCTAAAGCAGCAAGACCGGTCCCTCCAATGATACCCGTGAGACTCCGTCCCATTGTCCCCATTCCGGAATTCATCACTTTACCGGCAATGTTACCGCCCACGGCACCACTTGCCAGTCCAATCAATAATTCTAACATAAATTTCCCCTTTAGATGCCTTACCAAAAACATTTGGTTCCGGCGTGATTACAGTGCATAAGCTTATTCAGCCACTAATTCAGCACCTTGCCAACGAGTTTGGCGAAAAATGATAAGTTAATCAAGTCTTAACGGAGGAACGAGAGTGAAGACCAGTTATACACCCCTTAATAGAATGGCTATAGTTGTTGCCATTAGCGTCTTGGGTGCCTGTGGAGGATCGTCGGAAACTTCAACCCAAAATACTGCGGAGACGCCGAGAGCGACACCCCCTGTTGAACAGGTCGCGGCCGCGCCGAAAACGCCTGAAGAATTAGGTCAAAAAGTCTACGCCCGGTGTCGCACCTGCCATACATTGGAAGACGGCGGACGTCATCGCGTCGGTCCAAATCTGTGGGGAATTTTTGGCAAAATATCAGGAACAGCAGAAGGATTTGCCTATTCCAAAGCAATGAAAGAAGCAGCGATCACGTGGGACGAGGAATCAATTGCTGCCTATATGGAAAATCCGAAATCCTATATTCCCGGCAACAAGATGGTTTTCATTGGTTTACGAAAGCAGGAAGATCGCGATAATCTGATCGCTTATTTAAAAGCCGAAACACAGCCAAAATAACCGTCCACAGAACCATTTATTTTAAGGCGACATATGCCGGAGCAAAAACGTACGTTTAAAAAAATCGCGTTTCTTTCGATTTCCAAGGCACAGGCAAAAAAAGCCATGGCCGAATTGGTCAAAATCTACGGAAATTGTGATGCTGGGCATGCTGATGTTATTGTCGCGTTGGGCGGTGACGGGTTTATGCTCGAAACCATTCGCAAGCACATGCCTTTGATCAAGCGAGGCCTGCCGATATATGGCATGAACCAAGGGACAATTGGTTTTTTGATGAATAGCTATGGAACAGATGATCTATATGAACGTCTGGAGAATGCGGAAGCCGCTCAAATCAGCCCCCTAAAAATGACGGCACAAGCCCGGGGCGGTGAATTTTCTGCGCTTGCCATCAATGAGATATCGCTCCTTCGCCAAACGAGACAAGCTGCCCACATTCGCATTCATATTGATAATTCGGTTCGTATGGACCGGCTAATGGCAGACGGCATTCTGGTCTCTACACCCGCAGGATCAACAGCGTATAATTTGTCGGCACATGGTCCGGTTATCCCTTTGGGCAGCAATGTTTTAGCCTTGACGCCGATTAGTGCATTCCGCCCCCGGCGTTGGCGTGGAGCCTTGCTCAAAAATACGGCGAAAATCCGCTTCGAAATTTTGGATCCGGACAAACGTCCTGTCAGCGCAGTGGCGGACGACACAGAATTTCGGAATGTCACGGAGGTCTGTGTCGAACAGGAAACTAATTTGGAGTTCACGCTACTGTTCGATGAAGGACACGAACTCGACGAGAAAATTCTCAGGGAGCAATTTGCGACTTAGTATTCGTCAACCAAATCCAATTGTTTGAACAGGTATTCAAGATCATCATCAGCGAATGCAATCGGCAGGCTCAAAATACGCTCCAGCATCGTCTTTTGAAACTTTTCCCGTGTCGACTGACCGCTGCGAATTTCCAAGTCAGCATGAATCAACAGCGCGGCCCGGAGAATACGGAAATCACGATCAGATAGTCCGGATTGAACGCAAAGTGCTTTGAGGCCAAATGGACCGCTATCGTGAACCATCAATGATGCTTTATTGGTGTTAATTTGAGTTTTGCGGGCAAATGCGTGCACGACGGCAGGAATTTGACCGTTACAAGCTGCGCGAACGATAAACGAATTCGTGAGCCGGCCTTGCTCGTCCATCTGCTCGATCCACATCTTCAAATCCATCGCATTTACGGAATGAGACATAAATTCGATACTGGCCAGCTCACGGCTTTGGTTGGCGAGCTGCGTTGCCACTTCAACCGAAACACCGTGTTTTTCGTGCAGCCGGACGGCGACTTCGGCGCTCACCATGGTAATAAGCTTTTCGACCAGGGGTGACGGCAGATCGCGGCGCGCAATAAAGCTCTCTTTTACAAGATCATCATCGTGGTAAATATCGAGGAGTTGGCTGCCCATGTGCACGCCAAGCTCAGCGCCGTCATTGGCAGCAAGAGAAGCAACAGCGCGACTATCGCCAAACCGGATAATCGCTTTAACCAAATCTCCTTTGATCCGTTCTCTTTTGCTCACGGCAAGAATTTTGGATGCGGCTTTGGATTTAAGCACCTCGAGCAAATCATCATCTGTTAAAACAGGCGAAAAGGTCAGGACAGGAGACGCAATCGAGTCGACATCACGGATTAATTTATGCGCGATTTCCCTGGGCAGGTTATTTGATTTTTTTAACGTGACCGCCAAGGCCCTGCGAACCATGGACGCGGCATCTCTGATAATAAACGATAGGATTTCCGAAACCGCCTCACGTTCATTTTCCGTCAGATCAACACGTCTAATCTGGCGACAAACTTTTTGCGCCATGGATGCCCGAACATGCTCATCCGGATGTGTGACCATCTTTCGAATGTCATTTTCAGAAATGTTCAGATTTGACTGTTGCGCACCCATGCGAATCTCCTCCGCTAAGAGGTACGAATTTATCGTGAACGAAGTGTTTACAGGGGGAGAATGGTACCGCCTCTTGGTCTCGAACCAAGGACCTCCGGTTCCACAAACCGGCGCTCTAACCTACTGAGCTAAGGCGGCATGCCTTTCAAGTGGCGCGGAACTTACCTATAAGCCTCCGCGCCTGCAAGCGTTAGTTTAGCTAATTTGTGCTAAATTTCTAGGAAGACTCTGGCATTTTGATCGACTTCCACCCTTGCGAGCCTAAACTTTCCTGATACTTGATGTAATTGTGCAAATCTTCTGCCCGGCGTGCAGGATCCGGATGTGTTGACATGAATTCCGGCTGACGACTCGGACTGTTCTCTGCCATCTTTTCCCAAAGCCGGACAGACTGGTACGCATCATACCCAGCTTTGTGCATATATTTCGCGCCGAGGAGGTCTGACTGGCTTTCATGCTTGCGCGAATATGGCAAGACAATACCGAATGTGAATCCCATTCCGAGCGCAGCGCTGAGCAGTTGGGTTTTGCGGTGTGCGCCGCTCAGGCAATTTTGATATTCCCTTTGAATTTGTATTTGCTCTTGTCGGGCAATTTGACGTCGACCCGCGATTCTGGCTTCTGCCTGACTTCTACACTTTTTGCCGAGTTGCGAACCGGCTAAAACACTTCCGCCCTGCACGACCAGCTGGCCCGCCATTTGTTGACTAACGCGTTCAGCCGCATGCCGGCCGGTCACATGACCGACCTCATGCCCCATAACGGCGGCGATCTGATCGTCATTATCGGCAAAATCCATCATACCTTTGTAGAATCCGACCCGGTTCCCCGGCAGCACAAATGCATTTTTGGCGTCTTTGTCGAACACGGCATAATCCCACTGCTCGTTTGATTTGCCCGCGCCGCGGGAAATTCGAGACCCGATATTCTTTAGCCGATTCAAATAACGGGGATCTGTTGATGTCGGTGTTGTCCGTTTGGCTTCCGCCCAACTCGTTGCCGCCATTTGGCTCAATTGACCTTCGCCTACGAGCAGGAATTGTTTCTCACCGGTCGCGGGATTGGTCGCGCATCCTGACAACGCCGGACCCGCAACTGTGACCGCGCCACCTGCTGCGAGCGCTTGAACCAACCGCCGTTTCGTCAGCATATTCTTTTCTTCCGCACTTTGAGTGTTGGCTACGTCATGATGGTGGATACACATATTTTCCTCGCTTATTAAAACCGTTCCCCGATACGTGATATTATAATGGTTAATTTCCAAAAATACAGGTATTAGTTCAGACGCCATTCAGGCTGTTATTGTGAATATAAAAGTGAACGCCTATATGATAAATTAGTTCCCTGACGGAGAAAAATTATGCGTAAGATATTCATAGGGTTAGCCGTATTGCTGGCTTTTCTCATTGCGGCTGTTCTGATTTTACCAGGGCTTGTGCCCGCGTCCGTCTATAAATCCAAGATCGAAGACCAGATATCGACGGCCTTAGACCGCGAAGTCGAGATCGCAGGCGATGTTGGCTTATCGGTCTTCCCGACTTTGCGTGCGAGAGCCGATACCGTTAGAATTGCCAATGCTTCTGGGTTCACTGCCGATAATTTCGCAACTATGGATAACCTTGAAGCCGGCGTGAAGCTCATTCCTCTTCTCTCCAAGAAAGTAGAGATCACCAAATTTACGTTGATCAATCCAGAAATCTCTCTGGAGAAAAAAGCCAATGGCGAGGTCAATTGGGCATTTGGAGCGCCCGATCAAGACAAAAAAGTTGCGCCGACAACGGCCTTCGCCCGCGATGGTCGATATACGGACCTCGACATATCTCTCGGTACCTTTGCGCTTGAGAACGGCAAGATCAATTTCTTGGATGCCCAGAAAGGCAAAAACTTCGTTGTTGAAAATGCCAATTTAGAATTATCCATGCCGAGCCTGGATCAAGCCGTCACGGCAAAAGGTGATTTGGTTTTCAATTCGACCCCCATGGACATTGATCTCTTCATTGATACGCCGAAATCATTTTTGTCCGGCAGTGAAACTCCATTCCGGTCCGTCTTGAAATCCGACATGATCGATGTGTCAGCCGACGGAAAATTCACGGCATCTGAAACCATTACATTTATTGCAGATTTCGATAGCAATATCCCATCCGTTTCGAAACTGGATGATTTACTGGGGATCGAAAACCCCTATGAATCACTAACGGAAACCGCCGCTCTTAAGGGAAACCTCAGTTTCGACGGGCTGAATTTGACGGCTAAAAACGCGACCGTTTCCATAACAAGCGATCTGATCACCAACAATTTTCAAGGCGATTTTGTTGCCGGCCCTGCGCCTTCGGCATCCGGCGATCTAGCGGTCAATATCCAGTCCTTGAGCAAACTGCTCGACGTATTGCAGATCCAGTTGCCGCAAGTTGATATACTCGAAACCATTGATCTAAAGACTTCATTGAGCACCAACGGATTGGTGACCACAGGCAAAAACGTCGTCTTTACCGGAACCGGGGAATTGCTGGACCTTAAATATACCGGCAATGCCAATTTCGAAAATGCTTTGAGCTTGAACGGCGGCTTTACCGTCAAAAGTCCATCTGTTCCCGCACTCGTTTCAAAACTGAATATGGGTGACGTCGTGCCGCAAACCGCCGTTCTCGGCGATCTCGATATAACCGGTAAAATGTCGGGTCTGATTACCGATCTCACATTGAGCGATATCAATGCCGCAACCACTGGCGAGGATTTAACCGCCAGATATCAAGGCGGCCTGAGGGTCGGTGAAACCGTCAGCCTCAACGGCACATTTGATGCAAATGGTGCCTCGGTCCCGGCCATTGTGAGCAAATTGGGAATGACCGATTTGAAAGCTGCGAATGTGCTGGGAGACTTTTCTGTTTCCGGACAAGCGTCGGGCACACCGGGCGCCATGGATGTTAAAGGATTGAAATTTAAAACCAGCGGCAGTGATTTTACCGGTAGTTATACTGGCGATGTTAAAATCGGCGAGAAAATAGTCTTAACTGGTGCATTTGATGCGCTGGCGCCATCTGTCCAATCCATGGCAACTAAGGCGGGGCTCGCGCTCCCCTACGCGAATGCCATAGGGAAGTTTGTAGCGTCTGGACAATTAAATGGAAGTACCGATGCGCTCTCTATTGCGGATTTGAACGCCGCCCTCACTGACGGACAAATAAATGTAAAATTTGATGGCACCGCCACGACCGGGGATGCGCTGTCCTATGCAGGTAATTTAAGTGCTGATATTCCGTCTATCCGGGCCCTTGCTGAACTGGGCGGGACGAAACTCGCCCCATCAACGGACGTCGGTCAAGTTTACGGACCGATGTCTATATCTGGCAATGCAACAGGTAATGCACAAAAGGCAGAATTCAAAAATGCAAGTATTTCGGTCGACGATCTGAACGGCACCGGTAATTTTACGGCCGATCTGGCGGGCAGTAAGCCAATGGTCAATGGTGTGCTGGATATGCAAGGCCTGGATCTGCGCCCATACCTGGCGGCGATGAATGCACAACGGCCAAAGGGCAAAACTGTACCGTGGAGTAAAGAACCGTTGAATGTCTCTGCGCTCAACATGTTTGATGCGGATTTCACCATCAACACACCGAACATCCGCATGACCGGTATCACAATGGATCAAAGCACGATCAAATCGACAATTCGAAATGGTGTCCTCAAGACCAATATTCCAAACGCGCAGCTGTATGGCGGAAAAGGCAATTTGGATCTTGAATTCAATGCAAGCTCAACTGTCCCGCAGGTCGCCATGGATTTCACGCTCAATGATGTTGACGGGAAAGGCTTTTTGGGAGCTGCTGCCAATTTCACAAAATTGGAAGGCAATACCGGTACCACCATGAAAATTCGTGGATCGGGTGTGTCGCAGGATGCGATTATGCGCTCGCTCTCCGGGGAAGGAAATTTTGAATTGGCCGAAGGTCTGGTTTCCGGTGTCGATATCGGTCAATTTATTACCAATATGGACCTCGGAAATTTGCAATCCACCTTGTCACAAGGTGCGCTGCCCTCAGGAATTGGTCCATCGTATAAAACCCATTTTAGAAAACTGGCCGGACTGTTCACAATCAAGGACGGTATAGTGACGGTGGGCGACTTCGCCCTTGACGGTGACAATGTGCTGGCCGAAGGCGCGGGATCGCTGGATCTTGGCAACCAAAGCGTAGATTTTAGTCTCAGGCCGAAACTGACACAAGGCAAAGGCCTTGCCGCATTCGGTATCCCGATACGGCTCAAGGGAAATTTTGGGTCTATTAAAGCCGGGCTCGACTCAGAACTCTTGGGCAAGATCGTCGCTGAGCAGGCCAAGGCCCGCCTCACGCAGGAAATTACCGGTGGACTATCCAATCAAGTCGGTGGTGATCTCGGCGGCGTGGTCGGCGGACTGTTGGGCACACCAAAGCAACCGGCACAATCACCAGAAGGAGATCAACCGGCGGCCTCAACGGGCGACCCGATCACCAGTATTTTGGGCGATGTAATTGGCGGTAAAAAGCAACCATCCCCACAACAACCTACGCCTGCTTCTCCGACACAGCAACCGACACCCCAAACTGCTCCTGAACCGGCGCCAAAAAAACCCGAAGATGCAGTCGTCGATGTATTGGGTGGGCTTTTAGGCAGCCCGTCACCAAATCCACCAGCACAGGGCGAAGAAAAGCCCGAAGAAAAGACCGAAGAGGAAAAGAAGGAAGAAGACCCGGCAGAGAAACTTCTGAAAGGTCTGTTTGGCAACGACGATTAGCGACAAGCTTTCATCCGGCTTTTAATATCCAGGCAGCGGGATCGGGTTCATTTCCAAAGTGAAGCGGTTTTGGTTGCTCGGTTTCGTATCCGGACTTTTCCAACACGCTGAGTAAAGAGGCACACATCGCTTCATCCAAGGCGGCATTTTTCATACTGGTCATTCGGCCTTTATAGGCGTCGATTTCATTTTGCATACCGCCGAGCCAGCCGGTTATATCCGCGAGCGCATAGGCTTTGCGGCGTGCGTACAAATCGGCAGCGCCCGCCAAAAGATGTTGCCCCAATTGTCTAATTTGTTCATCTGCCCCCGTATTTGAAGCGATAAAGGTCTCCAAGGCCTGACGCGGCTGGCTCAACGCCTCCGACGCGATATTGAATGCAGCTTGAGTGGCTTCATTTGGATTTGCCTCAGCCGCAAAAAGCGTATCGAATAATTGTTTCGACGCTAAAATAAATCCGGTTGCTTCCAACTCTTCAATTGCAATCAAATGTCCGCTGACTTCTCTGTCTATGCCACCATCTTTGATATGACATATTGCGATAAGGTGACCACCCTTTTTCAATACACGAGCGATTTCCGACGCAGTTTGCAGAAGATCTTTTTTGTTTCCGGCGTATTCGAACCCGAATTGACTTACTACCAGATCGAATTGATCATCCGCTACGGGCATTTGATCAACCGGCCCGACAAGACCCTTTGCGCCGGGAATAGCTTGTTGCATAGCAATGATCGCATCTTCGGAAATGTCTATGCCGGAGAGGTTTTTCAAGCCCAGGCGATGCGCATGCCGGAGAACCGATCCTGCCCCGCAAGCCAAATCCAAAATCGCAGCTTCAACCGATACATTACCAAGAACACTTGACCAAAAATCGGTGAGTTCCGAACTATGTTCGATCCCGACTCCCCCAACCAGGGCATCGCCAGTATCACTCGCAGTTCGGCCCTGCCAATAATTGCTCCAGTCAGCTTTATGTCCTTCGCGCGTCATACCCAAGGTATTAGGGACAAAAATGCAGAATGTGAACGTAATTTAAAACAATTTTTCCAAAAATAGGTGATACTCAGCATTCAAATCAACAATAGGACCGTTCTATGGCTATAGATGACCCGATCATCGCCGCACAAAAACCCCGCGCTGATTTCACCATCGATCAGGTGTGGGACGCCTATACCGAGGACGAACATGCCAGGTGGCGTGAACTCTATACGCGCCAGATCAACGTATTGGCCAACCGGGCTGTTCCTGAGTTTTATGAAGGCCTGGAAAAGCTCAACCTCAATGAGGGTGGGGTCCCCAACTTTGATCTCATAAACGAAAAATTGCATGCGCTTACCGGTTGGACTGTAGTTTCTGTCCCCCATCTCGTGCCTGATGACGTTTTCTTCGAGCATCTTGCCAATCGCCGTTTCCCGGCTGGCCGGTTTATCCGCGGGCGTAACCAAATGGACTATATTCAGGAACCGGATATTTTTCATGATGTATTTGGGCATGTTCCCATGCTCACCCTGCCCGTGTTCGCCGACTATATGCAGGCCTACGGCCAAGGCGGTCTGAGATCATTGAAATTTGATTGTTTGAAAAACCTGGCGCGCCTGTATTGGTACACGGTTGAATTCGGCTTGATCAATACGGATCAAGGCATGAAAATTTATGGAGCCGGGATCGCATCATCCAGAACAGAGAGCCGGTTTTCACTTGAGGACCCGTCACCGCACCGCATTCATTTTGATCTCGAGCGGGTCATGTTGACGGATTACATCATTGATGATTTTCAGCAAATCTACTTCGTCATCGACTCATTTGAGGACTTGCTCAAAACGACCGTGGATACAGATTTTGCGCCTATCTATGAGCGGCTGCACGATATCCACACCGCCTATCCTGTTTCAAGAATTCTTGAATCAGATAAAGTCTACAATAAAGGCACGCAGGATTACGCCATGCGCGGCGGACGTTTTCGCAAGAAAGCGGGTTAGCCTCCACACTTCACGATTTATCGAATTCATATCGTGACTTTTCGCATTCCATTGTTATAATATACGGGAGAGAGGCATAACAGGAGGATCTTATGATCAAGCGAACTGCACTATTTCTTCTTTCTCTTCCCCTACTTTTATCCTGCACCACAGTTGCCGATACCGGTCCGAAAGGCATTGCAGCTTTTAAAGATGATCCGCGCCTGGGCGAACCGGTGAGCAAGATATGTTTCAAGCGCAATATTGACGGATTCTCAAACGCAACACGCGATACTGTTGTGCTCAGCGCCGGCGTCAACGACGACTATATCGTCGAAGTCTTTGGGAGTTGCACAAACCTACGTCGCGCGCAAAGCATCGCCATTGACTCAAATCTCAGCTGCGTCAGCGACGGTGATTTCTTGATTGTTTCTGAATCCGTATTCCCAAGCAATGACCGCGCCTTTGATCTTGAACGCTGCGCCATTGATAAAATTTACAAATGGGATAAACGCGCAACCGCCAAGGATGCAGAAGAAATCGACGACGATTCCTAAATCATTCGAAGCATTAAAAGCGTATTTATGAGCGCAAAAATCGGGTGGTGTCAGGCTCCGTACAGAATTACTTTGGTTGAAAATCAATGGAGAACGTATGAGCTTTCAAATTTCGGCCCTGCCCGCCGCTCACTTCAAAGAACTGGCCGCCCTAAGCGACAGTGAACTTGGCGCTCGCAATATCCAGAAAAAGACTGTTGAGTCTCACCCAGATTATCCTTGCAGAGTCAGCCTCGAGGACGCCGAGATTGGTGAAACGATTTATTTGCTCAACTTCACCCACCATGATCAGGCAACGCCCTACAAAGCGTCGCACGCTATTTTTGTTCGCGAAGGGGTCGAACAAGCCCACCCAATGACTGATGAAATACCGAGGTCGTTGTCTTCGCGACTGTTGTCCGTCCGCGCTTATGATGCTCATCACGATATGGTTGACGCAGATGTTTGCGACGGGAGACAATTGGGCACGAAAATTAGCACATTCTTCGCGGACAGCGCAGTTGTGTATCTGCACCTCCATAACGCCAGACCCGGCTGTTATGCCGCCCGCGTTGACCGCATTTAAAACGGCCGACGAATAGCAATGTCCCGGCGAATTAACGTGTATGGATCAACTAGGGTGACCTGCGAGGTCAAAAACGCTAGCGCTAGTTTTTAACGTCTTTAATGACCTCTTCGCCTTTTTTGCCAGCGCTCTTAATGTCGTCGCCAACACCTTGGACAGTGTTACAGCCGCTCAACGCAAACGCGACTGTTGCGATGGCTGCGATTGTGAGTTTTTTGAAGTTGGTTTTCATCTGCAATCCTCCTGATAATTGTCTGTCAGACTAACAACCTCTTTTGAGTCGCGCTAGAGCCAAATTCAACCGCGCATAAACGGATAAAAATCTGAGCCTAATTCCATTATCCCGGTGAGGTCATCCAGTGCCGTGAAGCTTTCCCGCATCAGATTCGGATCGCCGAGATCATCGGGCGCGAGTTCTTCCCGGTAATGTTTTTTCACCCACGCAGAAAGCTCCGTATATAGGCCATTATCCAGCAGCATTTTTTGATTGGCAGCCGCGCGCTCGGCTTCGGTCAAAACAATACGCAAACGCAAACAGGCCGGGCCGCCGCCATTGCGCATGGACTGCCTGACATCAACGAAAATCACCTCACCGATCGGGCCATTTCCGCCGGTCAGTTTCTTACAATATTCGCGGGTTGCCAGATTGTCTTCTGTTTCTGTCGGCGCAATCAGAGTCAGGCGCGGTTTGCCCGGCATTTGCACCAGCATGGAATTGAACAAATAGGCTTTGATCGCATCCTCGATCGGCACTTCATCATTGCTGACTTCAACGAAGTCCGGCGTGAACAATCCATCCGCGGCCTTTGTGATGGCTTCAAGTGTCGCATCTGTGTCTTCAAACGCATACTCATGAAAAAACAGACATTGGCGAGCACCCACGCAGACCACATCATTGTGAAACGCACCCGCATCGATCGCCCGGGTCGCTTGTTGGGCGAAAACAGTACGGACATCTGAGAGCCCGTGATGGGTGGCAATGATATGGCTGGCCTGCAGCGTTTGACGGGCCGGAAAATCCGTCCGTACAGTTTTACCAAATGCATTGCGGCCATAGACAAACAGTTCAACACCTTGGTCCCCGTGAGCGGCACACAGCCTTACATGATTGGCTGCACCTTCATCCGCATATGTGGTTTGCAGTGGCAGCGCGTCGTGTACTGTCACGCGATCCTCGTCCGGGAAAGCCGCCTTCAGCGCCCTACCCGTTTGTTCATGCTCGATAGAACGGTGCAGCATGGTCGAGAGATTGGCAGGTGTGAGATGCAGGCGACCATCATTAGTATCGGCAGACGGGCTGACTGTGGCCGCATTGGCTGCCCACATACAGGATGCCGAGCTCATATTACGGACGAGCACCGGGTTAGCCCGCCAGGCATTGGCGAGCACCTCTTCATCGGATCCGGAAAAACCCATCATCCGCAGTTCGGAAAGCGCGGGACGCGCGTGCGGCGGCAGGACGCCCTGCACCAATCCTGCGTCAGCCATCTGCTTCATTTTAGCGAGGCCCTGTAGGGCGGCGTCGCGCGGCCTCGCAATTAGACCCGCGTTTTTTGCACTCGCGAGATTGCCCTCAGACAATCCGCCATAATTGTGTGTCGGGCCGATCAAGCCATCGTAATTGGCTTCAGAGGCACTCATATCTTCACACCTTGTGAGGATTGAAGTTCAACCGTTTCGGCTATCTGGCTTGCCATTGGCCAAGCGCAGAAATCGGCTGAGTAATAGGCGCCCGGATTGTGGTTTCCTGACGCTCCTGGACCGCCAAAAGGAAGAGATCCCGCCGCGCCTGTTGTCGGGCGATTGAAATTGACGACACCGGCGCGGATATTCCTCCTGAATAAATTCCAAAGCTCCGTGTCGTCACTGATCAATCCAGCGGACAGCCCGTATTTTGTATCGTTCGCGATCTGAATGCCTTGATCAAACGACTCAACTCTGATGATTTGCATCACAGGGCCAAAGATTTCTTCATCTGGCATTTCCTTGCCCGTGACATCAAGGATAGCCGGCGTCACAAAAGCCTCGCTCCTCTCCAAACTTTCCATGGGCCGCAGAACTTTCCCGCCGTGTTTGGTGGCAAGCTCGTCTGCCATCCGTTTGACATCGCTTGCGACGTCCGCGCTGATTAGCGGCCCCATAAAAGTCGGGTCTTCATCATTCCAGGCGCCAATGGTCATATTATCGCGCATATCAACAAGGTTTGCGATGACATCGTCCCCAGCTTCACCGACCGGTAAGAGAATGCGTCGGGCGCAAGTGCAGCGTTGACCTGTTGTGATAAAATTTGATTGGAAAATAATACTCGCGGCGGCCTTGGCGTCAGCAACATCCCACATCAACAAGGGATTATTGCCGCCCATTTCCAGAGCGAGAACGATTTCAGGCCGTCCTCCAAATTTTTTGTGGATGAATTTACCGGTTCCGGGCGATCCGGTGAACAGGACGCCATCAAGCTCATCATGATCCAGAATAGCGGCTCCGGTGTCGCGCGCACCTTGCACCATATTGATTACACCGTCCGGGACACCGGCCTTTTGATACAACGATGCCATAAACGCCCCGACAGCCGGACATTGCTCGGACGGTTTATAGACAATCGTATTCCCGGCGATCAGGGCGGGAATGATTTGACCGTTGGGAAGATGAGCCGGAAAATTATAAGGCCCCAACACCGCAAAAACGCCGTGCGGGCGATGGGCGAGGTCAGCGCGACCGAATGCCGTTTCTAAACTGGACGTGCCTGTCCGGTCGTCATAGGCCTTTAGCGAGATATCGACTTTCCCGGCCACAGCGCCAGCTTCACCGGACGCGTCCCAAAGCACCTTGCCTGTTTCCCGCGCAATAAGTTCGGCCAAGTCAGCTTTATAATCGATGGCCAATTGTTTCAAATTTTGAACAATTTCAACACGCTTTTCGAACGGCGTATTTGACCATGATGGGAAGGCTTTTCGCGCTGCCAGAAAGGCGCGATCCACGTCATCCGCTGTCGCGGTCATTCCTTCCCATATTTGTTGGCTATTTGATGGGTCAGTACTGTTAAAATTGTCGCCATTGCCAGGCACCCATTGCCCGTCAATCAGGAGCATATTCGGAATTGTTTTCATGAAATCACTTACATAAAGACCGGATCGTCAATTTTTGACTTCGAGACAATCCTTATCGAATATTTGATTGGACACCCTATCAAATATTGATCGGGCGGCAATCTGATTTTGCGATGGGTTGAAAAAATCCGGCTTGGTTAGGGTTTATAAACGGTTTCTGCTATAGTGTGTGGTCAATCTTTTGGAGAATTAAGGTCACAACATGTCATATAAAATAAACACGGGGCTAATCGTCGTCGCACTTTTATCTGTATCCGTCGCGTCAAATGCACATGCTTATGTGGATCCAGGGTCTGGGAGTGCCATCATGTCGGCGATTTTGGGTGTGTTTGCAGCCGGCGCTTACATGGTTCGCAAGCAATTTTATAAATTGAAGAATTTGTTCAAAAAGTCCGATAAAGAAAATTAAAACCTGACCTGACTTCGGCGCCCTAAATGTACGATTTTCTCTCTATGATTTTAAGCCCGATCGTTTGGGCGATGGGAAAAATCCTTGAGTTATTCATCCAACTCACCGGCTCTCCCGGAATTTCTGTCATTCTTCTGGCGTTGTTTTTTACAACCATCCTCATCCCGATACAAAAATACGGCCGGCGCGTTGAAGAGCGTGTTCGCGTGAAGATGAAGAATGTCAACGATGAACTTGCGCCTTATAAAGGAAAACTCAAAGGCGAGGCCCTATTTAACCAGACGGAACAAATTTACAAGAAACATGCCTATCACCCTATTCACTCGGTGGGATTGGGCATGAGCTTTGTTGTGCTACTGCCTATCTTGATTTCGGCAATCTTGTTGCTTGGATCTCACCCACAACTTCAGGGTCAGAGCTTTTTAATTGTGTCCGATCTTTCAAAGCCGGACAGTTTATTGTCGCCAATCAATATTTTACCGGTCTTCATGACCGGGATTACCTTGGTCGAGGCGTTTATCCGCTTTAAGGATGACAAGCCGGTATTATATCGCTTTATCTTTATCGCGGTTGTCCTATTCGCCCTGGTGTACAATCTCGCTTCCGCTTTGGTAATTTACTGGACGACCAATGTCAGTCTTTCATTATTACTGACCTTGAAAGAACGCAAAAACGCGGCAAAGGCTTAGTTTTATTGGCCAACCGGCGGCGATAATTTAATTTCATCACTCGCGCGCATGGCTTGTTCCAATGGCACACCTCTTGGCAGTTTCACCGATTTCATGGTGTGAACCCGCCATGTTGAGGTCGCATCTTTTGCGACATGGACGAAAAAATCGTCCGGCATTTCCGAATTAGGATCAAACAGGTTTAACCCTTTGAACATTTCACATTTAGATGATTTTTCAAAAACCAGGCAGGTGGTTTTCGCCAGATCATCCAACAACACCAACCGATCTGAATAAGCGATACTGTCTTGAACTTGGCCGATATTTTTGACCATCAACATTGGGTGATAGCGATCCAGCCCCAAGGAGGTATGATTATTAATGGTTAAATTATGTGGCGGCTCATCATAGAACCGGACGATTTTCCCGTGGTCGCTGGCAAATACGATGAGCGTATTGTCGTAAACCCCCAGCGCTTTAAGCTTGTCAACAAAATCGGCAAGTTTCAGCAATCCGCATTTTGACCCTTTTATTACACCAAACTTATTTTGATTGTCGTCAAACCATTTAGTGTCCCTACTGTTAAACCCACATCTTTGATCTATCATTGCTGGCGCATGCGTGAAGATGAAATGTGATAAATATACGCTAGGTTTGTTACTACCATTGTCTAGAATATTGGTCATTGTTTCGACGCCCAATGTCGTCGTATAGAATTTCGCATTTCTTCCTAATTCATACTCCAAAATGTCCACGATCCACACGACTACTTTGCTGAACAATCGAGCAAAAACCGGGCGATACATCACGAACAATTCATATCTCTGTTCAGGGACCCCAAATTGTCCTGCGGAAATTTGCCTTCCCGTTTGATTAAATTGTTTGTAACCGAACCCAGTCATGAAATTAAATTTGTTTGCATCGTTGGCAAATAGAAGGGAAGGATCATTTCGTTGTAAGGTCGCAGCAACTGTTAGATCTTGATTTCCAAACATCACGCCTGACAGTGCCGCATCCGTCGACGGCGCTGAGGAATTGACATTGCGGAAGTATTCGAAATCCTTAAATTTCTCGCGAAGACTTTCGTCTTCAGCCAATATATCAGTAACAATATGTCCCGGCACCCCGTCTAAACTGATCATAATCAGGTTTTTTTCAGGCGATAGCGGAACACTTAAATCATCTAAAGATCGCGATTCGAATATAGACAGCGCCGCATACATAGACGGGACAATCGCCAGTAATAAAAACGTGCCAAAAAATATCGATATGATATTGATGTTCTTGGATAGTATCAATAACGCGATCACGACCGAAACACCGACAACGATTATTAAATTTATCATTCGAACCGGTGCCAACCCCAATTCTTCAGTTCCTCGTGCAGTCGTGAGAGGGAACAAAAATCCGCTCAAACAAACCCAGACAAAGAGAAAAACGGCGATAAAGGCGCCGAATTGTCGAAATCGCGTAAAGGCGAATATCCAGTATATCGTACCGACTACTGCGAAATAGAGGCCAACAAGGCTAAGAATATCCAAAAATACACGTCCACCCCGACCATTGTTAAACGCTTGTTGTGCCTGCTCCGGTGTTAGAACGTAGAATGGAACGAATAAAAAAACTAAAAAACCGGTGAGTAAAATCAGCGCATTACAAAACAAATGCGATCTAATCTGAAAGAAACCTTTCACAATCTCGTCGATCTTGCCCCCCGTATTTTCCATATCTAATATTCCGGTACGCCTTTCAATCTTGATTAGCTTTAACGATAGTCCGGTATTACTTGCAGAATGTTAATCCTGATGGATGTCCGGCATTTCTCACGACAAAAAGACTCGTACCTGTTCGTTCACTTTAACCCGTAAAGCTTTACGAACTTCCGATGTCAAAATAACACCGTCACCCTCGACGGTTGCGCGCGTAAATACAGCGCGAAAATCATTGATCCTATTGTTACTCATGAGCGCCCGGCTCTTGCCTTGATCCCCGTCTCGAACCTTGAATAATTGACTATCTTTCACTGTTCGGATTTGGTTCTTGCGAACTTCCAAGGTCGGCCCGGCGTCAAATATATCGACAAATTTCTCGTACCGAAAACCTTCGTCCTCCAATAAGCGTTTAGCCCCTAGACCATCTGGATGACATTGCCCGATGACCTGCCGGGCTTCATCCGGCAATAGATCCACATAAATAGGATATCGCGGCATGAGATCCGTAATGAACTGATTGTTGGTTTTCGCCGTAATCTCATCGGCTTCATTGAAATCCATCTTGAAGAACTTACGCCCCATTCCCTCCCAAAAAGGTGAATATCCTTGCTCATCAACCCTGCCGCGGAGTTCCGAAATAACGGTGTCTGCGAACAAATTGGGAGCTGCGGCAATTAACATATACCGCGCTTGAGAGATTAACCTACCGGCGCCTGTCCCGCGCATTTTTTGTTTCACAAACAACGTACCGACCTCGCTCGCACCGGAATATTCATTGACCAACAGCATAATTTCCATATTGAAATGACGGTCGGCTGCGCTGGAGCTTTGTACGAGATTGAGAATTTTGAAAGAAAAGAACGGCTTACCGACACCCACTTGCGATTTTACCGCGCTAACACCTACGATTTCGCCTGTATTTGAATCCTCTAACATCAACAGATATATACTGTTTCCGGACGTATCGCCCTGACTACGAAAGCTTTTTGCGGATTTTTGCAATCTCGCCTTCAAATCTGAATCATGCACGGCCAAGGACGTAAATCCCGAACCGGCCGCATCCTTCAAGTCTATAAACGCATTCAGATCACTGATTTTTGAGGGGCGTACAATCAACATTTATTATCTCTTGCCGGTTTGATTATTTTATTTCTTGCAGCGCGAGCTGCTTAGCTTGTTTAGCATCAAACGCACCCGTCGCAATCCTCATTAAAATCAATGCAGAAAGTTTTGTTCTTTCGACCAAGCTGGGGAGCACTATGAATTCCCTGTCAGAATGAATTTCTCCGCCGCGTACGCCCAATGTATCAACATTAGGGCACCCACTGGCCCAAAGATTATTCCCTTCACAGACGCCGCCACTTGGGTTCCATTTAATATCTAATCCTAATGACTGCCCTGCTTGCTTCACCCAATCAAATACCATGGCATTTGCCGGAGCCATCGGTTTCGGCGGCCTTGAAAACCCGCCGGTTAACTCAGCGCAAATCCCGTCGTCTTTGTTAGCTTCATCAACTAAACGATTGATTTGATTAAGAATCCAATCCTGATCCCCGGTCTCAACCATTCGAACATTAAATCGTCCAATCGCGAGTTCGGGAACAATGTTTGTCGCACCACCACCATCAATTTTCCCTATATTGAATGTAACGCCCTCACGCTGCCCATTTAAAGCATCGAGCTTTACGACAAACCGAGCCATGGCAGCAATCGCATTTCGGCCCATATGGTGTTCCCGCCCCGCGTGAGCAGCGCGACCATTGATAATTACGGCAAAATTTCCGCTGCCTTTGCGCGCGCCCGCCATCGACCCATCCGCCAAAGCGGGCTCATAAGTCAGGCCAATGTCAGCTTGCTTGCCGAGTTTATGGAGTATGGGTGCTGACCCCGGTGAACCTATTTCTTCGTCAGGACTCAAAAGTATTTTATAACCAACTCTTTTGGCATTTGTATGATATTCAAACGCCTTTAGAGCCTCCAACATCACCAAGATGCCACCTTTCATATCGGCCACACCGGGACCATTCATGGTTTGGTCGTCAATCGTTTTGGATTGTTGAAAGTGGCTGTTTTCTGGAAAAACAGTATCGTAATGACCCGTCATGACAATTTGGATATCCGCTTCTGGCCGAACCGTAACCAATACAGAGGGCTCATAATTCACCGTCGAAATTAGACCATCGGGCTGGACATAGCTTCCTTTTGCTAGTTTTTCCTCAGAAACGCTCCCGGGCAATTCTTTGAAAGTTTCTAACAATTCTGCCCGCATCGCCCTCAATCCAGATTGGTTTTTGCTCCCCGAATTTATATGAGACCATTGGACGAGTTGCGAAACCAAATCGTCGTAACGATCCGAGACATTCTTCAATATCTGCATTTCTGCGTCTGATAAGCCCGGTGATTTATTTTGGCCCATGGAAGCACCTGAATCTGATTCTTGTTAATCTTAAACTACACCGCGTTTGAGCATAAAAAAAGCCCGGCCAAAGCCGGGCTTAATCTTAATGTGTTGAAACTTTCTAGTTCACAACACCTGTTTCGTTCAGACGAATAAGCACTTCTGTACGACGGTTAAGCGCTTCTTTTACGCCATCGCCAGTATCGATGAACAACTCAGTTTCACCTTTACCTTGAGAAGTGATTATCTCCGCGTTCACGCCCTGACGGACAAGCTCTTGACGAACGTCCGCTGCGCGACGCTCAGACAGGCCTTGGTTGTAGGCTGCTGAACCTGATGAGTCAGTATGACCGACAACTGTAATGCTTCCGACCGCACAATATTGGTCAGTATCAAGAATGTCCTGGATTTTCTGACGTGTTTCAGCAGATTGTCCTTTGTTAAACTCATAGTAGATGATGTCTTGACGGTACTCTTGAGCACACAAGCTTTGGATACGCGTTTGAACTGGGCATGAAGCCTGGTCATACGCAATTGATCCGTCCCAACATGTTACTGTTGGACGTGTTGGACAAGAAGCTACATCTTCAGCTTCTGAACCATCCCAACAAGTGACCATTTGAACTGGACACGCATTGCCAACTTCAACCTGGCTACCGTCCCAACAAGTCGTATATTCAACTTTTGGTGGCTCAGCTGGACAGTTTGCAAGATTATCGATCTCGCTTCCATCCCAACAAGTGTACATAACTGGCTTGGCTTTGGCGCCAAACTTGTAACGGAAACCCGTCATAAGCATGTGAGCACCCGCGCCATCCGCTGTCGCGAGGGCAGCGTTGCTACCAACGGGTCCAACAAGTCCTGGGCCGAGATTTGAACCAAATCCGCCGAAGTCCAGCTCACCAACATTCAAATAGCGATACTGGGTATCCCATGTCAGCTTATCACTGATGGCGTAACCGAGACCCGCAAGCAATTGCCAGGCAACACCGTTATCATTCGAGTTAAATCCACAGATGTTGTAGTTTGGACACGTTGGATTGTTAAGCGGAGTCGATGGATTGGACAGATCGCCGAAGCTACTTGCTTCTGCACTGATTTTTGACCGCGCGATACCGATACCGGCTCCGACGTAAGGTTCCCAACCGCCGAACGTATCAAAATCGTAAATCGCGTTTAACATCGCTGTTGTGTAACGGATATCCGCCCCGGTATTAGATGCCTGGCTTATCGCGCCAAGATCGTCCCACAGCTGAGCGCCGTCTAGTTCCAAACGCCAGTTGTTTCCGAAATCGTATCCAACGCCTAGTGATCCAGCTGCATTGCCTTCACCTTCAACGTCTCCAACAAGATCGCCTGTGAAATCGATATCAGTTGACGCACCGTAACCGATATTGCCCCGTACGTACCAACCAGCATCATCAGCGAAAGCTACTGATGGTAATGCCATAATCGCGGTCGCTGCGACCGCAGTAAGAAGCTGTAGCTTCATGTTTTTTTCCTCCGACGACGGCCCCGTTATTGGAAATGGCCGTTAAAAATTGTTCGCGATAATTCGCTCTCGATTGAACATACGCTCAAAGCGCACATTAGTTCCGCATCGCTACACGAAAAATTTTGACTTGGCTAGCACTTCATTGTGTAATTTTGTTGTTTTTTAACGGTTATTTTCTGCATAGTTGCAAAAATGCATCATTAAAATCAGTATTTTTTTTTATTTTTGAATTTTATAAGCTTTTGGTGAGCCGTCAGGGATTCGAACCCTGGACCTACTGATTAAAAGTCAGTTGCTCTACCAACTGAGCTAACGGCTCCAAAAGAGCGCGGAAACTAGGACCGCTCTTTGCAATGGTCAAGAGTAAAATCCGCCTAAATCATCTTTAATTTCAGTTTTGGCCAAAAGGTCGCATTTATCAGGGATAATCGCACTATTTTTCGAGATTTTGTCGAAATTTACACACGAATTCAGCGTAATCACGGCGTTTTATAGACGCTCTAATTCTTGACATCAAATTTTGGTAATATGCGATATTGTGCCAACTCAAGATCATGGACCCTAATAACTCTCCACTTCGGACGAGGTGATGAATATAAGCTTTGGAGTATTTTGCACTGGCTTCGCACGCAATGGTTTCATCCAATGGAGTTAGATCCTCTGCAAATTTGGCCGATTTTATGTTATATGGACCAGTGTCCGCCCAAACTTGCCCATGACGTCCTGAACGGGTCGGAATCACGCAATCGAACATATCAACGCCGCGCGCAACTGATTCGACCAGATCAATCGGTTTGCCCACGCCCATCAAATAACGTGGGCGATTCGCAGGAAGATGAGGCATTACATTTTCCAAAGTTTCCAACATTGCTTCATGCCCTTCACCGACCGCTAAGCCGCCGATCGCATATCCACCATAACCTATTCCGTTGACCTTTGTGTCAACGCTGGCCTCCGCGCTCTTTTTGCGCAAATCAGGAAAAGTGGAGCCCTGAACGATGGCGAAAAGGGTTTGAGCTTCCCGCTCTCCAAAAGCTTCGAGCGACCGCTTCCCCCACCGTAAGGACATCTCCATGGACTTGGCGGCTTCATCCCGCGTGGACGGAAAATTTGTACATTCATCAAGTTGCATCGAAATATCCGCGCCTAATAAATCAGCTTGGATCTCAATAGATCTTTCCGGCGATAACATGTGCTTGGATCCATCGATATGACTTTGAAATTCAACCCCTTTTTCACTCATTTTGCGCAATTTTGACAGGGACCAAACCTGAAAACCACCGCTGTCGGTCAATATCGGGCCGGTCCAACCACCAAATTTGTGCAGGCCACCAAGTCGCGCAAGACGCTCTGCGCCGGGACGTAACATCAGGTGATAAGTATTGCCCAGGATAATATCTGCGCCGGCACTTTTAACCTGATCCATATACAGACCTTTGACGGTCCCTGCAGTACCTACAGGCATAAATGCCGGTGTGCGAATATCACCACGGCTCGTTTTCAGGACGCCAGCTCTGGCTTTTCCGTCAATTGTATCAATATTAAAATTAAATTCTGTCATGTGTCCGCAGTCCAAAGCAGGCTTGTATCGCCATAAGAATAGAACCGGTAATCATTTCCCACGGCATACTTATAGGCAGTTTTCATCGTTTCATAACCAGCCAAGGCGCAGACAAGCATAAATAACGTGGACTTTGGCAAATGAAAATTTGTCAAAAGCCCGTCAACGGTCCGGAAATGATAGCCGGGCGTTATAAATATTGACGTGTCGGCATTCTCCGCGCTGATAAGACCATTTTTATCTGCATTGCTTTCCAAAGCGCGCAGTGCTGTTGTGCCGACCGCAACAACGCGGCCACCTCGTTTGCGCGTTAAATTGATTTTGTCCGCGGCATCTTCAGATATTGAATACCATTCCGCATGCATTTCATGATCATTGGTATCATCGTGTGAAATCGGCAAAAACGTTCCCGCCCCAACATGCAGCGTTAGCCGCGCAATTTCGATACCTTTTTTGGCGAGCTTATCAATAAGTTCAGGTGTAAAGTGTAAGCCGGCCGTCGGGGCTGCCACTGAGCCGTCGTCTTTCGCAAAAACCGTTTGATAATCTGAGTTGTCCCGCTCATCGACCGCCCGTTGTCTGGCGATGTAGGGCGGCAGTGGCATCTCGCCTAACGTTTTAATGGATTGAACCAAATCATCACCTGACTGGTTAAACCGGAGCCCGACATCTCCGCCCGTCACTTTATCGTACACTTCTGCGCTTAATTCGGGAGAGAAATGGATCTCATCGCCGTCCCGCAATCGTTTGGCTGGACGAACGAACGCGCGCCATTCATCCTGCGAAACGAATTTGTGCAGGTTGATCTGCACTTTGACGCCGCCACCGCCACCATGTGCTCGCGCGGGGCGTGTCGCGGATAGACTGGCCCGTAAGACCTTGGTTTCATTGAGAACAAGTATGTCGCCCTCGCGCAACAAATCAGGTAAATCGCGGACGGTATGATCTGACAATCCTCCCTGATCCACCAGCAAAAGCCGGGCACTGTCCCTGGGGACAGCAGGTCGTAGCGCAATACGCTCGTCTGGAAGATCGAAATTGAAAAGTTCAACGTCCACTGCTTGAATGTCCTTCAATAAAAAAGGGGCGCAATGCCCCTCATTCGTTAGAAAAGCGCCAAAAGTCTATGAAATAACGGCTTTCACGATTTTACCGGCGACAATAGGCGGCTCGCCTTTTGGAATAGCGTCAACATGTTCCATACCACTTTCGACGACACCCCAGACGGAGTATTGGCGATCCAGGAATGTGGCGTCATCCAAACAGATAAAAAATTGAGAACTGGCTGAGTTGGGGTTTTGCGATCGCGCCATGGAACAGACGCCGCGGACATGCGGTTCGTCAGAAAATTCGGCAGGAATATTTTCAGAAGCACCGCCCATACCGGTTCCGTCCGGGCAGCCACCCTGGGCCATAAATCCGTCAATGACACGGTGAAATGTCAGGCCGTCGTAAAACCCGTTGTTCACGAGTTTACTGATTTGTTCGACATGCTTCGGGGCAAGATCTGGACGCAATTTGATGACAATATCTCCGCTATCAACGGTCATTGTGAGTGTATCAGACATTTAATTTCTTTCTATCTTCTATGGTTTCAGTCGTGTTGGCACTTTGATATCACACACTTTGGGATATGTGCCGTTTTCAAGTTTCAATGTATTCAAATACTTGTCAAAACTGCGCGAATCCGTTTTCAAAACCTGTACGGGAATTCGCTCTGCTTTCGGTAAATCTGCGGACACCCTAACAGTGATCATTTTGTCCGGCACAAAGCCTTCAACTTCGCCTCTGGTTCCAACTTTAATTTTTGTGAGTCCTTCATTTCCCCAAACTGTCATACCCCAAATCGTATATTGCTGATTTAGTGAAGGATATTCGGATCGCATCAGGAAAAACTGACTATTGGCACTGTTGACGTCGTGGCCGCCTCGAGCCATCGACGTTGTCCCGGAGCAATGCAATCCCCACGCATCGACTTTACCATCTTTCGTCAAAATCGCCTGTGATGCCGGTTTCGTCGCGACAGGGAAAGACTTGTAAAAACCTGTCCCCACTTCGCCTGCTCTGGACATTTCTTGTCCAACGAGCGCAATGGCCATTTCTGGCGCCCGGCGGAATGTAAATTCTGCTTTGATATCTGGAAGCGAAGAACTGCCGGTTCCATCGCCGCGCGGATCGCCGGTTTGGTTCATAAATCCGTCGATGACACGGTGGAATGTAATGTCGTCATAGAATTTTTGCCTCGCGAGCGTCTTGATTTGCTCCACATGCAAAGGTGCAAATTCAGGCACCATTTCGACGACGAACGTGCCATAATCTGTTGTAATCTGGAGCGTATTTTCAGGGTCTATGTCGCGCCAATCGGCTTCGTTGGCACCTGCAAACACACTGGCTTTATCTTCTGCAGGCACCGCGGCTACAGCATTGGCCGCAGTGGTCTCGGCCTGAGTGGTCGCGCTTTCAGTTTTTACTTCCTGAGCGCAAGCGGTTGAAAATAAAAGGCTTGTTGTAAACAAAGTAGCCGTTAATCGAGTCATCATTTATACTTTTCCTCTAACCGTTTCTTCACGGACGGCGTGACGAATGCACTTACGTCGCCGCCCAATCGCGCAATTTCTTTCACCAGACGGGAAGCAATCGCTTGATTTTGAACATCTGACATTAAAAATACCGTCTCGATCTCCGGGTTCAGTTTTCGGTTCATACCGACCATCTGAAACTCGTATTCAAAATCTGAAACGGCTCTCAATCCACGGATTATCACAGAAGCGCCAACAGATTCAACAAATTGCATCAGTAGCCCTTCAAACGGAACAACTTCGACTTCGCAGTCGCCGTCCATATCGGATAGAGCAAAAGTAACCATTTCTGTTCGCTCTTCTAATGTGAAAAGCGGCTTTTTATCGCGGTTAATAGCAACGCCAATGACGAGCTTGTCACAAAGGCGTTTCGCGCGACGAATGATGTCGAGATGGCCATTTGTCAGCGGATCAAATGTCCCAGGGTATAAGGCTGTTCTTTTCATACGTGCTTATAGGCGCAATTAAGATTGCGTGTCACCCGTTATTGCAGTGTCATCACCCGCGTCGTTTTCATCGCCGTCATCTGTTTCTTCGATCCGTTCGACGGATACAACCCGCTCGGGGTCGGTGACGCGAATGACAGTTACGCCTTTTGAGGAACGGCTGATTACGCTGATATTTCTGACAGGACAGCGGATCAATTGTCCCCCGTCAGTGACCAACATGATTTGGTCATCTTCTGTGATAGAGAACGAGCGAACCAGTTTGGCATCTTCGCCGTCCTTGCGTGACAAATCTTGTGCTGTGACGCCCTGCCCGCCGCGGTTCATACACCGGTAGTCGTAAGATGATGACCGTTTGCCCATTCCATCGTCAGCGATCGTAAGAACATATTGCTCATTGGCTTCCAACTCGACCTTTCGCTCCATCGAAAGCACGTTATCTGCATCTTCATTATCATCGCCAGGCGTGTCGTCACCAAGCGCACGGCGTTTGGCGTTGGCGTACTTAATATACGCACGAGCTTCGTCGGTTGTGACATCCATATGCCGCAACACGGCCATGCTAATGACTTCATCGCCGTCCGCGAGTTTGATTCCGCGCACGCCACTGGATGTTCGGCCTACAAACCGGCGAATATCTGTCGATTGGAAACGAATCGCTTTGCCATTTGCCGTCGTCAGAAGAATATCATCGTCTTCCGTACACAACCGAACATCTACAATGCCGTCGCCTTCATCCGGTTTCATGGCGATTTTACCGCCCCGGTTGACGCGTGTGAAGTCGGCAAGAGAATTTCGACGCACACCGCCGGAGCGGGCCGCAAACATGATATCGAGATCTTTCCAGCCTTCTTCGTCAACTGGCAGCGCCATAATAGAGCCGATTTTTTCGCCCTCATCGAGCGGCAAAATGTTGACCAAAGCCTTACCACGGGTATTTGGACCCCCTATCGGGAGCTTCCAAACCTTGAGCTTATAGGCCATGCCGGTCGAAGAGAAAAACAGGACAGGTGTGTGGGTAGACGCCACAAAAACCGTCGTGACGTAATCCTCGTCCTTCATCGCCATTCCGGATCGACCTTTACCGCCTCGGCGTTGTGTCCGGTAAGTATCGAGCGCAGTTCGTTTGATGTAACCGCCGGACGTTACCGTTACGACCATATCTTCTTCGACGATTAAATCTTCGTCTTCAAAATCGATTCCGCCCTCGACAAATTCACTACGCCGCGGTGTAGCGAACTGCTCTCTAATCTCAGTCAACTCGTCTTTGATGATTGATTGAACTCTGGCCCGGGATCTTAAAATTGCAAGTAAATCAGTGATTTGCGCCGCTAACTTCTCAGCTTCACTGGTAATTTCTTCCATTCCGAGACCAGTTAATTTCAACAGTCTCAATTCCAAGATCGCCTTAGCCTGTTCTTCCGTGAGCTGAATATTACCATCGTCAAGCAAGATGGAACGCGGGTCCGCAATCAACGTGATCAATGACCCCATTTCTTTGGCCGGCCATGTTCGAGCCAGCAAATTGGCACGCGCCTCTTTCGGGTTGGCTGATCCTCGGATGATTGCGATAATTTCGTCAATATTAGAAACGGCCGTAGCCAAACCGACAAGGATATGGGCACGGGCTCTCGCCTTCGCCAGATCAAATTTTGACCGCCGGGCAATGACCTCCTCACGAAAACCGAGAAATGCCGATAGCATTTGCCGTAAATTCATCTGCTCCGGCTTGCCACCATTCAAAGCCAACATATTACTGGAGAAATTGGTTTGGAGTTGCGAGAAACGGAACAGTTGATTGAGGACAACCTCCGCTACGGCGTCTCTCTTCAGCGCGATTACAATTCGCATGCCGTCGCGGTCACTTTCATCCCTTAGATCCGAAATGCCTTCAACACGCTTATCGCGGACCAACTCAGCGATTTTCTTAATCAAAACAGACTTATTCACCTGATAGGGAATTTCCGTAACAATAATCGCTGATCGGTCTTTTCCTGTTTCTTCAATATGGGTGCGCGCCCGCATGATGACCGAACCGCGGCCTGTCAACAATCCTGACCTGGCACCCGAATGTCCCATGATCAAACCACCTGTTGGGAAATCCGGTCCGGGTACGATTTCCAGCAGTTCTTCGTCCGTTACATTGGCGTTATCGAGCATGGCGAAAGTGGCGTCAATAATTTCGCCCAGATTGTGCGGCGCAATATTCGTTGCCATGCCAACGGCAATACCACCGGCCCCATTGACCAACAAGTTGGGATAGCGAGCCGGCAGCACAATCGGCTCGCTTTCCGAGCTATCGTAATTATCTTGAAAATTTACAGTATTCTTCTCGATATCAGCCAGCAATGCCGCGGCTGGTTTGTCCATGCGAACTTCCGTATACCGCATCGCGGCTGGCCGATCGCCATCAACAGAACCGAAATTGCCTTGCCCATCAAGCAAGGGCAATCGCATTGAAAAGTCCTGCGCAAGGCGCACTAGAGCGTCATACACTGCGCTATCCCCATGAGGATGGTATTTACCAATCACGTCACCAACAACGCGCGCAGACTTCTTATAGGCTTTTTCGCGGGTGAAGCCGTTTTCGTGCATCGAATACAGAATCCGGCGATGAACCGGCTTGAGGCCGTCCCTGACGTCCGGAATCGCCCGGCTTACGATCACGCTCATCGCGTAATCGAGATAAGATCGGCTCATCTCCTCTTCGATATCGATAGGGGCGATACCATTATCATCCTGCGGAGAAAGCGGCGTATTATCATCTACCGGTGGCGGCGGGTCGCCATCTTCTGGAATGTCGTTTTCGTCGCTCAAACTATCCTGCCAAACTATAAAAAAAAGTCGCGCCGAATCGCGCAAACCAGACCCTCGATTTATAGCAGTTTAGACCCGAAACAGCAATCAAATGCACCTAATAAATAAGCACGTTTTACTGAAGAAAAATATCGATGAGACCAGTACGAAATTAGACCAAATTTGTGTTTGTTACGCTACGTTTTGCGCTCGTCTATTTTCCGGATCCGTGACTTCAAGAATTGCGGAAATTAACTCTCCTCGCTTCAAGGGCTTTGCCAAAAATGCGTCGAAACCAATAGCGAAACATCGTTTTCGGTCTTCGTCCATCGCGTTGGCTGTCATCGCAACAATCGGAACGTTTGAATAATGTTTAGCAGAATTCCTGATCATGCGTACAGCATCATTTCCGCCTAATATCGGCATCTGCAAGTCCATCAATACGATATCGAAAAATTGGGCATCAAGAGCTTGAATAGCGTCTTGCCCATTGACAGTCTCGACAATAGTCAACTCAAACGGCTCTAACAACAACCGCAAGACTTCAGTATTCACGGGATTGTCTTCGACGATTAAACACCGCATTCCCTTAAGCTGGCTGGCATCGGGTATTGGCGTGTCATCTTCCTCGACGACTTGCAAACTATCGCTGAGTCCAAGCGAAGCATTAGCGATAAAATTCATCCTGAAAATTGTCCCGGAGCCGACTTTACTGCGAACCAGGACATCTCCCCCCATTAGCTCGCATAAATTCTTGGTAATGGCCAATCCAAGTCCAGTTCCGCCAAACTTTCGAGCCGTATTGGCCTCCACTTGTGTGAATGGATTAAATAATTTTACCAGATTTTCCGGTTTGATACCTAGGCCTGTATCTTGGACGGATATTGAAACATCGTATTCCCCGTCTCTTTCTTCGGCTTTCACCTTTATAATGATACGTCCGCCGCCCGGCGTAAATTTGATCGCATTATTGATAAGATTATCCATACATTGCCGAATTCTCATAGGATCCGAGATCAGGTGTTGCGGCATACCTTTTTGCTTTTGAAACAATAACTTAACTTTCTTTTTTGATGCGATCGGATGCCAGAACTCATATGTTTGCCGCATCATGGAATGCAAATCGATCTCGACGCTCTCAATGTCTATCGATCCTGCTTCAATTTTTGAAATATCGAGTATATCATTAAGTAGACTTAACAGCGTCTCGCTACTGCCATTAATGAGATCGATTTTGCGTTGTTGTCCTTGTGTAAGGTGTTCGCTCGCCAGAATATCAGTCAGTCCCAAAATGCCGTTGAGTGGCGTCCGCAATTCATGGCTCATATTGGCAAGAAACACAGATTTAGCTATATTCGCGCTTTCTGCGTCGGCGCGCGCATTCAGCGCAACTGCGATATCGGTCTCGAGTTCATCAATTTTATGGGTTAATTCAGCGTGCGCTTTTTTCTGCGCGATCTTCCGACCCGCAAAATACGAGGCAAATGCAGCGGCAAACAGAATAACGACGCAGGTCAAAACGATTACCAGCGCGCTATTCACTTCGATGCCCCTACTGTGAGCATTTCACTACATTTTTCCACAGCACCCCTACTCGACTCAAAGTCGATAATTTCCACATTACGGGAAAGGTAGTGACAGCTCGTAAAGAAAACCTAAAAATTTGGTCGATTTAATCTTGCTACAATAATTTGTACAAGGCACGAACACATTTTCTTTATCATCGTCGCGCCTCACTTACACCGTTGAAGCGTTTTTCCGCGCTAGAACGGTATGTCGTCGTCCAGATCAAAGTCTTGTGCTGGGCCCTCTTGGGCCGATGCAGAATGTGAACCACCACCTTGGTTGTTACCGTATCCGCCCTGGTCTTGGTTATAACCACCACCGCCTTGGCCGCCGCCACGGCTATCCAGCATAGCGAGCTCCCCACGGTAACGTTGCAAGACAATCTCGGTGGTATATTTATCATTGCCGTCCCGGTCTTGCCATTTCCGCGTTTGCAATGATCCCTCAAGATAGACCTTCGATCCTTTTTTCAAATAGTTCTCGCAAACGCGCACTAGATGTTCATTGAAGATCACAACCCGGTGCCATTCAGTTTTTTCGCGACGTTCGCCGGACTGTTTATCCTTCCAAGACTCAGACGTCGCAATTGAGAGGTTGCAAACCTTGTCCCCACTATTCAGAGAACGGATCTCAGGGTCCGCGCCAAGGTTACCTACGAGAATTACTTTATTGATTGAGCCAGCCATATATTCACCTTACCGATAATGTTCTTGTATTGTTCTACTTTTTCTTTTACGAGTCAATGTAAAGATTCGACCGCAGTTTTGGATGAAAAACCAGCCCCTGTCTACGTTGATTATCGACAAATATTTTCCGCTGGTTTCTTTCCAAAAATTTGTGGTATGTGTCGCGGCCTGTCCTACAAACCAGTGAGAAATTGCCCGGAATGTCAAGTTTAACCAAGATCAAAGTCCGTGGTGCCCGTGAGCACAATCTCAAAAGCGTCAATGTTGATTTGCCGCGCGACAAGCTGATTGTCATCACCGGCCTTTCCGGATCAGGGAAATCCTCTTTGGCATTTGATACAATCTATGCAGAAGGTCAGCGCCGCTATGTCGAAAGCCTGTCCGCCTACGCACGGCAATTCCTGGAGCTTCAGCAAAAACCGGATGTAGACTCGATCGAAGGTCTGTCTCCCGCCATTTCCATTGAACAGAAAACAACGTCGCGAAATCCGCGTTCAACTGTTGGAACTGTCACCGAAATTTATGACTATATGCGTCTGCTTTGGGCTCGGGTCGGTGTGCCCTATTCGCCAGCAACGGGTCTTCCTATTGAAAGCCAATCGGTCAGCCAGATGGTTGACCGGGTCATGGAAATGGACGAAGGCACAAAGCTTTACATTCTGGCACCTATCGTTCGCGGCCGCAAAGGCGAATACCGCAAGGAGTTCGCCGATCTGATGAAACAAGGTTTTCAACGCGCCAAAATCGACGGGGAATTTGTCCGGATTGAAGACGCACCGGTGCTTGATAAGAAATTCAAGCATGACATCGATGTTGTTGTCGACCGCGTCGTTGTGCGGGATGGGCTGGAAACACGCCTCGCAGATAGTTTTGAGACGGCATTGCGATTAGCTGACGGACTGGCAGTTTCTGAAAATGCAGACAATGAAGAACGCGTCTTATTCTCTGAGCGGTTTGCTTGTCCGGTTTCGGGGTTTTCTATTCCGGAAATCGAACCGCGTCTGTTCTCGTTCAACAACCCGCACGGGGCCTGTCCGCAATGTGATGGATTGGGACAGGAACTGAAATTTGACCCTAATCTTGTTGTTCCGGAGATCAATCAAACACTTGCTTCCGGGGCAATTGCGCCATGGTCGAAAAACCCAAGCCGTCTTTACCGGCAAACCCTTGAGGCTATTGCCAATCATTACAATTTTGACCTCAATACGCCGTGGAAAGACTTGCACGAGAACCACCAGAATATTGTTCTTTTCGGCACCGACGGTGAAATGATTAAATTCGTCTACTCTGATGACGGCCGTAAATACGAAACCACGAAACCTTTTGAGGGCGTCATCCCCAATTTAACCCGCCGGTTCCGCGACACGGAAAGCAGTTGGGCGAGAGACTTTTTGGCTAAATTTCAATCCAGCGCATCGTGTGAAACCTGTGGCGGTAAGCGACTTCGTCCTGAAACTCTGGCCGTAAAAATCATGGGCATGGACATCACCGAAACCGGTGATATGTCGATCCGGCAAGCTCAGGAACGGTTTGAAAAACTCACGACCGAATTATCAGCTAAAGATATGGAAATCGCGGAACGGATTTTGAAAGAAATTCATGACCGGCTGTCGTTCTTGAATGCTGTGGGACTGGATTATTTGACATTAGGACGTGGATCCGGATCTCTATCTGGCGGGGAAAGTCAACGCATTCGCTTGGCCTCACAGATTGGGTCCGGTCTAACCGGCGTGCTGTACGTCTTGGACGAACCCAGCATTGGCTTACATCAACGTGACAATGCCCGCCTGCTCGAAACCCTGCAAAACTTGCGTGATCTCGGAAATACGGTCCTGGTTGTCGAACACGATGAAGATGCCATACTTACTGCGGATTATGTCGTCGATATGGGTCCGCTTGCCGGGATCAATGGTGGAGAAGTCATCGCGTCCGGCACACCCGCCGCGATCAAGAAAAGCAGGAAATCCCTGACCGGACAGTATTTGACCGGCAAGAAAACAATTGATCCCCCTGCTTTACGACGGGAAGCGAAAGATCATCGTATATTGAAAATAAAAGGGGCTTCAGGGAATAATTTGAAAGGAATCGACGTTGAATTTCCTTTGGGCTTGTTCATCTGTGTCACCGGTGTTTCGGGTGGCGGTAAGTCAACCCTGACCATTGAAACGCTTTACAAAGCAGCAGCGCGCAAGCTCAACAATTCCAACATCACACCCATGCCGCATGCTTCAATTGAAGGGTTTGAGCATCTGGATAAAGTGATAGATATCGACCAATCCCCGATTGGGCGGACGCCACGCTCCAACCCCGCCACTTATACAGGGGCCTTCACCCCGATCCGGGAATGGTTTGCCGGTCTGCCGGAAGCCAAGACCCGGGGCTATAAACCGGGCCGTTTTAGTTTCAACGTCAAAGGTGGGCGTTGTGAAGCCTGCCAGGGCGGCGGTGTTATCAAGATTGAAATGCACTTCCTTCCAGACGTTTATGTCGAATGCGATACTTGTAAAGGCAAACGCTATAACCGGGAAACGCTTGAGATTAGATTTAAAGGTAAATCGATCTCAGATATTCTATTCATGAGCATTGATGAGGCGGCGGATTTTTTTAAAGCTGTGCCGTCAATTCGAGATAAAATGGTGACTTTGCAAAGGGTTGGTCTTGGTTATCTGCAAGTGGGTCAGCAGGCGACGACCTTATCTGGAGGCGAGGCTCAACGGGTGAAACTGGCGAAAGAATTGGCCAAACGCGCAACCGGACGCACGCTCTATATCCTGGATGAACCAACGACTGGCCTGCATTTCGAGGACGTCAATAAACTCCTGGGCGTATTGCAGGAACTCGTCGAAGGCGGCAATACGATGATTGTCATTGAACATAATCTCGACGTGATCAAGACAGCGGATTGGATTGTCGACTTAGGCCCTGAAGGTGGCGACGGGGGCGGCGAGATTGTTGCGGTCGGAACACCCGAAGACATTGCCAAGGTCAAAAAAAGCTGGACGGGGAAATATCTCGGCCCGGCATTGAAAAAGCATAAATAGCAGCAATTTTATCTTTGCAAAGCATCCGCGCGAGTCTAAAGACCCGCTCATGACTCAATCAAATACATCGTCCAAACCCGTCCATGTTATCGGCGCTGGCCTGGCTGGCAGTGAAGCCAGTTGGCAAATCGCCCAGATGGGCGTGCCCGTTGTGCTCCATGAAATGCGGCCCGAGGTGAAAACCGACGCCCATCAAACGGGCGGGTTTGCCGAACTTGTCTGTTCCAATTCTTTTCGCAGCGACGATGCCAGCGGCAATGCTGTCGGACTGTTACATGAAGAAATGCGCCGTGCTGGCTCTTTGATCATGCGCGAAGGCGACACCCACAAGCTTCCTGCAGGCGGCGCTTTGGCGGTCGATCGCGACCTGTTTTCTGGCGGCGTTGAAAAAGCGCTCAAGGATCATCCGCTTATCAGTGTTGAATATGGTGAAGTTGCAGGTCTGCCGCCCGCGGAATGGGACAATGTCATCATCGCGACAGGCCCCTTAACCTCACCGGCATTGGCGTCCGCAATACTCGAATTAACCGGCGAAGACAGCTTGGCGTTCTTCGACGCGATCGCGCCTATCATTTACAAAGACAGTATCGACTTTAACATCGCCTGGATGCAGTCACGCTATGACAAAAAAGGGCCGGGCGGTGACGGCGCTGACTATATCAATTGCCCGTTCAACAAGGAACAATACGAAACATTTGTCCAAGCACTCGTCGATTCAGATCAGACCGAGTTTAAAGAATGGGAAAAGGACACGCCTTATTTTGAGAGCTGCTTGCCGATCGAAGTGATCGCGTCGCGTGGACCGGAAACCCTGCGTTGGGGTCCGATGAAACCGGTTGGCCTGACAAACCCGCATGATCCAACCGTAAAATCGCATGCGATTGCCCAATTGCGTCAGGACAATGCGCTGGGCACGCTCTACAACATGGTCGGCTTCCAGACCAAAATGAAATACGGCGCGCAAGCCGAGATTCTCAAAACCATTCCCGGATTGGAAAATGCCGTATTCGCGCGGCTTGGCGGCATCCACCGCAACACATTCATTAACTCACCAAAGCTTTTAAACAAGCAATTACAACTCAACGCGCGCTCTTCGCTTCGGTTTGCCGGTCAGATTATGGGCGTTGAAGGCTATGTGGAAAGTGCGGCACTGGGTTTGATCACCGGGCGTATGGCAGCGGCCCAAGCCTTGGGAAATCAATATGACGTGCCGCCGGTAACAACGGCTCTCGGCGCATTGGTTGAACATGTCACCGGCGGGTTCATGTCCGGGCCAAAAGCCAAGTTCCAACCAATGAATGTCAATTTCGGGCTGTTCCCGCCCATTGAGTTGGAATGTAAAACCGAGGACGGCAAACGCATCCGCGGAAAAGACAAAACCCGGTTCAGAAAAGCAGCCCTCTCCAAGCGTGCCTTATCTGATATTATGGATTGGGTGTAGCCTCTTTCGACCATACGTCCTTGCCAAGCAATATGCCATTCAAACTGGCATTCCTATTATTGCTGTCCTCTTTACTTTTGTTGATTGACGCATTGGTGATTTGCATCGCGATTTGGATGCCTTCATCCGCGTATATGATCAGTCGCGGGTCTAAATCAAGCTTGTTTTCGTCCAATGTGGGCCGCGAATTCAGCCACTCGAATGCTTCAAAGGTCTCCACGACATTGCCATCTAACTGGACGCGGATATCTCCTCCTTGAGTGATCAATTCATAGCTACCAAACGAAATTGTGTTTTCGCGGTCGAGATCCGGTTGAAGATTAAAATATTGTCCCGTCGACATCAATTCGTATCCAGAGATATCAAACGATTGCCGGTTATTGTAATAGTTATAATGATCATATGACCCGCTATACCGCGTCGGCAATTTTACCCCATAAAGATTGAAGCGCTTTTGTAGTTTTTCATCGTCCCACCATTTCCGTCTGACAAAGTTTTTATCAAATTCAAAACTATCATCTTCAGAAAAATATTTTTTGATCCGGTTCGGTTTGCGTTGTCGGACCAAATAATTGAGGGCGCCTTTGGCCTTTTGAGCAGCTTCGTCATCGATTATTTCCAATAGCTCTACGGGTTTTAAATGCCCATTTTCATCCAGCATATTATTGGCTTGCAAAGCACTGGTCAGTCGCGTTTGTTGATTGATCGACGAAAATTGATCAGCGCCCCATGGACCGATCGATGCAATTGCCAGCAACAACGCAGCAAACCCCGGGATAATCCGGATGTCCCGTTTCGCTTTCGGCCTAAACGTAAACCAAAGCGCGATTCCCAAGGCCCATACAGCAGCAAGGACGAGCAGATAGCGTTCGACTGTAAATCCATACTGGCTAATGCGTTCAAACACGGCGACGGCAAGCAGGATTGCCGCGGGGATGATCAGTGGAAACCAAACTCTGTGATACCATCGCGCCAACCGCTTTTCTTGAATGAACGGTGGGTCAAGGATCAACCAGGTCAATGTCCCAATGATCAAAAACGGGGTCACCAATTGCGCAACTTCACCGTTGGGAAGGGCACCTGCAAGAGCAATTTTCACGCCATAGGCGATGAGAATGACGGCATAAATTAACGTCAGAGGCGCAAGAATCCATGTGCCCAAAAACCCAACCGCCTTTGAAATAAATCCTGGATTACGCAAGCTATCCCCATCGTCTTCGTCATGGGCCGGCAACATGGACAGCCAGCAAACGGGCGCGAGGAACCCAAGCCCGATCGGAAGAAGAAAATCAGTCAACAAATCGTCGATGCGGATTCCAAATAACGATTTCAACGCAGCGGCGATCGCCCACAACCCCAACAAATAGATAACGGATCCGGCAACGGTAAACAGAACGGCCGTCCAGAGCTTATGAGTAAAATCCCAAACACCGACATCGTTTCTTGTTTGGCGCCAAAACGGTGACGACCCGAGAAATAATATGGCAGCACCAATGGCCAGTTGTGGCAAAAACTCGATTTCACGGAAGTAATAGCCTGCGAGAAGAGCAAGCGCACACACGATTGCCTTGAGAATATTTGAAACCGGACGACCCCGACCCTCTCCAACCAGTGTCAATATGACCGCCAGATACGCGGCAAGTATTGTGCCGCCGATAACCCCTTCCAATATGTCCTTACTGACGATTTTCCACCACGACATGTCTAAAATCGAAAAAGTGAACAGTGCGACCATCAGGATTGCCAGCGGGAAGCGCCTGAAAACAGCCTGTGTGTCCGGCCAGATATTCTCGATGACTTGGTTCAGCTTACCCATTTGTGCTCCCCTTTTGATTCTCAACTATACCTGAAACACAAACAAGACGCTATTAAGGCTCAAATTAGGGCGGAATGTGTTGGCAAGACAGGCGGCATTGTCTTATAAGGACACAACTTAAATTGACTTATCAGGAGACCAATATGTCCATTGAATTACCGGACCTGCCATTTGCGCAAGATGCGCTGGAACCCCATATCAGCGCCAACACTCTGAGCTTTCACCACGGCAAACATCACAATGCGTATGTGACAAACTTAAATAAAATGATCGCCGGCACGGACCTCGAGGGTAAATCCCTAGAAGAAATCATCCTGACCGTGAATGGCGACGCTTCTAAAATGGGCGTGTTCAACAATGCAGCTCAAGTCTGGAACCATACATTTTACTGGAATTCCATGTCTCCAAACGGTGGCGGCAAACCATCCGGCAAGATTGGTGAAGCGATAGACCGCGATTTCGGATCTTATGAAGAATTCGCTAAAGCCTTCACAGGTGCCGGTGGTACGCAGTTCGGCTCAGGCTGGGCATGGCTTGTTTCTAACAATGGAAAACTGGAAGTGCGTAAAACGCCAAATGCTGAAACACCGTTGACCGAAAAAGGGATCACGCCTTTGATGACGATGGATGTTTGGGAACATGCCTATTACCTGGATTTCCAGAACAGCCGTCCCGGCTACATGAATGCATTCCTTGAGCATCTTGTGAATTGGGATTTCGCTGAATCCAATATGTAGGCCAAGCCAAGTTCAAAAAGAAACCCGCCAAATCGGCGGGTTTTTTTATGTCTTATTTTTGAGTTCCGCTTCGATTGACGTTGAGGAGCATCAACAAGGGTGACGCCACAAAGATCGAAGAATAGGTACCGACCAGGACGCCCCAAATCATGGCGAATGCAAACCCGTTCAGCCCCGGGCCACCCCAGAGATAAAGCGAGATCAAAGCCAAGAGTGTGGTCATGGATGTCATGATCGTCCGGGATAATGTGTCATTGATCGACAGGTTCAAAACGTCAGGCAACGGCATTTTTTTGTATTTACGCAGGTTTTCACGAATACGGTCATACACAATCACGGTATCGTTCAGTGAATAGCCGACGATCGTCAAAATCGCAGCGACGATCGAGAGGTTAAATTCCAATTGTGTTAGCGAGAACACGCCAATCGTCAGCGTCACATCATGGGCCAGTGCGACCACGGCGCCGAGGCCGAACTGCCATTCAAACCGCACCCAAATATAGCAAAGCACCATAAACAGGGCCAATCCGACCGCCAAAGCCCCTTTGACTTTAAGTTCACCAGATACTTTCGTGCCGAGCACACTGGTACTCAGTTCCGTCACGCCCGACCCGGGTACAGGGTTTCCGTTTTCAACACGTTCCGGATATTCCGCGTTGATCGCTTCGCGGACTTTTGTCAAAGCCGCTTGTTGCGCTGAATCATCACTATCCGCGCCTTCCAGAGATACCTGTTTTGGAATGGTCAAACGAATGCCTTCGACTTCACCGGTCGTAATTGTCTGCAACCCAACACCACCCAAATCGAGATTATTTGCTACGGTCCGGATATTTTCGAGATCGTTTTCAGTCGGATTTTCTTCCAAATGAAACTGCCAGACGGTCCCGCCGGTAAAATCAATACCGTAGTTGAGGTTTTTCGTCGTAAATAGGAATATTGACGCAATGATCCCCAAAATCGAAAGGACGGCCGCAATTTTCCGCGCCGAGATAAACGGTATTTTCGAATCCTTAGGGATGAACTTTATGAGTGAAATATCTTTCATGACGCGCCTCTAAATCGGAAGTTTCTTGGGGCGCGCGCGCCGTAACCAGACGGATGTAATCAAGCGGGCGAAGACAACAGCTGTAAATACCGACATGACAATCCCGATCGCCAAGGTAACCGCAAAGCCCCGGATCGGACCGGAACCAACGAAGTAAAGTGTCAGCGCGGCAATAAGCGTCGTAATATTCGCGTCAAGGATCGGCGCGAGTGAGAGGCGGTAACCCGTATCAATTGCATTGATTGGTCCACGGCCTTGTGCTTCTTCTTCCCGGATGCGTTCAAAGATCAACACATTGGCATCTACTGCCATACCGATCGTCAGGATAATCCCTGCGATCCCGGGGAGCGTCAAAGTCGCCCCTAAAATAGACAGTCCAGCGGCAATCAAGATAATGTTGGTGCCCAATGCGATATTGGCGAATGTTCCGAACCGGAACCCATAAGACAACCACATAAAGAAGGCGACGCCGATTAGACCGATCATCGAAGCAATCTTACCTGCGCGGATCGAGTCTTTCCCAAGTTCCGCACCGACAGTTTGTTCTTCTGCAATTTTTAGTTTCGCCGGTAGTGCACCTGCATTGAGCAAAAGTGACAATTCCCGGGCACTTTCCATGGTGAAATTGCCTTCAATATATCCACTACCGCCGCAGATTGCACCGTTAATACGCGGGGCAGTGATAATCTCACCGTCCAAAAGCACCGCAAAAAGCTCACCTTCGTGTTCGGCTGTATAGTCACAAAACTTACGGGCACCGCGCGCATTATAGGTAAAGTTCACGATGGGAGAATTGTTAGTGGGATGCAATCCTTCCGCCGCTTTCTTCAAATCGGCACCGGTGACGATTTCGCGCTCTTTCAAAATCAGATAACTGCCGCCTTCTTGATATGGATATGCTGCAGCACCCAAAGGACAACCCTGTTCTTCAACACAGGTTTGCATGACAACTGGATCTGCAGGAATATTTTCGTGAAAGCTAAGCTTGGCCGTTCTGCGGATCCGGTCTTTAATTTCTTCGGTCTTGTCACTGTCCACACCAGGTACTTGCAAGAGAATCCGGTCTGATCCCTCTTTGGCCAATGTCATTTCCAACGTACCGGTCGGGTCTATACGACCGCGCAACACTTGAATGGACTGATCGATTGTCCGCGTGGCGAGGTATTCAATATATTGATCAGAAATCGCGACGCGGTACCGGCGATCCCCCATGCTTCTGATGCTCAGTGTTTTGCCGCCACCGCCAATTGCCGCCTGATCAACGGCGATTGATTGATCCCGTAAAACCTGTTCCCCACCTTCTTCATCCGCATCAGAGCGGAACGTCACCAGGATTTCATCGTCTTCGATTCGCGCATTGGCGCCAATCCCTTCGGCCCGTAAAGCCTGTCTGATACCGGCGAGTTCATTCTTCAATGTCTGTTGCAATCCATCTTTAAGATCGACTTCGAGCAACATGTGGGCGCCGCCCTGCAAGTCGAGACCAAGATTAAGTGTCTGGTTTGGAAGCTTTAGACTTTTGAGGGTCTCACGCCCTTTCTCACCGACCGCATTCGGGAGTGAAAACAAAACTCCCATAAAAACGGCGAACAGAATGAAGAATACTTTGGTGCGCGAAAAGTGCAGCATGGGTGACCTTTATATGTCCGAGATGTGTCCCGGTTTACTTCTTTTTACCGCTGTCATTGGCAGCAACCGTCTTGTTGCGCACATCTGCAATCATTGTTGAAACAACCTTCACCTTGAGATTGTTGCCAAGATCGACCGTCAATTCACCCTCGCTGACTTTTGTGACTTTGCCAATCAACCCGCCGCTTGTCACGACAGTATCGCCGCGTGTCACCGCGGCCAGCATATCACGATGTTGTTTCATGCGTTTGTTCTGTGGACGAATGAGGAGGAAGTAGAAGACCAAACCGATCAGGATGAAAGGAAAGATCGCGCCAAACAAACTAGGCTGTTGCCCGGCGGCGCCCTGCGCTTGCATAATAATATTTAACATTATTGATCCCAAAAAAATCGCCCCTAACAGGCCGTTGTTTCCGGACTATATAGGGGCGTGGCTTTTATTTGCAATGCGCTTTCGCGACTTTAGCAGTGATTATTTTACACAAGCGTTGGCAGGCAGTTGTAAAACCTGACCGGGCTTAATGATCGTCGATGTGGCCAACCCGTTCGCGGATGCGATTTCCGAAGCTGAAACACAATATCTACGACCGATACTGTAAAACGAATCTTTCGGTAAAACCGCATAGCTGTTGGCTACGATACCGGCATTGATCGTACGGTTCGTCGGTGCGGGAATAACTGTTCGCACGGTTCCGACTGAGGATACTGTTTCTGACATACCGCATTGGCTTGCAGGGATCGTCAAGACCTGGCCAAGACGGATATTATTGTCTGCTAATCCATTTTGATTCTGGATGTCGGCAACCGCAATGCAATTGCGCTTGGAAAGATTGTAGAGCGTATCGCCCTCCGCAACCGTATAAATTGATGTCGCGCCAGCGACGGGCTGACGTTCAATAATCGTTGTCGTTGGTGTTGTAGTAGCAGCGACAGTCGACGAAGGTGCCGTTGTCGGCTCGAACAATTCAATCTTGGCGCCTGAATACGTATTTGTTGCCGGAGCCACATAAGGTGCAGCAACCGTTTTAGTTGTCCCGATTGTCTGTGCACCGGAAATTCCGACCTGCGCATCAATCTTCGCATTATACGCACGAATACGACGAATTTCTTCTTGCAGTGCCAAATCTTCTTTTGAATTAGCAACAATCGTTTGTGATTGCGCCGGTACAGCTTCTCTCACTGTTGTTGTCGTGTGTGTTTGCGCGAATACCGGTGCAGTCGCAGTTACCGCAAACAATCCTGTTGTGAGCAATGCTTTAATGACCATGATGACCTCCCAGATACATATATGGTGTGATTCCAGCCATCAATGTCGGCCTACATGGTTAATGTGGAGTTAAAGCCTCATGGGTTTCTGCGTTCATTCAGATAGTTAGGGTACACGCTTCAGCGGCGAATATCCCAGCCCATCTGATCCCTCACCGGCTGCGAAAGACCGAATGATCGACCAATTGCTGGTGTCGACTTCGACGACTTTTGCCGAACCTGTACATGCGACCCACAAATTCGTCCCGTCAGGTGCAAACAGCAGAGTGACGGGGACCTTTGCATCTGCATCGGAAAGGTCAATGCTGGTGATTGGCGTATAGGTCTTGGCATCATATATCCGAACCCGTGATAAATCCGGCTCGCTCACAGCGATACTTTGGCCGTCTGGACTGATTTCGACACGTATGGGAATGCCTTCAGTTTTGATCTCATGTTGTTTTTTCAGGCTTTCAGTATCGAAAATCATTATCGACTTTGAATTGTTGTTCCCGACCCAAATTTGCCGACCATCGGGAGACACAGCAATGGCTTCTGTGCCCTCTCCGGCTTTCACGTCTTTTACTTTATCGAATGTTTTCATGTCGATAACGGTAAAACTTCCGGAATTAATATTGGCGACATAAGCCGTTTGGTGATCGGGTGCTAATGCCACCATATGGCTACCCTGCTGTTCCGTCTTAGCTGATCCTACAAGTTTCATTTCTGCAACATCTGCCAAAAACGCAGATTGCGAGGATTCTGTTGTCCCCATGACTCTATTGGTGCCGGGCACCCATTTCAGACCATGCGGTGCTTTATTATCACCGAGATCTACAACACCGGTTTTCTCCCCGGAAGCAATATCAAAAAGGTGCAATTTGTTGCCCGTGAATAAAGGCCCGCGATAAGATACCACCACTGCTGTTTTGCCGTCTGGTGATACTGCGATTTCATGGGGTGATTTCCCGGTTTTCGCGCGCGCATACTCTGTGCCGCTTTTCAAATCGATGAATGAGACCGTATGTTCGCGCTTATTCCCAACAACGAGGGTTTGCGCCATGATGGACGGCGCATACAGAGCCAGTATTGCAAGTGAAATTATCGACGAAATGAATATGCGCATTGCCTATCTCTCCCGGATTCAGCCCTACTTTAACCGATTTTCAGATCAATCGGTGTTAAATGTCGGCAAGCCTAGAGCGCTTGGGCCTTGCCGGGTTCAATCGGTGAAAGTTGCATCCGTAACACTTTGGTTTCTTTAGGTTTATTACCCGACTTTTCTATAATCGTGAGCATATCATCAATAACCGCCACCAACCGACCGTCATGTTTGAGCTGATCGATCAAGGCCTTGGGCGGGCTCTTGATCCCTGCTGTGATCAAAATGCGGTCGAATGGGGTCTGACCGCGCCAGCCATACCGCCCATCGCCGAATTTGGGAACGACATTGGGCGCGTGCTTATTTAAGGCTTCCTCCGCCGATTGCACCAGAGTCTGATAGCGCTCGATGGAATATACCCGCGTGCACAATTGAGAGAGGATTGCGGCGGTGTAGCCGCTGCCCGTGCCGATTTGCAAAACTTTATGATCGGGTTTCACATCCAGTGTTTGGCACATAATTGCCACAGATAAGGGTGCCGGCAGACTTTGACCACAGGCGATTGGTAAATCTTTCTCATCATAAGCTTCGCTATAGTGGGATTGCAGCACAAACGCCGAGCGCGGCACCTTTTCCATGGCCCGAAGTATATTTGTGTCTGAGATCCCGCGCCCCCGCAGCCGCATGATCATATCGTAGAGCCCCGGCTCGATAAATGCCATAAATCAGCCTTCGAATAGCGCCGCCAATGTTGTCGCCGTTTTGTAGTGGGTATGATCGATATGTATGGGCGTTACGGAAATATATCCGTCATAAACGGCCCGTAAATCAGTCCCAATTGCCGGGTTCGACTTGATCGCACCATAGGTCAGCCAATAATAGTGCCCACCTCTTGGATGTTTGCGTTTATCAAGACCGTTCATTTCAAAATCGCGTTTGCCCTGTGTGGTTGCGTGAACACCTTTAACTTCATCTGGCGCGGCGTCCGGGAAATTGATGTTAAGAACCACATTTTCGGGCCAACCGTGTTCGACTAAATCTTTAATCAGGTCTGGTGCATGTTCGAGCGCAGTCTCCCAAGGTAGGCTGCGCGCGCCTTGGAATCCACGCGCTAAGGAAAGCGCGATGGCCGGCACACCCATTTGCATGCCTTGAACCGCGCCCGCGACGGTTCCAGAATATCCAATATCTTCGGCCAGATTTTGACCTGCATTGACGCCCGACAAGATCAAATCCGGCGGATTGTCACGCAAAATTTCCCGCATTGCGACGATGACACTATCTGTCGGCGTGCCATCGACGGAATAGGTTTTCTCTTCCAGTTTCCTGGCTACAAGTGGGTTGTGCAATGACACGCCACGAGATGCCGCGGATTGTTCTTCGGCTGGCGCAACAATCCAGACATCGTCTGATAGTTTTTCAGCGATTTGCTTAAGGGTGGCAAGCCCCGGAGCCCGGACACCGTCATCATTTGTCAGCAATATACGCATCAGGCTTCAATCTTTATCAGTCCGCCCATATAGGGGACTAGTGCGGCCGGGATATTGATTGAGCCGTCTGCATTTTGATTGTTCTCGAGTATGGCTACCAATGTTCGACCAACGGCCAAGCCAGATCCGTTGAGTGTATGCACAAATCGGTTGTCTTTTTCGCCAGCTTTATAACGCGCATTCATGCGTCGGGCTTGGAAGTCCCCGCAATTGGAAATACTGGAGATTTCCCTATACGTGTCTTGAGAAGGCAACCAGACTTCAAGATCATAGGTTTTACGGGCCCCGAATCCCAAATCACCCGTACACAATTCGACGACGCGGTAGGGCAGATCCAGACGCTTGAGGATTTCTTCCGCACATTCGCGCATACGCTCGTGTTCGGCCTCGCTGTCTTCGGGCTTGGTGATCGAGACCAGCTCAACTTTGTTGAATTGATGCTGACGGATCATGCCTTTGGTATCGCGACCGGCACTGCCCGCTTCTGACCGGAAACACGGAGTGTGGGCCGTATAGCGACGCGGCAGGCTTTCGGCGTCTAAAATGCTCTCGCGCACCATATTGGTCAGGGAGACTTCGGATGTCGGGATCAGATAATGTTCGCCGGTTGTTTTAAACGCATCTTCCTCGAACTTGGGCAGCTGACCGGTTCCATACATAGCCGGCGCTTTCACCATAAATGGCGGCACATGCTCCGTATATCCGTGCTCTTCAGTTTGAATATCGAGCATGAAGGCGGCCAATGCCCGATCCAATCGGGCGAGTTTTCCGGAAAGCACGACGAACCTTGAACCGGACATTTTGGCGGCCGTTTCAAAATCCATCATACCCAGAGATTCACCGAGATCATCATGGGCCTTTGGTTCAAAATCAAACGTATCCGGCGTGCCTTCTTTGCGAATTTCGACATTTTCTTCTTCACCCGCGCCGTCCGGCACGCTGTCAAATGGAAGATTGGGGAGGCCCGCCAGAAGATCATTAAACACAGCCTTCTCAGACTCGATCTGTACCTGCATGGCTGCGATGACGTTTTTCGCCCCTGCAACTTCGGTTTTTAGGCGCTCGGCCTCTTCCTTGTCGCCTTTGCCCATCGCCGCACCGATTTGCTTGGAGGCTTTATTGCGTGCCTGCTCGGCTTCCTGTTGAACCTTCAGCGCTTTACGGATCAGAACATCCTTGTCCAGAATGGCTTTAGTTTGTGGCTCCAGCCCTCTTTTCGCCCAGGCGGCATCGAAGATTTCAGGGTTTTCGCGGATAGCTTTTATGTCATGCATGATGGACTCGTTCTTAAACTCGCTCCGCTATAGACCCATGCAGCCCGACCTTCAACAAATGTATTCGTTTGTTGATGCGATAAATTTGATGATCAGCCTATTTCGGGATCACCGGACAAATTTTATACCTCTCCCCACGGGAGAAGCTAAGATATTCAATTAGCCAATTCTTACTGCCCTCTTTTCGTCACCAGATAGGTGGCGAAGCTGGCGAGCCAGTGGGAACCACTATAGTGCTCATCGCTGACGGAGGCAATTCCGACCTGTTTATGGAGATCTGCTGATGCCAGCAATGCAGGTATTCGTGGGTCATTTTCCGGCAGGCTCGCGGCCAAATTTTCGAGATTCCAGGCGCGGGATAAATTGACACCGTCCAAATGAACAAGCTTCCCGTCCGTAGCGTCTTTGACGACACCCGGTTCCAACCAATCACCCGATCCATCGGTCGGAAGTTTCGGCAAAAATGTGGTCAGCCATTTCGCGAATTCGTCTTTGGGCAGAACCCTGCGCATCAAATCGGCTTCCATCAAGCACGGAGACAGGAAATCCTCACCACTTGGCTCATACGCAAGCGGGCAGTTTTTATCAGCTATATGATAGTCTTTTGAACGGCTTATGATCAACTCTTCCATTTCCTGATCACCCGCAATCCGAGCCCAATCAAGCATGAGACCAAACGCAAAAGCCGACTGGTTATGCGTACCGAGACGGATCGGATAGGCCAGCTTGGGCATCCAGGTTTTCAACCGCGCGGCAATTGTATCTTCCAGCGGTTTGAGTGTTTCCAACCAGACCTTGGCTTGGGGGTCATCCCACTCCCTCAGTTCCGCCGTCAATTGCAACAACCAGGCCAATCCATAAGGTCGTTCATAGGACCCGCGGTTGGGATTGGCGAAATACTCAACCTCGACCGCAATGTTCTCGGACGTGAAACTTTTATCCAATTTTTCAATTGCTTCAGCGCGCCAATTCGCGTCCTTATCACCCACATTAAGCAGACGAACCAGCAACCAATGCCCGTGAACCGAGGAATGCCAATCGAAACATCCATAAAATGTTGGATGCAGTTGCGAGGGTGTTTTAGCATCCGCATCTGAACTCATGGTATGGGCAATTTTATTGGGGTATTCCCGATGCACACACGAAAGTGCCAAAGCGGAAAAGCGATCGGCTAACGCTGGATCAATTGTGACAGGCTTTTTCATTTCTACATCCAATTTTATAGGCTCGCCTTTCTGGCTGCCACACGCGGCTAAAACCCCGACCATCACGCTTGTCAAAAGATATTTGTATCGCATGCTTTATTCCCCATTCCTGATCGGTTCTAAGGGAATGTTACGATAATCAGAAGTGAATTTCGAATAATTAGTCGTCTTTCATGAGGTCTTTGATTTTCTCAAGACTTGGACTTGGGTCCATTTTATAGGTTCCCCCCTCAATACGAAGGCTATCCGCACCGATTTCCTGCAATTGATCGATTTTAACAAAATGCATATTTTCAAGGTGTTCCAGCGTCAAACCGTCGACCTTTTCATCACCCTTATATGCTGCGATTTGAGGCGCCACATCGATGGTTTCGCCGTTTTCGTCAAGATATTCGATAAGCACATGATCAAATTTCGGGATCATCAACCTTACAGGTGCAGGAACCAGTTTCTTGATATGAGCGCGGCCGTCCTTGAGGCCATCGCGAAGTTCAGCGATTTCGTGCCGACCGGATTTGTTTTTATATGAAATATCGAAATCCATGCTCATGCTCATGGTCTTTTCACCTTCAGTAGCACCAGTGAGAGTTTTGTCCTGCACGCAAAAATCGCTGGATTTGTCGAGCCCCTTTAAAACCTCAAGTCCGGATACGCGCCCGTTTTTATCGATCGGCAAATCCGTTTCTGTTGATCCGGCACGGACGAATAAACGCTTGGGCAGCTCATATCCTTCGGCGGCGGAAATCCGCATATTGGGAAAAGCGGCCACGGTATCGGTTTGCGACGATTTCATAGAGCTCATCTTCGTGATTACTTTGATCAAATCCTTGGCGGGTTTGCATTTTATGCCGCTGGCTTGGCTTACATCATCATCGGCATATGCGACCGAGCTCGCCAATAGTGTCAAAACCACTAGAGATAATCGTTTCATATTGAACCCTCAAAAATCTTTATACAGCTAATCCCATAGATCGAATGTCCACCAGTGAAAGATTTGTAATTCTGCAGTCGATTTTACCCCTCGACGCGGAAAGTATTTAGACCTTAATTGGTTATATCAATGGATTAATCCGTGCTTCAAAGGGCATTCAGCAGGATTTGCTTTTGGCGTTGAGAGGAACATTAGCGAGTGTCTTACTTGGAGCGATTTTAAGCCGCTCAGATTTGTCATTGTTTTAGTAGCAAAAGAGTACGCCAAATCATTGATACATTTCCAAGAACGTTTTTACAGCTATCAATATTTCCCCATCAACTTCATCTTTGTCCATCTCGTTTTTTTCACTCAGGCGCTTTTCTGCTTGTTTCGCGATATTACAAATGGAGATTGTTGTACCCTTATTCTGTTTCCAATACTCCTCAGGTGTCCGAGTCAAAATATTGAACAAGAGATCTCCTTCATACATATTACCCTCAGCGAGCGGGTTTTCTTCAAGTTTATCAATCGCTAAAGGGACTAAGTACTGGAGACTCATCCGTTGCCCAATTGCCATTCTGAGATGTTCAGTCGTTAATTGATTTAATGGAATTGTTCGAATTTTATACATGGTAGTCACGAGATGAGAAGGATAGTTGGGTGCACCCCAATATTCATTTTCTAGCTTTTCAAGTGTATGCATTTTAACAGACTTCATGTTCATAAGCTAAACGCGATAAAATCAATGTCAATTTGAGCTTGACCTTCAAGAAAACTTGTAAAACTGCGAGCGGCCGTTTTTGGGCGTTTTAGGACACTCGCTTGATGTCCTCATCTGACCAGATGTAGTCCCAATGTGAAATTCCTAATAATGCTCAACAACCGACGATCTTTTGAAATCTCTATACCCAAATTCAACCCCCGCAATATTCCCTCTCGACGCGGGAATTAATTGCGCATATAGAAAGCGGGTTATGAAAATGATCGTTACACGCAATAATTTTGCTAAACTCGTCGCAGCCTCATTGATTGGCGCGTTCGCGCTGGGCGCTTGCGGCATCAAGGGCGATCTGCAGACCCCACCGCCACTTTGGGGCGATAAAGATCAAAAAGCGGAAAAAAAACCGACTTCTGATAAACAGGAGAGCGATAACTAGTCTTCACTATTTATTGCTCGCCAAAAACCCAAAACCACCCCCTGTTTCCTTATATTCGGTAGTACAATGCGACACTTTCATTATCAAAACGGTCAAATGATGGCCGAGAATGTTCCTCTCACAACAATAGCAGATGCAGTGGGCACGCCTGCCTATGTTTATTCTTCCGCCACATTAAAACGTCATTACGAGGTTTTTGAACAAGGCCTGTCTGGCATGGACTCACTGATCGCCTATTCCGTCAAGGCGAACTCCAATATTGCTGTCTTGGCTGTGCTGGCTAAGCTCGGCGCAGGCGCGGACGTGGTCAGCGGCGGTGAACTTGTCCGTGCACTCAAAGCCGGAATACCGGCCAACAAAATCGTCTTTTCCGGAGTTGGAAAGACTAGAGACGAAATGCGCGCGGCGCTCGAGGCCGGCATTTACCAGTTCAATGTCGAGTCTCTCCCCGAACTGCACGCACTCAATGAATGTGCGGTGGCCATAAAAACGAAAGCGCGCATCGCTTTCAGGATCAATCCCGATATCTCGGCCGGCGGTCATGCCAAAATTTCGACTGGAAAGGCCGAAAACAAGTTCGGTATCGATATCACAACCGCAATCGATGCTTATGCAGAAGCAGCGCAGCTCCCGGGCATATTGGTCGCCGGGATCGACATGCATATTGGGTCTCAAATCGTTGAGCTCGCGCCCTTTGCTGCAGCTATAGACAAAGGGTTGGAGCTGATTAAAAATCTGCGCGCTGAGGGTCATGACATCAGCAATTTTGATATAGGCGGCGGGCTCGGCATTCCCTATGTTGAGGATGCAGATGCCCCGCCCTTGCCCATAGAGTATGGCCGCATGATCGCGGAGAAAGTCCAGGGGCATAACTTAAAAATGATATTCGAGCCCGGTCGCATGATCGCGGGAAATGCGGGTATCCTTTTGTCCAAAGTCGAATACGTCAAAACCGGTGGCGCGCGTAAATTCCTGATTATTGACGCTGCCATGAATGATCTTATCCGACCGGCGCTGTATAACGCCCACCATGACATCGAACCCGTAGCACAACGTAACAGCGACGGAATAACGACACCCTGTGACGTCGTTGGACCGGTCTGCGAGACAGGTGACACATTCACGGAACAGCGCGATCTACCTGACATGCAGGCCGGCGATCTATTGGTCATCCATTCAGCCGGCGCATACGGAGCCGTTCAATCCAGCCAGTATAACACTAGGCCCCTTATTCCGGAGGTGTTGGTGAGTGGCGATCAGTTTAAAGTCGTGCGCGAACGCCCGAAGGTCGAAGATATTCTGAAAACGGAAAACATTCCGGATTGGGTCTAGGCCGCCGCCGCGTCCAATTCGTCCGCTTTTTTCTCGATCAATCGAACACTGACAATGGAAATCTCATACAATAGATAAATAGCGCCGCCCAACAGGATTTGTGACATGGGATCGGGAGGTGTGGCGATTGCGGCAAAGGCGGCAATCCCGACGATCGCATAACGCCGTCCCTTCTTTAGTCCAGCGGAACTGACGACGCCAATCCGGCCAAGCAATGTCAAAACCACCGGCAGTTGGAAGGACAGCCCGAATGCCAAGAACATCGTCGTGGCCAATTTAAGGTATTCGCTGACCTTAGGAAGCAGAGAGATACTTTGACCATCATTGATGGCTTGTTCCTGGCTTAAACCAAACGCCAGGACGAAAGGCAGAACAAAGTTGAAGACCAATGCGGCGCCGAGAATAAACAAGATCGGCGAAATGATCAGATACGGCAAAAACGCCCCACGCTCATTCTTGTACAGGCCTGGCGCCACAAACCGGTAAATTTGATAGGCGATAACAGGAAAGGCCAGCAATATCGCCCCAAACAGGGCCAATTTCAATTTTACGAAGAAAAACTCCAAAACTTGCGTATAGATGAGATCGCCTTCGAGCAGCGCTTTTCCTTCTGCTGCCCGGTCGGCATTCACCCGGTCGAGGGCCACATTGAACGGATGAACCAGGAATTCGAATATTGGCTCGACGAAAAACAGGCAAATAACGAAACCGACGATGATCGCACCGATAGATTTAATCAATCGTTCGCGAAGTTCATTGAGATGGTCCAGTAAGGGCGCCTTGCTGGCGTCGACTTCATCGTCGATTTCAGATTCTATTTTCTCAGCCATCGTCACCCTTTTTCACAGGTTTTGATGTTTTTGTTTGCGATGTGACTTTGGCTATATCCGTGCTGTCTCTAAGATCCCGATCCAAAGCCCGCATATCTTCTTCGAAGGCCTCATCTGACAAGTTCGACATTTTCCCGAGGGATTTGAGTTCTTCGATTTCCTTGCGCAATTCCGCCATCTCATCATCAGCGCCGATTTGATTGAAAGCGTCTTTAAATTCCTGACCCATGGCTTTGATTTTACCGAAGAAATTACCCGCTTTACGCATCATCACAGGCAAGTCCTTAGGACCAACCACAATGAGCGCCAAAATGGCGATCAAAAGCATTTCTGCAAAACCGATTTGCGGGATCATTTGATATTCCCTCCGCCTAAATTGACGAAGTTACTTCTTTTTGTCGTCTTTAGGAGGTGTGACATCGATGGCATCATCTGCCTTGTCAGAATTCGCATCAGGGTCTTCCTTCAGTCCCTTTTTAAAGCTGGTGATGCCTTTTGCGACATCGCCCATAATGGACGAAATTTTACCCCGGCCGCCAAACAGCAGGATAAACAAAATTCCGACGATTAATAATTGTATTGGTCCAACAGCACCCATTGTAATCTCCTTTGAGGGCAAGAACCCCTTTTGTTATACTTAAGACTTTAAAAGACTGTGTTCAAGCGGGAGATAGATGATTTAACTAACACTTTTGTGGCACTAAGCGTAGAATATCATGAATATTCTGCTCGGCAGCCTCGTCGCCGATCGGCTTTTTGACCGTTGTGGCTTTCCATTTAGCGACCCAGTTCCCGGCGTCGGTTTCCCATTCGGCATTAAAAATAATATCATCTTCCGGCAAACGGATGACCATACGCATCAGACGGTCATCTTTGGCGCCAAGGGCTTTGGATGTAGAAAATTCCTCATTGTCTGCGGCAACAAAAACGGGGATTTCTCCGCCACCGAAATCAACATTGAGTTCACATATTCTGCCCTCGTGTCCGCCCAATTTCCGCCTGAACATCCGGTCTTTAATTCCGTTTGGCTCAGTTGGCTCCATTTCCGTTAAAACAGCAAAGGCAATCTCTGACAGTCTGTTGAGGCTTTCCTGGTCCGTCGTCGGAACAACCAGTCGGTTCATCACTTCGGATGTCGCATCTTTAACTTTATCCGTGCCGGCTTTGGCCACGTCCGTGACGCTTTCAGCCGCGTTCCCCACAACCCGCGCTGGTGCCGACACCATTTTGTAGATACCGTAGCCGCCACCGAGAACCGCCAGCGCAACAATAGCCATAGCTACCCATTTTATGGTGCTCATCACATTGCTGGCGTTTTCCATGGTCGTATTGGCTTTGTCGACCGTCGCGCTTGCCTTTTCGACCACGATTTTAACGGTTGGCTGTTTGGGTTTGTTATTATCGGTGCCGTTTTCGGGTTCGTCGCTCATTATACTCTCATCTAAGCTTCGAAATCACTTTCCTCATCATCGTGCATGAAGTCCATAACGAATTCGCTCTCGTCTTCATCGTCGATGGGATCCTCGTCTATGTCCATTGATATCATAGGCGTTGGTACTTCAAAATCTTTGGGCAAGCGTGAATCCAATAAACCTGCTGCTTTCAAATCCTCCTTGCCCGGCAAATCACTTAACTCTTCCATATTGAAGTGAGCGAGAAAAGCTTCGGTTGTTCCCAACGTCGTGGGACGACCCGGCGTGCGGCGACGGCCGCGATGGCGAACCCAACCCAATTCCATCAATACATCAATCGTTCCGGAAGACACCGAAACGCCGCGAATATCTTCGATTTCCGGGCGCGTTACCGGCTGGTGATATGCGATAATCGCCAAGGTTTCGAGGGCCGCCTTTGAGAGTTTTCGCGGTGTTTCTTTAATATCGATCATGTGAGGTTCGAGATCGGGAGCAGTTTGAAAACGCCAACGATCCGCAACCCGCACCAAATTCATACCCCGACCAGCATAATCGCGTGATAACCGCGCGAGTAAGGCACCGACATCGCAATCATCCGGCATTCGCTCGCGCAAGGTTGCAATATCAATCGGTTCAACGGCTGCGAAGAGTAAGGCCTCAAGCAACCTTAACTCATGGTCAATATCAGGTGCTGATTTCAAGCGATCATTGAGGCGGATGACATCCTCTTCAATTCCTGCGGCCGCTTTTTCTACGCGGGAAGCTTTCTTCTGATTGTCAGCCATGATTTTCCTTCGTTTGTTCAGCATCGCGATCTGCGCTTCTTAAAAAAATTGGGTCAAAAGCCTTGCTTTGGCGAATTTCCAACTTGCCCTCTTTGGCCAGCTCCAGACCGGCAAGGAAGGAACTGGCTTTGATGGATCGTACGGGGAGCGGCTCACCGAATTCATTGCTCGCGGGCAATAAATCTTCAAACGACATCCATTCGAGACTGATTCCGAGCGCGCGCGACAGCCGCGACCTGGCTTCATCCAAGGCCAAAACCAATGGTTTGGGGAGTTTAACATCGCGTATTGTCGCCTGGGACCGGATGTCACCATAGGCTTTAATGATATCGAACATTTCCGCTTGATAGAGCGGCGACGTCCGGGACCGTAAACCCTCGGGTGCGCCGCGAACGAATACAGACTGTCCGGTAACAGGAAGCTTGAAAAACGATTCTGCAGCTCTGCGCATGGCCTCTAAACGCTGCAACCGAAATGCCAGATGCGCGGCGAGCTCTTCCGCCTCCGGCAATTGATCTTCGCCTTCGACTTTTGGCAAGATCAGTCTGGATTTCAGATAGGCAAGCCAGGATGCCATCACAAGATAATCGGCTGCGAGCTCTATCCGCAAATCCTGAGCAGATTTGATAAAGGCGATATATTGTTCTGCCAATTCCAAGATAGAGATGCGCGCAAGATCGACTTTTTGCATGCGGGCGAGTTCCAAGAGGAGATGCAACGGCCCTTCATACCCGTCGATATCGAGGATGAGCGCCCTGCCCTCATCGGCAGCGTCATCCGCCGCTTCGAACTCCAGTGCGGATTGGAGATCGTCAATCATACGAATGTTTCAGCGAATCTATCTGACGTTTTCATAATGTCTTGATACTCTGCATAGCCAGCGTGCGCATCAAAACTTTCCACATAATCGCAAACATTTTCAGAAATTCGCGCTCTTTCCAGGCTTTTTCCGCGTAATTTGCCCAATCCTTTGGCAACTTTCACCATGGCAGGAAGTTTTCCACTGCATTGTAAAACGACGTCGCAGCCCGCTTTGAGGCTCGCCTGTGTCAAATATGTCAGATCGCCTTTTAAGGCTTTCATATCAAGATCATCGGTCATTACGAGACCTTGATATCCGATATTCTCCCGAACAACAGATGCCATCGCTGTTTTAGACATCGTAACAGGATTATCCGGATCCACTCGCTTTAAGACTACGTGCGCCGTCATCGCAGCCGGCGCATCATTGAAAGCCTTGAAAGGGCCAAAATCGGTTGCATTGAGCTTGTCCAACGGCTCGTAAATCACCGGCAATTCTTTGTGACTGTCAACAGTGGCACGCCCGTGCCCGGGGATATGCTTGATGACCGGAAGCACACCGCCGGCCATAAGCCCGGACATACAGGCATTGGCCAGTGTGATTGTTGTAATTTCCGATCCTTGCGAAAACGCCCGGTCCGAGATGATCGGATCCGCCCCGTCAACAGGGAGATCAAGTACCGGAGCACAATTGGCCGAAATGCCAACGCTGCGAAGTTCGTCGGCGATAAGCCGGTAGTTGAGCCACGTCGCGCGCAACGCCGCGCCCTCACTTTCTCGGTACAAATCGCCAAAAATCCGGGCGCTTGGCATTTTGCGCCAATGGGGCGGTTTTAAGCGTTGTACCCGTCCGCCTTCCTGATCGACAAAAATGAGGGCGTTGCGACCGACGCTGGATCTGAGATCAGCACAAAGTTTGCGGACTTGATCCGGTGTTTCAATATTACGTGAAAAAAGAATAAAGGCCCAAGGATTGCAATCCCGGAAAAACGCAGATTCGCCTGGCGATAATGAAGGACCCTGGCAGCCAAAAATTGCTGCTGCTTCGCTCATTTCGAGCTAATAATGCAATCCTGCCCGCGCGACTTTAACTGGTTACACATGTTCTGGGCTGCATCTTTATCCAAAAGGCCGCCTACGCGCAGCCGATAATATATGCCCCGTTCATTCAAATCCACGCGCTTTACATCAGCATAGTATGACGATGTGATAATATCGCCCATATTGGATGAAAGTTTGCCCCACAATCTGTTTGCTTCATCTTGCGAACGCAGCGACGCGACTTGAACGAAATAATTTCCTGATGTTGCCGGTGACGGTGGCGGCGATGTTGGAATTTTCGCCGTCGATACGGGAACCCGAACTCGCGGCCCTTTGTCGACTTTGGGCTGTTCAACGGGCTCTGTAACAGGTGTCGTCGTCGACCCACCGGGTTCTTTGATCACCACATTCGCGGCCGGCTGTTTGACCTCGGCGGTTTTAGGAACCGACATTGGTGTTTCCGCCGGCGGAAGAACAGACACCTCGACCTCTGAGGTCGTTCCGTTTAAAACATCATATATTTCTTTGTCCTGGTTCGGCGTTTCTTCTCCGCCTCGTTCCAAAGGAACCTCTTTATACGGTTCTGCGTCCGCCAAAATGCGTGGTGTTTGATCCCGATCTCTCGTCCCGCTTGAAAATAATTTCATAATGATAAATGCCAAAAGCAGAAGAAATAAGAATCCCCCGACGAGCATGACCATGCCCTTTCGGCTATTCTGCTCCCTGACATCAAATGGCTGTAACTTTTCCAGATCCGAGTCCGGCAGATAAGCGTCTTGTGGTTCGTTTTCCATCAATAATCCTTTGCGCCCGCAAGTTTGTTCGTCTTTTCACCACAAAAAGTCGAATCAATAGCTTTCCGCACAATATATTACCGTCAGCTACTTAAGTACAAAAACTACGCTATTATGTCTATTTTATGGTTAAAAAGAGATTACGAAAAGGTGGCAAACTTCGGCGTACTATTATGACCAAATCGATTTAAGTCCCCAATTTGAATTTCCGCTTATCATTTGAACTTGCCAATCGCGAAAATGGTGGATTGGTGTTGTGCAAATTGGAATTAGTCGGCATCATAGTTTTATGAGGGACTCGGCGAAACCATTGAAATCAGCAACAGCGTTAGATCCAAAATATTATATAAATTCAGACACTTATCATCATGAAGTAAACAAGATGATCCCAAAAGGCTGGCAAATTGTTGCGCCAGCGCAATCCGTTGGCGGCTCCGGAGACGTTATTGCACGTACGCTCGGTGACATTCCAATCATTATTGTCCGATCGCCCAGCGGCGCCCTGAACGGATTTTACAATATCTGCCCGCACCGCGCCGGTCCGCTTGCCATGTGTGACAAACGCGGCGCAAAAAGGTTGAGATGTGCATATCACGGCTGGGCATATGATTTTGATGGTCAGCTCAAATCGGCTCCGGAAATGAATGAAGCGGAAGATTTTGATGCGAGTGCCATTCAACTCACACCAATAAACGTCAAAGAATGGCACGGGATGATCTTTGCGAAAGCCGGGGACGGGCTGGAATTCGACACGGTTATTGCGGAAATAGATCAAATTGTGGGCGCTCAAATCGATGACATGGTGTATCACTCGTCAATTGCCTACGACGTCAATGCCAATTGGAAGGTCTATATCGACAATTATCTGGAAGGGTATCACCTTCCCTTTGTACACCCCAGCCTTACGCAAGCCGTCGATTACAGTGTGTATATAACTGAACTTGGAAAATACTGGTCATTGCAACGCGCTCCGGTAGATGACGAAACGGGTGCATATGAGAGCGGTGAGGCGTTGTATTTCTTTATATACCCTAATACAATGCTCAATATTATGCCGGGTCGGTTACAAACAAACCGTGTCGTTCCAACCGGAATAAACAGATGCACAGTCGAATTCGACTTCTATTATTCTCCTGGGGTTGAGCGCCGGGCCCCCGCAGATATCGAATTTTCGGAACAGGTTCAGGAAGAAGACCGGCTTATCTGCGAGCACGTCCAAAAAGGCCTTGCTTCCGGAGTATATTCCCCCGGGCGCTTATCGCCCGCGCGTGAATCTGGTGTGTGGCACTGGCAAAACCTTCTCCGCGCCGACTATCTAAACGCTGATCTGCTGTGACGCGACCCCAAACACGCGAAAAACCATTAGGATTTTGGACATGTTGGTCGCTAACGGTGGGCATAATGATTGGCTCGGGCATTTTCTTATTGCCCGCTGCTCTTGCCCCGTACGGCCTTTTAAGCTTTGCCGGTTGGATCCTTACAGCTGGCGGATCTATTTTTCTCGCTCTGGTTATTGCGCGCTTATCACACCGAACGTCGCGGTCCGGTGGCGTCTATATTTACGCTCAAGACGCATTTGGTGACCTGACAGGGTTTATGATCGCTTGGGGATATTGGGCCGCATATTGGATATCGATACCCGCCATCGCGATTGCATTTGTCGGCTATTTGGGCGTCTTCATTCCAGGCCTTGATGACCAACCTCAACATCAAGCAATGTACGCGCTCGCCCTCATTTGGGTACTGACATTCATCAATATGAGAAGTTTGAAGGGAGCCGGTTACACACAGCTTCTGATGACGGCGCTAAAACTCATCCCTCTTGCCATTATTATCGTTTTGGGGGCGACGAATGGGGACGGCGCAAATCTCCCAGAAACGAACCCGAAGGACGTCTCAATGCTGGGTGGCTTGGCAACAACGGCACTCCTCACAATGTGGGCATTCTCGGGCCTGGAAGCCGGTACTGTTCCGGCCGGCGATGTCGACGAGCCCCAGAAAACTATTCCCAAAGCCATACTTTTGGGCACGCTTACCGTCGCATTTGTGTATATAGCCTCGACCTATGCTGTGATGCGCCTGGTCCCAGCGGAAGTTCTCGTCAATTCGAAATCGCCATTTTCAGATGCTGCCATATCATTGGGACAATGGGGGCCGCATTTCATCGCCGCAGGGGCCCTTATATCAACTGCAGGTGCCCTGAACGGTGTCATATTCATCACCGGGCAAATGCCGATGGCCTTAGCGATTGACCGCATGGCGCCAAAAGTTTTGGCCACACGGAATGCATCCAACGCTCCTTATATTTCTTTGATTTTGGGATCGATTTTGGGTTCTCTGCTGCTATTGATGAATTATAATAAGGGATTGATCGGGATGTTCGTATTCCTGGCCATGATGAGTACTTTAGCTGTCCTGGTGCCATTGCTTTTTAGCGCTTTGGCAGACATGCGGTATTCTTGGAAAACGTCAAAACCGTGGATAGCTATTGCCATGATCGCTGCTCTTTACAGCGTATTCGCTATCCTGGGATCCGGTATTGAGGTCATCGGCTGGGGTCTGGTCCTCTTCGCCGTCGGTGTTCCAGTTTATTACTGGATCCGCAAAACGAATTTACAGGCAAAAACTACAGATACCCTGTAACAGACGATAATTTGCGATGTTCTTCGATGGCCGCCCGGTCTGTCATTCCGGCGATATAGTCACAGATGACGCGTGCAGTTTTTGCCGTCTTGGGTCCGTCGCATTGCTGGAATTCTTCGCTCGGCAAAAGGTTTGGCTCCGCGATGAACAATTCAAATAGTTCCTTCACAACCCGCCGGGCCTGCCCCATCATCCTGTTGACCTTGTAATGACGGTACATGTTTTGGAATAAGAACGCGCGCAAGGGCGTTTCTTCCGTTCGAAATGCACTTGAAAAAGCGATAATCGGCTCGTCCAGATGGCGAATATCGTCGGCGCTTTGTGGGTTGTGGCGTTCCAGTCGAGACCGGCTTTCTTTCAGGACATCGGCCACCATATACCCGATCATGTCGCGCACGGCTTCATGAATGGTACGATCGCGGTCGAGATCGGGGTAGCGCTTTCGCACATCTGCAAAAATCCGACCCACTAATGGGACTTCCGTCAGTTCATCAATGGCAAATAAACGAGCACGCAATCCGTCGTCAATATCATGATTGTTGTACGCAATATCATCCGCGAGTGCGGCAACTTGGGCTTCGGGACCGGCATAAGTCTCTAGCTCCAAAGCTTTCCAATTCGTCAAGTTTTTCAAGGCCCACGGCAATTTATCGACAGGATTGTCCGGTGTCACCAATGGTCCGTTGTGTTTCGCAATCCCTTCCAGCGTTTCCCAGGTCAGGTTGAGTCCGTCAAACTTGGCATAACGTCCTTCCAGTTTTTCGACAATACGCAAGGTCTGGGCGTTGTGATCAAACCCACCATAGGGCTCCATAACCTCTTGAAGCGCCTCCTCCCCACTGTGCCCAAAAGGAGGATGTCCAAGATCGTGAGCAAGGGCCAAACATTCGGCTAAATCTTCGTCTAATCCCAACACCCGGGCAATCGAGCGGGCGATTTGCGCCACTTCCAGCGAATGGGTAAGGCGCGTCCTGTAATAATCGCCTTCATGGGCCACAAAAACCTGGGTTTTACCTTTGAGCCGCCGGAAGGCTCCGGAATGGATGATGCGGTCCTTATCGTGTTGAAATGCGGTGCGTTCCGAAAGGCTTTTTTGAGTAATATTTCGCCCGCGAGACTGGTCAGGATCGCTGGCGTAAATCGCACGATCGCGTTTGCAAGAAAATACCGTCACAGCCATTCACCTTTTGATTCTTTTAAATTAATCCCTATATAGGATGAGACAGAATAGTGAAGCGACTCAATTATGACGACACCGAACATTACAATGAGTGAAAGCGCGGCGACCAAGATCAATGCGATCATGGCCAAGCAGGGCAATCAGCAATTCTTGCGCGTTGCCGTAGACGGTGGCGGCTGCTCGGGATTCCAGTACAGCTTTGATTTCGCAGACGCACCCAATGAAGACGATATGATCATTGAACGCAATGGCGCTCGGATTTTGATCGATGAAATTTCGCAAGAATTTTTAAAAGATTCCGAAATTGATTATGTTAATGAATTGATCGGTGCTGCGTTTAAGATTCATAATCCGAATGCCAAATCATCGTGCGGATGTGGAACCAGCTTTTCGCTGTAACCCCCTGTAATTAAATTAAAATTTCCTCGACGGTTTCCTTGACGGCCGCAATCACCCGATCTTGCTCGTCCAACGAATAAAAGATAGGCAACCGGACGAGTGTATCAGAGACCTTGTCGGTCACGGCCATGGACGCGGGTGTTGACCCATAACGTTGACCTGCCGGAGCCGAATGCAGGGGTACATAGTGAAATGGCGTGTATATCAGCTTAGCCTTCATGCTCGCGATAAACGCCTGCCGCGACGCCAAATCAGGAAGCTGTAGATAATACATATGTCCATTGTGCACGGTATCAGGAACTGGATCCGGACACTTGAACCCAAATTTTGCCGATAGTGGTCGTAAAGCCTCATCATAGGCCTGCCACATGTCGAGCCGGCGCGCGAAAATATTGTCTTCCTTCAAAAGCTGAGCATAAAGAAAAGCGGCAATCAATTCTCCCGGCAAAAACGATGAACCCAGATCGACCCAGGTATATTTATCCACCTGTCCTCTGAAAAATTGACTGCGATTGGTCCCTTTTTCGCGAATGACTTCGGCACGTTCGATCATTTTAGGATTGTTGATGATCAGCGCCCCGCCCTCACCCGAAATCACATTCTTTGTTTCATGAAAACTAAACGCGGCTAGATCGCCAATCGACCCCGCTTGCTGGTTTTTATAACTGGAACCCAGTGCCTGCGCGGCATCTTCAACAATATAGAGATCGTGTTCGTCGGCTAGCGTCTTAAAACGATCCATATCGGCGACGGCACCTGCATAATGAACAACATAGATGGCTTTGGTTTTATCCGTGATCGCGGACTTGGTTTTATCCGGGCATAGATTCAATGTGCTCGGGTCAATATCGACAAAGACCGGCGTCGCGCCTCTCAATACAACGGCGTTTGCGGTCGAGACGAAGGTAAACGACGGCATGATCACTTCGTCGCCGGGTCCAAGATCACATAAAATAGCGGCCATTTCGAGAGCCGCCGTGCAGGAATGCGTTAACAGTGCCTTTTCCCCGCCGGTCTTTTCTTCGAGCCACCGCTCACAAAGCTTTGTGTAATGACCATCGCCGGACAATTGGCCGCGATGGATCGCATCAGCAATGTGGAAAAATTCTTCGCCCACCATTGACGGTGCATTGAATGGTATTGCCGTTTTTTTAGCCTCGCTTGCTATGACGCGACCGTTTCAATATTGCTGGTCTCGGCGACAATAAAGACCGGACGATCTTTAACCTCAAAAAACACCTTGCCTACATAAATCCCGACAAAGCTAATGACGAAGATCTGGATCCCCCCCATAAGCATGACAACCGTCATCAAACTGGCCCAGCCTTCGGCCTGGATATCAAAAATCAATGCCCGAATGACTACAAAACTGGCAAGTAAGACCGCGATCATGGAAATAAAAATGCCAAACCCGGCCAAATAATACATCGGTTTAATCGTATTGGAGACGATACTGTCAAAGCCCAGTTGAAACAGTTTTTTAAACGTATAATTGCTTTCGCCCTCAACTCGATCCGGGCGCGTGACATCGAACTGTCCGACCTCAAACCCTATATGACCCATCAGCGCTGGAAAAAGGCGCATTTTCTCCGGATACATGCGATAAGATTTTGCCATGGCATCGTTGAATATTCTGAAATTTCCGATTTGCGACGTCGCGGGAATGTCCGCCAGTTTTTCAAGCATCTTATTGAAAATCGTCGACCCGAGCTTGCGACGACGTCGCAAGGATTGGCTTGCCCGAAAGGCCAGGACAGAATCGAGTTTTTGTTCAACTGCATGTTGATACAGTTTTGGTATGTCTTCCGGGAGATCCTGAAGATCGCAATCCATGACGACATACCAGTCAGCATTAGCCAATTCGAGCCCGGCTGAAATTGCTGCATGCTGTCCGAAATTACGGCTTAACCGAATACCTTTGATACGACTATCGGCCTGCCCTGCATTTTCGATAATCGGCCAGACCGGCTGTGGACCCCGATCATCCACAAGAATGATCTCAAAATCCTTTGTATATGAGGATAACGACGTGCTCAATCGGTCGATCAGCTCCTGCAGCGTCGCGAGACTGTTATACACTGGAACAATCACGGCAGTGTTGGCGCGTTTCACAATCGATTTGGATTTACGAGTGGCCACAAATTCGCCCGATACAACTAACTATTTGGCGGGAAATATCGCCAATAACTGTTAATTAACCGTTCCTAATCAGAAAAGTTTAGATCGATAAAATCCACATTTTCTAAACCATTATATCGTATGAGATCCGTCGGCTTGGACGCTCGAATGGATAATAATGATTAAGATATTTGGAAATGAGGGGGCAAACACAAGCGCCGACCCGCTAAACAAGCAACTTATTTTGTTTGGATTTGCCGGAATCATAAACACATTTGTCGGATTCGTTGTCTTTTCAGGCGCGACGATATTTCTAGACACCCCCTATTGGGTTTCAAATTTCTTTTCAGTCGTCGCCGGGATTATTTGCGGCTTTACACTTTCGCGGACCGTCGTATTCAAATCCCAAAAAACCGGCCTGTACTCGAACATGTGGAAATATGTTGCCACTATTTTTCTGCAATATGTCGTTGGGACATCATTGATCGGCTTTCTGGTCTCAAAAGGCATCAGTGAAATTCCAAGTTACGTGATTGTGTTGCCCGTCGTGGTTTCCCTGTCATTTGCCCTGCAAAAGCTTTGGGTCTTCAATAAAAAAGAGGAGGTTTAAGCCATGAATTTTGAATCGGCTAAATCTCAATTTATCTCAAACGCGAATGGACCGACCTATTTTGGCGAAGCCGAGTTCGGATTCGGTAAAATTCAATCTGAATTAAATGCACTTAAACCGGGCGCCAATGTTTTGGAAGTTGGTGCAGGTGCTGGCATTTTGATGGCTATGAACGCTTCAATACACAAGGATCTGAATTTCACAGGTGTTGAACCTATGGGAGACGGTTTCGACTATGACAATGTCTTTCACCGATTAATCAACACGATCCCCAACGCGGAAATCCAACCGGTAGGTTATGAGGATTTGAAGACGTCGATTAAGTACGATCTGATCTACTTGGTCAATGTGTTTGAACATCTTCCCGACTGGAAAGATTTCCTTCAATTTGTCAGCGGCACTCTAACCGAAAACGGACGCTGTATCATCTTGTGCCCGAACTATAGTTTCCCATATGAACCGCATTTTCAAATTCCAATCATTTTCAACAAGCCACTCACCCATTTCCTTTTGAAAAAACGGATCACTAAATTCGAGACGGAAAACGACTGCAAAGGACTTTGGACCAGTTTGAACTTCTGTAAATTCCGCTCTGTTTCCAAGAACGCCGCCCAGGCTGGATTTAACGTTTCCAATGACAAATCGACATTCACAGAAATGATCGACCGACTTGAAACAGATGAGGAGTTTGCGAAACGACAAGGCCTCCTCCGACTGCCGATCTCGGTTTTAAATAAATTGGGTCTTATCTCGTTATTTGTGAAATCCCGGATGTTCAATATGGTCTCACCCTATATGCATTTAGTATTGACTAATAGTGGCGATTCAGGGACCGCTTAAGGAAGACTAGTGGCCGAAAAAACCAAATCTTTATACAGGATTGTCACGATCCCTGTTTTCTACGAAGCGATCCAAATAATATTGGGGCGCGATAAGGCCCGTAAACACCTACGCGAACATTATTTGCAGACTAAAAAGGGAGACAAGGTCTTAGAAGTCGGTTGTGGCCCGGGTTCGCTGCTTCCCCTTTTAGGAGATGTGGATTATTTGGGGATGGACCTAAATCCAGTACATATCGAAAAAGCAAAGCAGTCCAATGGCGACAAGGGCACATTTATTTGCGGAAATGCCGTGACTGAAGTAGAGCACGCGGCTGGACCATTTGATCTGATTATCTGCATTGGTCTGTTGCATCATTTAAACGATGATGAAGCCGCGTCTATGATCGGCGCTTTGTCTAAACGACTGTCACAAAATGGGCGTTTCGTTTCCCTGGATCCAACCTATATCGACAAGCAAAACTGTATCGCAAAAAAACTCGCGGATTTAGATTCGGGCCAAAACATACGGACACAGTCAGCCTATGCCTCGCTTTTCCCGACAACCAAATTCAATCTCGATTCCCGGGAACTCAGCGGCCTGTTGAATATCCCTTATAATCACTGCCTCAACGTCTTAACATCAGGATAAACGCAATTCACCTAAAGTCTGGCTTGACTTTGCGCCCGACCCTGCGAATTTGCCTGCATGGATATTGCTTCGTGGAACGTCAACTCGATTAAAGCTCGCACGCATGCGGTCACACAATGGCTGGATGAAGCCAAGCCGGATATTGCCTGCCTGCAGGAAATTAAAACCGTCGATGAAGGCTTTCCGTCAGAGTTTTTTGAAGAGCGCGGCTATAATGTCGCGACCCATGGCCAAAAATCCTACAATGGCGTGGCTCTGCTCTCCAAATATCCATTTGAAGAAATCAATGTCGGCCTGCCTGGCGACGACGAAGACGAGCAGGCACGGTATCTCGAAGCTGTCATCTCAACGGATACCGGCCCCGTGCGATTTGCCAGTATCTATCTCCCCAATGGCAACCCTGCGCCCGGGCCAAAATATGACTATAAGCTGGCCTGGATGGAACGCTTATATGCACATGCAAAAGTATTGTTGGTTCACGAAGAGCCATTGATCCTGGCGGGAGACTATAATGTCATCCAAAGCGCCGACGATACATATGATGCAGCGCTATGGGCCGACGATGCTTTATTTTTGCCTCAAACGCGGGCAGCTTTTCAAAAACTGAAATGGCTCGGCCTAACCGAAGCCTATGAACAAGTGGATGGTCGCCCTCATCAATATACGTTTTGGGATTATCAAGGCGGCGCATGGCCAAAAAATCACGGTATTCGTATTGATCATCTGCTGTTGTCCGGTCAGGCGGCTGATAAGCTGAAATCAGTTCGCATTGACGCCCATGTGCGCGACCGTGAAAAACCTTCTGATCATGTTCCGATTATTGGAACATTTGATCTGTGAGCCGTAAAAGAGTGGTTTTGGCGATCATCATCGGTCTGATTTTCGGCTTGGCGTTGTTCGGTAACCACCTAAATTTAAATTATCGGTCACTGGTTGCGTCAACGCAAAACGCAAAACCATTACTCGACGACGAAACTCTAAGTTCCTATTCTAAACAGCTGGTCAACAACCTTGCTGCAAAAAAAGCTGAATTTGCCATTGTTTCACGTGCGGGTCAGGCGCGAAAACGCCTACCCGAGGGCGTAAACTATACGCACAGCGCTTTTTGGATTTTAAATGACCTAGGCACATATGATGTCTACAACCTTTACCACGGCGAGGAAAACAAACTGATCTCCTCGTTGGTCACTGACGCCCCTTCGGACTTTATTAAGCCGACACGCGCCCATGATGTCGGCATCATTTTACCCGTTCCGGAATTTCAAACAGCGATGAAAAAATATATTGGATCCGCCGCCTATGGCCGCACGCATAATCCGACCTATTCGCTGATCTCCAACCCGTTTGACCCCCGATATCAAAACTGTAATGAATTCGTGCTCGATGAATTGGCCAGCGCTATTTGGCAAGAGTCGGATGTTGCGAAGCTGATTGAAAAATTGCCTGCAACGTTCAAGCCAACCGAGATCAAAGCCGGACCCATAAAGCGATTTCTAGGCCCGATTGTCGATGAACGTCTCGTGATGAAAGACCACGGAAAAGTTATTGCGACGACAACGCGCGAAGATCTTATTGAATTTCTTAAGTCTCAGAGTCTCGTCGAAGAAGCCTACCGGCTTGACTTTACCCCTTTACGCCTCGCCGCGCCTTAAGCGGTTTTAAAACACCGTCAACAAGATCAAAAATCGCTCCGATCTCATCGAGAATCTTTTGTGTTCGTTCGGTCTCGGTCAAAGGTTTGAACATTGATCCGGCCTCGAACTGGTTTGGCGCTTCGATCGCAATGTAAAGCTTGCCGTTCAAAAACCCGAACCGGGTTTTTTTGCCTTCAAACCGGGATTCCAGATCGACCAGCCTTTGCATGAAATCGGGGGTCAACAGATAACGGGCTTCGACTTGATCCGTTCCGTAAGCCTCAAATATTTTCTCAAACTTCGGGTCGACCAGCCCAACCCGCTTCATGTCTTTTCTTTTTTTACGATTAAAAATACCGGCATCGCGCAAAACAATCGTTTTTCCCAAAAATTCCATATGAAAATCGATTTCAAACATCAGCCCGCGAAATACGGTGACCCATTTTTTGTCTCCGTCGCTATCATGCTTTTCCCGCTCCAGATGGGTTTCACAAAACACGAAATCGGCACCGTGCGCATTGCCCATCATTTCGTCTTCAAATGAGGAACGATCATATTTGGGGATTAGCTCGATGTTTCGCCACACGTCCAAGATCGGCGGTCTTGTGGGAATGAGGTTATATGTCCATCCGACGAAATTCGTCATATTGGTCATCAGCACTTTTTTCGTGTCACGCTTGATATTTTTGAGCAAATGGGCGCCTGTTGCGAATGCCCCGATACCGCTGCCGACCAATGCAAATATCGGAAACTGTACCGACTGGGTTTTGATATACAAACCAATCGCTGCCACCAACCCGACGACGGCAATTCCCGCCCCGATGGTTTTCGCTTTTTTAACAGCCGCTTCCCTGTGCCGTTCGCTGGCCAATAGGTGCGGAAATATATTGTCGTAATAAAACGAATTAAACCCTTTAAACTCTGGGCGATTTTCAGAAAACTGACTTAGCTCTTTGCTCATGGGTTCAATTAATCACCCGAATTGATTACATTTTCATAAAAAAGTATCAGATGCCGAGTTTACAGGTTTTGTAGCGCTTCAACCAGTTTCTCCCGCTCATCTACAAAACCGGATTTGCGCGCATGCTGCTCGGCAACGACAGCTTCCGGCGCGCGGTCAACAAAATTCTTGTTGGCAAGTTTCTTATCAACTTTCTCGATTTCCGCGTCGAGTTCGACAATTTTCTTATTTATGCGGTCTTTTTCCGCATCCAAATCGATCAATCCGGCCAGTGGCATCGCCATGGTCGCTTCATCAATGATGATTTGAAGCGAATTGCCCGGGACCTCGTCCGCGACGGACCATCCGTCAACACGTGCCATCTGTCCCAGGGCGTCAATGTAGGTTTTCATCCGCTCCTTGGTTTGAGCGGACGCACCCACAATGATCAGAGGACTCTTCTTAGCAGGTGGAATATTGGCTCCTTTACGAACTGACCTGATTTCTGAAATCGTCTGAACCAACCAATTGATATCGGCTTGGGCCTGGGAATTGGTCTTAACGCCTGACAATTCCGGCCATTCCGTCAAAATGAGCGTCTCAGAACGGTCATCAGATATCGCCCCCCATAGCTCTTCGGTAATGAAGGGCATGAACGGGTGCAGGAGCTTCAGGATTGTATCGAGGCACCAGGCAAAGCAGGCTTGTGTTTCAGCTTTGGCCGCCGCGTCATCGCCGGACATGGCTGGCTTGACCAATTCCAAATACCAGGCGCAGAACGTATTCCACGCAAACTTGTATAACGTGTCGGCCGCATCATTAAACCGGTATTTCTCAATATACTGTGTGACGTCAGCGGCGGCACTTGCGACCTCGGAAACGATCCACTGATTGACAGCGAGTTTGCAGCCTGATGGATCAAAACCTTTAACAGATTTACAGTCATTCATTTCGCCGAACTTAGCGGCGTTCCAGATTTTAGAGCCGAAATTTCGGTATCCGGCAACTCGTTCGACCGAGAGTTTGATGTCACGTCCCATGCCAGCCATGGCCGCGAGCGTAAAGCGAAGCGCATCTGCGCCGTAGGCTTCAAACCCGTCTGGATATTGCTTGCGCGTGTTCTTTTCGACCTTCGGGGCTTTCTCGGGCTGGCGTAATCCGGTCGTGCGTTTGGCAACGAGGCCGTCAATATCAATGCCTTGAATGAGATCGATCGGGTCAATGACATTGCCCTCAGACTTTGACATTTTCTGGCCTTGCTCATCGCGGACTAGGGCATGGATGTAGACATCATGGAATGGGATATCATTCATGAAATACAGCCCTTGCATCATCATGCGCGCGACCCAGAAAAATATAATATCAAATCCTGTGATCAGGACATTGGTCGGATAAAAGCGCGTCAGATGCTCGGTCTCTTCCGGCCATCCCAATGTCGAGAACGGCCACAAACCAGATGAGAACCAAGTATCAAGAACGTCATTATCTTGTGTAAGTTTGACCTTTTCACCCGCTAATTCTTGAGCAGCATTTAAGTCTTCACCCACATATATTTTTCCATCGTCGCCGTACCAAGCCGGGATCCGATGCCCCCACCAGAGCTGGCGAGAGATACACCAAGGCTGGATGTCTTTCATCCAATGGTCATAGGTCTTTTTCCAATTTGCCGGGAAAAACTTGGTTGAGCCATCATCAACTTTTTCGATGGCGCGCTTGGCGATTTCTTCCGCATTGACAAACCATTGGTCGGTCAACATCGGTTCAATCACGACACCGGAGCGGTCGCCGAATGGTTGCTGGACTTTTTTATCTTCGACTTTGATCAAAAGGTCTTGGGCGTCGATATCGGCAACGACGGCTTTACGGGCTTTGAACCGGTCCATGCCGACATATTTTTCCGGCATGACGGAATTACCGTCTTTATCCGGACTCTGGATCATGCGGGCCTGCTCGTCCATGAGAGAATACATGGGCAGCCCTGCCCGTTTGGCCACTTCATAATCGTTAAAATCATGGGCACCAGTAATCTTGACCGCTCCTGACCCGAATTCCGGGTCCGGATATTCATCGGTAATGATCGGGATAAGCCGATCAGCCAGCGGTAGTCGAACCAGTTTACCGACAATCGGTGCATAGCGTTCGTCGTCCGGATGCACGGCAACAGCGCCGTCGCCCAACATGGTTTCCGGACGCGTGGTCGCAATGGAAATATAGTCGCGCTCTTCTGTGAGAACGACATTTCCGTCCTCGTCTTTTTCAACATAGGTATAGGTCTCGCCGCCTTCGAGCGGATATTTGAAATGCCAAAAATGACCGTCTTTATCGCGGTTTTCCACTTCCAGATCAGAAATAGCTGTCTGGAAGTGCGGATCCCAGTTGACCAGGCGCTTATCACGGTAGATCAGGCCATCATTATAGAGATCTACGAAAGCCTTGGTCACGGCCTCGGCCATTTTATCAGACGGATCGTCAGGATCGCCCAAGGTAAATTTCTCACGCGACCAATCGCAACTCGCACCTAAGCGCCGCAATTGTTGTGTAATGGTGCCGCCGCTTTCCGCCTTCCATTCCCAGACTTTGGCAACAAATTCTTCGCGCAACATGTCCTTGCGGCCCATATTGCCTTCGGCAGCCAGTTTGCGCTCGACCACCATTTGCGTTGCGATCCCGGCATGATCCATACCAACTTGCCAAAGCACGTCCTTACCGCGCATACGTTCAAACCGGATCAATATGTCCTGCAAGGTGTTGTTGAGCGCGTGGCCCATGTGCAGGCTGCCTGTCACATTTGGGGGGGGATTGACGATACAATAGGCTTCACGCGATGTGTCCATACGCGGTTCGAATGCGCCGGACTTTTCCCATGCCTCATACAGGCGCGGCTCAGCGATTTGCGGATTGAATGATTTGTCTAACATGACGAATAAACCTATAACGTGAAAACCCCGCCCCCTGCGAAGAGGGCGGGGCTGAATTATTGATCTTCTAGCCCGAAGCCCCGGGCATTAAAAGAGACTATTTGCCCGAAGAGATGCGTTTCACTTCTTTGGTCACAGCGCGCTCGACAATACCTTTGAGGTTTTTATCCAGCCATTCTTTAAGCATGGGGCGCAATGCGTCTTGAACTAGATCGCCGATTGGTGGACCGTTTTCTTCCATTTCAGCTTTCTCCTGAACGACATGCGACAGCGCCGCAAACGCTTCTGTCGATTCTTGTTCGATATCTTCGTCTACCAACGCTTCTTTTTTCGCAGCTCTCGCCATTTCTACATTCTCCTGTGGTGTCCCTAATTCTTCTACTAACTCTTCCAAGGCCGCCTGCTCAGCGTCCTCTTGGATATCGGCCTGTTTCGCAGGCTCCGCCTCCGTCTCTTCTATCAACTCCAGCAATTCTTCAATTTCCTCGAGTTCCAGTTCTTCTTCGACCATTTGAGAAACCTGAGCATCTAAAGCCTTGTCAGTTTCAACATTTTCACCGCGTGTACCAGCGATTGCCGCGCCAGCGGTAACACCGACGAACCCGCCAGCAGCGCTCAAATTTAACTTCTTATCCAAATTACGCTGCGGCAACTCGACTTTATCCTCGGCTCTTGTCGTCGCAGAATCCGGATAAGGCGCGGCAGCCGCTTCACGGGCCGTTCTGGCAATCTCCGCAAGCTCGCTCTCATCCTGTGCTTCCAGATCATCGGAAGCTTCCGCTATAGCCGTTTCGTCTTCCATGGTTTGATAAAGAATTTCATCGAGAATGTTTTCCGCCTCTGTCTCGTCCAGTATAACGCTTTCTTCTTCCACAACGCTCGCGGTTTCTTGTTCTTCAATACTGGCAATCTCGTCTTCAATCACGTCATCGGCGAAACTTTCAGCCTCAAGCTCATCACCCAGATCATCTTCAAATTCGGAAGTTTCGTCTTCATCCATTAAATCCGCCAGCAGCGATTTGACCAAATCCATATCCTGGTCATCGCCTGGCACATCGGACTGTGCCGCCTCAATATCCCCGCTCTCTTCAAAATAGACCGTTTCGTCGGGCACTTCGACATCTTCAACAGGCTTGGCGGCATCGGAAAGATCGAGATCCTCAAATTCAGTTAACGAATCGTCTGAAAAGTCATCGTCAAGCGCAAGAATATCTTGCTGCTGATCGGGTTCGCTATCCAGCAAATCATCCAAATCGGGAGCTTTAGCGATGTCGACGTCGGCATTCAGCAAGTCAGACTCTATGTCCGGTGCGATATCCGTTTCGAATGTTCCAGCGTCGGCGCTCAATTCTTTTTCGATTTCCTCACGCAACATCCGGTTCTCGTCAGATTCCGCACTGGAAGAATAATAGTCCGATGCGTCAGAATCCATAACCAGATCCAAGCTCTCATCAAAAGATGTATCCGGTAGATCGGTGTCGGTCTGCGCGTTTTCGGCCTCCGCAGGCTCAGCCTCGTCCTCATTCACGAAATTGATCAGATCGAGAATTTCTTTATCCTCAACATCATCGTCGGGCAGAATTGCGGATTTCGTTTCAAAATCGGCCGTTAGCTCGTCGAAGTCTGTAACAGTTCCTTCAACATCAGGGATTTCGAATTGCTGCTCCTCAACCGTTTCTGAAAATGAAACCGGATCGGCCACGTCAGGCTCGGCCGCAATGTCAGATACTTGCGGATCCGTATCAGCTAATTGAGTTTCCGTTTTATCGTCAGCGATTATTTTACGAATGGAAGCCAGAATATCTTCCATGCTCGGTTCGCTATCTCCGGTTGATAGATCAGGCATTCCGTTGCTCGTCTCCGACATTTTCGCTCCCCGCACCCAAGCCTAAATAGTAATTTTTTATTAACGTATGACAAGCCTCACCGATTGTCCAGCAGTCCTGCTACCGAAATTGTGGAGAAATCGTAAAAATTTGTGGTCACCCAACGGAACAAAACAGCTTGTCGAATTTTCTACTTATGTCGCGATATAGTTTTTGTCGGCGAAGGATCGATTGATTCCGGATCAACCGGATTATATTCCAGTACATTTTTCCGGTCGATCTCAAAAAAATCCTTTATTTGTGGCCCTAAACCCTGAATTTGGTGTTCCCTCAGATTTTGTGTTGGATCATAGAGGTCGACAGGCAACTGCAATGCGTAAGCGTCAAAGCCGCCAATGGCCCCTAATAGTTGATATGTGGCGACATTCAAATTTCGTTCAGCCTGCAGCACCGATAGTTTTGCATCAAGGACTTCCTGCTCAGCGTCCAACACATCGAGCGTATTTCGCGTCCCGACATCGCGTTCGAGCTCCACGCCTTCAAATGCGATTTCTGCCGCGTCAACCTGTTGACGACTCGCAACGACAGAACGCCTCGCCGCTTCGACTTGGGCCCATAAATTGGAAATCGACTGATCGACAATCATTTCCAGCTCCCGTGTTTCAAACTTGGAGCGGATTTTTGCTTGATTGGCAGCCCTGATCTTCGATCTGTTTCCGCCACCCGAATAAAATGGAATGCGTAGTTGTGCCGTAATACTGGCTCCATCTGACCGGGGAACGCTGGTTGATGTATCAGAATTGGTTTGCAGACCGCCATTGATCGATAAAGAAGGTTTCCCGGCCGCCTTGGCGACTTCAATAGCCGATCGCGCTGCGTTTTCATTGTACCGCGACGCCACGACCAATGGATTGTTTGACCGACCACGCTGTAAAGCGTCTTCAAGTGATGCGGGCAAATAAAATGTCGGGGGTGTGCTCAATTGCTCGGGAATATGGCCCATATACCTGACATAAGCCGCGCGACTGGATGCCAATTGCGCGTCTGCATTCGCGAGTCCAATTTCCGCCGCCGCTAGTCGGGCGTTCGATTGAGCGATATCGGTTCGCGTCCCCGCTCCCACATCGAACCGGGCCTGAGCAGCTTCGCGTTGGCGGGTGAGGACCCGCACATTATTTCTTCGAATTCTGGCTGCTTCTTCATCTCGCAACACATCAACAAAGGCCGTAGCAGCGGCGACCAATACATCCTGTTCTTTGCTTCTTAAATTTTGACGTGCCGCCAAAATGCCGGCTTTTGCTTGCGCTTTTAAGGCTTTGACGCGGCCGCCTTGGTAGATTGGTTTAATGATGTTGAGTTGCGCAATTTTCGGGGTCAATTGGCCACTTGTGGAAACGGATCCACCCTGCCCAAAAAAAATATCGGTGTCAAAAGCGGTTTGTCCGATACTGGCATCGACCCCGGCGTTTAAACGACCGGCGGCTTGGGCCTGGATATAATTTTCGTCGATCTCGCGCACACGGGCCCGTTCAGACATGAGGCCCGGATTGCCCTGATAAGCAGAGACTAAGGCTTGTTGAAAATCCTCGGCTTGAGCAGTTACAGCACCTGAAAAGAATGCATGCGCAACAACCAATCCTGAAACAATCATTTTGTTGATTTTATTCAGGGTCAATTTTCCACCTACGATCATATATTAAACGGCGTTACAGATGCTTTATAATGCGAATTCCGGTTCTTTCTCAAAACCCGGTATTGTTGGAATTCCCGCATCAAAAACAACGCGCTCCCCCAAAGTATCTCCGGATTTCGTGTACACATGCACCCGGCACACATGTCCGGACGAAATCGGGACAACAATCCGGCCGCCTCCGGCCAATTGGTCAACCCAGGACGGTGAGATTTCACTCACTGCACCATTGACAAATATAACATCAAACGGGCCGTGTTCTCGGGCGCCGGCTTTCAGATCGCCGGTCACGATTGCCGCATTTGTAATGTCGCATTGTTCAAGCTGAGCCGTGGCTTTGTCCGCCAGTTCCGGCGCACTTTCAAGCGCAACAACGGTCTCAGCCAAATGCGCCAAAACCGCAACAGAATATCCGCGATCACACGCAATATTGAGAACGACATCTGTGGGTTCGATATCGGCGGCATCTACCATTTTAGCAAAATCGCGCGGCTTCATCATCCAGCGACCATCGCCCAAATCAACATTGGCATCGCCATACGCCAATGCCATTTTGGATTTAGGGACAAATTTTTCACGGGGCACGGCTTTAAAGGCGGCCTGCACAGCGAAATCCGTGACGTCAGATGTCCGAATCTGACAATCCAGCATGGTTTCGCGGGCGGCATTATAATCGAACATTTATTTCTCCAAGCAACGCTGATCGGCGTGAGTCTGTGTTTGCGCAGATATAGCCCCTGAATTCATAGGATGGCAATGGTTCAATAACGCACAGGTGCCATTAATATCTGCTTTTATTGCCAAGTGCCTGCAAAACCCGTTGCATCGCTCAATCAGCTCCGATATACCGCGAACGCAATAACCAGCCTTGGGGCACCATGGCGGAGTGGTTACGCAGCGGATTGCAAATCCGTCTACCCCGGTTCGATTCCGGGTGGTGCCTCCAACAACACCCATCCTTCCATTATGTTTTCCATAAATTTGTGAGACAATCTGTGTCATTGCAGCTATTTGACCTGTTGCGAATTCGAGGATTTAGGTAGTAAATCGGAATATTCTGCACGGTAAATTTCCAGAACCGTCAACAGGAACACAGCTAAAATCGGCCCGACGATTATGCCCGCGACTCCAAAGGCGCCCAACCCGCCAAGTATTGCGAGGAATACCAGTAAATCAGGCACCTGGGCTTCGCCGCCGACCAATCGTGGCCTGAGAATATTGTCGACAACACCAACGACCAAGACGCCCCACAAAGCGAGCCCGACCGCAGCGGCCGGCTGCCCACTGACCAATAAATAAATAGATGTCGGAACCCAAACAATGCCTGAGCCCAGAAGCGGAATAGCCGACAAGATGACGACAATAGCACCCCAAAACACAGGACCATTTAACCCCAGCACCCAAAATGCCAATCCAACCAGCGTTCCTTGCAAGACCCCGATTACAAGAATGCTTTTGAGGATGGCCTTGGTAACCCTTGACCCACGTGAAATGAAAAGATCGCGTTCCGCTTCATTGATCGGTAGATATCGTAGAGCAGAATCGACGGTGTCTGTCCCGCGTTTTAGAAAGAAAAACAAGGAATAGACGAAAATAAAAATATTTAAGATCGCGCCGATTGTGCCTCGTGTGGCGTTTTCGATCGATGTGAACAGGAATTGGGCAACACCACTCGCGACTTCACCCATTTTCTCGAAGACAAGCGCTTGATATTCTTCCAACTCACTTCTGAACGGCAACCAGGACGGCCATTCAACAGTAATAGCCCCGTCGCGATAGACATGTTCATTTAACCACGGACCAATTGCTTTACTTACCGTTATGGCTTCTGTCGCTGCCAATCCGGCGAGAGCAAAAAACGGAATGCCAACTGCGACCATGAAAACAGAGATAACCAGCGCTGAAGAAACTGATGGCCCCGCCCGCAATACCCGCCGCACATAACTGTGAGCGGGATGCAATAAAATCCCAAATACAGCGGCAAGGATAACCGCAACCAAGTAATTTCGGATCAACCAGATAAATATGGCACACAAAATAATTGTCGACGTCAAAATAAATATTTTGCGATATCGTTTAGGGTCAGTCATTTGCATTTCACCTTTTCAGTGCATAGCCATTTCTATGTTTCGCAATCGCAACGGTTTGCACCTTTCCTCGCCCAATGATTGAAACATTGTCTAGAGTTTCTGTCCCCAATTTAGAACAATCCTGTAAGCGTTTATCCCGATAATCACAGCAACGACGAATAAGAATATTTGCGGTATGACCAGACCGATACCAGCTAGAGCTGGGCCGGGGCAAAGACCAATCAATCCCCAGCCTATTCCAAATAGCGCTGCACCAACCAGTAATTTGAGGTCGATCTCGGAAGATCCGGGAACCCGGAACAAGTCTTCAAAAATCGGTGTTTGACGTGACAAGACGAGCTTATATCCGATTAGGGTCACAATAATGGCGCTGATCAAGACCAATGCCAGACTTGGATCCCAATTGCCGAAGATATCCAAAAAATTTAGCACTTTGAGCGGATCAATCATTTGTGAAACAATAAGACCAAATGAAAAAATCAATCCTACGACGAAAGCCGAAACAACGCGAAATAAAGCGGAATTGGTCATGCTAAGCCTCCCAACCCGTGCCGGACGAACGTAACTGTCAGAACCCCGGTTAGAAGAAAAGTGACAGTCGCAGCAATCGAACGGCCAGACAAACGTGCAATGCCGCAAACACCATGTCCGCTTGTGCACCCATTTCCGATTTGGGTCCCAACTCCCACGATTAAACCCGCCAAAATGACGGCCCAACCGGGCTCTGGAGTTGTTATAGATATCTGGGTTCCTGTCATGCGCATATAAACAACAGGACCGACAATTAATCCCGCGATGAAAGCCGCCCGCCAGCCGAATTCGCCTTTGTCAAATCGCAAGAGACCGCCCAATATGCCGCTAATGCCTGCAATTCTTCCATTCAATAGCATCAACAAAACGGCGGCCAGCCCAATTAATCCTCCGCCAATTAGCGCTGATATTGGTGTAAATTCTGTCATACATATCTCCTGAGTTTTTCCGCTTCCCCGACAATTTGCATCCCCGCCCCTTCTAATTCCACAAGTGACAGGGCCCGATCGCGCGCGGCTTTGTTCGCGGTATGCAATGTAAAAACAGGTTGATCAACGTAAACCTTCTGGCCCAGACGGACATGCAAATCCAGACCAGCGCATTTATCTTCGGGTGCCCCCGCTGTTTTAGCAATCCGGGCAATATGTTTATTGTCGATTTCCATCAAGTCCCCCACAGAGTCCGCAAGTACAGGATGGGTATATTTTGGTGTGGGAATGTCGCGCATTCCCCCTTGGGCTTCACAGATTGCCTGGAATTTCTCCCATGCCTTTCCGGATTGCAGGATTTCCCTCGCCTTAGCATGGCCCTCACCGACTCGCGCTTTACCGCCAATCTCAAGCAGGGACCCGGTGAGCATCAGGGCCTTTTCACGTAAATCACCCGGTCCGGAATCCCGTGATGTGAGGATGGTGTGAACATCCCTGGCTTCCAAAGCCGGGCCTATGCCCCAGCCGATAGGTTGTGTTCCGTCCGTTTGTTTAATCGTCAAGGTTAAACCGAAGCTTTTCGCCGCCTCCATTAAATTTGTTCGCAATGTCTTTGCCTCGTCTTCATTGCGTATTTTGGCTGAGGGCCCAATCGGCACATCAATAACAACATGGCTGGCACCAGCGGCAATTTTCTTAGACAGCACTGATGCCACCATTTGCCCGTGACCGTCAAAATCTAACGCGCGGGCCACACGAACCAGCTCATCATCAACCGGGCTAAGGCCAACATTCCCGCCCCAGACGACACATCCACCTTCTTGGTCAACCACATATTTCATCCGGTCTATATTCAGATCAACCGGGGCAAAAACTTCCATTGTATCAGCCGTTCCCGCAGCCGATGTGATCGCCCGCGATGAGGTTTTGGGTATTGTCAGTCCGGCAGCGGCGACAATTGAAACAATAATGGGAGTCGTGCGATTGCCCGGTAATCCGCCCACACAATGTTTGTCCACAACGGGTGAATTTTGCCATTTCAAGGAATGCCCGACCTTTACCATGGCCCGGGTTAAATTATACACTTCATCAGCGTCCAGGGGCATGGCCGCACAGGCGGTCAAAAAAGCCGCTGTATGCACCGAGCTATATACACCCGCCTGAATATCGTAGACGATCTCTGTAAAGGCGCGGGACGTAAATCGGGTTCCCTCAATTTTTTCGCGAATAAAGCGAAGTGAATTCGGTGCATTTAACAGCGACATGGACTTATATTCCTTTGCGGCCCAACCCTGATACTTTTTTAATGGCTTTTTCCCGTTGTGCCTGTGTCCTTTTGTACACGCTGCCGATCATGGTCGTGCGAACCGGATCAATGCCGCAATATTTAAAAATATTCCGCTCAAGACTTTTAACAGTATGAGCACCGTAAATCAGACGGTAAACCGCTTCCGGCATCGCCATTGTCACAACAATGCGCGCCGATTTTCCCAACAGCAATTTTTCCCACTTCTCGCCTGGCCCGGTATCAATATGGGCTAGGCCTGGTCGCAAGACCTGTTCGAAAAACCCTTTGAGCGCCGCTGGCATATCGCCGAGCCACATCGGATAGAAGACAGCCCAATGATCTGCCCATAGCAAATTGTGTTGCGCCTCAATGAGAGCGTCAGGAATGTCTATTTTTTGCCATTCGAGCTTGGAACGCAGCAATGGATAGTCCAGCTTTCCAATCTCGATCACCCGAACGTCATGTCCCGCTTTTTCCGCGGCATCGGCATATGCTCTCGACAACGCATGACCAAAATGAGTTGTCTTTGAATCAGGATGACCTTGTAGAACCGCGATACGTCTTGTCATTATGAACTCCATTGTTTTCGCCGCTCTATCTGGCCATGTGTTCGATCTAAAATCTTGACCGCCGTCAAATCTGATCGAATACGCGCCCCTAGTCTGATGACCTATGAATATTCGGCGGAATACAAATATTGCGGAAGCCATCGATGATGGGACGTTGATATCCGCGCGAGGACTGACGAAAGTCTATGATACGGGCGAAGTAAAAGTGCATGCGCTTCGCGGCGTTGATCTCGACATAAAAAACGGCGAACTTATCGTTTTGCTTGGACCTTCCGGTAGCGGAAAATCCACTCTCCTGAATATATTGGGAGGATTAGATAGACCGACGGAAGGCGAAGTCATCTTTCGAGGCGAAACCCTGACCGATTTTTCTGATGCCCGCATGACAAAGTATCGGCGTCATCATGTTGGTTTCATTTTTCAATTTTATAATCTTGTTCCAAGTTTAACAGCACGCGAAAATGTCGCTTTGGTCACCGAAATTGCGGATGATCCCATTGCGCCTGATGAAGCCTTGGACATGGTTGGGCTTGCTGATAGGATGCATCATTTTCCCGCTGAACTGTCGGGCGGTGAGCAACAAAGAGTGGCTGTCGCCCGCGCGATTGCTAAACGCCCGGAAATTTTGTTTTGCGATGAACCGACCGGCGCTTTGGATAGCAAGACCGGCGTACATGTTCTGGAAGCGCTGGAAGACGTGAACAGGCGTTTGGGCGCCACCACCCTGATCATCACCCATAATGTCGGCATCGCAGACATGGCGGACCGCGTTTTTCGGTTCAAAGACGGCAGAATTGACTCGATCGAAATTGTCGGTCGGCGCCGAAAACCTTCGGAGATCAGCTGGTGAGTTTTATATCCGCTATTGACCGAAAATTGATTCGCGATCTCATTCATTTAAAAGGGCAGGCTTTGGCAGTGAGTATCATTGTCGCCTGCGGTGTCGCCATCATGGTTATGGCATTGGGAACGCTTAGTTCCTTACAGCAAAGCCAAGAGACTTATTATGACCGCTACCGGTTTGCCGATGTGTTTGCGACCGTTAAAAGGGCGCCGGACTCGTTGGCACGTCGTGTGCGCGAGATCGAAGGCGTGCGCGTCGCGGAAACCAGAATTTCACGCTATGCCACACTGAAAATTGAAGGGTTTAATGACCCGGCCAATGCACTACTGGTTTCCGTTCCAGACTTCGGCGAACAAATCTTAAACAGGACACTGATGCATACCGGGCGATGGCCCGACGCCAAACGTCCGGATGAAATCGTCGCCAGTAAATCTTTCGTTGATGCGCATGGTTTCGAATTAGGCGATCAATTGACAGCGATTATCAATGGACGCGCGCGTCTCTTGACGATCGTGGGTATCGGCGATTCTCCAGAGTACATTTATACACTTGGCCCGGGAAACCTGCTTCCAGATGACAAGCGGTTTGGCGTTTTCTGGATGCGTCGCAAAGCCTTAGAAGCCGCCTTCGATCTGAATGGTGCCTTTAACGATATTTCTCTCGTTTTAGGACGCAACGCCAAGCCGAACTCGGTGATCGATGAGTTGGATCGGATTCTGGCCCCTTATGGTGGTCTCGGCGCATATTTAAAAGAAGATCAACTCTCTAATGCATTCATTGAATCAGAGATGAACCAGCTTAAAAACATGGCTAAAATAATACCGCCGGTTTTCTTGCTGGTTTCAGCCATGCTTTTAAACGCATTATTGATCCGTTTGATTGCCACCGAGCGCCAACAAATCGGGTTGCTCAAGGCCTTTGGCTATACGAGCCCGGAAATTGCCTGGCACTATGTCAAACTTGCATTGGCGATTACGTTGCTCGGTATCGTTATGGGATTTGGCTTCGGCGCAATGCTCGCGCGTCTCATGACAAACCTTTATGGGGATACATTCCGGTTTCCCGTCATGATCTTCACATTCAGCAAATCATCTTTCGCCTTCAGCGCCGGCGCGGCGATCATTGCTGCCGTTGCGGGAGCGCTGAATGCGTCCCTGTCGGCAGCACGCTTACAACCGGCAGAAGCGATGATCCCGGCGCCGCCCGAGTCCTATCGCCGCGGTCCGATTCAAAAATTTTCCGCCAGGCTGCCGTTTGATGAACCTACCCGTATGATCATGCGACACTTGGTTCGCTGGCCGGGACGCGGGGCGACGACATTGCTCGGCGTGGCAGCAGCTCAAGCCCTGCTTATTGGCACGTTGTTTATGTTCGATTCCCTCGACGTCATGCTGGATACGTTTTTCGAGCGCACGGATCCCTATGAAGCTATGGTCAATTTCGTAGAGCCCATTGGTTCCAATGCGATCGAGGAGTTAAAGGATTTGCCAGGCGTTATATCCGTGGAAGCCAGCCGAACCGTGGCCGCTAAAATCCGGCATGGCCCCAGATTTGAACGGGCTGGGATAATTGGCCTTCCCGGCAACGCAGTTTACAAGCAAATATTAAATGAAAACGATGAAGTATTCCCGGTTCCAGAAGAAGGCCTGACCCTGTCTTCACAATTGGCCAAGATGCTCGATGTGGGTATCGGCGATCAGCTGACATTGGAAATACTTGAAGGGCGGCGCCCGACAATCATCTCTCCCGTCACTGCCATGGTCAACGAATATATTTCTTCGCCCGCCTATATGAATATAAATCGTCTTAATCAGCATCTATTTGAAGGTGAAGTTGTGTCTGGCGCTTTTATCAAATTAGACCCAAGTCAATCGGATCAATTCTCCAAAGCGGTTCTTGATCGCCCGGTGATTGCCAGCGTGACCTTACAAAGTGCTGCAATCAAATCATTCGAAGACACGCTTGAAGACACGATTTCAATCATGATGTCGATTTACGCCGTCATTGGCGGTGCCATCGCTGCCGGCGTTGTTTACAATGCGGCCCGCATATCGCTCACCGAGCGCGGGCGCGAACTGGCAAGTTTAAGAGTGCTCGGGTTCACCCGCCACGAAGTCTCTTACATTCTTATTGGCGAATTGGTTATTCTTGTTTTACTGGCCTTGCCGCTCGGGTGCTTGTTCGGGGCGGCACTCGCCTATGTATTTGGCCAAGCCATGTCTTCGGAACTTTTTCGAATTCCAATTGTCATTGAACCGGCCACATATGGCGTGTGTGCGCTTATCGTTCTCGTTGCCGCAATCGGGTCAGCAGTTCTCGTCAGTCGCCGAATTGGTCAACTTGATATGATCGCCGTGTTAAAAACCAGGGAGTAAACTTATGGCAATTAAAAACCGTATTATCTTTTGGGCAATTTTAGCAACGCTTCTCGTGCTAGCGCTTGCATATGCGTTTTGGCCCCGACCTATTCCTGCCGATCTGGCAACGGTCACTCGAGGCGCTCTATCCGTTTCGATAGATGAGGAGGGCGAAACCCGGGTCAAGGATATGTTCGTCGTTTCAGCTCCCGCGTCGGGCACTCTCGATCGCATCACTTTGGAACCTGGCGATCATGTGCTGAGCGGCCAAACCCTGTTGGCCTCCATCAAACCGTCCACGTCCCCTATTCTGGATTCGCGAACCGAAGCCCAGTTAAACGCTGCGGTGCGATCGGCCCGCGCAGCAGTATCGGTGGCTGAAGCTGATCTAGAGCGACTGATTTCGGCTTACAAATTTGCCAAATCCGAAGGGGATCGGGCCAAACCATTGTACGAGCAAGATTTGATCTCACGGGCCGCCTATGAACGTACGATCTCGGCGGTGGATACGGCGAACGCAGCGGTTCATTCGGCCGAAGCCGCCTTGCGTATGCGTCGTTCCGAGCTTCAAATGGCCCGCTCCGCGCTCCTCCCCAGCGTCAGCAATGCCAGCGATTGTGAATGCGTTGAAGTCCGTTCCGTGATTGATGGCGTTATTTTGAAAGTCGTCCGCGAAAGTGAAGGTCCAGTGGTGCAAGGCGCCCCTTTGCTTGAGATAGGAGACCCAGCAGAGACTGAAATTGTTGTCGATTTATTGTCCGAAGATGCTGTCGCGGTTTCGGTCGGCGACCCGGTTATTATTTCCGGCTGGGGAGGTGATCCTCTAGAGGGAATCGTGCGGATAATAGAACCCTATGCGTTTACCAAAATCTCAGCCCTCGGCATCGAGGAGCAACGCGTTAATGTCATCATCGACTTGGACAATTCTGATGAGGATGCCAAGCGTTTGGGACACGGTTACCGCGTCGATATTGCCATTGTAGTTTGGCAAGGCGAGGATGTGTTAAGCCTGCCAATGACGACCTTGTTCAAACAAGGAACCGATTGGTCTGCGTATAAGCTTCAAAATGGGCGCGCCGAATTAAATACATTAGAACTCGGCCGCATGAATGGCCGCCGGGCGCAAATCCTTTCCGGACTGAAAGAAGGCGATAAGGTGATCGAACACCCCTCTAACCGGATTGCGGACGGCATTCGGGTTGTCGACCGACGCCAATAAATACTTCCGGCCTCGTAGCATCTGTTAATTTGTCCATGGTCAATATTGCGTTGAGCAAATTGGGTAATTTCAAAGTATGACCAATGTTCTTATCGTATACTATTCCCTGACCGGAAACACCAAAGAAGTCGCTGAAACGATCGCGGCCAAATTTGACGCCTTCGTTGAACCGATTATCGATAGCCAAAAAAGATCAGGATTTTTTGGATATCTACGTTCCGGTTATGAAGGGATGACCGGTAAAAGGGCCATGATTAAAAAACCGGAAAAACACCCTGAGCAATTTGATCTGGTGATTGTCGGTACGCCGGTTTGGGCAGGCGGCATGGCATCGCCTGTCAGATCCTACCTTGCAAACCATCCGCCACATCCGGCGAAACTCGCAGTTTTTTGCACCAGTGGCGGTCCACAAAACAAAAAAGTTTTGCAGGAAATGGTTAAATTGGCAGGACAGTCTTCTGTTGCAGGACTTGGCTTGTCGAGTACCGATCTCGAATCTGCTGCGTTCAAGGACAAAGTTGACGAATTCGTAATCCAGATAAAAGCTGGTATGGTCGACCTCGCTGCATAGCAACCTAATAAGCACTAGAGTCATAAGAATTTGCTCGAATTAATGTTGCCGTTGTAATGCTTCATTTGCAATCCGCCGAACTTCCATATTGAATTTTCCCGGTTCCTCGAAAGGTGGTGAGTATCGAATGGAATTTAATTCTTCAGCCTTGGATCTAAGACCATCAGGCGTCTTTGGTAAGCTCAACTAACCCCCAAAGACTCCACAGCACAATCGCTGGGAGGACGATCCAAAAGATAAAGGGAATTGACATCGTCCACGCGTCTGAGTTTTGCGCGATAACGACGGCCGTCAAGCAAGTGATCGGCCAATATATACTAATCCCCAATGAGGCGGCCAACGCAATCCGACCCCAGGTTTTTTGCAAATAATATCCAATCAAGCCGACGATGAAGAGTGGGATATAGGCAACAAGATCCGCAATCGCAAAACCCCGCCAAAAAGCCACACCAACCTCAGAAACTTCGGAGGCCGGTTCCTGTGTCCCCATGGCGACGCCAAGCTCGTAATCTATAGCCGGTATGGCTTGTGAATAGATCAGATAGAGGACAAGTATCCATCCGGGGATTTGTAGCAGTAGATTGCTTTTTTGACGTTTTAACTTTGGTTGAGCCGTCTCCATCAAGCCGCTAAATCTCGAGAAGATTGAATTTTTTCGACCATTTCCACAACTGGCGAAATGCTGGACTCGTCCATAAAGTCGAAGCCTTCCAACTCATGCTTTTTCACTTCTGGATCGTCACTTTTCCACGACCCTATTCTCATAAATAACTTCAGCCACCAACTGATTTCATTCATATCCAGCCGGCCGCGCAGGCCGACATGTTGCATGCTAGACACCAAGGTCTTTGGCAAACAATCGGCAACCCATTTATCCAATTTGGCGCCGGGTCCAGCGCCTGATACCGAAAACAGGATGATCGGTTTGTTCGCAATCTTTGCCAGATTTTGGGTGACCCACTTACGGATCGTCAATTTGTACACAATTACCGAACTCCCCAAGACCAGAAAATCATACTTTGTCGGATCGGCGTATGAATCTTCTATGCTGAAGACCGGCAAACCGGTCGCCACACCGATCCAGTCGGCATATTTGGCGGTACTGCCGTATTGGCCAGAATAAAAAATTGCGCCTTTCATATCAATTTATCTTTCTAATACCTGTACTCTCCGTTTTGCCAATATGTGCGTCCGCTGTAAGGATCGACATAGAAATATCGCCGGTATCGCTGATCGAAATAAAGTTGCGGACGACCGTATTGCTGATTGCGATTATAGTAGCGCTGATCCTGTACATAGCCGCTATGTGCGCCGCCTGCGCCGCCAACAAGGCCTCCAATCAGCGCCCCGGTGCTCGCGTCACCCGAGCCGGTATTATTGCCGATAATTGCGCCGGTTCCGGCACCAAGACCTGCGCCGATCAATGCATTGCGCTCCATATTGCCGGTCGTTGAACACGCACCCAACGCCAAGACGCATATGCACACGCTCCATAAATATTTTGTTGGAACCATCGCTTTACCCTTTCAGCTTATTGCATCAATTTATGCGGTGATTGTTGCTGAAAGTGGATAGCGTGACTTGATGACCGTCAAATTTGATCGGTTCTTACGATGCCGACGAGATAGTTTTTTCCGTACTTTTTGGCACATTTAGGGCAAGTCGTGTAAAAGAAGTAGACATCGGGTGGTTTTTTCATATCCCCGCCGACACTTTCAACCAATTCTTCATGCCAATGCTTGGCCTCGCGGTATGGTCCTTCAAAAACTTTTGTATGGAAGTCACCGGACAGACGCACCATGTTCTCGCCGGGCACAGCCTTTGTCACGGCAAAAAAATGCTCCGCTTTCCAAGCTGATACCTCCCGGCTCAGAACGATGAATTGATCCATATCCTGCGCCCCGGCATCTTCAATCGCCGTGAATGTTTTGCCAAATACCTTTCCCATATTAAGCGGGATATGGGCGATGCTGCGGGTTTCCGTGCGAACAAACAGCTTCTCTCTAAACAGCAAATCCCGATCATCCCAATCCTCCGGATTAAACCGAGGGCAACAATCGGTCGGATTGTCGCTCATATCATATTGCGGCAATTCATTGACAACTAATGGTTTGGGCTTTTCCAATATTTCAACCATATTAATTCTCCCTAATGAAGCGGGCGAACCGTACTGGCTTGCGGGCCCTTGTCGCCCAATGATTCAGCGAAAACGACACGGTCGCCGACGGATAATTTATCGAATCCGTCATTGATCACACTATTACCGTGGAAGTAAATTTCCCGGCCATCCTCAGTTTCCAAAAATCCGTAATTTTCTTCAGCTATTAATGTGCCGACAGTGGCCTCCGGGGGACCGACCGGTTTCTTTCGCTCGCGGCGCAATTTTTGAGCATGGTCTTTCAATTGCCGACGGGCCGCTTGAAACGTATCCCTAATCGTTACGAACACATCTTCATGTGCATGATCTTTGGGCGGATTACGATTGGCGTTGACTTCACGCCCGTTGGACAATGTTAAATGAACGCTTGCCGTATAGAGATCGCCATTCTTGTGCCGTTTTTGTGGCCGACCGACGGTCACGCGGCATGCGGTAATTTCCGGATAAACTTTTTCGAGTTTGGCGATCTCTTCATTGACCCGGGTACGCACCCGATCAGCCGCTTCAATACCCGTCACAACGATATGTGGATCGATTTTCACGAGACTCTAACCCGCTTCAAGTGCGATAACGCCGTCATGATGAGCCGATACAGCTTTCACCAATTCACCCGACAGGTTTTGCGGGACGGCGTGGGATACATCGCCGAGGCTTAAAATTCCAACCATCCTATCTTTATCATTTATAACGGGAAGTCGACGCACTTTATTGTCCTCCATCAAATGAATGGCATCCTCAATAGCTTCATTTTCGCGGCAATAAATAATACCTTTGGACATCACATCCTTGGCCGTCTTTTTCGAAAGGTTTCCGCCGTTCGCGACAGCACGGATCGCGAGATCGCGATCGGTCACCATGCCAATCAACTTATCATTTTCGCCGATGGGGATTGCGCCAATATCTTCCGCTTTCATAATATTGGCCAGAGTTGCAACAGAGGTTGTAGGTTCACACCATTGCACATTCTTATGCATTGCTTCTTTAACTTTCATGGGAGGCTCCTTTTTCTTGAACAGGGCAATATAAAAGCCCGGAGACCAAACCGCTCCACAAGAAGCAGGACTCCTCACGCTCACGGATTAATCGACCGGGCTCTGTCGCGCAGAGTCTTCACTTAACCAGATACATTGCTAATACCGCCCCTTATCAGCTTGGATAATTCGCGGTGTTACGACGTCAGGCCAACTCCTCTTTGCGGCACCAACAAAACATATAGGAAGTCAAGCTTCCAATTTTGACGGGCGTCAAAATCCTTAATGAGAATTGAAATCTTCGACGAAATTTGGCTTTTTAAGGCAAAACCCGAGGAAATCAGCCAAGTGGACGCGCCCCATTACCACTCATTTCGCCAATTCCCTTCGGGCAACATCGTGTCGGCCTACTTTAAATCCAATCTATCTATTTTTTCTTTGAGAGAGAAATCAAGACTGAAAATCGATCGGCAAACTGACGCGATACCGACCACTTACCCAAAGTGTCATAATTGGATATTGACCGTCGTCAATTTGGAGCAATTCTTTAGGGTTTTCGATCAGTGTAACGGATGTGTCGAAAGCTGTTCCGGAACAATACAATCCCAATCTAATTCCTCTTCGATCCGATCCTGTAAGGCGTCGGACGCAGCAGGTTCGCCATGAACGATGAATGTACATTTTGGAGGTTTTCGAAAATTATGCAACCAGCTCATGATTTCATCTGAATCCGCGTGAGCCGACAACATTTCGAGGTTTGATATCTCAGCACTTACCTCAAAGTATTCGCCGTGAATTTTGACGCGGTTGGCACCATTGATCAAGGCCTCTCCTCGCGTGCCGCCTGCCTGGAAGCCGGCAAACAATATAGTATTGCGATTGTCAGAAAGATATGACTTTAGATGATGAACAACCCGCCCCCCGGTCGCCATACCGCTCGCCGAAATGATAATTTTCGGCATTGGGTTGGTGTCGAGTGCTTTTGATTCCTCGGATGTCCGCACATAGTGCGACGACTTGAATGCCAAATCGCACATGGTTTTGGTCAATTTGTGATGTTCGCGATTATTTTTGAAAATTTCCGTGGCATTGATCGCCATGGGGCTATCCAAAAATACGGGCATGTCGGGAATTCGGTTGGCCACTTTCAATCTGTGAATATGAAATAATAGCGTCTGGGCGCGCCCGACCGCAAATGACGGGATGATAACCGTGCCACCTCGCCTTACCGTGCGTAAAATAATGTCTTCGAGCGCATCTTCCGGATCGCGGTCATCGTGGCGACGGTCCCCATAGGTCGATTCAATGACAAGACAATCAGCTTTTTCAACAATGTCTGGATTTACCATTGTCACCATGTCGGGACGGCCCAAATCGCCAGAAAAAACAACCTGTTTTCCATTGAACGTGCATTCAACGATCGCGGCACCTAATATATGCCCGGCCCGCATAAACTTTATGTTCAGTCCCGGAAAAATCTCGATCGATTGTGCAAACGGATGCGGGGCGAAGGCAGCAAGTGAGTCCTGCGCGTCTTTCAATCCATATAGTGGTAGGGCCGGTTTATGTTTTGAATATCCGTAGCGATTGGCAAAATCGGCTTCCCGCTCTTGTAAATACCCACTGTCGGGCAACAGAATTTCGCAAAGATCAAGCGTGGCTTCGGTACAAAACACCTTACCGGCAAAGCCATTTTTGACCAATAACGGAATATAACCGGAATGATCGATGTGGGCGTGGGTAAGAACAACCGCGTCAATCTCTACCGGATCAAACGGCAAAGGAGCCCAATTGCGTTGACGCAACTGCTTATAACCCTGGAACAGGCCGCAATCGATCAGGACTTTACGGCCACCCGACTCCAGTAAAAACTTCGAACCCGTAACGGTTCCGGCACCACCGAAAAACGAGAGCCGGTCAGCCATGCCCGACTAGGCAGCGCTCAACAAGCGCTCGATCTCTGTCACCGGGTGTTGAGTTAAATCTTTAGCCAACTCTTGAACTAGTTTTTTGCCCGCAAATGCGTTCAAATTTGGTCGAAGGACGCCGAGTGTTTTCGGATCTGCAACAATGACCAGAGCAGGAAAATCATTCCGTTCGGCCCACTTATTTATTCGCTTCGCCAGATCAATCGCTGCATTTTCTTTCTGCAATTGATGCCAATCCGTATTTGCGACAGCACTCACCTGTCCATTGGGTGAGGGAAATCGGCCTGGCCTTTCTGTGCCCTGCTCCTTTGTGGGCGGGTTATCAGTCTCACTGTATTTGCGAATGCGTAGATCAATCAAATCCGCATCGCCATGGTTTTCAAACACTTGGAATTTTTCACTGTCTGCGACAACAACCCATGCAGCATGTTCGATCTTCATATCGGTCTCCTTATAAATATTAATGTCGATTAATCCGGTGTCGCCGGCCAAAGGTTTTTAATGTGATAGGGCAAGCAGCTCTGAACATGTTCCACTTCACCCGGAGAGAGTTTGTCCATCAAAACCGCAAATACCGCGCTTGCAATACGTTTGGGCTCATGATCCTCTTCCGTAAAATTGAAAGCGGCAGCGAGACCGTCGACGAATTCTTCTTCGGTCCTATCGTCCGTCGGGCATTTGCTGGGCTTCCAGCCCTCATAATATATGCCGCGCATCAACATGGGCATTTGAGCGGCGAGCGCAGCCGCCGTGTTCACAGGCAACCGATCACGCAATGCATGAAGTGTTACACTGAAAGCGCGGTAGGCGTCCTGACGACTTTCCAAATTCAAACGCTCCATTAACTCCTTAAGCCAAATATTGGTTTTTTGAACCGTATCATCAAAGACCGGTAATCCATTGGTCGTCACAACGCTCTCCTTTCGCAGTTGATCTCTTTCTTACACCCTCTGACAAAATGCGTTTGTCATCTTGACCCCCGTCAAAATTAAGGGGGAAGAGATGGGATTAATTGACCAAAGCAAAGGAAATGGAGAAAGCTGGTGAAGTTAGCGCTGTTCATCTTAATCATGCTCACAGCGCTGATTGTCACGTTGCACGTGGTGCGTTGGTGGGACAATCGTCGTGCATTCCAGATTTGGAATGCCTTGGTGTTTGAGACCGTAGAAACAGACATTGTTTTTGATCCAGCCATGGTCAAAGATCTTCCAGACCCGGCGAAACGGTTTTTCTTGTTTACGATCAAACAAGGCACGCCTTTACAAGATGTTGCAGAGATAGAAACCAGTGGCGAAATTGGTCTCGGGCCCCGTGACAAGCCTGGATATATGCCAATGCAAGGTGTTCAGATTATCGCACCGCCTTATGGGTATGTCTGGCGATTAACCGCGGGACGCGGTGTGATGAAACTTTCGGGAAATGAAGGCGCTTATAACCAACGTTCGTGGATACGATTTTGGGCAGCGGGGACCGTACCTGTTGTGCGCGCCGGTGACGACACAGATCATTTCCGTTCTGCATTTGGGCGAATGATAGCAGACGGGTTGTTCTGGGTACCCGCTGCACTGCTCCCGCACAACGGTGCCAAATGGACGCCGGTAGACGAAACAACATCTCGCGTGACGGTTTCGCATTATGGACTTGAACAAAGTATCGACATAACTGTGACGGAAACAGGACAGCCAACGCAGGTCGTTTTCCAACGATGGAGCGATGTGAATCCCGATAATGAATATCGGCTTCAACCGTTTGGCGGGAAGCTATATGATTTCAAAGACTTTGACGGGTATACATTGCCAACGCGTGTTGAAGGCGGAAACCATTTCGGCACGGACGACTATTTCCCCTTTTATAAAGCGATTGTTGAAGGCATTACCTTCCCGCATGCAAACCCGAAAAACCAGAACACGGTAGAATGAAATTTTTGAGCTACAATATCCAAGCCGGAATTGGCACGGTAAAAGCTTCCCAGTATTTCACAGGGGCGTACAGACAGCTTATTAACGATGCCCGGAAATCCGACACATTAACGGATATCGCCAACTATATCCGTCACTATGATGTTGTCTGTTTGCAAGAAGTTGATTTGGGCGGATTTCGGGCGGGCTATTTAAATCAAGCGGAATATATACAGGAATTGGCCGGATTTCCTCATATGGCGACGCAGATTAACCGGCGTATCGGTCGGCTTTCTGTTCACGGCAATATTATTTTGTCGCGACGACCGATCACGCACCAACAAGACTATAAATTACCAGGTACTGTATCGGGGCGCGGCCTGCTCGTCGCCGATATCGGCATCAGGAACCCGATCGTCATTGCTAACACCCATTTCAGCCTGGGCGAGCGCGCCCAACATTCACAATTCGATTTCGTACAAAAAACGATTGGACACCGTGAAAAAGTGATATTGGCCGGTGATTTTAACTGCGCTCATGACAGTCGCCCTTTGAGATTATTTGACGCTGGGTCGGATCTCGATCTGGTCACAGAAAAACATCATTACGGATTTCCATCCTGGAATCCAAGCCGGGCAATTGATCACATTTTTGTCTCCAAATCTTTTGGACCGACGACTTGCAAAGTCGGAAATGTCCGATATTCGGACCATCTTCCCCTCGATCTTCGCCTGGATATATGAGTTTACGCTATTTGGCGTAAATATAGATGTTTAGGGCAGTCGAGGCTGCTGAAATCACAAATAAGGCAGCAACAGGCGGGCGGTTGAATCACGCAAAACAACAAAGCGGTTTCTTTTTTGATAATCGGCATAGCTCAATAATTTAGACGCTTTCCGCTTGCGTTCGAAAACTGCGTTGACAGACATTGCAAAAATCTCACTTACGCATTCAATATCAAACTCGAAATTCAGCCGTAGACTTCTGGAATCCCAATTACTGCTTCCGATCAAAACCCATCGATCGTCGACAGTCATGAGTTTAGAGTGATCGAAACTGTCGTCACGCAAATAGATATTACAACCCGTAGATAAGAGGGTTTGCAATTGTCGTTTCGTCGCCCAGTCGGTAATTCGGTGATTGGATTTTTTTGGCAGGACCAGCTCAACATTGACACCGCGAAGGGCGGCAAGTCGGATATCTGATAACATCGCTTTGTCGGGTACAAAGTAAGGCGATACGATGCGAACCGACTTTGATGCAGCATTCAGTGCGCCAGATATCATCGTTCGTGTTCTTTGAAACGTATATGCCGGGCCACTCATGACGCCGCGCGCGATGATCTCTCCAGTCTGGGTTTGTGCATCACAGCCCGTCAGAACAGGACGCTTTGATTTGGTTGACATCGCCCAATTTTCCAAGAAAGCAGCGCACATCGTTTCGATAATCGGACCTTGAAGTTTGAAATGCGTTTCCAAATTTCCAACCCGGCCGACATTCATGCTGCCGGTAAAAGCAATTTTTTCGTCGACGATGAGCAATTTTCGATGATTTCTGAGGTTCAGATAGGGCATGCGCCATGGCCAATAACTGTGCAAGAACCGGTGAACGTTCAATCCCCGTTTTTTCATTTCGTGAAATGACCAGGAACGGGCTAAAATATTGCCGAACCCATCCAGCGAAATAAAGACCTCTACACCCCGCGCCTTGGCGTCTACCAGTGCCGCCACAACCCGTTTTCCCAAATCATCGTGCTTGAAAATAAATGTCGTTAGAAAAATGCTTTGTTCCGCCGCATTAATTGCATCGATAAACTCATTGTGAATATGGTCGATGCCTTCCAAAATATCGATTGTATTGCCGTCAACTTGCGAAGTCCCCGTCACTTTACATCCGAGATGGCAAAATCCTTGCCAATATTTATCGTTGTCGAAATCCTCTATGCAATTGGTACAATCGCTCGGCGTCGCGTCTTCTGAAACGCCGAGCCGCTGGGCGCGCCGACTGATCCGGTTGATGCCAAACATAAAATAGAAAATCGCACCGAGCAAAGGCGCAAACCAAACAAGAGCAATCCACAATAAGCTGGCGCGCGGGTCGCTTTTAAACTGGAGAACGTGTACCGTGACTATAAGTGCGAGTAGGACGTAGGCGATTGGTAAGATCGTCTGCAACGGCACAAAGATAGATTCTAAAAATGATGACGCGTCCATAAACCTATCCCTGAATATCTAGTCGATTGGCTCAGCCCTCCGGGCATGCCAATCAGCTTCATCTCCATATTCGGCAAATTCGATATAGTAATCGTGAGCCGTCTCGAGCTCAGATTTATGTTTAAGCGGGCACCAATACCGTTCTGTTACGGCGCCTATCCGCCGTGCGTAGTTCAGAACGCCAATCGCATATCCACAATAGGCGCAGTTGAATTTCTGATGAGGCTTTAAATAGGAAAGATATTGTCGGTCGACGACGATAAATTTCGATCGTTGAACTTGCGGAACATTCCATAGCCGAAAGCAAATTGCCTGGTACAGGCTGACAGTTACATCCAGGATCAAGATGGGAATAATCATGGCGTATATAATTGGTGCTGACATAGCGTACCGCAAGGGCATATTGTCTTTGTCTTCCGCGCTCTCAATATCAGCGGGCACAATTCGACCGCCCAACCGCCAACGAAAACTGACGCTCCCGTCAGATAATCCCTTCATAAAACGTTCGAAGGAACTATCGCCCGCAAACTTTTTGCTTTCCGTTTTTAATCGATCAACAAAAGCGGTTACATCACTCAAAAAAGCCTTGTTCACCTGATCCTCCGTGCTGTTCACTTGATTGGGTCAGTATTTGGCGTTTTAAGGGCTGATCATTGACGGCAGTCAAATTTGATTTCTATTGTCCCATCATGCGGTCTTTAGTCGAGATTTTCGCCGTTTATGTGCAGCACAGACCGCCTGCAGTAGCTTTTGTAAGAATATCAACGCTATCGTACCGCCGAAAATAGACTTTTCAACTAGCTAATATTGCTGTCCGGGAAGCTGGCCTTTTTATCTTCCATATATTTGAGGAGCTTCGCGTCGATATCAGGATCGAGTTCCGGCGCTTTATATTCTGCCAACATGGTTTTATAGACCTTTTCCGCCCGATCTTCCGCGGTTGTAGACCCATCTTCCACCCATTGCTCATACGAATTATTATCTGAGATGTTTGAGCGGTAAAATGCGGTTTTAAAGTTCTTCTGCGTATGCTCACAGCCGAGGAAATGCTGCCCTGGCCCGACTTCTGCAATGGCGTCGAGAGCTTGTCCATTCTCAGACATATCGACGCCTTTGGCAAATACGGCCATCATGCCGGCCTGATCAGCATCCATGACGAATTTCTCGTAGCCCATAGCGAGTCCACCTTCCAGCCAGCCAGCCGTGTGCAGCATGAAATTCACGCCGGCCATTAGCCCGGTTTGCAAGGAATTGGCAGATTCATACCCAGCCTGCGCGTCCGGTACTTTAGAGGCGTTAAACCCACCAGCAGAACGGAATGGGACCCCCAAACGCCGCGCAAGTGCTGCGCTCATATTAATGATCAATGAAGCTTCGGGTGTCCCGAATGTTGGTGCACCTGTTTGCATGGACATGGACGTCACGAAGTTTCCATAAATGACGGGAGCGCCGGGACGAACAAGCTGGGTCAAGGCCATGCCTGCCAACCCTTCAGCCAAGCTTTGCGCTGCAACGCCGGCCGCTGTCACCGGAGACATGGCACCCGAGACAACGAATGGGCTTGGCATGGTTGCCTGACCATGACGCGCATAGTTTTTCAAGGCGCCTAACATGACCCGGTCCCAGGTCATTGGTGAATTCGCATTGATCAAACTGACCATCACGCAATTTTCTTCGACGAAGTCATCGCCAAATAGGATCTTACTCATCTCAACGCAGTCCAGTGCCCGCCGTGGTGCCGTCACACTGCCCATAAACGGCTTATCGGAATGTTTCATATGGCTATAAAGCATGTCGTAATGGCGTTTGTTGACCGGGAGATCGACCGGCTCACACACCGTCCCGCCGCTATGATGCAAATTCGGCGACATATAGGCGAGTTTTACGAAATTCCTGAAATCCTCGATATTAGCGTAGCGCCGACCGCCCTCTTTCGAATACACGAATGGCGGGCCATAGGCCGGAACCAGGACTGTATTTTTTCCCCCGATCTCGACATTATTCTCAGAGTTGCGAGCGTGTTGGGTAAATTGTTTCGGCGCGGTTGCTTGTATGATTTCCCGGCACATGCCGCGCGGGAAGCGAACCCGTTCGCCGTCGGCTTTTGCACCGGCTTTGACAAAATAATCAATCGATTCCTGATCGTCTTGAATCTCCAGACCAATCTCTTCCAATATCTTGTCGGCGTTATCTTCCAGCTGGGCCAGGTCGGTATCGTTCAAAACCGAATAAGTTGGAATATTGCGTTTGATATAGGGTTCGCGAGGCGGTGCCTCGGCCGCTGCTGCTGCCGCTCGGCCTGCACGGCCCCCACTTCTTCCACGTCTCGCCATAATGGCCTCCTTTACTTCCGCCGTCTGCGGCGTCCTTTTTTATAGTCTGTATTTATAGCTGTTGCTGTCGGGAACTTCATCGCATCGACAAAATATTCCTGAAATTTTGGCTCGAGCGCTGTTTCCATTTTTTCTATGATCTTAACGGCGGCAATGATTTTGTTTTTTTCATCAACATTGAGCAGCGCCATCGCCGCCCCCATGCCGGCCGCATTACCAATAGACCTGATTTTATCGGCGGGTGCATGGGGAATAATGCCGATATCGGCAACATACTTACTATCAAGATGGGTTCCAAAAGCCCCTGCCAACAGGATTTCATCAAACGCCTCACACCCGAGACTTTCAGCCAGCAATTGCACTCCGGCAAATAGTGCCGCCTTGGCCAATTGCACGGCGCGTATATCGGTTTGTTTAATGAAAATCGGGTTTTTGGCTTTGTTGACCAGGCAGTATTGCCAAACATTTCCTTCTTGCGAGAACCGGTGCGGTGCCGCGGTCGGGATGAACAATCCGCTTTGATCGAGCAAACCTGCATCGGCGAGCTCAACCATGACTTCGAAAATCCCGGATCCGCATATTCCTGTAATCCGGTGGGCGCCTAATGTCCCATCGGAGTCAGATATCCATTCATCATGACCGATAATCTTGACCTTTCCGTCCTTGGTCACCGGATCTATGCGTACGCGTTCAATCGCCCCTAAACTCGCGCGCACACCCGAGCTGATCTCGGCGCCTTCCAGCGCCGGGCCGGTTGGAGAGGAGGCCGCGGCCGTTTTGCCGTTATGAGTAAGAACAATCTCCGCATTGGTGCCGATATCGACCAGGAGAACCGAGCGTCCTTGCATTGCGTCCATTTGAGTCAGGAATGCGGCTGCCGTATCGGCACCCACATGCCCCCCAATGAGCGGAAACCAGGATATCCGCGCCACGTCGGAAAGACCCATATTCAGATCCTTGGCAGGCACATCCAGCCAGTGTTTAACCGCGAGCGTAAACGGTGCCAGTCCCAATTCCACCGGATTTATCCCGTTGAAAAAATGATGCATGATCGGATTGCCGACCATCGTGATTTCAAGCAACTGGTTCGGACCCAGGTTTAAATGCTCGATCGCTTCATTGAGCATTGTCGAGACCTGACGCCGGATATCATCCGTCAGTTTATGTTCGCCGCCCTTGTTCATCATCACGTAGGAAACCCGGCTCATTAGATCCTCACCGAACCGGATTTGCGGATTCATCGCCGCCTTTTCAAACACCAGGTTGCCGGTTGTCAAATCGAAGACATACATAGCCACCGATGTCGACCCGACATCTATAGCGGCACCATATAGATCAAATGGAGACGGCGGCCAGACGTCGACGATATGGCTCTCATCGCGCACAACACAAATTACGGTGCGATCATTTTGCGCGAGAATTGGCTGCAATTTGGTCAAAACGCGGTGGGTCGGTCGAGCGTTTACGCCGAAATCTGCTAACATCGCTGAAAGCGCTTCGCCGTCGCTTGGATTATCTTCCAAGGTTGGCACCGGCAGTTTGATCATGTGCAATTTGATAGAAGGATTTAGAGCGGTCTCAAATGTCGTACTTTTCTTCTGAATGGAGCTTTCTGCTTCACGGGCATCCGCGGGGATATTGACAACGAGATCACCGCAAACTTTAGCACGACAGGCGAGCCGACGGGTCTCTGACAATTCTTTGTCGTGGATTGCTTTTTTCTCGGTGGGCGACAGCTTCGAAACATTTTCCTCAAGAACCTCGAGTTTGAATTTAGCATGCTTGCCCGGATCAATCTCAATCTGGCATCTTTTGCATAGACCCTTGCCGCCGCAGATAGACTGAATATCGACTCCGGTTTCCAGCGCAACATCATATACGCTCTGCCCTGCCTCCGCTGTGGCGCGTTTCCCTGACGGTGTAAATATGATCGTGTGCGAGCCCATATTAGGTCCGAAGCGCTCCTTCTGGATAAGTTTCATATTGCGGCAAGCCATCGGTAATTTCATAATAATCCGGCTTTTCCGACACGAAAATATGGCCTTTCACCTTAAGGCCTTTGGTATTATCGATATTTCCAGCAAGAACGCTGACAGTGGGCCTACTTGGCATATCCCAAAACAAATAGCTGCCGCAGGAATTGCAATGTCCTGATCGAGACCTGTCCGAGATTGGGAGCCAATTGACGTCACCCTTAATCGTCAGTTTGTCTCGTTCGACCCCGGCGGCCGCGATATACAAGCCGGTTAAATGCTGGCACTGTGTACAATGACAATACCAGATATCGGACATGTCCTGGGCGGTGAATGTCACATCACCGCATAGGCATTTCCCTGTATATATTTTAGGCGCGTCTGCGGCCACGACGCCCTCCCCGTCCCCGACGTTCTTCACCCGCGGCGGGCGCCGGACGATAATTTTTGATCCAGTTCCCACAGCCGGGATCGACACCATTTAAGACGTCAGAAGCGCGGACTGCAGGTACGAGGCCTTCATGCAACGGATTAACGATCGCAGATGTCATGCCGGCACAGGCCAACATCGGCAGGAATGCATTGTTGATGGCATGGCGATTTGGCAGGCCAAACGCGACGTTGGACGCCCCACATGTCGTGTTGACACCCAACTCATTTCTCAACCGGTGCAAGAGCCGAAAGACATCTTTGCCTGCACTGTTTACGGCGCCGACCGGCATGACCAGCGGGTCAACGACGACATCTTCCGCCTTAATCCCATAATCGCTGGCACGGTTGACGATCCTTTTAGCGACCTCGAAACGAACATCGGGATCTTCAGATATGCCGGTATCGTCATTAGAGATTGCTACAACGGCGCAATCATATTTTTTGACCAGCGGCAGCACTCTTTCCATGACTTCTTCTTCAGCCGTGGTTGAATTAAGAAGTGGCCGGCCTTTATACGCGGCCAAGCCGGATTCGAGCGCTTCAATAATGGAGCTGTCAATACATAGCGGGGCATCAGTCAAGCCTTGAATCAACGGGATAACTTCCCCCATAATTCCCGGCTCGTCGGCCAAGGGCACGCCGACATTGACATCGAGCACTTGCGCGCCTGCTTCAACCTGCGCCAAGGCTTCTTTTTTGACGCGCCAATAATTGTTCTCTTTCAGTTCTTTTGAAAAAAGCTTCCGGCCCGTCGGATTGATCCGCTCTCCGATCATGACAAAGGGTTGATCAAAGCCGATGACGACTTCTTTGGTAGCGGATGCGAGTATTGTTCTTGCCATCTTGTTTTCCTAACTGACTAATCCAATTGTTGTTTCTGAATGATCGGGAGACCACGGCGTGCGTCCTGCCAACACGCCGGAACTTTTGACGACATCGCCTACCCATTTTTCTTGCCGGTAGGCCATCACGTGCAAGCCCGCAACGCCCGGAATTTCCTTGATTTCCTGCATGAGTTCGACGCAAATATTGCGACCTTCACGCAGCGGCTTATCGGCGCTTTTCAAACGATTAATGATCTCATCGGGTATGTGCACACCGGGCACATTCTCGCGCATCCAGCTCGCTGTTCTGGCTGAAGGTAAAACACCAACGCCGATTAAAATATAGCAGTTTTCAGTTAGCCCCATATCGACCGCGCGTTTCATAAAGTCCTTAAGGACAGGAATGTCGAAACAATACTGAGATTGGATATACTCCGCGCCCGCATTGATTTTCTTGGCCAATTGATTGACCCGAGAATGTTGAGGGGGAACGAACGGGTTGATCGTCGATCCAATAAATATCTTTGGCGCCAGATCCAGCTTACGTCCGCTCAAAAAACGCGATTCATCTCGCAATACACGCAAAGTCTTTGTCAGAGAAATGCTATCAAGATCAAAAACCGGTTTGGCTTCTGGATGATCACCGGCTCCAACATCATCTCCTGTAAGTGATAGGACGTTGCATACGCCGAGCGCAGCGGCTCCCAAGGTGTCGCCTTGAATGGATATCCGGTTTCGGTCGCGGCAGGAAATTTGCAAGATTGGCGAATATCCGACACGGGTAAGAATGGCGCACACTGCAAGGCTGGACATATGGCAATTTCCGCCCGATCCGTCTGTTGCATTGATGGCGTCAACATAACCGTCAAACAGCGAAGCTCTTTTCAAGACTTCGTCCGGGTCAGAAGAATCCGGCGGCGCGATTTCCGTAGTGACCGCGAAATTTCCAGCCCGTAACACGCGTTCGAACCGACCGTGAGAGACGTGGCCCGGCAGTGACACCAACGGATCGCCCGGATTTGTGCCGACTCTTTCTACGTCTATATCGTGCTTATTCATCTGTAGTCTTTTCGTCTCTTGCCAGCTTAAGCCAGGTTGATGTGCCTTTTTCACGGTGATCGACCGCGAATTCATTGTTCTGGATGGCGTCACCGTTTTTCATGCGCGATGCGCCGTCCCAAGCTAGCACCCAAACACAATTCATGTCCGGCTTGACCTCACACATGCCGTTTGCGCGCACACCGCCACACGGACCGTTGCGTAAGGTTTTTGGGCAATTCATCGGACATGACATACCGGTTTTTGACAGCGCGCAATCACCGCACATCTGACAATCAAACAGGAATCCTTTGACGCCTGCTTCCATTGCCGTAATTGGCCGATCCAGTCTCTTTCCGAATATTTTTGTTACGCCTTTCAGCACCAGCAAAATGCCGGGGTTCGCTGTATTGTAGAGCCTCTCCATAAACCGCGAATGGCGGACGGACCATAACCGTACTTTATACATGGGGGCGACCCCCTGTTTGCAGCGTTGAAATGTGAGTGGCAAGTTCACCATACCCGACGTTGCGGTTTTCGAATTCTAATCCGAGAAAATCGGCGGCTTTTTTGGCTCGCGCGATCAACTCTGCGCTCGGGGCCTGCGAAATATAAATCAACCGTTTGTAATGCTTGAAGTAATCGTCCTTTAAATTCGGATATCTATCTATCCCAAATCCTTTAATTATCAATGTTTCAAAATGACGGACCAGATAATCGGTCAGAAAAAAACTTCCGAGTTCGTCTTCCATCATATCGTCAAATACCGACAATCCAGAATAAAAAGCGTAGCAATGAGCCCCTGGCAAGCGCTCGGTTTTGGGATATTTTTCCATCATTCGATCAAGTCCACCGCCAGTCCCGCAATCTCCATAACCGATCAGAATCCGGTCATAGTCGTCGCCTCTGGCATCGATTATCTCCTTCAACCCAGGAACGATTTTATCCGGGAAATTATGATAGCCGGCAGGAAGACATTGCAAATCGAAAACCCCGTCTTCCATTTTCAAATTTTCTTTAACCGCAAGAATTTCCTTGGCGAGGGCGCCACATGCAACGATCAGTGTTTTATGTGAAGCCTCTTCCATATCGCATTACCGATTCTTGCCCATGATGGCCTTGGCCAGCTCGGAACTCATCGCGGCGTCCCGGCCATATGTGTGTGCATTGATGGCGTCCGCAAATTCCTGGTTGAGTGGTGCACCACCAACCATAACCGGGAGTTCCTTCAAAATATTGCGTTTGTCGAGCTCTTCAATCACAACCCCCATATACGGCATCGTTGTGGTAAGAAGTGCCGACATGCCGAGAATATCAGGTTCGTGCTTGTCGATGGCTTCAAGATACTCCTCGACCGGCGTATTGATACCTAGATCGATCACTTCAAACCCGGCACCTTCCAGCATCATGCCGACGAGGTTTTTGCCGATGTCATGGATGTCACCCTTTACGGTGCCAATTACATATTTACCAGTACTGGAGGCATTTTCAGTGGCAGCGAGGATAGGCCGTAGCAGCGCCATACCGCCCTTCATGGCGTTAGCGCTTTGCAAAACTTCCGGGACAAAGAGGATTCCATCGCGGAAATCAATTCCGACAATGCGCATGCCCTCGACCAAAGCGTCGTTAAGCACCATATTGGCGTCCCAACCGCGATCAAGCAGGATTTGCGTCCCCTCCGTGACTTCCGGGATCATGCCATCATACAGATCGTCCTGCATTTGGGCGACAAGATCATCGTCATTTAAATCCTTGAGGATGATTTCTTCTTCGTCTTGATCACTCATTTTATTTTCCCTTTAAAGAATGATAATTACGCCAGCCCAACGATTAGACCGTCTTCATCGAGCCCGATATCAAGAGCTGCCGGATGACGCGGTAGTCCCGGCATCCGCATAATCGTTCCACAAATTGCCACCACAAATCCCGCACCCGCGTTCAATGTCGCTTCACGTACTTCAACCGTATGTCCGGTTGTGGCACCCAATTGAGTTGGGTCAGTGGAAAAACTCGACTGGGTTTTGGCGATACAGATTGGCAAATGCCCGAATCCCATTTTTTGTATCGACCGCATCGACTTTGCGGCTTCACCGGTGAGCACAATATCATCGGCGCGATAAATCGCTTTGGCAACTTTACGGACTTTTTCCTCGAGTTTGTCTTTGTCGTCATACATCAATGTGACTTTAGGCTTTGGCCCATCGAGCCTTGCCTTTACGGCATTTGCCAAGCCTTCCGCACCGGCTCCGCCCTCAGCCCAATGCTTGGAAATAACCATGGTTACGCCCTCGCCTTCGCAGACTTTACGGACGACATCGATTTCTTCATTGGTGTCATGCACAAAATGATTGACGGCGACGACTGGTGCCAGACCGAATTTCTTCATATTCTGGATATGCCGACGAACATTCACGCATCCTTCGCGTACGGCTTCGACATTGGCAGGACCTAAATCATTTTTACTGACGCCGCCCTGCATTTTCATGGCGCGGATTGTGCACACAAGTACAACAGCGTCCGGACGCAAACCTGTCTGACGACATTTAATATCCAGGAACTTCTCAGCACCCAGATCGGCACCGAAACCGGCCTCGGTAACGACGACATCTGCGAGCTTTAAAGCCGTTTGCGTCGCAACCGCACTATTACAACCATGAGCAATATTTGCGAATGGGCCACCATGGATGAAGGCCATATTGTGCTCGATCGATTGCACGAGGTTAGGTTGGAATGCATCTTTTAGTAAAACAGTTACAGCGCCATCTGCGCCGAGATCGCGCACAGTAACGGGTTTTCTTTTGCGGGTTTGGCCAACAATGATATCGCCGATCCGTTTTTGCAGATCTTTCAAATCAGTGGCAAGGCAGAAAATCGCCATGATTTCAGATGCAACAGTGATATCAAACCCACCTTCGCGCGGAATCCCTTGGGTCGGCCCGCCGAGTCCTATCACGATATCGCGCAGTGCCCGGTCATTCATGTCAACAACGCGGCGCCACGTAATTCGGCGTGGATCAATATCAAGCTCATTACCCCACTGCATGTGATTATCCAGCATGGCGGAAATCAGAGAATGGGCCGATGTGATAGCGTGAAAATCGCCATTGAAATGAAGATTGATATCCTCCATGGGCAAAACCTGCGCTCGACCACCGCCAGCAGCACCGCCCTTCATGCCAAAACAGGGACCAAGTGAGGGTTCGCGTAAGCAGACAAGCGAATTAACGCCGATCCGATTTAACCCATCACTGAGGCCAACGCTGGTCGTTGTCTTTCCCTCACCTGCCGGAGTCGGGGTCACAGCAGTAACCAAAACCAACTTGCCGTCCGGCTTATCTTTAACAGAGTCGATGTAATCGAGAGAGAGTTTGGCCTTGAAATGCCCATAAGGAACCAAAGCTTCGGCCGGAATTCCCAATTTATCCTTCGCCAAAGGCAAAATTGGTTTCATTCTCGCCGCACGCGCAATTTCAATATCAGGAGCGCCGGGCGCTGGAAGGTTTTGTTGTGTCATATTCTTGTCCCGGCCTTAAATGCCTAAATATTTGCAAGTGAACAAATTCACCCAAGTGAAGTTACCACACGCCGGCCTAAAAATTACCTTAAATACGACATTCATTTTAAAATTTACGCCACAGCAGTGCGTACATTCTAACACGGTTGAACATGAAATTAATCGAATATTTTCGCGAAAAGAGGAGTGAAAACTTTAAAATAAACCAAGTATAATTGGGGCTTTCTGGTTATATTGGATTTAAACCATACTTATACTAATCGAAAATAACGCGAAGCAACTTGCTGAAGACCGCTTTAATTGAGTATTGAATTCGCTTTTGAGATGAAAGATTTTGTGATTCTTTCCATATAGCGAGCGCACTGAGCAATTATGTCAAACCTTGAAGAACTCGAACCAATCGACAGCCCGTGTCAGCTTATCTGTTCTATGGACAAGGAAAGCGGCCATTGCTTTGGTTGCGGGCGGACGATGGATGAAATCGCCTATTGGGCGTTAAAAACGCAAGATGAGCGCGACGCGATTCTAGCACAGCTCGAAGCCCGTATGCCGCCCTTGCGCATTAAATTGGCCGAACGGCGCACACGACGTCGGGTCAACAAGCGCCGCACCCGGAAACCCGAGTCATAAATGTTTGGTCAAAATAAAGGGAAAAGCCCGCAATCCATTGGTTTCCTACTTCTTCCTCAATTTTCCCTGATCGCATTTACTGCGAGCATTGAGCCTTTGCGATCTGCAAACCGGCTATCAAGGCAACATCTCTACAATTGGACGACGATCAGCTTTGATGGATTGCCGGTTGAAGCCAGCAATCTAGTGACGATTACACCGGATTGCGCGTTAAAGCATGCTAAGAACTGCGACGTGATCTTCGCGTGTGCTGGTGTTCAACCCCTCAAAAATGTGCCAAACGGACTGGCTGGAGAATTACGCGCATTGGCGCGGACTGGACTGCCGCTGGGCAGTGTTTGCACGGGCTCGGTCGCGCTTGCAAAAGCGGGATTGCTCGACGGGCATCGCTGTACCATCCATTGGGAAAACATTGAAACATTCGCTGAGACTTTCCCCGATCTTGAAATCACAGCGACGCTGTTTGAAATTGACCGAAAACGGTACACATGCTCAGGGGGTACGGCGCCTCTGGATATGATGATCTACTCGATTAAACTCGACCATGGAGAAACGCTCGCGCTGAACGTCGCGGAGCAAATGCTGCTTAATTTCGTCCGCGAACCGGACGAACGGCAACGTATGGCCATCGAATACAGAACCGGGATCAAACACCCAAAGCTATTAGCGGCCATCAGCTTAATGGAAGCACATATTGAAACACCTTTAACTCTTGTTGAACTTAGTGGAAAAGTCGATTTATCAATTCGGCAATTGGAGCGATTGTTCAATTCCCATGTTAATTTGACGCCGGCAAAATATTATCTCGATATACGCATCAAAAGGGCAAGGCAGTATTTGCGCCAATCACCGTTGACCATTACTGAAATAGGTATCGCAACCGGCTTTAGTTCAGCCTCACATTTTACCCAAGTATATAAAGCCCACTTCGGTCATCCGCCTTCAAAAGAACGGCAAAACTGATTATTTTTTTCGTTTCAACATAATTCTTGGATCCGACCTTAAAATGAGGTTCAGCGCCCGGGGTCTTGGAATTGAAACATAGTCGCCGGTTTGATCAGGAACCCTTCTGATAACAACGCGCATGACGGCGTAAATGCAGAGCAACGCATGAACGCAAGCCGTATATGCAAACAGCGCCGAAGGCCCGTATTGCGACATGACAAATGGTGCGGTCGACGGCCCGATGACGGAACCTATTCCGTAAATAAGCAATAATCCTCCGCTGATCGCCACAAATTCATGCGGCTCTGCGAAATCATTGGCGTGTGCCGCACTCATGCCAAATACCTGCATGGCAAAAACGCCGTAAAGTGCAGCGCCAATCAGCAGCATAGATTGTGAAACCGGTCCGAATTGCCAAAGAAACACACCAGCACCCGCAGCTCCAATGGAGGCGAGAATGAGAACAATCCGTCGGCCTATCTTGTCTGAAAGGTATCCAGCCGGCCACTGCAGGATTGCGCCAGAAAAGATCGTCACACTCATAAATGTAGAAACCATGATGATGGGATGGCCCAATTGTTGCACAAACACGGGCGCCACGCCCCAAAACGCGCCATTGGCCATGCCAACAGCGAAGGCACCAGCTACGGCCAGCGGGGACGTATTGATCAATTTTCTCAGATTTAACGATGTCTGGGTCACCGCTATAGGCGCTTTTGCTGCAGACAATGATATAGGAAATATCGCTATGCAAATCAGTATCGCTACGAGAGAAAATAAGACGAAATTGCTGGGGTCAGACAGCGTCAACATAAATTGTCCAGCCGTAACTGCACCGAGATCAACCATGCGATAAAGTGACAAGACCTGGCCCCGTTTTTCATTGGGGGCTTGTTCGTTGATCCAGCTCTCAATCAACATGTATAGACCGGCAAAACTGAACCCGGCTAGGACACGTAGAAGTATCCAGATCGGCACATTCACAAATATTGCGTGAGTGAGTGTCGCGGCTGCAATTATCGATGAAAGCGCTGCAAAGACCCTGACATGGCCAACCCGTTTTACCAGATACGGTGTTGCGAAACAGCCGGCGATAAATCCGGCAAAATAGGCTGAAGTCATAAACCCGATCGCTTCGACCGGGAATCCCTCTATTTGAGCGCGAACAGCTATCAATGTCGACATTAGACCGCCGCCAGCGAGTAAAATCGCGGCTGAAATCAGTAGTGCGCCGACAGAAGACAAAACAGCCTTCATTTTCCAATACCTTTAAAGCAGCCAAGCTGTGTGGATATTAATTCCTAAAAAAAGCCGCCTTATTCTTGTCTGAGCCCCTACGCAAGAAAATAATTGCGTCAGCGCACGATAAAGGGTTTCTGTGTTTTGATCGATTCAAAATACAAAAAGCTTTTCTCTAGTCCTCGACGAATTCGTCTTCCCAAATCAGCTTTTCTTCTAACCACGGAATTTGTTCGTAAAGGCTTGGCATAATTTTGTTTTTTAACAACCCTTGGGCAATTGACGCCATTTGTTGGGGCACATCACCCAGACTATCTTCACGCGCCAGTAGATCAAAATGCCGACTGAATGCACCTCTCTTAATCGGATGGACTTGAACATGCTCCAAAAGATCAGGTTTTTCGAGCAAGCATAAGGGTGTCATGATTCCCCATCCAAGCCCCTCAGCGACTGCCATTGTTAGCCCAGGAGCTCGATCAAATTCGGCAACGTCAGGGAATTTCAACCGCAACCGGTTAAGTTGACTCTCTATCCTGAGTCCCATCGCCGACCGAAGCGAGATCCGCAAAAATGGGATATCCTTATCGTCTTGCAGCTCAATAGACCCTTTATAATCCTTGGGAAAAATCAAAACATAAGGTTCTTGAAAAACCTTGAACCGGTTCAATCCGCCTATGTCCTCCATGACATTACTTGTGGCGATAATAATGTCGATATTGTGCGATAAAAACTCCTCACGGTGGTACGGGGAAAGTCCGCTCCAAAATCGCCAATAACCCGAGAGATTTTTAGTTTCCTTGTACAATTGAGAGCCGAGCACGGCCGCCATACTGTCGGTCATGGCAATCGTCAGGGACGCCAGGCGCCGCTTCTCCAGGGTCTGTGTTTCTCTGAAGGCTTCTTTGGTATCTCTTAAGATCTGCCTTGCCCGCTCGAGAAGAATGCGACCGGCTGATGTCAGCATAATCGGGCGTACCGCACGGTCAAACAGCTTCACGCCGACCGAGTCCTCTAGTCCGGCAATGATTTGGGAAACCGCCGACTGTGTCATCCGTAAGACCTTGGCACTTTGCGTCATGCCGCCCTGCTCGGCCGTCACGACAAAAACTTGCAGCGATCTCAAATCAAAATTATTTGGTATTTTCATACGCCATTCCCGACTTAAAGTGTTGGCGCCCCGGGTATCTATTAGCACTCCTTATCATTAGTCAGCATAATATAAAAACAATTCTTGCATCGATCTCCATAAAATTCGGTTATGGCAGGCAATAAATATCAATGATGGCATCCCTGCGCATTTGGCCAGCCCGCAAAATCAGAATAAAGCTGAATTTTACGAACTAACCGAGTGAGCGGTGACCAGATCATAAAAGCGTCGTTGCTGAATTTCAGGAGTTGGCATGGACCCAATACTCTCAATATCCTGCCGGACGCGGTCGACACCCTTTACCCGACGCGTGACCGAAGCAGGTGTCAAAGGCTATACTGTATACAATCATATGCTCCTTCCGACCGTATTTGACAGTGTTGTTGCAGATTACGTGCACCTGAAAAAACACGTTCAAGTCTGGGATGTGGCATGCGAACGACAGGTCGAGATTAAAGGACCGGACGCGTCAAAATTGGTGCAAATGCTGACACCGCGCAACCTCCAGAACATGGGCGAAGATCAGTGCTATTATATTCCCGTTGTCGATGAGAATGGCGGCATGCTTAATGACCCGGTTGCTGTGAAACACAATGATAACCGCTGGTGGATTTCATTGGCTGACTCAGACCTGATGTATTGGATCAAGGGATTGGCGCTCGGGCGCAAATTGAAGGTTGACGTGTTTGAGCCGGACGTCTCACCTTTGGCCATTCAAGGACCCAAATCTAACGAACTGATGGCGCGTCTCTTCGGAGACGATATCAAGGAATTGAAGTTTTTCCGGCACCGGAAGATCCGGTTCGGAGACAATGAATTTACCGTTGCACGCTCGGGATATTCAGTCCAAGGCGGATTTGAAATCTACGTCGAAAACACCAAAAACGGTGAACAGCTATGGGATGCATTGTTCGAGGCCGGTGAAGACTTGAATGTTCGGGCTGGCTGTCCAAATCTGATCGAACGAATTGAAGGCGGGCTCTTATCATATGGCAATGACATGACCATTGAAAATACGCCTTATGAATGTGGACTGGGCAAGTTTTGCAAAGGCGACGCGGCCAAAGACTGTATTGGCGCCGACGTTTTACAAAAAGAGCTGGAGAACGGACCAAAACGGCAAATCCGGGGTATTGTCATAAATGGAGACGCCACACCACCGTGTCGTGATCCATGGCCTCTTGTGAATGCTGAAGGCAAACCGGTTGGACAGGTCACGTCAGCGGCCTGGTCACCGGCTTTCAATACCCATGTCGCTATCGGGATGGTCGATAAATCAGATTGGAAAATCGGAAATCAATTGACTGTTCAAACATCGGATGGAGATCGTGCCGGTGAAGTCAGAAACCTTCCGTTTGTTTAGGCAATATCGCGGCTAAACGCGGTCCAAAAATCGACCATATACGGCGCGAATGACCGCCAGCATTCGATTTGAAACGTATCCTCACCGGATCGATAGAGCTGTATCGGCGCGTTTTCAAAAATTGTCCGGGTCGCCTTTCCAACCGGAAAGGATTTTAGTGATAGATCCAGCGGACACCCGATATTCACAGCTTCATTCGCAAGACGGCCGGAGACGTTAAATGCAATATTTCGGTGCGATATATCGGTTGCGCTCATCACAAATTGACCGGCAAGTTTTGAAAGTTTCTTGGCAATCTTTTCGCGGCTCTTAGCGTCATCAGAAATCACCCACTCATCCGGACCAAACTTAGATATCAGCTGAGTTCCGGTTTTGGCAGTTGCGCCGATCTTCACAGGAAATTTAAACCCACTTGCCTTTTTAAACGCGGCAACGTCTTTGGATTTTACCCGCACGTTAAAACGCGCCTTTTCCGGTTCCAGCGCTATATTTAAGGCGTCACCCGAGAGCGCTTCGGGAATGTCAATTCCTTGATCAAACAACATTAAGTCGCTCCCCTTTTGGATCGTAGAAAACCGGTGCCGTAATTCTCGCCGTGTGCGTCTGGCCGGGCATGGGAATGTAGACGTCGGTATCGGTCAAATTCACACCGTCTTTGACCAATGCCATGGCGATTGAACGCCCAAGCGCCTCGCTCCAATAGCTGGATGTGACATGACCAATCATATCCATCGGTATCGGTTGATCCGGATCGGCAACGATTTGCGCACCCTCTTCCAAAACGACATTAGGATCTTCAGTCAACAGTCCAACCAATTGTTTGCGACCTTCGGCGACCAAATCGGGACGCGCCAGCGAACGCTTGCCGACAAAGTCTTTTTTCTTCTTGGATACCGCCCACGGCATGCCGGCATCAAATGGCGTGACGGTACCGTCTGTGTCCTGGCCGACAATGATGAAGCCTTTCTCGGCGCGCAAAACATGCATGGTCTCGGTGCCGTATGGTGTTATGTCGTATTGCTGACCGGCTTCAAACAGCATTTCCCAGACCGCGCGCCCGTAATGCGCAGGGATATTGATTTCAAAACCGAGCTCACCGGAAAAGCTAACACGGAACAATCGTGTGGGAACGCCGCAAATCTTTCCTTCGCGGAACGCCATGTGCGGAAAATTTTCGCGGCTTAAATCGATGCCTTCAACGAATGGCTCAATAAGCTTTCGGGCGTTCGGGCCATTAAGCGCAATCACGGCCCATTGCTCCGTGGTTGACGTGAGCCAGACATCAAGCTCAGTAAATTCGGTTTGCAGATAATCTTCCATATGTCGATATACCCGCGGCGCGCCGCCCGTTGTGGTCGTTACGTGAAAACGATCTTCCGCTAAACGTCCGACAACGCCGTCGTCATAAATATATCCATCTTCGCGCAACATCAGTCCATATCGACACGATCCGGTCTTTAAAGCGTTCCAAGGATTCGTGTACATCAAATTCATGAATTTAGCGGCGTCTGGCCCGACAACTTCAATTTTACCCAAAGTAGACGCATCAAAAATACCGAGACTTTCCCGCGTCGCTTTACATTCGCGCGCCACAGCCTGGTGCATATCTTCGCCCTTTTTCGGGAAATACCAGGCACGACGCCATATCCCTACTGGCTCGAAAACCACCTTTTGCGCCTCAGCCCAAGGATCAATCGGCGTTTTGCGCGTAACTTCGAACAGCTGATCATTACGATAGCCGGCAACTGCCCCGAACGTGGTCGGCGTATAGGGCGGCCGGAAAGTCGTCAGACCGACTTTTTCAACCGGCTGATCGACGGCTTTGGCCGCAATCTGCAGAGCATTGAGGTTCGACGTTTTCCCCTGGTCGGTCGCCATGCCGTTGGTCGTATAGCGCTTCACATGCTCGATGGATTTAAATCCTTCCCGCACGGCAAGTTTGATATCTTTTTCAGTCACATCGTTTTGAAAATCGACAAACGCCTTTTGTTTGGATGTGTCAATATAATTGGGCAGCGTATCGAGTGAAATTCCCGTTCCAAAATCAAATTCGTTCGTATTGAATTTTTTGCGTCCACCACCTGCTTTTGTACCGGCATTTAAAGCCGCCGCAACGCCAAAATCTCCATTACAAGCTCCCACAGACACGCAATTTTCGTTGGCCTGATCAGGAATATAGGCCGCAAGATCAGCATCCCATTTGATTCCGCCTTTAGAATGTGACCATAAATGCAGGCTTGGTGTCCAGCCACCAGACATGATGAGGGCATCACACCCTATCATTTGCTTAGAACCGGTGTTTGGATAAAAGACCTCAATCGACTTGATACGGTGTTTGCCTTTGGTTTTTGATACGGCACTGCCCAGGAACAAATCGATACCGCGTTGTTCCGCTTGTTCTTTTAGATCGGTACGAATGTCCTCGCGTATATCGACGATCGCCGGAATGCGAATATTTGAATCAGATAAATTAAACGCCGCTTCGTACGCGCTGTCATGACTGGTAAACACCGCGACTTCATTACCAACAGCAACACCGTATTTCCCCAAATAAGTCTGCGCCGAGGAAGCCAGCATCACACCCGGGCGATCATTACCATTGAACACCAAAGGTCTTTCGATCGCCCCCTGCGCCAAAATGACCTTCCCCGCCCGTATTCTGTGCAGCTTCTCACGTGCCGGCCCAATTTCGACGCCAGGAATATGGTCCGTCAATCGTTCTGCCAACGCGACGAAATTATCATGGAAATAACCAATCGCTGTCGTGCGGGACATGACCCTAACATTTTCAGTTTTGCGTAATTTTTCCAGAGACTTAGCGAGCCAATCTAATGCAAACTTTCCTTCTATCTGCACGCCTGGTGTCGACAATAAACTCCCGCCCAATTCCGGGTTTTCATCACATAAAATCACACGGCCGCCGTTTCGCGCTGCGCTCAGCGCGGCGGCAATACCGGACGGGCCGGCCCCGACAATCAAAGTTTCGCAATGCCCATAGGTGCTGGCGTAATTATCAGGATCTGGATGTTCGGGCGCAGGTCCAAGGCCGGCCATATTGCGAATAAATGGCTCATAGACCTTGTCCCAGAAACTGGCTGGCCATTTAAAGGTCTTGTTGTAAAAACCCGCCGGAAAAAACATCGAAAAAGTGTTGTTAAAAGCGCCAATATCCGTCTTTAAATTTGGCCAACGATTTTGGCTATTGGCTTTCAAACCGTCATAGAGTTCCAGAGATGTGGCCCGGACATTAGGCGTAATGCGCCCCTGCCCACGATCTACTGCAACCAGCGCATTTGGCTCTTCCGAGCCGGCGCCGACAACACCGCGCGGCCTGTGATATTTAAAGGACCGGCCCATAAGATGCACGCCGTTGGCAAGCAAGGCGCTCGCCAAGGTATCGCCTTGCACGCCTTGGTACGACTTGCCATCAAAACTGAAATTCAACGTTTTGGAAACATCAACGTTTCCATGGCCAGGCCTGCGAAATTTAGTCATTTTTCGCGACCTTGATTTGGTGTTCGGTTGGTCGTTTTTGACAGACCTTATAGGTCATTGTAAACTTATCGGTGACAGTGTTCCGGATGGCGTTGAAAAACATATTGCAGCCGTGGGCATGCCACCAACGCTCTGCGTGATCGCCGCGTATATTGTCGCGAATAAACATGAATTTCGACCAGTCCGCGTCCGACATCTCCGCCTGCTCAGCCTCATTGGGACGTACAATATGGGCTTCGCCGGCATAGGCAAATTCCAGTTCCGGGCGTTCTTCGTTACAATGAGGGCAATGTATGAGTAGCATCCCTATCTCTCTAATGTGCTACGGCAGCGGCCGCTGCTTCATCAATCAACCGGCCACCGACAAACCGATCGAGGTTAAATGGGGCATTGATTTTGTGCGGTGCATCATGGGCAATGGTATAAGCCAGCATATCAGCAGCGCCGGGCGTGGCTTTGAAACCTCCCGTTCCCCAACCGCAATTGACGTATAGCCCGGGAACCGGCGTTTTCCCGACAATTGGCGAACGGTCTGGTGTCACGTCCACAATTCCGCCCCATGAGCGCAGCATGCGCTGGCGTTTAAATATCGGGAATATTTCGCAGATCGACATCAAAGTATGTTCGAGGATATGCAGGGCGCCGCGCTGTGAATAACTGGTATATTGATCCGTCCCGGCCCCGATGACCAATTCGCCTTTGTCGGACTGGCTAATATAGGCATGCACAGCATTAGACATAACCACACAATTCAGTACGGGTTTCACCGGCTCGGATACCAATGCCTGCAAGGGATAGCTTTCAAGCGGAAAACGTAGTCCGGCCATATCCATGACCACGGACGTGTTGCCCGCCGCCGACACGCCGATTTTCTTGGCACCAATAAAGCCTTTTTGGGTTTCGACGCCTTCGACGGCACCATCCTTGCCGCGTCTGATGCCGGTGACCATGCAATTTTGGATAATATCAACACCGAGAGCGGAGGCAGCGCGGGCATAGCCCCAGGCGACGCTGTCATGGCGCGCCGTTCCGGCCCGCATTTGCAACGCCCCACCCATGACCGGATAACGGCGGTCTTGCGAAATATCGAGGATCGGTAGGAATTTTTTACATTCCTCCGGTGTCAGCCATTTATTGTCGACACCGTTTAGACGGTTTGCATGCACGTGACGTTGAAAACTCTGAACATCATGAACATTGTGCGCCAGCATCAAAACACCGCGTTTCGAAAACATGACGTTGTAGTTTAGTTCCTGAGATAAACCGTCCCAGAGATCGACCGCGTGATCATAAATCCCTGCACTCTCGTCGAATAAGTAGTTTGAGCGAATGATTGTCGTGTTGCGACCGGTATTGCCACCACCGAGCCAACCCTTTTCGACCACGGCAACATTGGTGATGCCGTACTTTTTCGCCAAATAGTAAGCGGCCCCCAGCCCGTGCCCGCCAGCACCGACGATGACGACATCATAATCTTTCTGTGGCTCTTTATTCGGGAACTGTTCAGGCCAGTTTTTATGGCCTTTCAGCGCCTGCGAAAACAAAGTCCGGGCGGAATATTTCACGTTTAGCTCCGAAGCTTCTCATTGGTTGGATCGTGTGGGCTATCCTCCAATACCCGGCATTTATACATTTTGCCAAGGATATCTATTTCCAAATCAGTGCCAACTGCCGAATGTTCGGGGTCAACCATTGCAAGCGCGAGAGAGGTCATCATGCGCCAGCCAAACCCGCCACCAGTGGCTCGACCAACGACCTCACCATCTTTATAGATCGGGTTGTTGCCAATAGCGTCCGCATCATCAACGCCCAGGACTTCCAGAGTGACAAACGCGTTTTTAAATCCGCGTTTCTCCCATGCCAGCAGTGCATCTTTACCGAGAAATCCGCCTTTCTTCTTCAAATTGACAAAGCGGTTAAGCCCACTTTCATACGCTGCATATTCGATAGACATTTCCGTGCCGACAAGACGGTAAGATTTTTCAAGCCGCATGGAGTTCATGGCGCGGATACCGAACGGCTTCAGGCCATGCTTTTCACCGTTCTTGAAGAGCGTATCGAAGATATGGTTCTGGTATTCAATCGGATGATGGATTTCCCACCCGAGCTCACCGACGAAATTGACCCGCAGCAGTTTCACCGGAGCATACCCGACGCTTGTTTCCTGCCCGGTCAACCACGGGAAGTTTTCATTGGACAGATCAGACCCACAAACCGGCTGCAACAAATCGCGGGCTTTCGGACCGGCGACAACCAATACGCCCATGGAATTGGTGAGGTCTGTAAATTGAACCGATCCGTCTGTTGGCATATGTTTTTTAAGCCAATCATGATCCAGACGATGGTAAGCACCAGCCGAGACCATGTAAAAACTGTCTTTGCTTTCCCGTTGCACAGTGAATTCAGAGTGCACACCTCCTTTCGATGTCAAACCATGGCAAAGCGCCAATCGCCCATGGGTGATAGGCATTTTCTGGGCAAACATCCAATTGAGCCATTTGCGGGCGCCGGGCCCCTGCACGCGGCATTTGGCGAATGCGGTCATATCAAGCAGACCGACATTTTTGGCGACGTTTTTGCATTCATTACCGACATGCTCGAAATAGCTAGAACGACGGAAAGACCAATCGTCTTCCTGTTTGACCCCTTCGGGCGCAAACCAATTGGGACGTTCCCAGCCGAACAATTGACCGAACACGGCACCCTTTTCTTTCATGCGGTCATAGCAAGGCGATGTGCGAAGCGGACGAGCGGCGGCCCGTTCCTCATCAGGGTAATGGATGGTAAAGACATCGGCGTAGGCTTCTTCATTTTTTTCGATTAAGAAGGCTTTGGTCGCATAACGACCGAAACGGCGTGGATCTACGCCCATCATATCGACTGTAGGTTCGCCTTCAACGATCCATTCCGCCAATTGCCAACCGGCACCACCTGCGGCGGTGATGCCAAAGCTATGACCCTCATTGAGCCAGAGGTTTTTCTTGTCCCAGGCCGGACCGACGATAGGGTTGCCATCGGGCGTATAGGCGATCGCGCCATTATAGACTTTCTTGATACCGACTTCTTCGAAAATCGGGACGCGGTGGATTGCGCTTTCAATATGCGGCATAAGACGATCCAAATCTTCCTGAAAGAGTTCGTATTCACTTTCGGGATGCGGGCCATCAACATAGCATGCCGGTGCGCCTTTTTCGTATGGTCCAAGAATGAGACCCCCGGCTTCTTCACGCATATACCAGGACCCATCAGATTCCCGCAGCACACCCATTTCCGGCAATCCGTCTTTCTTACGTTGTTGAATTGCTGGATGTGGTTCTGTGACGATATATTGGTGTTCAACCGGGACGACCGGGATATCCAGACCAACCATTTCGCCGGTCTGGCGGGCGAAGTTCCCGGTACAGCATACGACATGCTCAGCGATCACTTCACCTTTGTCGGTCGTAACTTTCCAGCTGTCATCCTCCAGCTGTTCGATAGCAATGACCGTGGTATTGCGGTGGATTTTACCTCCACCGGCACGCGCGCCAATTGCAAGCGCTTGTGTCAGGTCTGCGGGTTGAACATAGCCGTCTTCCGGATGACGCATGGCGCCGATCAACCCGTCTTTGATAGCCAACGGCCAGATTTCAAGGACCTCGTCGGGGGTCAAGAATTCAACGTTGACGCCGATGGTCTGCGCAACGCCCGCATATTGGCGATATTCATCCATACGGTCTTGATTTGTCGCCAGGCGGATATTCGAAACAGGGCGAATGCCGACGTCCTGCCCCGTTTCTTCTTTCAGTCTCTTGTAGAGTTCGACCGAATATTTATGGAGTTGGCCAACAGAATAACTCATGTTGAACAGCGGCAATAACCCGGCTGCATGCCATGTTGAACCGGACGTCAGTTCCTTGCGTTCGATCAACATGCAATCCGACCAGCCCTTTTTGACAAGATGGTACAATGTCGACACGCCGACGACGCCGCCGCCAACAATTACGACTTTCGCTTTTGAATTCATTTCACCCATGAGTCGGCCCTAATATCTATCTTTATTGGCGTATATCCAGATTGCGGGTCAGGGGCTATGGGGTGAAGTCATTTA
>JABDMW010000026.1 GCA_013001295.1 Hyphomonadaceae bacterium
GTGTCGACGATGATATGGACGGGTTCAATGACGGGGATTTGGATGAGGACAATGTTCTCGATTTGAACGAATCCTGGATTTATGATGGCAGTTACACGGCAACCCAAGGCGACATTAACGACAATGGTGGCGGCAATGGACTGATTGACAACACGGCAACGGCAACAAGCGATCAGGCCGGCCCGGTCAACGCCAGTGCAGCGGTGCCGATCGAACAAAATCCGGAAATAACGATCATCAAGGAAGTGACGGCGGTAGCAGGTGACGAACTCGATTTAGAAGTTAATGCTGTTGGCGAAGTTATTGATTATCGCATAACTGTAACAACAGGGATGGGTAATGTCTCTTTAAGCAATGTCATTGTCGACGATCCTTTACTAGCTGATCTAAGTTTTATCTCTGGTGATACGAACACCAATTCCTTGTTAGATCCAGGCGAATCCTGGATTTACGAAGGTAGTTATGAAGTGCTTCAATCAGATATTGACAGTAACGGCGATGGCGACGGCGATATTGATAATACGGCGAGCGCAACCAGCGATCAAGCCGGGCCGGTTGAAGCCAGTGCAGAAGTTCCTTTATTCATTCCGGATCCTGTGATTGACATTGTGAAAGACGGCACCTTGAACACAGGTGGTGACGGGATTGCCAATGTTGGCGATACGATTGATTACACGCTTGTTGTGACCAATGACGGCAATGTGACTTTGGACACTGTTGTTGTTACGGATCCGGATGCCGATCCGCTGTCGATAGTGCGCGGTGTTGATCTTATTGGTGACAATGATGATCTGTTGGAAGTGGGTGAGGAGTGGAGCTACACAGCGACGCATACCCTGACCCAGGCTGATATTGATGCGGGTGAGTTCACCAATATTGCGGATGTGGATGCCTTGGATCCGAATGATACGCCGGTCAATGATGATGATCCGCATACGGAGGTTCTGCCGATTGTACCCGCCATAGATATTATTAAGGACGGTGAGTTCTTAGACGAAAACATGGACGGATTTGCCGACGTCGGCGAAACTATTCAGTATACTCTCATGGTCAGCAATGAAGGCAATGTCAGCCTAACCGATATTGTCGTTTCCGATCCAGACGCGGATCCGGGCACAATTCTTGCCGTTGAGGCAGGTGGATTCAATGTCGGTGATGCCGATATGGATGGCGAGTTGGATGTGGACGAGACTTGGTCTTACACTGCGCAACATACTATCACGCAAGAAGAAATCGATGCCGGCAGCTTTACCAATATTGCAACGGTTTGTGCCGATGATCCGACATCTGACGATGCCATGGATCTGGTGTGTGATGAAGATGATCACGAAGAAGAGCTGCCACGCAATCCTGTGATTGACATCGTCAAGGACGGTACATTCGCGGATGAAAATGCCGACACCTATGCCGATGTTGGCGAGACCATTCAATACACCCTGGCGGTCAGCAATATCGGTAATGTAACCTTGGACGACATTGTAGTTACCGATCCTGATGCAGATGCGGGTTCTATTGCTGCGGTCGAAGCTGGCGGGTTCAATGTCGGCGATGTTGATATGGACGGAAAGTTGGATGTCAATGAAACCTGGCAGTACACGGCGGTCCATACCATCACGCAGGAAGAAATCGATGCGGGCAGCTTTACCAATATCGCAACGGTCTGTGCCGATGATCCGACATCTGACGATGCCATGGATCTGGTGTGTGATGAAGATGATCACGAAGAGGAATTGCCACGCAATCCTGTGATTGACATCGTCAAGGACGGTACATTCGCGGATGAAAATGCCGACACCTATGCCGATGTTGGCGAGACCATTCAATACACCCTGGCGGTCAGCAATATCGGAAATGTAACCTTGGACGACATTGTAGTTACCGATCCAGACGCGGATGCGGGCTCAATCGTTGAGGTATTAGACGGCATGTATAATATTGGCGATACCGACGATGACGGCAAGTTGGATGTCGGTGAGACATGGCAGTACACTGCAGTCCATACCATCACGCAAGAAGACATCGATGCAGGCAGCTTTACAAACATTGCGACGGTCTGTGCCGATGATCCGACATCTGACAATGTCCTGGATTTGATTTGCGATGAGGACGACCATACGGAAGAATTGCCCTCGCCTCCGGAAGGTTGGTTCGGCACTCCCGGGTTCTGGAAGAACCACTGTGAGTTTTTTGACGGCATTCTTGACAACGAACCTAAACAGGCGGGCCAAGAATATTTCCCTGAAGGTGAAATGACCATTGTTGTTGCAGACGACGCACCGTTCTATGCAGGTGAAACCGGTATCTGGATCAACTTCAATGACGATGGTGATGATATGACACCCGAAGTCGTCGACGAAGGCGAATTCTGGTCTGTTGACTGGTTGAAAGATGCTCTGGAGGGTGGCGCCGGAAAGGGTCCACGCAACGGTGTAGATACCTTAGCGCGTGATTTGGCCGCACTTGTTCTAAACATTGCTGCTAGTCCGGATGCCGGATCAGATAACAATCCCGATACGGTCGATCCCATCCAATTGATCCAATGGGCGCAAGAATGGCTTGATGCATATGGTGACGGCATGGTGCGCACAAATTCAGAAGTCTGGAAAGAGCCACAGTTTGATGGGCCTTCAGCATCAGATCTGCACACCTTCATTGATCAACTGAACAATACAGGTAGTTTTGATGGGAATGAAGAGTTTCCTGGTGGAACATTTGGAGAGGATCGTGATCAGGAAGACGAGGAACTTGTCGAAGAAGCGGTCGAAACTAGTGCAGCCAGTGATTACTATGTGCCAGGTGAGCTTTATACCATCAAATATTCTGCGCCCGTAGATGAAGCGGCGACAGGAACCAAAGAGGGCTCGACAGTTTCCAAGGATGTTGGCGGTGTCACGATCGAAGATTATTTTGCCATGATGGCGGATGCCGAATTTGGTTCATCTACGCAGATCGCTTCGGCTATCGAAGCCAGCCAGCCGGTGCCGCAATACAGCCCGAGCGAATTGTTTATGAGTAACTTTGCGGCGCCAACGCAGGACGGCGTTGCTGAATCTAAATTTGATGCTTCTGTCAACTTTCTGGCAACACTGGATGATGCTTTCTCGGTACAAGCCCTGGCCGAGCATGAGCATCTGTTTTATGACGCAATTGACCTCATTGATGCGGCATAAGACCGACTCGTTTAGCGACGAGTTAGAAAGGGGCGGGCCCATACCGCCCCTTTTTGTTTGTTCATAACTGCTCTTCAGAACAACAGATATTGGTTCCTGCAAAACGTCGACCCGAAGCCGAGCGAATTTACCGGCAGTAAATTTTGGTGAAGTCCAGTTGCGAGACTATTTCCATTTTTGAAGAAGGTCAGCAACGGTTGTGGGATGGCTATTGCTCGGTGCTCGGTTCGCATGATTGGAAAAGCGGGGCGCGGGCATGGCTTCGAGACTACCGCGTTCGCTGGAATAGGTTTTGCGTGATTTCATGTGGGGATGCTCGGCAGCTTCGTCGGGATTGAGAACCGGAGCAAAGCAAATATCTGTGCCTTCCATTAATTCACACCATTCATCGCGCGTCCTGGATTTAAAGATTGTGGCCAGTTTTTCTTTTTGTTCCGGCCAGACACTTGCATCCATCTGATTGGCGAAACTTGCATCATTCGTTAGTTCCAATTTCTCAATCAACAGCGCATAAAATTTAGGTTCAAGAGATCCGATTGTAATAAAGCCGCCGTCTTTACACGAATAGCTGTCATACCAGTGCGGACCATCAAGAATGCTTTTGCCACGTTCGTTTTGAAGCGCGCCAAATTGTTTCGCAGTCAAAAGTAGGTTCATCATATGTGCCGATCCATCGATCATGGCTGCATCCACGACGTCACCATTACCGCTCTCGCGCGCTTTCATGATGGTCGCAAGCATGCCGATGGCGAGGTAAAGGGCACCGCCAGCGACATCGCCAACCAATGACGGCGGCGCGAAAGGTGGATCTCCCGGTCTGCCGGAATACCAAAGGGCACCGGATAATCCGATATAATTCAGATCGTGACCGGCAGCGTGCGAGAGAGGACCGTCCTGTCCCCAGCCGGTTACACGGCCATAGGCAAGCCTTGGGTTGATTTTATGACAAATTTCAGGACCAAGTCCCAGTTTCTCCATCACTCCAGGGCGCATGCCTTCTATCAGCCCGTCGGACTTTTCGATCAATTTGAAAAAAAGCTTTTTGTCATCTTCATTTTTTAAATTAAGGCTAATGGAGTTTTTGCCGCGTTTTGTGATGGTCGTCTCGCCACTACTGGCAAATTGTGCTGTTCCGGGGCGTTCAATCACGACGACATCTGCTCCCAGATCGGCGAGCAGCATCCCGCAAAACGGGCCGGGTCCAATGCCTTCAATCTCGATAATTTTGACGCCGGATAAAATACTCATTGCATTTGCATATCATGTGAAGATCAGATGTGAAGCGGCAATTTAATTTCGCACTTGCTCAAAATATACATGCTGTGGTTAGTACTGCTGACAATGAAGAGTGATGCAGGATTAAATGACTGATCGAGAGTATAATTATATTATTGTCGGAGCCGGCTCTGCAGGTTGTGTGCTTGCGAACCGCCTGAGCGCTAATCCTGCAAACCGGGTCTTGCTGATTGAGGCGGGGGGCAGCGACAAAAACTTAATGATCAAAATGCCGACGGCTTTGTCTTTTCCAATGGCCAACCCCAAATACAATTGGGGATACAATGCGCAGCCGGAACCGACTTTGAATGATCGCACAATATCCTGCCCGAGGGGACGCGCAATGGGTGGGTCATCATCGATAAATGGCATGGTATATGTACGCGGGCATGCTCTGGATTTTGATGAATGGGAACAAGCGGGTGCCAAAGGGTGGAGCTATCAATCCTGCCTGCCATATTTCAAGAAAGCAGAGACGTGGATGGACGGCGAAGACACCTACAGGGGTGGAAACGGGCCAATGGGTGTGTGCAATGGCAACAAAATGAAAAATCCGCTCTACACGGCTTTTATACGGGCTGGTGACGAAGCTGGATACGGAACAACCGAGGATTACAACGGATATCGGCAGGAAGGGTTTGGTCCCATGCACATGACGGTTAGGGGCGGTGTGCGCGAATCCACATCGCGCGCGTATCTCGACCCGGTCAAGTCTCGGGGAAACCTGGATATAATTGATCAAGCATTGGTACAAAAGCTCATACTGAACGGAAAGAAAGTCGTTGGCGTTCAATTTGAGCGCAATGGGAAAACGGCTTCTATAATGACGAGCGGCGAAGTCGTTCTGAGTGCCGGCGCAATCGGGAGTCCGGCTATTTTGCAAATGTCGGGCATTGGGCCAAAGAAAGTATTGAACGACGCCGGTGTCGATCAAGTGCATGAGCTACCGGGTGTTGGTGAAAATTTACAAGATCATCTCGAAGTGTACTTTCAGTTTCGTTGCAAACAGAACATATCACTCAACAACAAGCTGGGCTTGTTTCCCAAAGCCCTGATCGGCATACGCTGGGTGATCTTTAAAACAGGTTTGGGCGCGACCAATCATTTTGAGAGCTGTGCCTTTATTCGTTCAAAACCGGGTATAAGGTCGCCTGACATTCAATACCATTTCTTGCCTGGTGCAATTCGGTATGACGGCACGCCATCGATCAAAGGCCACGGATTTCAAGTTCATGTGGGGCCAAATAAACCCAAAAGTCGGGGTCACATTCGGATTGTGTCTCCGAACGCACTAGATGCCCCAAAAATCACATTCAATTATTTGACTCAGCAAACTGATGTATCTGATTGGCGCGCATGTATCCGGCTGACGCGGGAAATCATGTCGCAACCGGGAATGGACCCGTACCGGGGTGATGAAATCCAACCTGGAATAGAAGTCCAGTCCAATGATGAGATTGATGAATGGGTGCGCAACAATGTCGAAAGCGCTTATCACCCCAGTGGCACCTGTAAAATGGGCGCGACCGATGACCCAATGACCGTCGTTGATCCTGACTGCAGGGTGATCGGTATTGAAGGGTTGCGAGTCGTCGATGCTTCTATTTTTCCGTCGATCACGAATGGTAATTTGAATGCGCCGATCATTATGATTGCCGAAAAGGCATCAGACATCATTTTAGGGAAAGATCCTTTGCCGAATTCAAATGTTGATGTCTGGATTGCCCCGGATTGGCAAACCCGCCAACGGGAAGGCGATCCAATTCGGTAATAAGCGCAATACTTGCTAAATATGTGATTGATCCACACCATCTCTCAGGTAGTCTGTGTCAATGGATTCAGAAATTCTCCAAATTACCACGACTGCGTCCGGGGTTTGTCGCGTGACACTCAACGACCAGAAGCGGCGCAACGCATTGTCAACGTCCATGCTGTCGGACTTGACTGGTGTCATCCAAACCGCTTCTGGTGATCATGCGGTGCGCGTCATCGTCATTGCTGCCAAAGGTCCTGCATTTAGCGCGGGGCATGATCTGAAAGAAATTCGAGCCGCGCGCGATACTGATGACAAGGGGCGCGATGCCTTCACGCACATGTTGACCGCGTGCGCATCGCTGATGCAATCGATAGTCAATGCGCCAAAACCCGTCATCGCAGAAATTGCCGGGGTGGCGACAGCAGCCGGGTGCCAGTTGGTCGCGTCTTGCGATTTGGCCATTGCTGGCGAGGACGCCCGATTTGCCACGCCTGGCGTGAATATCGGCCTATTTTGTTCAACACCGATGGTCGCATTATCACGAAACATCAACAATAAGCAGGCTTTGGAGATGCTTCTCACGGGCGATATGATAGACGCACGCAAGGCTGTTGATATTGGATTGGTCAACAGGGCCGTTCCAAACGATCAATTGACGCAATGTACAATGGACCTCGCGGAAAAAATTGCCGCGAAATCGTCAAAAGTATTGGCGATTGGTAAAAGCGCATTTTATAAACAGCGCGAAATGGATCTGGCCTCGGCCTATGAGTATACGTCCAAAGTTATGGCTGAAAATATGCTAAACGCCCAAGCTGAAAAGGGCATCAATGCATTCCTCGACAAGGAAAAGATGGATTGGTCGGACGACTGATTAAAGAACCGAAATTTTTTTGAATCAAAACGATATATAAATCGCTCTGGTTTAGTCGTTTAGAAATCCTTTTTCCATTTCAGTGACAGACTTTGATTGTAGTCTGCTTGTATCCGGGATCGCAAAGCAATGTTTTTTCGAATTTCCCAGTCAATAATTGCACCCGACTGGTCAAGTCCCGCGCCTGAAAAAAGTTGCAGATAGACGTTTTTGGCCAGATATCGTCCACCGGAAACCTGTGTCCCTCCATTCGGCTTGTAGTCAATATTGAGCTGATTAAATCCAAACGCATTGCGAACGCCGCCCAATAGATCAAAACCGCTGCCAACACCCGAAAACTGGGCTAAGGCGCCCGCCAATTGAGCGGATTCAATGATCGAAAGTTCCGAAACGGAACGACCAAACAATAGAGCTGAGAGAATTTCGTCTTCCGGGCGTTCCGGTGTACTGGACAAATCTATTTTTGGATTTTCCATTGTCCCGCTGATATCAACCCCCGCCTTCAGATTCTGGGTTTCAGTTTCTGCCTTCAAGTTCATTTTGGCCTGCGATAGTGGACCGTCGAATTCAATCGTTCCGTTTTCGAATGCCAAATTCTTACCGGCTATCTTATAACCGCCACGGATAATCGTTGCCGTTCCCACAAATTCGGGATCCGTAAGAGTCCCGTTCACATCTGCGTCCACAGCCATTTCTACATCGATGCCACGGCTTCGGATAAAAATATTTCGGGGTGCCTTGACTTTAACATCCAAAGCGACGCGGCTCACCGGCTTTTCCAGGAGCAAGCCGGCCTGTTCCTTCGGTCGATTGATCTCTTCGACTTCAATTTCAACAACACTTGCTGTTCCTGTGACGAATTGTCGAAGTTCCGCTTTTCGAATGTCTATATTTCCAGACAACAAGCTGTCGGTTACACCATTTTGAAAAATAAGATTGCCGTCGAGCCAGGCGTCCACATCGCGCCGGTCCAAAGCCTTGAAATTTGTAGCTTGTAGATTGAGCTCCCCGAGCGGTCGCCCGAATTCTCCGAATGTGAATTTGCCGTTGGCAGACATCCGCCCACTATTGCTGTCCGATGCGGTCAAAGAATTGATTTGCAAACCGTCATTGGAAAATGCCGCATCGAAATTTGCATTTCGAATACGGGTGCCAAGTTCAGGGAATTCAAACCCGATGTCTTTACCGTTCGCCTGTCCGATAAGCCGCGGTTCAGTCGTCGTTCCTGAAATTGTAAGGTTGGCATTTAAATTACCCAGCAATTCGTCATCAGACGGCGTGATCAGGCCAAAAATAGACGCGGCGGGGCCGGATGCGGCCAATTGCCCAGATATAGGGTTCAACATGTTTGGCCTCAGCGAATTCAGTTGACTTCCGACCACTACCGGAAAATTTCCGTTTCCATTTATCTTAAATCCATTGATCGCTTGCCCATCAAGTTGCCAATTAATGGCACTTTCGTTCAAAACCAGATCAAGTCTGGTTGTTAATCCTTGTCCTTTTTCAACTTCGAAACCGCGCCAGTCCGTAAGGGAAAAATTTGCCGTTCCGGATGGGTGAGGGGCTTTAGTGTTTAGATTAACAAGCGCGCTAATTCGACCTTTTGTATCGCCGAGGCTGCCCGGCAAGCGAAGAGTGGAGACAGGCAAATTACCAATGATTATTTTTAGTGTGTCATGATCAACCAGACCGGAATAGTCCACTTCAATCTTGCCGTCCGAAACATCTAAAGCGGCTTTCAGGTTTGGACGCCCGCTGTCAAGACTGAGGACGACCGGTTCGGAACCGGTGATTTTGATATTGCCATATTGACCGACTGGCGTGCCGCTCGCAGTTATATCGCCGAAGGAAGACCGGTTCAATTGAAACGGCAGCGCGAGTGCAAATTTAGGGCTGGTCACCTTATCGCCATGTCGACCATCCACTTCAAATCGACCGGACAGACGATCCAGCGTTCCACTTGCCTGGATACGAATCGCGTCAAATCCAATATTTTTGTAGGCGACATTTCGGGTGTCGACTGACAATTCCAGGCCTTGTTTGCCATCCTGAGGCGTCAGCGAGATACTGAGTTGCTCTTTTTGCTTTTGACCTTCAGCCAGATTAATAATCATCTTGCCTGTCGCGAGGTTATCAGGTGCGATTGCCAGAAATCCGCTCGCCAATAATTGGTCCAGCCTGACATTCAGATTTTTGAATCCTAGCCCGCTTTCGTTTCTCGTAACATTGGTTGTTGCGAGAAGGTCACCGAATTTGGTGCTGGCGTCCAATTGCAATGGCCCTTCGAGATTGTCACGGATTTGATCGAATTCTGCTCTGAAATGAGGATTGTTAAGCACATTGCCGCCAACTTGTACTTGACTGGATTTGGCGTCGATTTTGAGCGTAGGGTTCTGCGTCGTTCCCATAATCGTATAGCTGATTTGGGCTGTATCGTTGAGTTTCACTGTTTGATAAGAATAGGGCGCACTTATGTCGGCTTCGCCATCTATGTTGATGTTGTCGCTATACCGTCCCGACAGTGTTGTTTGCAGTTTATCACCTGAAATATCCGCGTGCAAAATATCAATGCCGCCGGAAACCGGCTTCAAATTGACGTCGTATATAATTGATTGACCTAGGATTTCATCCAGCGGTGCCATTAGTTGGGCATTGGGTCTATACCGTCCGTTCGAACTTATCTTCAGAGCCGTCGTCGCCGATTGTTCCAATTGGAATTTGGCAGCGACTGAACCGGAAGGCAATGCGCCAAATTCGAGCATTTCGAGATCGGCATTGCCGGTAAGCTCCATTCCTTTTTCCCGGGTCAATATTCGCCCGCGCCCTTCGATCTTATTACCTGAGGACGTCAGATTAAACGAGCTTACATCCAATACGCCCTTGGTATTGAAATATGTACCGACGGCACGAATTTTGGTCGGTGTGGAAAATGTGACGGGGTATGACTGAACGGGCGCAAACGCGTTTGCCTCGAAACTGACTTTGTAATGGATATCATTCTCAGCCGCTAGCGTTAGCTCAGCAGGTCCGCTCAATGAATCGGCTGTAACGATAGAAGTTTCGACATTGTTCACACCCACAGTTCCGTCAAATTTGATGACTGGCGATAATGTCAGGCGACCTTTGGCGACGCCGGTGCCGCTTTTAAAATCATCCGGCAATTTTGCCAGCTTGAAGGCATTGTCTGCATTTAACGCAATATCTAAAAATTCGGGAATAAGCCCGGTTTCAGGCCGTTCACCTTTTGCAATTAATTTGACTTCAGGCGTGCGGATGTTGGCAGTAAATGGTGTGCCCGGCTTCGTCCCGAATTCTCCATCTATATTTAGTATGTCGCCGATGCGGTGACGCCAGTCATTAAAAACCGGCCAATTTTCTAATTTGAGTTCGCCCTCATACTTTCCAATTTCATTCAACCAATTCAGCGACGTGCGGGCGGCCAATTGTTCGCCGAAGGTAATTTCAAGTTCGCCTGACCCTTCTTGCAGGGTTCCTTTCAATGAGCCATCTCCTTTCAGATCCCGATCGTTCGGCGCGTTTAACAGTTTTACAAATGCACCGCCGGAAGAGCCGAACACTTCAAACTGCCCGTTGAGCAATCCATGCTCATCTCTGGTCAATTCCGCGTTTAATCGATCACCGGAAACATCAGTACGTTTAATGTCGATACGTGAGTTGAGACTTCCGTTATTTTCAGTATGAAATTGACCATTTGCCGTGAGAAGGGCTTGCTCCCCGATAAAAGATTCGTTCAATTGTATACGATTGAGTTTGAATGTTTCTAACAAAAAGCCTTTACCGTTTTTGGAGTCAGTTTCCGTTTTTGGATTGAGGAGCGGCTTGCGGTCCAAGATGAGTTCATCGATCTGAAGGTTGGACACTGTGATGGGCCCCCGAATAATTGACAGAGGATGCCATCTAATGCCCGCATTTTTCGCTTCCGCCCAGATACCGTCCTGGTCCCTGATTTTGATGTTCGCAATATTGAACCGGCTCAACAAATCCCCGGAAATGCCCGAGACTTCAATCGCTTCGATTTGATCGAAGCTTTGCTTGTTTATCTGGTTTTCAGCAAGCCGGGCAGCAAATGAGGTCATAAAGAACAGGCGTATTCCAATCAGCAGGACGAGTATTACAAGTACGATGAATGTAAGCCTCGCCCATATGGTGCTCCGGCGCGGCTTGTTCTTCGTATTTTTAGATGCGTTCTTCATCAAAACGCCTGCCCGATACTGATATAGACTTGAACATCTGCGTCACCCGGTCGTTTGTTCAGTGGCACCGCAATATCGGCCCTGAGTGGGGCGAAGCTTGTGTGGTAACGCAATCCCGCACCTAGACCGTAACGGACAGTCTCGAATTCCGAAAAACTTTCGCGACCAACTGTACCTGCGTCTGCAAATACGGCAAACCCGTAAGGGCTTTCGCCCCGGTAGCGAAGTTCAAAACTGCCTTCGATCAATGAGCGTCCGCCAATATTTGCGTCAGTGGCGTCGAGCGGCGAGATGGTCTGGTAGCCAAATCCGCGTACCGATCCACCACCGCCGGCATAATAGCGGCGGTTAAGGGGTACGCTGTCCTGACCAGCCCCAAAAATGGTTCCCGCTTTGGCCCGCCCGGCAGCAACGATACTGCCGGATATCCGTTGATAGAGGCTGGCGCCCAGCTCCACCGTTGTGAAAAGTCCATCAGCCGCGCCGAAATTATAACTCGGGATCGCATCTGCTTCCAATAAATATCCGACTGACGGATCGAGCAGGGAATCCCGTGCGTCGTAGGTCGCATGCCCCAGGCCTTCAATCAGATAGGCGCGGACATCCTGACCGTTCTCCAAATATTGTGACGCCTCAAATCCAAGCCCGGCGGAGACTTTGTAATGCCTATTAAATTTTTGAGTTATTACAGCCTTACTCGTTAATCGCTCACCGGTGAAAGCGTCAGTCTCTTCGCGGGCGATTTCAATACCGGCATCCAGCGAGCGGTCAACCCGCCATGCATAGGGGATTTTATAATTTAACCCCACGCTGATTTGATTGGTTTTGATCGTGGATTTGAGTTGAACGGTTTCAGCGTACAGAAATGGATTGCGGCGCTCGTAAATCAAATCCACACCGCTACCATCGGAAGTTGACACACCGATTTCACCGCTGATTGTGTTGCGCTTGCCTTGATCAATATGAAGCAAGACATTTCGGGTTACCGAGCCGTCTTCATTTCGTATGTGTGCCTCATCGAGTTCAGCAGAGGCGCCTTTGAATGCATTGGTCGCCAGGACGCGGCTGGTCAGATCGTGCAATTGTTTTTCGTTGTAAAGCCCGCCCGTCTCGAACGGCGCGACCATTTTTGGCCAATTCCCGGAGAGCTGGGCTGAACCGGATTGAATAACTTTCCCGAATTTTGTTTTATCGCCGGCAGCAATATTGAACCTGACTTTCATGGTCTTGGATTGATGATCGACAACAACCTGGCGCGGCAGTTCGGTCGCATCAGCGAATCCACGTGATCGAAGCGTGTTAATCACATTCATCTCATCGCTGACCACATCAGCGGCCAAGGCGGGGCCGGTGGGTTTCAATTTTAAGCTCTTATATAACTCAGAGGAAATATCCGGCTGTATACCGTCAAAGAAGATTTCAACATCGGAAACCGTGAACTGAGTTCCCGGTGTGATAAGAAGGACAGGTTGTCTTTTGTCGGGTTTTTCGCTTTTGTCTGTTTCCGACGTATCGATGCGAAATTCAACGGTGGCGCTATAGTATCCTTGCGAGCGCATAACCGATGCCGCCTCGCGGGCTGCCTTTTCGGCACGCCGCCGGGCCTGGGCTAATGATCGGGGTGAGTCTTCAACTGTTCCAATGACACTATATACGAGTTTACGAAGTGAATCCGGCATGTCACCTTCTACACTGGCGAGGGGCTCTGCCGCATATACATGAGGAGCGAAACTCGAAGCTATTACGACAAGCGACGAGATCAGCGTCAGTTTCAAAGATCGGTTCAATTTAATGTCCTAAGAAGTATTGTCGCGCGGCAAAAATCTTAACATTGCCGGAATTCAAGGCAAAGTCGATACGGGAATGTACTTATTTAACAGGCGGAATTTTCTACAGTGCAATGCTTCGGATGAATAGTGCCTTGCACTGCTGATTACGTATTTATGCTTATAGATTATCAACAACAACAACCTTATCTCGACTCTGCAGGCAGTGAAAGCCTTAGAAAATTTATGGAGATAATTTTGAAGAAACTTTTGATTATATCGACGACGGCAATCGCGTTATCGGCCTGTACCACAACAGGTAATGTTGAAAAGAACACTGCGATCGGTACTGCGGCCGGAGCTGCAGCGGGTGCAGTTATAGGAAACAATGTTGGCAAAGGCGACGCCAAAACCGGCGCCATTATCGGCGGTGTTGCCGGTGCTGTTGGTGGCGCTGTCGTCGGGCGTCAAAAAGATCAGACAATGGGCGAGGGCACTAAGTTGCGTAAACCTGCGTTTGGTCAACGGATGTATTATGATCAGGCGGCTGGCCGGTATTACTTCATTGATGAAGAGACCGGAAAAACCTACTGGCAGAACGGCGCTTTGCGGACGAATTAAGTCACTCAATCAACTAATTTATTACCAAGTCGGCCGTTTGATGCGGCCTTATCACAAGGAATTATTATGACTATTTTTACAAAATCTAAAATTGTTGCTTCACTGGTCACAGGATCAATGATCTTAATAGGCGGTTGCGCCACACAGAACGGAGCTTCGGAAGCTCCCGCTTATAAATTGACTAAAAATGATATCCACTTTCCGAAACGGACTGTCTCGGATCTTGATCAAGCGCTTGTCACCAATTTTAGAGCGGATTTGACAGTCGACGGAAACTGCCTTTATGCGACCAACGTTAGAGGGAAGGCTCCGAGCAAAAAATATGTGCTGACGTGGCCAATGTCCGCAACAATGGAATATATGGGGAAAGACCTAACGGTTGTTTCTTCCGCCGCCGGCACGGGTGCGCAAGCACGCAGTTCCGCTACAATTGGCGACAGAGTTGAATTCACGGGTGTGCTGAAAGAAATACCTTTCAAGCACCGTGTGGGCTACCATGCGCCAACGGAATTTAGAAATTGCAAAGCGCCCGGGATCGCACGGGTCGCAGCTTGGAAAACTGTTCGCAAGGCTCAGTAATCCTTTGTGCTAAAGCGCGGCACTATTGCGGCGTGTTGAATAAGAAATACCGTCAGCTTAGCTGGCGGTATTTTGTGCCTGATCGGATATGGATTGCCTGCATATAGTATCGAAATCCACGACAAAACTTTTTAAGCGTCATTTTAAGCTTTTGTAACGGCGTATATTGTGAGTCCGAGTTGAGCTTTAATAATTTTCTTTATAGGTCGAGAGTATGAGATACCAAAATATTGCGATACTATTGCTGGCACTATCGTTTTCAACATCCGGCGTTGCTAAGGAAAATTCCAAAAAAAATTCGAAAGTTGTGAAATTCCAAGCCGGGCATAAAACAGTCATGCCGGGCAAAACATTGAAGCTCTACTCCTCATTTGGGGAGCGCGCAACTATAGACGGGGTGCCGGTTTCAAACACCTGGAAGGCGCCCGATCATGCCGGCAATCATACGCTAGTTGTCACAGACCATAACGGAAATATCAAACGCCGCGAAACAGTATTTGTATTGGAACCTAGCACCAAAATTGATGCGCGGGGTTATCTGGGAAACTACCGTATTGGATTTTACCCAAAAAACACGCCCAAAGGGTTTATTAAGCTTGAAAAAGATGAGGTGAATTTACCTGTTTCAAAAAATTTTAAAATTGGTCAATTTTTGTGCAAACAGCAGCCGGCTGAATGGCCCAAATATGTGCTTGTCTCTGATAAAAATCTACAGCGGCTCGAAACTTTGCTCGCTCAATTGAGAGAAGACGGTCGAACGAATGCATCGACCTTATTCGTAATGAGTGGATTTCGAACGCCGTATTACAACACCGCGATCGGGTCTGCAAAATATTCGCGCCACATGTATGGGGACGCAGCTGATATTTATATTGACTCGATGCCGCGTGACGGCAACATGGATGATGTCAATCAGGACGGCACAATCGATAAGGATGATGCCAACTTTATCTATGATTATGCAGAATCACTTTACGCTGAGACAGGTATTATTGCCGGTGGACTTGGTGCTTACAAATCAAATGCTGTGCACGGGCCGTTCGTTCACATAGATGCCCGGGGGCGCGTAGCGCGTTGGGGTCGTTGACCGAACTACAGATGGGGAAAATAATGAAAAAAATTTATATTTTAGCCGGGATCGTGCTGGCTGCTGGATTCATGTTGCTCGGTATAGGTCTACGGGAATCCATCATTATCCAACCCGCAGCGCAAACAAACATCGTGGAAAAGGAGCCTAAAATTCGCCAACTTCTGGCTCCGGACAGTGTTAATGAACTGTACGAACCGAGTATCGAACCACTCGTTGCGGATACTTCGGATAAATATCTTTGGGGGAATAACCAGAATTACGCTGATCTGATAATTACGCTGGAAAACTTGTCACTGCACGGGTTAAACCCTGATCACTACCATTTGGAAAAGTTAAAAACTCTCCAAGAAGATAAATCAGAGCGAGACATATGGGCAACAGATGCCTGGCATTCCGCCGCCGCTCACATGATCTACGGAAAAATCGACCCGGTAACGGTTGAACCTGATTGGACGGCTGTGCGGAGAGACGTTAACATAACCGAACGGATGCAATACGCACTTGCATCAGATAATATAGCAGACAGTCTTGAAGACCTTGCGCCAAAACAACCGGAATACGTGGCTTTGCGCGAAGAATTATCCCGCCTGAGAACTTTGGCAGAAGCACCGATTGCCTTGGTGCCCGCGGGGGAGGCCATAAAAAAAGGAATGAAAAGTGGGCGGGTACGCGCGTTGCAGGAACGCCTTGTCCAACTTTCCTTGTTGCTCGATGAAAACGTCAATGGCGAAATGGACGAACAGACTGTCAATGCATTGAAAGTATTTCAGTTTCAATCGGAACTGGACAATGACGGCGTTGCAGGAACCGCGACAATTGCGGCTCTCAATCTCGGCGTTCAGGATAAGATCAATCAAGTTCGCGTCAATATGGAGCGGGCCAGATGGTTGCCCGACTTTCTTGGTAAAAAGCATGTTCGCGTCAATATTGCCGCCTTTAAGACAACGGCTTGGAACAATGGAAAAGTAGAAAGGACGCACCTGGCCATTGTCGGCAAATCTTTCCGCAAAACCCCGGTTTTTTCTGACGAGATCGAATATATGATATTTAATCCCTGGTGGGAAACACCCCCGAGTTTAGCTCGCGCTGATAAATTACCGGCTTTCCGCCGCGATCCCGGGGCTGTCAAACGGCTTGGCTTTCAAGTATTGGACAGGTCCGGCAATCTGGTCGATTCAACGACTATTGATTGGAACAGTGTAAGCGCCAGCAATTTCCCTTACCGAATTCGGCAGGCGCCAGGCGAATTGAATGCTTTGGGAAAAGTAAAAATTATGTTTCCCAACCCGCACAATGTATATCTACATGACACGCCAACCCGTGATTTGTTTGCCAAACAACAACGGGCATTTTCCTCGGGATGTATTCGAACCCAGGACCCGCTGGATCTTGCCACGTGGTTGTTGTCTGATACCAAGGAATGGACCGCAGAAAACATCAATAAAGCGGTTGCCAGCGGCAAGGAAACACGTGCGAATTTAACGGCTAAAATTCCTGTTCATATTCTTTACAATACGGTTGTCTGGGATGAAACGGGTGGGATAAAATTTCTAGACGACATTTATGACCGGGACAGTGCTATTCTATCTGCATTGGACGAGCTGCCTAGTTCCTCGAAACTATAATCTGTTCACTTCTCGGCGGAAAGTTTAACATAATATGTCATTTGAAATGCTCACCCCTGATACTGTTTACGCGCTAAAATGGTTCGGCATCTTTTTCTGCATTAGTCAGTCCGCTATGTTTTCCGGATTGAATCTAGCTTATTTCAGCGTTAGTCGGTTGCGGCTTGAAGTCGAAGCAGGAACGGGCAACAAACATGCTTCGCTTGTTCTGGCGATGCGAACGGACTCCAACTTCCTGCTCACCACGATTCTTTGGGGTAATGTCGGGATCAATGTGCTTCTAACATTGTTGTCCAATTCAGTTATGGCGGGTGTAGGAGCTTTCCTGTTTTCGACAATCTTGATCACCTTATTCGGGGAGATTTTTCCACAGGCTTATTTTTCCCGCAAAGCTCTGACAGTCGGCGCTAGGCTCGCTCCGGTATTGAGAATCTACCAGTTCATATTGTACCCGGTTGCAAAACCCATCGCTTTATTACTTGATTTTTGGCTTGGAAAGGAAGGAGTGGAATTCCTTCGCGAACGCGGGCTCAGAGAATTGGTTCGACAGCATATGGCCGCGGAAGAAACAGATCTTGGTCGTATCGAAGGACTCGGCGCATTAAATTTTTTATCTATCGACGATGTTCTGGCCTCCAAAGAGGGTGAACCGCTTGACCCATCCAGCATCATCTCTTTGCCATTCAAAGAAGGGGGTGCTCAGTTTCCCGGAGATGCCAGTTCGAAAGATGGTTACTTCCTGCAACGGCTTCAGAAATCTGGAAAAAAATGGGCGGTCTTGACGGATATTGATGGCACACCTCAGCTTGCCGTGGATACCGATGCTTATTTACGCAGCGCATTGCTGGGTACCGGTTCATTCGATCCCGAAAAATATTGCCATCGGCCAGTGATCATTGAAGATTCTTCAGTAAGGCTTGGGCAAATTCTGCAGCGTTTTGAGGTACAAGCAGCGTATTCTGGTGACAATGTAATTGATCGTGATATCGTTCTATTATGGACAGATCAAAGGCGTGTTATAACCGGTGCCGATATTCTTGGTCGACTGCTAGCAGGGATCACTAGGGTCACCTGACTCATCACGAAATAGACGATATTAAATTGCTCATATTGAAGTTGTTAAAGATAAAGCAACGTATATCTTTTTCGTGTGTGATTTTGCATTAAACACGGAGATAAGTAACTGGCTAATTGGCGGTTAAAATTATGATTTTGGATGTATGTCACGGAATAGTATTGTCTGTCCTGTCTGATTAAAATACATGGGTTTTTAAAGGAGAATAATCGTGGCCAATGTAAAAAAAATTATCGCCATTACTATCGGCGGACTGGCGGTTTTGTTTGCTTTGCAAAACACAGCTTCTGTACCCGTGTCATTTCTGCTTTGGGAAATAGAAGCTCCCAGAGCATTCGTCCTCTTACTGACATTTACATTTGGGGTTGTCGCCGGGTTGTTGCTAGCACACGCCATGCAAAAAGATGCTGTGAGAAAAGCCAAGGCTAAAACAACCAAGGAATAAAAATGTTTTTGGTGAATAATGCCGGAAGTGCGTTCGCGTCGCAAATTTAGGCAGGTCATTTAATTCCAATTCGATGTATTTATTTTAAATTGCGTCTCTTTTTGTAATTTGGTTAGAAGTACAATTCATATTTAAATCCCAGATAGACGATGCCGGCTCGCCGGCACCGTCACGCACTCCTAAATGATGTGGGGCAATTCGAAGTGCGGAGACCTGTCAATGATTCCTCGGTAGATCGGTAGGCTTACCGGTCTGCGCGATAACCATTGCCAGGCTCCCTATTCTATTTGGTTAAAATGAAAAGATATCACAATTAGTATATATACTTAATCGAGCTCTTTTGCCTTGCACGCCATTGAGTTTCGCTTTTAGCTTGGCCGACTTTCGGTCCATTTGAAATTCCATTCTACCTTAGCATATTAGCTAGATTTAAACCGGTTTATTTTTTACGCGGCGTTATATTCAGAGAGACGAAACATGATTGAACTTTTTTCCCAGCCTGAAGCATGGGCAGCTCTTTTGGCATTGGTTACGCTTGAGGTCATCTTAGGTATTGATAACCTAATTTTTATTTCGATCGTAACGAATAAACTGCCTGAGCATCGGCGGCCGAGAGCGCGGCGTATTGGCATTGGACTTGCGCTCGTAATGCGACTTTTATTGCTAAGCACCATAGCCTGGATCGCGGGGTTAAATACGATCATTGTTGATTTTGGAATCACAGGCCCAATTGGTACGAACGGGAGCCCCAGTTTCGAAACTTCATTTTCCTGGCGCGATATTATACTGATAGCGGGCGGAATATTTCTAATTTGGAAAGCGACAACAGAAATACACCACAAAGTCGACCCAGGGCCTGCCAACACAGTATTTCAAGTGGTCAAAAATATCGGGTTTACAGCGGCGATCGTTCAAATCATTTTACTGGACCTCGTTTTTTCTATTGATAGCATCCTTACGGCAATAGGAATGACATCACATTTACCGGTCATGGTGATTGCCGTTATAATAGCTGTCGCTGTTATGTTTTTGGCCGCAGGCCCGGTGTCCCGCTTTATCAACAATAACCCAAGTGTCGTGATGCTGGCCCTGGGATTCTTATTGATGATCGGAATTGTTTTGATAGCTGATGGTATGGGCCACCATATCCCAAAGGGTTATATCTATACCGCAATGGCATTTTCCATGTTTGTCGAGTATCTAAATATGTTGGCTCGAAAACGGCCAATCTTAGGCGATGGAAAAGAAATGATATAAAAACGATATTAGCGAAATTGTAGAATAATGACTTTGCTCGTGTGGAACTTTCTGGCCAAACATTTGGTTTTCAGCATTCTATTTTCAAAAAAACAATAGTGAGAATTACCATGTCTAACAACGAGAAATTGAAATCCTTGAGTTCCACTGATAAATTTTTAAGTGCGGCACATCGATTTGAGTTTGTTATCATAACAATACTATATTTTACGATTACAATCATAAGCGTACTTGCGATTACGCGTCTCGGTGCGGCGGTCTATGATAGAATTTTTGGGCCTTGGGACGATAACACAGGCCAGGGAATACAGATACTTTTTGGTATGGTAATGACGGTGCTCATATCTCTTGAGCTCGGAAACTCTATGCTTCGGAACCTCAAGAGACGAACAACTGTCATTCAAGCACAGGAGATCATTCTCATAGGCCTGATTGCCATTGTTCGAAAGATTATGCTGGTCGATATCAACGTTGTGACGCCAACTTTAATCGCTTCGTTGGCTATTGCTACTATAACGCTTGCTGCAGCCTACTGGTTGACGAAGGAAGCGGCACATAACCATTAGCGATGTCGGGCTTTGCTACTTATTGATAAACCTATTCTATCATTGGAAACAATAAACGGTGTCTACGTGCCGGCACTACTTCATATCCGAGATGAGCGATTTATGAGTCGAGATAAGAATAACGTGTATGCGAACGCTATTCGTTCGCCCGGTGGGCCACGTCGACCTAAGAAAAAACCTTGACCAATACTTTCTCGAAAGCTGGGCAAAAAAGAGGAAACCCTAATTAGTATATATACGTAATCGGTCGGTTTTACCTTGCCTCAACTTTAATTATCGCGTCTTGTTTTCATAAACCGCTGCCTGCTTGCGCTCTATTAAACAGGGTTGAAAGTGTCTGATAAATTCAATCGACCGCCGAAACCTTTGATCTGCACGCTGAAAACGATCCGCATTTTGACCAGCTGGAGATTGTATAAATGCAGTGAATTTTGTCGGAGTTTTCGATGATAAAAACCATACTTGTTTCGCTCAATAATATCGAATGTGTCAGGAGTTCAATGCGGGCTGCGGTCACATTGTCGCAGAGATATGACTGCCATATCATCGGACTTTTTGTGGTTCCATCTGTAACTTTTTATTCGGGGCCAATGGGACTCGGTGCGAGCGTAAAACCGATTAGCGCAGGCACGTATTTTGCTAAACGTGCCGAAATAGCCAAGCCTGCATTTGAAAAAATATTAAGTAAACACAAATTGCGTGGTGAGTGGAAACAGGTAGATTCGCATGGAAAGACAATTCCAGACACTATCACACAATATGGGCACGCTGCGGATTTGGTTATTATCGGCCATCGGAATCCGGGAGGTGGGCACGTAGATGCAGATGTCGAAACTTCGGCCTATATTGTCAAGGCCGTCGGTCGGCCGGTCCTTGTCGTACCACACTCGAACAGGAAAAAATTTGTCGTAAAAAGAGCTATACTTGGATGGGACGGCTCACGTGAAGCAAGTCGCGCTGCTTTTGATGCGATTCCACTGCTGCATGACGTGCAGAAATTGACAGTAACCTGTGTCAATCCACGTTTAGAATCCGATGTATCAAATCAGGCCCCGGGTCAAAAAATTAGCGCCGCTATGAACTATCACGCCATACCGACGGAGATCGATATTCTTAAAACGCACAATAAAATTGGGTTAGCCTTGGTTAAAAAAGCTTCCGCATCAGATCTCCTGATAATAGGGGCTTACGGACATTCTCGGTTGCGTGAAACTATTCTGGGCGGCGTCACTGAAACAGTCCTTAATAATCTCAGCGGGCCCGTTCTGTTGTCGAATTAAAGAAATGCAAACCGGCTATTGGCTCTAAAGTTATAAGTGGAGCCAAAGAAAAGAGGAGATTATGACGACACTCATTTTGGATCCTGAACAAGAGGAAGCTTTACTAATTGGGAAAATAAGAGATTCACTTGAAACTGGACACAACGATCTCCTTTTATCCGCAATTACCGAAGTTTCGGATAATGAACTTCGTCACGTCTTTTTTCGACTTGAGGTAGAGGAGCAAGATAATCTTCTAAATAAATTGACTCCAGATGTGTCCGCAAGGTTGCTCGGTGATTTGCCGGATCAGGAAGTCGCCAAATTTATGGAACGTCTTGAGCCAACTTCGGCTGCGACTGCGATCAGTGCTTTGTCGTCGTCTGATCAGGCCGATATCATCGACGAGTTGGGAGACGATACCGCCCAAGAAGTTCTTTTGAGTTTGTCTACCGAACAAGCCTCTGACATTGAGACAATTTCACGATATAAAGATGACACGGCCGGACGCCTAATGAATCCATCACCGGTCGTCTTCCATGTCACTGAAACCGTTGGGGACGTTCTCAAGCGCATCGCAGATGATGAGGAGGCCCTGGCTTCTGTCGGCGGTGAGTATCCCTGTATTGTTGATGATGATGGAAATTATGTCGGCGTGTTGTCTCTGAGAAGCCTGTTGACCGTGAAGCGTTCTATTCAGCTTAAGGCTATCACCAAGGCTTATGAATCAATCTCGGACGCAGCAACTTTAGATGATATTCAAGATTATTTTGACCGAAATGAGTATGCGGGCGCGCCAGTCGTAAATACGGAAAATCGGCTAATGGGCATTCTTCTAGAAGAAACGTTTGCCGAAACTCTGTCATTCAAACAGCAGGACGACGTACTCAAAATTAGTGGAGTCCTGGGCGATGAATTGCGCTCAATGCCGCTTATTTATCGTTCGCGAAAACGCCTGGCCTGGCTTTCTGCAAATATTGTTCTGAATATCATCGCCGCCAGTGTGATCTCTGCTTACGAAGAAACCCTGACCGCCGTAATAGCTCTTGCGATATTTTTACCCATGGTTTCAGACATGAGCGGATGCTCCGGTAACCAGGCCGTTGCAGTTTCGATGCGGGAAATCTCGCTCGGTTTGGCGCGACCGACCGATGCTTTTAGAGTCTGGATGAAGGAAATTTCAGTCGGCGTTATCAACGGTATAATTTTGGGTATCATTATCGGATTTGTCGCATTTATTTGGAAAAGTTCACCGGCACTTGGCCTGGTTATTGGTGCCGCGCTTGCAATTAATACAATGATCGCTGTTTCAATTGGCGGCGTTGTCCCGTTGTTGTTAAAGCGTTTTAACGTCGATCCGGCGGTTGCATCTGGTCCGTTACTTACAACAATTACCGATATGGCTGGGTTTTTTCTGGTGTTAGGTCTAGCGACAATGGCTTTGCCTTATCTGATCTGAGGAGCATGCCGTTATTCTTAAGCATCCTAAGAAGTTTGATGCCGAAATCACAAAGGTAGCGGAACATAGATTGCCAATGCGCGCGCCAATTACATATGAACGCAAAAGTCTTATAAAATAAATTCAACCTATAGAATGTTTTTGAGCCTTTTAATGGTTGCGTCATTAATCTTCGCTCGACCGGAACCAGATTAGATTTTTAAATCCACGATACGGACGCGCTGAAGCCATCTGAGAGCTGATGCGGTTCGTCGAGGGACGAAACCGAGCTGATCGCTTATGTCGTCGACCAAAATACCCTTCTCTCCTGCGCGAGACACGCAGAGATAAATCGACAAGCGATCCGGATCTGAAAGAGCGGACAATATCTCGACGCTGTCAATCGTCTCCTTGCTTGGAGCTAACATTTTGGTTTCCTCTGTATTTGGTAAATCTCGTTTTCCACCGAATTTTTGCAACATATCCGCGAATTTCAAGTACAGCGATTACATTGCTATTTCCGTTTGCATGACAATTTCAGTTATTTTTGCTTCGAGGATTTGAGGGTCCACGGGTTTCGCAATAACTGCGAGAGCCGCTGATTTTTCGGCCGCCAACATAAGATCATTCCGATACGTTCCGGTTATAACAATTGTAGGCCCAAATCGGTTTTGCTCTTGGAGAATTTCCATTGCAGCAACACCGTTTAATCCATGTAATTCCAAGTCTATGACCAAACAGGATGGTGTAAGAAGCTCCGATTGGAGATATTCTTCTGCGTTCTCAAAAGAGTAAACGGAGTACCCGGACACTTCAAAAAAAGTGTGCAGAGAATTTCTAACGCCGTCATCATCGTCGACAATAACGATAGTCTCGGAAAGTCCACTCATAAAAAACCTGTAAATCAAATGTGATAGTAATGACAATCACTTACTAACCACACATAATTCCGTTGAAATAGATGGGGAATATACGTAACGGGGCGTAAATTTCAGATAATTTTTGCTGCGATCGCCATTCGAATGAGTTCGGCGAAACTTTTAGCACCGGTTCTTTTCATGATTCTTGATCGGTGGACTTCGACTGTTCGTTGGCTGATCCCCAATTCATAGGCGACGATTTTGTTCGGTTGACCCTCTGCTAATTTCTTGACGACATCTATTTCGCGTTTTGAAAGGAGTTTCATGGCTTCGCAGTCAATATCTGTATTACGTGAAGCGTCTTGCAATGCCTGTTCAATCTTGTTTTGACCACTTTTAATTGAGTCAATAAGTCTATCCGGGTCGATCGGTTTCTCTATAAAATCCGTTGCGCCCATTTGCATGGCTTTAACGGCGATTGGAATGTCGCCGAAGCCCGTAATCATGATGATAGACACAGGGGTTTTTGACTCCGATAAAATCTGCGAAATTAAATCCAGACCATCTGTATTCGGCAGATTTTTATCAAGCAAAAGACAAAAGGGAGCTTCTCCGCTAAACCATTCCATTAATTCGGTACCGGACGTAAAAGTCTTCCACGCATAGCCATAAGCCTGCATTAGTGCGGCCAGGCTTTCACGGATCGCGATATCATCATCTACTATGATAACGGGGCAGGACATTACGGAATCCCAATCATATTGTCACGCGATAGCGGCAAGGAAAAAGTGAAAACCGCACCTCCCTCCGCGTGGTTACTCGCTGCGATCTGTCCATTATGTGCAGTTAATATTCGTCGACATATTGATAGGCCAAGCCCCATGCCATTAGACTTTGTTGAAGCGAATGGTTTAAACAAATTCTGTTCAAGTGTTTCGTCCAGGCCGGGCCCAGAATCTTTTATACTAATGGCAACAGAACCGTTTTCGACACGTGTTGAAATATTGATACGCCTTGGGTGCGTTTCAGCCATTGCGTCAACCGCGTTGCGCACCAGATTGTGCACAACTTGCTGGATTTGGATTTTATCTACAAATACGAATACATCTTCTTCATGGAGGTAGAAGAAAGTATTGATGCTCAAATCGCCGGTATCCATTAGCGCAAACAATGTCGCCTCTTCGACAAGAGCGTTGATTTCCTCACGCGAGCGTTCACTTGTATCCTGACGCACCATCCTTTGCATGTTGCGAATAATGTCGCCGGCGCGGCTGACTTGCGCGGCAGCGCTATCCATCATCTGAATTTCTTTTCCACTGTATCCAGAATTGGCAAGGGATTTTGTCGAGGCTCTAATAAAAGTTAGGGCAGCAGATAAAGGTTGTTTGATTTCGTGCGCTATTGTCGACGCCAATTCACCCAACATGCCTGTTTGATCTAATTCTGAAACATTCGTCGTGTTTGTGATCAGTTCCCGCACGTTTCGCTCTCGGTTCGATAAATCATGAACAAAAACGACGATTTGTATTTTGTCTTCCAGCTTGACATTCCCGAGTACAACTTCGCAGGGGAATTTCTCTGAACCCGTTTTAACACCATCAAAATAATTTGTTACGGTGGTTTCAGAATGATCTTTATATGTTGAATCTGATGCAAAAAGTCGGACATCCTCAATGTCGAGATCGGGAATTAAGTCAGTAATGAACGATTCCGACTGATTTGAGACCTTGAATAGTTTTTTTGCCGCACGGCTCATTTGATCCACGCTGCCATCGGCATTCGCTATTATGATTGCACTTTGAGAATAAGAAAAAATCGTTGCAGCAACGATGTTGTTTCGTTCGGCTGTGACTTCTTGTGTGGAGATCAATCGACCCAAATAGAATACACGAGGGTTTTGAGCGCGAGCTGTCCGCACGCCGGACCACTCAATAGCTGCGATCGCCGCGCTCGGCACAACTAGGTCAATTCGGAACCGGTGCGGCGAGTGGGACAGTGCAAGGGAGTGCATGTCTCTCGTAATCAAAGGTATTCCGACGTCAGGATTCTCAAGTTCCCAAATTTTCTTCCCGATACATGAGACCGTGTTATTAGTCTCCAAAAGTCCACGCGCAAATGCATTGGCAAAGTAAATCGTCCCGTCCATATTTGCGGCGACCACCGGTTCTGTCAGCAGTTCAAAAGCATCTGGCTCGATTGAGAATAAGGATGATTCTAGCTCGGGTTTCATGATGTCAATTTGAAGGAATGAATGATAAAATCAATACCTAGATCAAAATGAGTGTAGCTACACACTATGGTGAAGATGGCCAGAAAAGGATTTATTCGACAAAGCAAAAAAATAATCATTTTGCACACTCTGAGGATTGATCAAACCTGGTAGACAGACCTATTTCGGCAAAAATTGATGTTTCGATTAATGAAGCAAAACCAAACCGGCGGACGGCTTTGTCGTTAAGTATATTCCCTTACTGGCTCAGAAGGTATGCTTACCTTTATCGTTCGGTTCAATGTTGAAATGTCAAACGGGATCTGAAACCCGGGTGGTAGCATTACTTTATACTATTGGACCGGGGAAAAATGGAAATGGTACGGAATATTCACCTATTTGCGATTTTGATTTTTATCATTGGATCGATTTGCTTATCACCTTATTCTGTTTTTGCACAATCCCTGAACACAGACTTTTTGACTCAACAGCAAATCAGTGAAAAAATTTCTGATATAAAAAATAACGTCGAATTAAACTCTGAAGAGAAGGAAAGAATACTCGCACTTTATGAAACGGCGCAATTGCGACGCCAAGCCTACGAGACAAGGGTCGCGGAAATTTCGGAATTAAAATCGCAGAGGGAAACGCTGGATGCTGATTTGACGTCCGTTATTGATCAACAATCAAGTTTGCGAACACAAATCGAAAATAAGGTCACTGCGCCCTTGTTTTCGAATCTGCCCGAAAATGAGCGTTTAAGATCTTTAAAACAAAGTCTTGAGGAATCACGGAGCAAGTTATCAAAGTTGAATTTGAGAGCTATCTCCCTCGAGAAAAAGGCGGTTTCATCGCAGCAGACTTTAAAGGCAGAGCGTTCGGTTCTGAAGTCAATAAACGACGAACTCGAAATAAATTTGGCAGCGCTAAAACCGATTATTCAGACCGCAACGCGTGATACGTTAGTGGTTCGTCAATTCGCGAAAGAAAAAGACATTGAAGCGCTGGAACTGGAAACGAGCCTGTTGCCAAAACTCATTGCTTTAAATTCTGCTCAAATTGAACACGAGAAGGCGATCGCCGATTGGTTGGAGCTGCAAATAACGCCAATTGAACTCGCAATTAGCCAAAGCGTTTTGTCGGATGTTCGCCGGCGTGTTCAAATAGCCGAACAACAATCCGAACAGCTTAAAAACGAACACCCTTTATTGGCAGAGTATTCTGCAGAGAATACCGATCTGCTCCATGCACTTTTTGAAATCGTGAAATCAATCGAAAATTTACCGAAAGAAATCCGGAGACTTAATCTGCAATTGGAGTCGGTCCAAAACGAGAATAGCGTAACCACTCAAATACTGGCCTCCGGGGTAAAGACAAAAGACATTGGGGCATTATTGGCAACTGTTCAGCAAAATCTGCCATCTCGGTTTGATTTGAAAGATCAATTGAAATTACAAAGAAAGCAGTTGGTAAAAGCCGAGTTGAATAGAGTTTTATGGCAAGAAAGAACGCGAAAATTCAATGTCGACCCGGTGACTTTGGATAATTATTTTGAAAATTGGAAGGTGCGGCATGTCAATGCTACTGACCTCACTGAATCCCAGAAACAAAAATTGCGACCGTTGCGAGATGCACGCAAAAAAATCGTTACCGATCTCACAAGCGCCTCGATCGAAAACCTGGAACTTCTTGCTTCAATGGTCGATTCTACCGAAACGCTTATGGTGCAAACTACGTCGCTATCAAATGAGTTGCGGCAAAGTCTGATATGGCTTCCCAGCAACAATGCATTTTCGTCCAATTGGCAAGATGCAGGTCAGGCCGGACTACAATGGTATTTCTCTCCTAGGAATTGGATAATTGCCGCAAAAGATTTATGGCGCGGCGCAATTTCCCATTTCTTACGCACGGGTCTATTGATCGGGCTAATAATTTTATTTTGGTTTCGTCGCTCCCGTATCAATATCAACCCCTTACTATCGCTAGATCAAAATAGGGCCGGTATTTCAAAGTTATTTATCGGTTCTTTTGCGGCGTTTCTAAGAAGCATTGAGCTGTCGGTACTTGTCCCCGCTTTTCTCATAGCCATTGGTCTCACGTTAAAATCTGGAGCGACAACGAATTTTTCAAATGCGCTTTCCCATACCCTTATCATACTTGCTGGGCTAATTTTCGTATTGCGGTTTATGAGGGTTTCTTGTCGTGATGGGGCTTTATTTGATAAAAACATTGATATCGGAAGACCTCTTCGCACTCAAATTAGAGCGAGCTTGATATGGTTTACGCCTTTGCAGATTTCATCTGTTTTCGTATTTCGACTATCATCTTATAGTTCCAACACAATTGTTCATGACACTTTCGGGCTTATCGCATTTCTAATTTCTGCGGCTGGTTTGACTGTTATTGCTTGGAAAATTGTCCGAAGCGTTAATTCGAATAAAAGTGAACAAACCAGTTTTGTTCGCAAAATTTTCCCATTATTTTTGATTGGAACGCCAGTGGTTCTCGGAATAATCGCGTTGATCGGATATTTTCGTACAGCCTTTGAATTGCAGGGAAAGTTTTTCCTGACCATACTCATACTTCTGGTTGGCTATATTTTGATGCGTTCCGTTCATCAGGTGCTCCACCTGATCGGGGACCTCAAAAGAGAGATTGACTCCGTTAATGAAATTTCAAGCGCCAGAATTTCTGAAATTGCTCAAGGAAAAACTACGACTAATATAACGGAAAAGAATGGCTTAAGGACACATTCCGAAAAAACAGATGCAATACAATTTCGAAATCTGATCAATTCATTTGTTTTCTTTGGAATTGCATTTGGATTATGGATCGTTTGGCAATCATTTATCCCGGCCCTCGGCGTTTTAGACGACGTAACTTTGATGACACAACAAATCGGTAGTGGTGAAAACCTTTTACTAAAATCCATAACGCTTCAGGATATTTTCATAGCGGGTTTGATCCTCATATTGACAACAGTGGCAGCCCGTAACTTACCAGGTTTTTTAGAACTTTTAGTGTTACGTAATACTAATCTCGATGCCGGGGCGAAATATGCGGCTGTAACAATTATTGGATACGCTATTGTTGCAGTCGGATCTGTTGTTGCATTGAGCAAAGCTGGCTTACAATGGTCGCAATTACAATGGTTTGTCGCCGCGCTGTCATTGGGTATAGGATTCGGCATGCAAGAAATTGTCGCCAACTTTATTTCGGGAATAATTTTGCTTTTTGAACGCCCGGTTCGAATTGGTGATTATGTGACAATTGGCGCCCAGAGCGGAACGGTAAGCCGCATTCAAATTCGTGCCGTCACATTGCAAGATCTAGACCGGCGCGAGACGGTTATTCCCAATAAAAAATTGATAACAGATGACGTAACCAATTGGTCGCTCTCGGACTCGGTTGTCCGTCTCAGTATTACTGTAGGCATAGCGTATGGATCAGATACAACATTGGCCAGAAAACTGATGTTACAAGCGTTGCAAGAAAATGAAAATGTCTTGAATGATCCAGTTCCGGCTGTCCTTTTTTCCGGCTTCGGAGACAGTTCTCTTAACTTCGAAATGCGTGGGTTTATTTTTGGTTTTGAAAATCTAGCTAAAATCACGAGCGAACTGCATTTAGCAGTCGATGCAGCTTTCCGAGAACACAAAGTCGAAATTCCGTTCCCTCAACGTGTTTTGCATCATGCAGATAGCAAGACATAATTGAATTTGGAGTTGGCAATGCCGGGTGATTTTAAAATTTATTTATTCGAAAGGGGCACGGCCGCGCCGAAAGAATTAGACGATTTTCCCAATCAGATTGAAGCGAATGATTTCCTTTGGATCAATGCATCGAAGGTCAATATCGAGGTCGAGCAATATTTCTACGAAAATGAAACTATCGACATAAATGCCGTAGCTTTTTTGTTTCAGGAAAAGAAGATTTCGGAACTCGATTTTGGCGATGATTATTTTACAATTGCGACCAGCGGGTATCATTCAACTCCCGATTATTTTTCAATAAAAGAGTATAGATTCAGGATTTTCGTGAACGAGGAACACGTGGTCATGCTGAATGACATTGGTTTTATGGGTTTAGAGGACATGAATATTGTAATGACGAAAGATCGTTCTTTGAAGTCGACCAGCAGTTTATTTGCCTGGTTATTAGAAATAATCGTTCGAAATCAGAGGCTCCAAATCAGTCACATAGTTAACAAATATGACACTCTTCTTAATCAATCGGCCAAGTTGGAAAACCGATTTCAAGGGTATGAGTTTGAAGAACTCGAAAATGAAAATAAGAAAACTCTAGCAATCTTGCGGCAACTCAATCAGGATTCGCAGAGTATATTGAGTGCTAAGTATAAATGGGTAGACCCTGAAAGCGCGCACCTGATTGCGAACTCTGTCGCTCGATTAACCAAGATAGAAGAAAATTTTGCACCAAAAATGGCTAAGAAAAAATCTAAATTTTTCGGGCGATTTATTCATTGAGCCTAATGTTTCATTCGCCTGATTGGCACCGGAAGCGATGAACTTATCGCATTTGAAGCTAAGTCAACCATGCAACAGGCTTTATATTTGAGGTGCTATTTCCGAATTATGCTTACACGCGGCGCTGGCGAAGGGGCCGCATTTTTGTGAACTGAACCTCGCTAATCCAAGTTTCGGGCCTTTGGGGCCTAAATCCCTTTCAAAGGTATTGGCATGCCAGTTAAAATGAACCGTCGGCTTAAAACCGGCGGAACTGATCAGGCTAGGGACAGTACACAATTAAAAAATGCACGGTAAAACAGAAAGTTAGTCAATATTTGGAGGGTATAAGAATGGCTCCGCAAGCAGGACTCGAACCTGCGACCCAGTGATTAACAGTCACTTGCTCTACCAACTGAGCTATTGCGGAATAGTCATTCCTTAAGGCCGTGCTGATAGCAGAAACAATATCAGCCCGACAAGCCTTATTTATGCATAAATCTATATTTTTTCGTAAATTTTGCAGCTTGGGTTTTAATTGCCATTTTCCCAAAAAAAAGTGGGAGCTAAGAAGCTCCCAAAGGTGTTAGGTGAATGGTGGGGTGTCTTCCTTAGAAGACAAAGCCTTTATTAAACAACATGCTTAAGAAAAGGTTAACCGCGCAAAAAAAGATTCAAATTTGATTCAGACCTATGAATCGAATCGTAATTTTAACGCTTTAATGACCGGCACCGAACATTCCGGTTTGAACTGAATAGTCAACCGCTATGCCGTAATCCGGGTCGTCATCCGAATCAACAATCAGTTGGCCGGCTTTATTGAGAAGGCGGTGGCAATCCCGTGATAAATGCCTGAGTTGCAGTTTTTTGCCATGGGTTTCGTATTTTGATGCCAAGGTTTCGATGGCCTGAAGGGCGGATTGATCCACGACCCGGCTGTTGAGAAAATCGATGACGACGTTATCCGCGTCGTTTGCAGGGTCGAACATTTCGTTAAAGCCTTCGATTGAGCCGAAGAATAACGGACCTTCCAATTTGTAAATCTTGCTTCCATCTTCCTCTTCTTCGATTTTAGCATGAATACGTTTGGCGTTATTCCAGGCATAGGCGAGTGCAGAGACGATCACACCGACAATGACGGCGATGGCGAGGTCGGTCATCACGGTCACGACGGTGACAAGGATGATGACAAATGCATCTGTCAAGGGAATACGACGCATAATGGTCAGGCTTTGCCAGGCAAATGTCCCTATCACGACCATAAACATGACGCCCACGAGGGCCGCGAGCGGGATTTGTTCGATCAGGCTGGATCCGACAAGAATGAACGCCAGTAAGAACAGCGCGGCGACAATTCCGGAGAGCCGCGTACGGCCCCCGGATTTTACATTAATCATGGATTGGCCAATCATGGCGCAACCACCCATGCCACCAAACACGCCTGTGACGGTGTTGGCGACACCTTGGGCGACACATTCCTTGGAGGCTCCACCGCGTTTTCCGGTCATTTCACCCACCAGATTAAGGGTGAGCAGGCTTTCGATCAGGCCAATCGCGGCCAAAATCAGCGCGTAAGGGAGGATGATCCAAAGCGTCTCAAGCGTGAATGGCACCTCCGGGATATGCAGAACGGGGAACTCGCCTTTGATCGACGAGAGATCGGCGACGCGCGGAACGTCTATGCCTAACCCGATGACCATGGCGGCGACTATCCCGATACCGGCAAGGGGGGCGGGGATGGTTTTCGTGAATTTCGGAAGCCCCCAAATGATGATCATTGTCAAGCCCACAAGCCCAAGCATGGTGAGCAGCGGTAATCCCGTCATATAAACTTGTGACCCGTCCGGGCCGGCAACCTTAAACTGGCTGAGTTGCGCCATGAAAATCACGATGGCGAGCCCGTTGACAAAGCCTAGCATCACGGGGTGAGGGACAAGCCGGATAAACTTTCCCATATGGGTGACACCGGCGATGATTTGCATAATCCCCATCAGGACAACCGTCGCGAACAAATATTCGACGCCGTGATGCATAACAAGTTCCACCATGACAACGGCCAGGGCGCCGGTCGCGCCTGAAATCATGCCAGGACGCCCGCCGATTAAGGCGGTGATCAATCCGACAATAAAGGCGGCGTACAAGCCAACAATCGGCTCGACACCTGCGACAAACGCAAAAGCGACGGCTTCGGGCACGAGGGCCAATGAGACGGTCAGTCCGGCCAGTACCTCAATTGATATGCGTCGCGGCGTAAACCCATTGCGTGGACGGGCAATTTGATCCGCAAAGGGTAGGTTCTTGGCAAACGCCGAAAGGGAAGGTCTGTTCACGATATCAGTCCATTTTTGGATTTAAAGAGTGCGCGTGAATCAACGCCGCAAGGGCAAACTGCGCGTGCCCGCGTTCATAGGGCAGTTCGCGGGCTTGTCAACGAGTAAAACCCGCCTTGATCGTCTGGCTCACAAGTCCCATTTTTGGCGATGGAAGTTCCAGGCGGTTTTGATGATGTTTTCCAAATTCGAGTGTTGAGGCATAAATTCCAACAATTCTTTTGCGCGGGTGCCGTCGGCGTAGAGCTGGGTCAGATCACCGTCTCGCCTCGGTGCCGCATCATAAGGTACAGGTTTCCCTGTAACCCGTTCAATTGTTTGAAGAATTTCCAGATTGCTGATGCCAACGCCCGTGCCGATATTGACCTCGGCATTGCTAAGGCCATTGTCGAATGCCTGTTCCGATTTGATATGGGCAAGGGCGATATCATTGACGTGGATATAGTCGCGGATGCAGGTGCCGTCCGGCGTGCCGTAATCGGTTCCAAATATTTTCATGCGAGGGCGCCGGCCTGCCGCCGCTTCCAGAGCAATCGGTATGAGATGGGTTTCCGGATTATGCTCTTCTCCGATTTCACCGCTGTCATCTGCCCCTGAGGCATTGAAATAGCGTAGGGTGACATAATTCAGGCCATAGGCTTTGTGGAAGCTTTGGATCATGCCTTCGATGGCGAGTTTGGTTTTACCATACACGCTAAACGGATTTTGCGGTTCTGTTTCCAGCAGCGGCATATTGGTCGTTTCACCATATGTTGCGCAAGTGGAGGAAAAGATCAGTCGATCCGCGTCAGTCTCCCGCATGGCCATCAACAGATTGAGGGCACCGGTGACATTGTTATCATAAAATTCTGCAGGCTGTTTTTCGCCGATTCCGACTTCAATCGAACTTGCTAAGTGTATGACAGTTTTAACATTTTTGTGTTTTTGAAAGGCCGCATGTGTCGCTTTGCGATCCCGTAAATCAACATCGACATACTGTCCCCATTTGACCGCATGTTTGTGCCCGGCCGAAAAATTATCAAATGTAATTGGGGTGCCGCTATTGTCGTCGATCATTTTACACACATGGCTACCGATATATCCGCCGCCGCCTACAACGATGAATTCGCGCCCTTGTAAATTGTAAATAGACTTGGTCATACTGCCTCTGTTGAAATTGATGTTGGTTTAGCGGCATCAACGCGCGCCCAATACTCTTTTAAATCCTGTTTGACTTCCGGTGCCATAATATACAACCCAATGATGTTCGGGATCGCCATGACGAAGATCAAAGCGTCGGCGAATTTCAGAATGGATTCGAGTTTAACTGCGGCGCCTACGACGATGAAAAAGCAGAAAATAAGACTAAATACCAAAGCCTTATTCTTGCTTTCGCCAAAAATATATGTCCAACCTTTGGTGCCGTAATAGGCCCACGCCAGCATTGTGGAAAACGCGAACAGAACCGCAATGATGGAGAGCGGTACCGGCGCCCACGGCATTTTGTCAGCAAATGCTGCCGACGTTAGAGCAATACCCTCCAAGTCACCGCTCATGAGATACTCGGTTGGGAAGGTTGTGATGAGAACCAATCCGGTCAGTGTGCAAACAACGACCGTATCAATAAAAGGTTCCAGCAAGGCCACGAACCCTTCAGTCAGCGGTTCGTCAGTTTGCACTGCGGAATGAGCAATTGCTGCGGATCCCAGGCCTGCTTCGTTGGAGAATGCGGCACGCTGGAATCCCAAAATCATGATCCCCAGAACACCACCCGTCACGCCTTTCGCGGTGAATGCACCTGTGATAATCGCGCCAATCGCCGCGGGAATTTGTGCGAAATTCATCGCCAATACGACAAAGGCGCCAGCCAAATAAATGAGTACCATAAATGGGACGAGTTTGGCTGTTATTCTGGCAATTGATCGAATGCCGCCGATGATGATCACGGCCACCATAACTGCCATGACCAATCCAACAAGCCAGCCTTTATTACCCAAAATACCGGAACTCCCCCCGGTGACTTCAGCCAATTGCGCGAAGGCTTGATTGGACTGCACCATATTGCCGATACCAAGGCAGGCGATGACGATGCTGACTGCGTAAAACAGGCCCAGGAATTTGCCGAGTTTACTCCATCCACGCTTTGCGAGACCTGCATTAAGATAATACATCGGGCCACCGGAAACGGTTCCGTCCGGATTGATTTTTCGGTATTTAACGCCGAGTGTGCACTCGACAAACTTAGTTGTCATGCCCAGTAGACCCGCGACGATCAGCCAAAAAATTGCCCCGGGCCCACCCATCGAAACCATCACGGCGACCATCGCAATATTGCCAATGCCTACTGTGCCTGAAACCGCCGCGGTTAACGCCTGAAAATGCGATATTTCACCCGCATGTTCGGGATCGTCATAGCGGCCGCGCACAATATCAATCGCATGCTTGAAACCGCGAACGTTTATAAAATTCAAATAAATAGTAAAGAAGGCCGCGCCAAATATCAGCCAGCAAACAACCAGTTTAATGTCAGTCCCCGGAAATTCATAAAAGATTATATTGGCGAGCGTGTCGGCCAAAGGTTTGACGGCATTGTCTATCTTGGTGTCGATACCTTCGGCATGGGCCAGCGACGGGAGCATCAAACTGACAAAAAAGATTTGAAGACTTAGCCAAATTGTTCGCATGCCACACCGCCCTTAAATAGATTGTTTGAAAGTGACGATAAGGTTTTCAAACTTGTAGGCAATAATTAATTGAGAGAGGAGTGGAATAGCGCTCGAATTTCAACCAATTAATTACTTTTGAGGAATGTCTTTTATTTGTGCGCTGAACTGCTTCAGAATTTCGACAAATTGTTCGGTCGTTGTGCCATCAGTGAGAGGGGCGGTAAGCGTATCATTTAAGATTTTCGCAATTGCCCTATATTTTTTGGCACCGAGATGGGTCATCTCCAATGACGACCTCCTTTTGTCATCAAGACTGGGGATTTTCTGGATAAGTCCTGAGTCGATCAACGAGTGGACCGCGCGGCTCACAATTGTCTTGTCCATCGGCGTGACGGCTGTAACCTCCGCTGCTGTCCGCCCCGGCCTGTCCGCAACAGCGGCGAGAACCCGCCATTGGCTTTGATTGAGTCCGGCTTCAGATCTAACGACGTCGAGCGTATAGCGGCTGATTTGATCGGCAAGCACAACCGTCTGATACGGCCAGAAATGGTCAAGATCGATGTGTAATGAGCTTTCCTTCGTCATACGCCAAGTGTGCAAGAAAAAGGTTGCAATTGCAACAATAATTATGTAGTTGTAATCGCAACCAATCTATAAAGCGTGAATGGAGAATGAAATGGCCGACCTTTTTGAAAATCCGATCGGATTAGACGGATTTGAATTTATCGAGTTTTCAGCGCCTGAACGCGGCCAACTTGAAAAAGTTTTTTCGGCGATGGGCTTCATCAAAGTCGCGACCCATCGCTCTAAGGATGTCGATCTATGGAAACAGGGCGATATTAATTTGATCACCAATTACGAGGAAAAATCACCTGCGGGCTATTTCTGCCACGAACATGGCCCGTCTGCCTGCGGTATGGGATTTCGCGTCAAGGACGCGGCAAAAGCCTATGCCGAATTGATCAAACGCGGTGCCGAGCCCGTGAGAAACCATCCAGGGCCGATGGAATTGTCAATTCCTGCCATTCGGGGAATTGGCGGCGCCGTAATCTATCTGATCGACCGCTACGGTGATGATCTGAACATATATGATATTGACTTCAACGAGATTGAGGGCGTGGATCAAAATCCCGTCGGTTACGGATTTAATGTCGTCGATCATTTAACCCACAATGTTTATAAAGGCCGGATGGATTATTGGGCTGAATATTATGAGCGTTTATTCAATTTCCGTGAAATCCGCTATTT
>JABDMW010000037.1 GCA_013001295.1 Hyphomonadaceae bacterium
ACAAATTAAAATCGGCAAGCATAAGTTAAAGTCTAACGTATTGGTCGCACCTATGTCGGGCATATCCGATTTACCGTTTCGTCGAGTCGCACAGAAATTTGATCCCGGTCTTGTCGTGTCGGAAATGATTGCGAGTGAGTATTTGAGTAAGGGTAATTTGGAATCTGTCAAAAAAGCAGCAGGTGCGCAAGAAATTGATCCATTGATCATTCAACTGGTTGGTCGGGAAAGTCATTGGATGGCGGAGGGGGCCAAGATAGCGGAACAGGCAGGCGCGCAAATTGTCGATATCAATATGGGGTGCCCAGCTCGAAAAGTGACAAACGGTTTGTCCGGCTCGGCGCTCATGCGGGACTTGGATCATGCAATGTCAATCGTCGAAGCAACCGTGAGCGCCGTATCTGTGCCCGTTACCCTGAAAATGCGTTTGGGATGGGATGATCAATCCCTGAATGCCCCGGAACTGGCTCACCGATCCGAGCAAGCAGGTGTTCAAATGATCGTTGTCCACGGACGAACCCGGTGTCAATTTTACAAAGGCCAGGCCGATTGGAGAGCGGTTGCCAAAGTCAAAAATGCAGTATCTGTTCCTGTGGTCGTCAATGGAGACATCCTCAGTGACGATGATGCGGTTTTGGCGCTTGAACAGTCGCAAGCCGACGGTGTCATGTTAGGGCGGGGACTAATAGGGGCGCCTTGGAAAATATCTGACGTTGTGTCCAAGCTTCAGGGTCGCTCAAACGAGCCCATTGACGTTGAAAAGGCACTCTCAATTGCAATTGATCATTATCGTGACTTGATTGGTTTTTATGGCGAGGCGCGCGGGATAAAAGTCGCTCGAAAGCATTTATCCGGTTATATCGAACATGCACCGGTGAATGTATCAGAAAACGAGCGCAATGTCGTTAAATCTCAAATTTGCCGGCTGACTGACCCGCAAGATGTGATTGATATGCTGCATCGATTTTATCAAAACCCGGATAAACTGGTCGGGAAAGCGGCTTAATTATGGAAACCGTTCCTTACCCAATTGGCGAAAACCATCCTGATCCAACTTTACTATTTTCCATAGATCGAAAACACCTTAAGTGGATGAATGGGGCCGCAGAATCCTGGTTACGCAAACCAAAAAGCGCTTTGATTGGGCAATGTATAAGTGAATTTGGACGGGGATTTGACGAATTAAAAACTCATATCAACCAACTCGGCAATGAGGACAGCACATCTTACCGGGGCCATGACATAATCGTAAATGTACGAAGAATTGATTTTGTATGCTCTTTCAATATATACAATTCGGCTGCTGGAATTGTGGTGCAAATAAGCCCCAAGGAAATGGGAAGCGGATTTGTGCATGCGACCGGGCCGGATCAATCGGTATCTATGTTAGGCAGGATGCTGGCGCACGAGTTGAAAAACCCATTGGCGGGCATAAAAGGTGCTGCTCAACTTTTAGAAGTCGAGCTTGAAAATCCTGACGATTTGGAACTTACGGGATTAATTTCAACGGAGGTTGACAGGATAGGACGACTTGCAGATCGAATGGAAAAATTCGGGCAAGCCGACTTTGATAATTATACCCATTTCAATGTGCACGAAGTGTTGCAAAAGACGTTTTTGATCTTTGTGAATCAAGGGCTGGAAGATATTGAATTTGTTGAACTATTCGATCCGTCCTTACCAGATGTGTTTGGCGACTCAGACGGGATCATGCAGGTTCTAATTAACTTGTTGGCCAACGCAGTCGATGCGATAAAAAGCGTCGAAACGCACGGCGTGATCAAAGTTGAGACAAGGTTTAGAACCGGAATACATCGTCTCGATCAAACGGGAAGAAAACATGCGCTTCCCGTTGAAGTTAGGATAATTGACAATGGACCCGGTATACCAGAGGCCTTGCGAGACCGTGTGTTCCAACCATTTGTAACAGGGAAATCCAATGGCCAGGGATTAGGACTCGCATTAATCTCGAAAATAATCGCCGACCATGGCGGATTGATTGAGGTGAGTTCGGAACCGGGTCAAACAGAATTCTCTATTTTACTCCCGGTTGAGCCTCAAGCAGACAAAGGATGACGAAATGAAAAAAAATATTCTTGTCGCTGACGACGATGCCAGCATTCGGTTTGTGATCAGTAAATTTCTTTCAAGGGAAGGATTTAATGTCCGTGCGACAGACAATGCTCACACCCTGCAAAAATGGGTGGAAAAAGGTGAGGGCGATGTCGTGCTCACAGATGTTCACATGGAACAGGAAGACATTTTTAATTTCATACCGGATTTGAAAAAAGCGCGCGCTGATTTGCCTATTATCATCATGAGCGCAAACACGAGTGTGATGACCGCTCTCAAGTCCGGAAAATTTGGTGTATTTGAATATATCCCAAAGCCTTTCGATCTTTCAGAGGTCGCAAATACGATTGAACGGGCTCTTGAGATCGGTGCTGATTCGGACTTTGTCGTACCAGTCCCATCCACGCCAGATTTAAATACGATGATTGGGAAATCGGCTGCGATGCAACCTGTATTTCGCGGCATTTCAGACTTTATGTCGGGTGATATCCCGGTTTACATATCCGGTGACGTAGGGACCGGAAAGAATTTGACAGCCAGTCTCATTCACAGCTCGGGCGCGCGAAAAGAGCAGCCTTTCTTATTTTTCGATGACATTCAATCTGATGCCGACCTTATCGAAAATGTCGGTCGTGGAGATTTGCTTATAGACCGGATTGAAGAGCTTTCAGCGAACAGACAGAATATTCTCTTGAGGGCACTGGAAAAAAATGAAAACCGGTCACTTGCAGAACAATTTCGCACGATTTCAACATCGAACTTGAGATTATCAGAATTGCTCGAGGCCAAAATGCTACGCCCTGAGTTGTTATCGCATCTGCGCGGCGGAACCATTCATCTCCCGCCTCTTCGTGAACGACAGCAAGATATCCTTGATCTCGCCGTCTTCTTCATCAACGAAAACCCGAGAATTAAATCGAAAAGAAAGTTTTCTGCAAAAGCATCAAAACTCCTAAATGCGAGTGATTGGGCAGGAAATGTCCGTGAACTCAAGAATGTCGTAAATTCAATTGTATTGCAATTTTCAGATCCGGTTATTTCGGAAAAAATTGTGAGTACAATTCTCAGCGAACATCAGGCCAAACGTGTTAAAAATGTTGAAGAAAGCGAATTTTCTGACAACTTAAGAAACGCGGGAAGAGCGCTATTACTTGAAGCATATCGATCAGATAGCGATGAACTGCAAGTGCCATACGCTCAAGCCATTGGCTGGATCGAAAAGCCTCTGATTGAGGAAGCATTAAAAATAACCAATGGAAACAATGTCAAGGCGGCGGAACTTCTAGGAATTCATCGCAACACGTTGCGCGCGAAGATTAAATCGTTGGGTATAACACGGTTCTAATAGCGTTGATTATTTGCAACACTGCGACATTCATGTAACATATACGTTATGGAGTTCAGGAAGACGTCGCATGGCTAAATCCGAAACAAGGCTGAGACCTACACCGCGATTGTTTAATTCTGCGGTTTTCGGCGTGTTTTTTACCGTCGCGATTTTTTTAACAGGGCTCGGCGCTTTTTTTGCTTTATCCGGAAATGAAGGACAGGCTTCCAAAGCGCTCAATATTCTCCGCTTAAATCTGGTGTTGATCGCCGGTCTCGGAATCTCTTTGTTTTTACGGCTTCGTCGCGTTTTGACGACGTCCGGTGATGGTCAAAGCGCCCCGCATCTTCATCGGCGTTTTGTTTTTATTTTTAGTCTTGGGGCGGTCGTCCCGGCGATTCTTGTTGGTTTGTTTTTTGCTGTCCTTATGACACGGAATTTCAATGACATATTTGGGCCAAATGTCCGGCAAACTTTGGAAACCAGCCGCGAATTGTCGAGTGCATACTTGAAAGACGAAATCGACGAGATTGGACAAGGCATTTACGACATCGCCGAAGATTTGAATCGCGAAGAATCTCTTCTCTCTAACCGCATTACCTACAAGGTTTTCATGATCAATCAGGCGGTTTACCGGGAGTTTCCATCCGTTTATGTCATTGATGGTGAGGGTCGAATTCTGTCCCAAGCCGAAGGTCCTACTGCACCGCCTTATGTGCTTCCAAGCCAGGAAACGTTTGATCTGGCTCTTGATGGGTCGGTAACGTTTACAACTCGCGCCGAAATTGATTTCTTAATGGCATTGTACAAGCTCGAGAATTACGAGAATGCGTATCTTTATACGGGGCGTTATATCAGGGCAGGCGTCCTCAATAACATTGAAAATGCCGAACAGGTTCAAGCAGCGCTAACAAATTATTCGGGCGATTTCAACGATTTGAACCGCGTGTTCTTTTTAACCTATATTGAAGTGGCACTGATCATCTTTTTTGCCGCGATTTGGTTGGGTTTGATGCTGGCCAATAGGATTGTCAGTCCGCTGGGTCAAATGGTCAATGCAGCTGAAAAGGTTCGATCTGGCGACCTAACGACCAGGGTGAATGTGACGGGCGTTTGGGATGAAATTGGCGATTTGGCGAATGCCTTTAACCGAATGACCCGACAATTGAAAACACAAAGAGAAGATCTCGTGTTAGAACATGATATTTCTGAGCAACGCCGGAAATTCTCTGAAGCTGTTTTATCCGGTGTCAGTGCGGGCGTTATTGGGCTGTCGCCGGAAGGTCGAATTACAGTTATAAATCGATCCGCAGAAAAGCTTCTCGGGATCAGGTCTGCGGATGCCGTCGGTATACCGCTGGCCAATATCTTACCCGAATTCACGTCGGCGTTTAAAACTGCAATTGATAGTATCGATCATGGGGCTGAAGATCAGATAAACCTGGATACATCTGCAGGGACGCGAAATCTCGATATTCGTGTTTCCGCGTACAAAGACGAACGGACGGACACCGGCTGGGTGGTGACTTTTGATGATATGACCCGGCTTGTCGCCGCGCAGCGTCACTCGGCCTGGCGGGATGTGGCACGCCGAATCGCCCATGAAATCAAAAACCCGCTAACACCGATACAATTGTCGGCCGAACGATTGGAACGAAAATACAAAAATGAAATTACAACTGATCCAAATGTATTTACTCGCTGCACGCAAACGATCATACGACAAGTTGAAAATTTGGGACGCATGGTTGATGAGTTTTCAGCATTTGCGCGGATGCCGACTCCAGCACTAAATAATGTGAATTTAGAAATCTTCATGTCGGATATATTGTTTGCACAACGCGTAGCGTATCCAGATCTCAATTTTGTCTATGACAATCAGTCCGATAAAACCCTGGAAATATTGTGCGACGAACGCCTGATAAGCCAAGCTCTTACAAACATTTATAAAAATGCAGGAGAGTCGATAACGCGCAGGATTGATCAGACCGGGCAAGACGAACAAGACGGACAAATTAAGACGATTGTCAAAGCGGAGGACGATCATATTCTGATTGACGTCATTGACAATGGATTGGGCTGGCCGATCGCAGATAAAGAGGCTTTGCTCGAGCCGTATATGACGACCCGAAAAGAGGGCACCGGTCTCGGAATGGCTATCGTTAAGCGGATCGCCGAAGATCATGGCGGCGCATTCATTCTGTTTGACAGGCCAGACGGAACGCAAGGAGCATGTGTACGACTGCAATTGCCAATTTCAGAACCATCAGGTTCATCTCAATCGAAAAATGAAAAACCACGCTTAAAAGAACATGAGGGCGAAAACATATGAGTTATGAAATTCTAGTCGTTGAGGATGAAGACGACATTCGCAGCCTGATTTCAGGAATATTGTCGGATGAGGGATATCATATCCGCGAGGCGGGCAATAGCGAAGAGGCGTTGCAGAAATTCAAATTGAGGAAGCCTTCGCTTGTTATACTCGATGTTTGGCTCAAAGGTTCAGAGTTGGACGGTATTGAGTTAATGGACGTTTTGAAGGACATGGATGCAGACATTCCTGTAATCATCATTAGCGGGCACGGAACCGTAGAAACTGCTGTGTCGGCAATCCGGAAGGGCGCCTACGATTATATCGTAAAGCCATTCAAGAGCGATAAATTGGTCATCACAGCACAAAGAGCTTTGGAGACGGTCAAACTTAAGCAGGAAAATGCGGAATTGCGCGGTCGTGCGACATCTGACGACACCTTGATCGGCAGCTCTCAGGTCATAATGCAGATTCGCCAAAAAATTGATCGCATTGCGCCGACTAACAGTCGGATTTTAATATCAGGACCATCCGGATCGGGAAAAGAATTAATGGCACGGCTGATCCACCAAGCTTCAAATCGATCAGATGGCCCGTTCAAAGCTGTGAATGCAGCGTCGATGGTCCCGGAGCGTGTGGAGGAAGAACTCTTTGGGGTTGAAGACCATACAACAAACTTGACAAACACTGGATTGCTTGAGCGTGCCCATTTTGGAACACTTTACATTGATGAAGTCGCCGACATGCCGTTGGAGACACAAAGCAAACTTCTTCGGTTGTTGGTGGATCAAAGGTTTACCCGCATTGGAGGAGAGGATGATATTCAAGTTGACGTCCGGATTATTACGTCGACGTCTCGGGATCTGGAAAGAGAAACAAAACTGGGTCGTTTTAGAGAAGACTTATATCATCGATTGAACGTCATGCCGTTGGTTGCGCCATCGCTCATGGAACGGCGCGAAGATATCCCTGAGCTCGTGGAGCACTTTATTGAACGCCTATCCGGGTCAACCGGCCTGCCCGCACGTAGTATCGGCGACGATGCCATGGCGGCTCTGCAAGCCCATGACTGGCCTGGAAATGTCCGGCAATTGCGCAACAATGTAGAACGTCTATTAATCTTGGCTTCGGGAGAACCTGCGCAGCCTATAACATTAGAGTCGCTTCCTGATGAAGTCTCAATACTTCGCGGAAATGAAGGCATACAAACCAATGAAAAAACCATATCAATGCCATTGCGAAATGCGAGGGAGCATTTCGAGAGAGAGTATTTGCAGACCCAAATCGAACGATTTGGCGGCAATATATCGCGGACTGCAAATTTCGTCGGCATGGAAAGATCAGCATTGCATCGGAAGTTAAAATCGTTAGGAATTTCATCTAGTTCGGGGGGATCTGATGGTTCTTAGGATAATTTTCGGGTGATGTTATGAATATTATTATTTGTGGCGCGGGCCGTGTCGGGTACGGCATAGCTGAGCAATTGTCGGCAGAACGAAATTCTGTAACAATTGTCGATATATCCGCAGACCTCATACAAACCGTAACCACCGAGCTAGATGTTCGCGGCATTGTCGGTAACGGATCGTTTCCGAGCGTCTTGCAAGATGCGGGGGCGGAAAATGCCGATATGATCATCGCCGTGACATATTCAGATGAGGTCAATATGATCGCGTGTCAGATCGCGCACTCCTTGTTTGGAACACCAATGAAAATCGCGCGTGTGAGGGCACAGGATTATCTCGAAGATCGGTGGCGCGATTTGTACAGTCGGAAAAACATGCCGATCGACATTATCATCTCGCCAGAAATTGAGATTGGTAAAGCTGTGCTTCGTCGCCTTAATACACCTGGCGCATTCGATGTAGTTCCATTTGCTAACGGAACCGTTCAATTGGTGGGCGTTCACATTAAAGACGAATGTCCCATTGTAAACATTCCCGTTCAGCAGATCGATCAATTGTTCCCGGATTTGAAAGCAACAATCGTTGGCGTCTCGCGGGAGAAACAATTTTTCGTGCCGAAACATGATGACCAGCTTGAAATCGGTGACGACGCCTATTTTGTCGTTGAGTCAATAAATGCTCACAGGTTGTTTGATATTGTAGGTTCGATCGAAGAGAAAGCCCGCCAAATCGTGATTATCGGGGGCGGGAATATTGGCTCCTTCGTTGCCCGCGAGCTTGAGAAGGTGACCAGTGTTCGCGTTCGCGTCATTGAAAAAGACAAAGCGCGAGCAGAACGAACGGCTGATCAACTCCGTCAAACCGTGGTGTTGAATGGCGATGCTCTGAGTGTTGCTGTGCAGGAAGAGGCAGGTGTCGGAGATGCCCAAACTGTCCTATGTCTGACCAATGATGATAAAACTAATATTCTGGCAAGTATCATGGCGAAGTCCATTGGGAATGCGCAGGTATTCAGCCTGATCAATGATACATCGTTTCTGGATATGAAATCCTCACTGGACATTGATATGATCATTGATCCTCGCATGACAACGGTTTCATCTATTCTGACCCATGTGCGCAAAGGCCGGATTTTGGATGTGTTTGCGATCGAAAACGGGTTGGCCGAAGTGATGGAAGGGGAAGTGCTCGAAACCTCGCCAATGTCAGGCAAATCTCTGGCGGACAGTGCTATTCCTGACGGTGTTGCAATAGGCGCCATCATCCGGGACAATGTTGTTCTCAAACCCAAGCCAGAACTCATTATTCGCAATCGCGATCGAATTGTACTGTCAGCCGAGAAATCAGATCTAAAATTTGTCGAACAATTATTCCGGGTTAGTCTGGATTATTTTTAGCGTGAGAACGGGAAAGAATTAGAGCTCTTATGGCTTTTTCTCGAATATTTTTATGGCTTGGATATGCGGCAATTTTTTATGCCGGATTGATGTTGTTCACAGCGGCGAGCGGGCTGGTACTTGGTGAACTGAGCGTTGCAACAATATTTGTAGGACTGGCATTGCTCCTATCTCTAGCCGGACTCGTCATAGTCTTTACGTCGCAAAATGCCCCGCTCAAGGAGAGCACGAGGGATGTTCTGGTTTTTCTGGTGCTATTCTGGACGATCATGCCCCTCGTTGCAGCTATCCCTTTTTCTATGCTGGATACGTCGCTCAACTGGGTCGGTGCGTATTTCGAATCTGTCTCTGCGATCACAACGACAGGCGCGTCAATAATCATTCCTGAGGAAGTCCCAAAAACCTTGATTCTTTGGCGCTCCGTCCTGCAATGGAGTGGCGGATGTATTGTCGCCACATTTGCCGTTGTTCTTCTCGCTGCTTTAAATTTGAGCGGCACCGGCGTTCATAAGTCGATATTTTTTACCCTGCAGAAAGGTGAACTTTTTTCCAGGTTGGTCGGTGTTGGCCGGATCATTGCAGCGCTTTACGCCACATTCGCATCGATTTGCTTTTTCTTTTTGGTCTTATTTGGAACGCCGGTATTTGAAGCCTTATGTCTGAGCCTAAGCGGCATTTCCACCGGAGGATTAACACCGAGATCAGGCGTTCTGGAATCATATGTCTCCAACAGTGCCGGAATTGTTCTGGCGATTACATGTCTATTTGGCGCCGCCAACGTATCCATTCTTTGGGATTTTATTCGCCGCCGCAATCGTTCCACCTTCCGGGAAATGTTTTATAATGTCGAACACCGTGGAACATTCGTGATTTTAGCAATTTTGTTTCTGACCGGGTTTTTCTTTTTGGGGCACATGCATTTTCACACGGTTTTGGTCGAGTCCGCCTTCATGGCGAGTACGGCCGGGTTTGATTACCATGTATTTGGTGTCGATATGATTTCACCGTCAATTTTAATAACCTTTGCTCTGGTGGGTGGGTCGGCGCTTTCAACTGCAGGGGGAATCAAAATCATCCGGTTGCTGCTTTTGCTTCGGCATTTGCGGACGGATCTGGATCGCATGAGTCACCCTTCACGCGTTATGCCGGTTCAATTCCAGGGTCGAAAAATCGAAGACCGCGCGTTCTTGTCGATCTGGATGTACTTCTTTGGATACACTTTGGTTTTCGCGATCGGAATGGTTGCATTGGGTGCGACAGGGCTTGAGTTTTCTCATGCGGTTTCGGCCTCCGCCTCTGCATTATCAAATATGGGGCCACTTCTGAATGCCACATACCCCGAGATCACATATGCCGAGATGAACCCCCTAACGCAAGGCGTCTTAATTGTTGTCATGCTGTTTGGCCGAATAGAAGTTTTGGCAGCATTTGCCGCATTGTCGCCGTCGCAATGGCGTCGTTAATACTTTTATCCAAATAATCGTCGATTTTTGGATATTCTAACTTGCAATCAATTTAAGTTGTGCATTACGGTGAGCCGTCGGGAGCGCGAAACACAATTTTAGGGCGGATTATCAATGTCGAATGATAAGAAACAAAACCTCCAAGATGCATTCTTGAATGCTGTAAGGAAATCGAAAACTCCTTTAACAATTTTTCTCGTAAATGGGGTAAAACTGCAGGGAATTGTCACTTGGTTTGACAATTTTTGCGTTCTATTGAGAAGAGACGGACAAGTCCAACTCGTGTATAAACATGCGATTTCAACAATTATGCCGTCGGGGCCAGTGCAATTGTTTGACGCTGAAGAAGATGATTCTGATATTGAATAATTCCTATGATCAGCGTTGAGCCGGAAGCTCAACGAGCACTCGTTATACATCCTGCATTGTTACGAACCAATCCAGCCGATATAGCGCTGGATTTGGAGGAGGCGTCCGGCCTTGCAGAGGCATTGGGGGTGGAAATCGCGGCCACGGACGCATTTTCCGTACGCGAGATTAAGGCTGCAAATTTTTTCGGAAGTGGTAAGGTCGATGAATTGTCGGCTGTTATAGCGGCACACGACATAAATTTGGCAATCGTCAATTCGCAACTCGCTCCCATTCAACAACGAAACCTGGAGAAAAAATGGGGCGTGAAGGTAATCGATCGTACCGGCATGATCTTGGAAATTTTCGCGCTTAGAGCGGCAACCAAAGAAGGTAAGCTTCAAGTTGAACTTGCACGGTTGGCATATGAACGCTCACGATTGGTGCGAACTTGGACCCATTTGGAACGCCAGCGTGGCGGTCAGGGGTTTTTGGCTGGTCCAGGTGAAACCCAAATCGAGTCCGACCGTCGGCAACTGGCGGATAAAATTCGGAAGTTGAAAAGTGATTTGGAACAGGTCAGGCGTACGCGTTCCTTGCAACGATCCAAACGAAAAAGGGCACCTGAACGCGTAGTTGCCCTTGTCGGTTATACAAATGCCGGAAAATCAACCCTGTTCAACCTTTTGACCGAAAGTAAAGTTTTCGCCAAAGACATGCTGTTTGCCACGCTGGATACTACCCATCGTGTGTTGATCTTGCCGAACGGTCAGAAAGCCGTTCTATCCGATACGGTCGGATTCATTACCGATTTGCCGACCGATCTAGTCGATGCATTCAGAGCAACCCTGGAAGAAGTCAGCGAAGCTGATTTGCTTGTGCACGTACGTGATATTTCTGATCCATTAACCGAAAAACGCAAACAGGACGTATTGGATGTTCTCGAATCAATCGATGCAGGTCCAAAATTTGACCAACCGATTTTGGAAGTCTGGAACAAAATGGACTTGGTAGACACTGATGATGTTGCCGATATTGAAGAACGGCGTGACGTTCTAAATTCAAAAGGCAAATACGATCGGTTCTTCGCGATATCTTGTAAAACGAAATCAGGAATAGACTCCTTGAATGACGGGATTGAGGCAGCATTGTCGCATTCTGACGAAATCCTCGATGTTGTCATCAGGCCTAATGATTTCCATGTTCGCGCGTGGTTGCATGAACATGGCGATGTCTTGGAGGAAAAAATCGATGATAACGGAACTTACGGGATGAAGGTCCGGTTGCCACAAATAGATGTTGGGATATTGCGGTCCCGTCACGCTCAAATTTTTAGGCCTTAAACTTTGCCTTTGGCTTGTTGCCAGAGGCTTTCCATATCGTCGAGCGACATTTCGTTCAACGCGCCCTTTGAATTGTCTTCGATATAGGTAAAGCGCTTCGTAAACTTCAAGTTTGTGTCCCGCAACGCATGTTCCGGATCAACACCCAATTTTCTGGCCAGGTTCGTGACGGCGAACAATAGGTCGCCCATTTCTTCGTGAATGCGTTCTTGAGACTCTCCATTGTCCCGTGCTTCGACCAATTCATTGGCTTCTTCGGTAATTTTATCGATGACCTGCTGGGCGTTTGGCCAATCAAACCCAACTCGCGCGGCTCGTTTCTGAAGTTTTTCCGCACGCATGAGCGCGGGTAGGGCCGCCGCGACACCATCCAAAATGCTCTTTTGCGAATCCTGGCCTTTGAGTTTGCGCTCTTGGGCTTTGGTTTCTTCCCAAGCTACGGTTTGTTCGATGGCATTCCGCTCATGGACATCTCCAAAAACATGGGGGTGTCTGGAGATCATTTTCCGCACAATCGCATCGCTGACCTCGTCATATGTGAACTCACCCAATTCGCTTGCCATTTGGGCATGGAAAACAACTTGTAACAACAGGTCGCCGAGCTCTTCTTTCAGCTCGCCAAGGTCATTATTGTCTATGGCCTGGCTGACCTCATATGCTTCTTCGATTGTATAGGGGGCGATTGTTTTGAAAGTCTGCTCAACATCCCATGGGCAGCCGTTTTCCGGGTCCCGGAGCCGTGCCATCATGGCTTTTAAGCGGACAGCAGGTGTCTTACCTAGCTTTTGAAATTCAGCCTCAATATCCATTATTTATGCAGTCGGTTGTTGCGAAAAACGCGGTAAGTGAACACCAGCAATACGGTGACAGAAGCGCCGTAGCAAATCCATATGGTTGCGGCGTATTTGCCAAAATCGGGTATCAGTGAACTCATAGTTTTTCCAACGTAATGTTCGGAGCAGGGGATTTGGATTTCCTTATTTTGCGCGCTTTGTAAATTTCATATCGGACGCGATTTATCACAACCCATCCGAAGAAAAAACTATAGCCGATAAACATGAGCAAGAGTGGCCAGAGCAGCTCAGCGGGCAGACCCGGTGCGTCCAGCGACGAAATTGTGCTCGTTTGGTGCAGTGAATTCCACCAATCGACCGAAAATTTAATGATGGGCAAGTTTATCGACCCGACCATAGCGACCAGACCCGCAATTCTCGCTGCTTTTTTCTTATTCTCTATGGTTTCCCAAATGCTGAGATACCCAACGTAAAGAAAAAACAGGAGCAGATATGACGTCATCCGTCCGTCCCATTGCCAATAGGTGCCCCAGCTTAATTTTCCCCATAATCCGCCGGTCAATAAAGCGAGAAAAGTAAATGCGAGACCCGGTAAAGCGGCTGCCTTGGCAATTTCATCAGCAATAGGGTGACGCCAGACATAGGCGATTAGGCTAAAAATCGCCATAACGCCGTAGGCCATCATAGAAGCCCATGCGGCCGGGACGTGGACATACATGATGCGAACACTGTGGCCTTGTTGGTAGTCTTCCGGCGAATTCCAAAGACCCATCCAAATTCCCGCACATATGGTAGCCAAAGCAACGAGTCCAAAAACGGGCGCAACAACACGCGCGAAGCTCAAAAAGCGTTTTGGGTTTGCGAGAATTGAAAACATTTATAGTCGTCCAAATTTATTCGTGAATAGCGTCCAGAGCGGCCGCAGTCGCCGGTATTCCTATTGCACAGGAAATAAGGCTTAACCCGAGAAGCGCTTTAAATTCAACCGCATTCCAACCGCTTACCACATAAGAGTCGGCGGCACTCGTTCCAAAAATGATCAGGGGCACAAAGAGTGGAATCGCGAGAAGAATAATCAACATGCTTCCACTTTTATTGCCAACCAGACATGCACCACAAAAACTACCAAGAATGATGAGAGCGGGACTCGCTAACAGAATTGCGAATAAAAGCCCCGCATATGTTGAGAAAGACAAGCCGAGTAAAAGTGAAACCACGGGTAAAACGATCAAGAGAGGCAAGACAATCGACATCCAGTGTGCGGTGGCTTTAGCTGTGACATATGTTGACCCCGGCATCCCCGAAATTTTCAACAGATCGAGACTGCCGTCCTGATAATCGTCTCGAAACAGGCCCTCAAAAGATAAGAGAAGTGCGAAAATAACGGCCAGCCAGATCAAGGCCGGGGCAAAACGTCCCAATGAGTCGTTATCACCGCCCATCGCAATCCCGCTCAACGCAATAAAAATAACAAAAAACAAAACGCTTTGTAGCCAAATTGTCTTTGATCGTATTGCCAGACGTAAATCCCGCCAGATCAGAACGGAGAACCTATCCATGGATATGCCTCCCAAGATCCATGACTTGAGCATTGTTGCCAATTTTAAATGGAATAGTGTGCGTCGCGATAAAAGCGACGCCGCCATTGGCAATATGCGCCGACGTCAGATCCGTAATCAGATCTCGACCGGCTTCATCGAGAGGTGCTGCGAGTTCATCCAAAAACCAGATATTTGCGTCCTGCAGCAACAGCCGTGCCAGGGCAACCCGGCGTGATTGTCCTGCAGACAGGTTTTTGGCTTTGAGGTCACGCAGGCGCCAGATGTCGACACGTTGCATGGTTTTTTCTAAATCGACTGGTGTCTGATAAATCGAGCCCCAAAATTCCAAATTTTCTAAAACGGTAAGATCGTTTTTATGACTGTCCTGATGTCCAAGATAGGCAATGGCGGTGGCATTTCCGGAATAGATTATAGTTCCGCTATCTTGTTTTAAGAGGCCAGCCAAACACCGCAAAAGTGATGTTTTTCCCGATCCATTACTGCCGGTTATCCAAATCACGTCGCCAGCATTGGCATTGAATGACGTTCCATCAAACAGCAATTTCGAACCGCGCTTTATTCGAAGATCGGTCACTTTCAAAGAATGCTGTTCTGGACTGTTGTTAATGACGTTGGGCTCCATTGCCTGTTTCCCGGTTTCGTAGGAATTAATCCACTTCGATATAGCGGAATATATGCTTCGGTGCGCTAAATTGGCGCGTTTACTATCATGCTGATTTAGCACAGGCTAGTCCAATGAAACCTGTACATAGAAATCGACGAATTTCTACGCTTTTATTGGGAGCAATAGCTGTTCTCATAGGGACATTTTTGCTCCTGCAGGTATTGAACGAAAATAAGCAGTTGTTCAAACACCCGAGTGATGTTCTCAACCCATCATATGTCAGCGGCCCGAACGATATCAGAATTGGGGGTCTGGTTGCGGCGGAAAGTGTCATTAAGGGCCCTGGTTTAGCGACAACATTTCGGGTTATCGATTTTGAACATGCAGATCCTGACAGCGCAGGCCTTAAGGTGAGGTACGATAAAGTCTTGCCTGATTTGTTCCGGGAAGGGCAAGGCGTTGTGGTCACAGGCCGCCTTAATCCGGACGGTGTTTTTATTGCCAACAATGTTTTGGCAAAACATGATGAAAACTATATGCCGAAAATGCCCGAGAAAGTTGATTACGCGACAGAGTGATATCAAGCACAAAGTTTCAAAATGAGCTCATAAAAGGCGTTTATATGTGTTGCGGGAATCTATTCGCCTGTTTAGTGTCCTGTCCAAATTTAAAACGAAGGTATGAACATGGGATCACCTGCAAATTCTGACTTTTTTATCAAATCCATGAATGCAATTGATGTGGAAGTTAAGGCCGCGATTGATAAGGAATTGTCGCGTCAGCAAAGCCAAATCGAGTTAATCGCTTCAGAGAATATTGTGTCGCGTGCGGTTATGGAAGCACAAGGCTCGGTTCTCACGAATAAATATGCGGAGGGTTACCCAGGCAAACGCTATTATGGCGGATGTGAATATGTTGATATCGTCGAGAATTTGGCGATCAAACGCGCAAAGCAGTTATTTGACTGTGGTTTCGCCAATGTTCAACCAAGTAGCGGCAGTCAGGCCAATCAAAGCGTTATGCTGGCCTTAATTAAGCCGGGCGATACGATATTGGGGATGGATTTGGCGTCAGGTGGGCATTTAACCCATGGGGCAAAGCCCAACATGTCAGGCAAGTGGTTTAATGCCGTGCAATATGGCGTACGTCCTGACAACTTCCTGATCGATTATGATCAGGTTGAGGCATTGGCGCTTGCGCATAAGCCAGCACTCATTATTGCCGGGGGGTCAGCATACTCCCGTTTTATCGATTTTGAAAAATTTCGGGCAATCGCGGATAAAGTTGGCGCTTATCTACATGTCGATATGGCCCACTTCGCTGGGCTGGTCGCAGGAGGGCTACATCCGAGCCCGCTGCCGCATGCGCATGTGGTTACAACAACCACGCACAAGACACTCCGCGGTCCGCGGGGCGGCATGGTTTTGACCAATGACGCAGCGATTGCCAAAAAGATTAATTCGGCTGTTTTCCCGGGACTGCAAGGCGGGCCACTGATGCACGTCATCGCAGGGAAGGCGGTTGCGTTTGGCGAAGCATTGACGCCGGGCTTTAAAACCTATTGTGAACGGGTTGTCGAAAACTGTTCCGTATTGGCGCAAACGCTGGTCGACTCCGGCTACGCTGTTGTGAGCGGCGGTACCGACACGCATTTGGCACTCATCGACTTAAGACCAAAAGGTGTGAAAGGTTCACATGCAGAGCATGCTCTGGAACGCGCGAATATCACTTGCAATAAAAACGGTATTCCATTCGACACTGAAAAATTCACGATTACATCGGGCATTCGTATTGGTTCGCCAGCCGCAACAACCCGCGGATTCGGCAAAGAAGAATTTGCCCTGGTTGGCAAATTAATGGCAGAAGTCTTGGATGCTCTCGCCGAAGAACCGACCGGAAACGCAGCCGTCGAACAATCTGTCAAAGAGCGTGTTATTGCGCTTACAGACCGCTTCCCAATATATCCAGATTTGTAGGTCTGTATGCGGTGTCCGTTTTGTGCAAGTGAAGACAGTCAGGTAAAAGACAGCCGTCACGCGGAAGACGGAAACGCAATCCGCCGGCGCAGGCTGTGTAATTCCTGCGGTGCGCGGTTTACAACATTTGAACGGGTTCAATTAAGAGAGCTGACGGTCGTCAAAAAGTCGGGTCGGCGGGCGCCATTCGACCGCGAGAAAATGATCCGCTCGGTGATGATTGCCCTCCAGAAACGTCCTATAACGTCGGAACAAATAGAGCAGATGATCAGTGGTATTGTCCGACGTTTGGAAAGCATGGGAAATAGTGACGTTACGTCAGACCAAATTGGCCAAATGCTGATGGAAAGCCTTGCCCATCTCGATAGCGTTGGTTATGTGCGGTACGCCTCGGTCTATAAGGACTTTCATGCTGTCACAGATTTTGAAAGCTTTATTGATGAGGAAAAGCTTGTTCCGGACGATGAAGCAAGTGACAGTAGTAAGCCATAAGCACCCGTTGCTTTTAATTCGATCAATGAGCACAACATGACGCAGGAATTTGACAGCCAAAGCAGAAATTCCGCGCGGCTTGCTGCGGTGCAAGCCCTTTATCAGATGGAGCTAGCAGGGCAGAAGTCAAAGCTTGTGGTGCACGAATTCAATGATCATTGGTTCAAGGGTGCAGGTACGAATTCGAATACGGACAGCGAGTATTTTGAGTTGATCGTACTGGGTGTGGTTGCGGAGCAATCTATCGTTGATAAGGCTATTTCAGAAAAACTGAATGAAAAATGGAAACTTGATCGCTTGGACACAACCCTGCGCGCGATTATGCGGTGCGCAGCCTATGAGATCTTAAGATGCTTTGATGTTCCCGGAACCGTGATTGTTGATCAATATGTTTCGATTGCTCATGATTTTTATGAGGGCAGTGAGCCGAAATTCGTCAATGCTGCACTTGATAAGCTTGCTAGACAGTATCGCACCGCTGAATTCGGGTTGGTTCACACGGTCGATGAATGAATTTGAATTTATTCAAAAACACCTGAGCGGGCTGGCGGGCCCGCAAGGGCTTGGACTACTCGACGATGCTGCCCAATGGTCGCCGCCTCGCGGATTGGAAGCGATAATATCCACTGATACATTGGTGGAAGGTGTTCATTTTCCTGATAAAAAATTCGATGCCCAATTGGCGCAGAAGTTAATCCGTGTCAATATCTCTGATATTATTGCCAAGGGCGCAGATCCGATTGGATATATGTTATCGCTTTCACTCAACGAAAAAGTATCTGAAGCCAATATATTTGCGTTTTGCAGCGGATTAGCGATTGATCAGCAAGAATATGGATTGAAGCTCTGGGGAGGCGACACCACCCGAACACCTGGCCCCAATGTGTTGACCATAACGATTTTCGGTACCACGCCGACGGGCAAAATGGTTGCACGGGCAGGGGCACAACCTGGCGATCTGCTCTGTGTATCCGGGTATATCGGTGAAGCGTATTTGGGTTTGAAAACACATTTGAAACAGATGGATACCGGAAAGTTTGAAGCTGAGTGTGCTCAATGGCTGGCTAAATACCACGTCCCACAACCGGCATTCGAACTTCGTCACGGTATTCAACAATTGGCCAGCGCTGCATTGGATATATCCGATGGATTAGTCGCAGATGCGGAACATCTTGCCAAGGCATCCAATGTCAAACTTTTGATCGATATCGAAAATATACCTGTATCCGATGAGACCCGCACCTGGTTACGCACGCAGTCCGATCAAAATATGGCCAAAGTGCAACTCGCCACCGGCGGGGATGATTATCAGATTTTGGCAGCTGTAAACCCTAACAATTTTGATAAAATTCGAGCTATTTCAAAGGATTGTGGTATTCAGTTCACAAAAATCGGTCGTATTGAACAAGGGGCTGGCGTACTTGTTCTTGATAAAAACGGGAATGAAATTACCGTCGACCAACCTGGTTATACTCATTTTTAAATCAGTCAAAGAAAAAGCCCGGCTCTTTTGAGACCGGGCTTTTTGTGGATATCGAGGCTGGACGCTATCGTCCGCCGCCTGGACCTCCACTCCCCCCCGGGACATTTTGGTTTCCGCCAAGTTGGTCGGTCGGAATCCGTCCGATCGTGCCAAAAATCTGCTCCAGAACAGAAAGTTCGCGACCGCGTGTCGGTGTTTCCCGGTCTGAATAATTGACATATTGTCCATTTTCAAGACCATATTCGGCAACTTTTGTAACTTGCCCGTCATCGTTAAACGAAATTGCCGTGATAGATCGTTCTTCGGTCAATGGACGTAAATAGGCCAATCTCTGACGCACGCTGGTCATGTAATACCAGGTGTCCTCGTCAAATGTGCTTTTCACTGAAGGATTGCCTAGACGGGATAACACGCTCGCCTTTGTATCAGATTCCGCTTGTACGTCTTGTGGCTTCTCTTCCGTGGGAACATAACCATGGTTTCTAAGAGTGGGATTACAAGCTGAAACCAAGAGCGCACATAGCCCTGTTGCAGTTGCTTTCCAAATTAGATTCCGCATGCGAGTCTTTCTCTTTAAATCTGCTTCGATATCCACTACCTAATCACAAACAAGAGCGCAAGCGCTTACATACACATAGGAATGCATAAATGCTGAAATTATTGTCACGATTTAGTAATCGATTGAAGGCGTCCCAACGTCCGGAACGTGTAGATGCGATGGTTATTTACCGAAAAGTGATGAAGCAATCCCGTAATCCGGTGTTTTATCGGCCGGGCCTCATTGAAGACACAACGGACGGACGTATGGAATGGTTGACGGCGCACCTTTCAATAATCCTTCATGCCTTAAACCGGCACGGCAGCGACGGCGCAACGCTGTCCCAGGCAATTTATGACACTATGGTCGATGATTTCGATGTTGCATTGCGCGAGGAGGGGTTGTCAGATTCAGGTGTGAAGCACCGGATAAAACCCTTAGCGAAAATGTTCCTATCCCGTGCGCGGGTTTATTCTGACGCCCTAAATGAAGAGGAAAAGTCGTTAGATGCATCAATCCAAAAATATGTATTACAAGAACGTGAGGCCAATAATGAATCTGAAATGCTCGCTAAATATTTGCGTGCATTCTCTGCAAATGTGCGAGAACTAAAGCTTGATCAGATTGCTAAAGCTGGTTTCAATATTCCAGATTTTTCGTAACTCAACCAAATGCCATTGCGAAATTAAATTCGGGAAATGAAAATTGGTACCTCTCCTTCGTCGTGATATCGAAAGCAAAAAGGGCAATTCAACAGGCTAGGCGGGCGTAAATGCGCTCGGATTTACTTCGACTTTCTCGAAATTTTCTTTTTAAAAACAACTGTATTCATCTAATAATATCGCCTATAGGAATATCAAAGAAATATAAGGGGAAGAGAGCGAATGCTTGAGGGATTGATATTGTCCATCGATGCGATGGGAGGCGATGCAGCGCCTGCTATTGTGATCAATGGCATTGAGAAGTTCCTTAAAAGCACGGGGCAGGGACGTGCTGCTCGGTTCATGCTTCACGGCGATGAAACTCAAATCAAAACATTGCTCAAAAAGGCACCGTTAACGGCAGCCCGGTGTGAAATCATGCACACGGGTGATGTCATCGCGATGGATGCTAAGCCGTCATTTGCTATGCGCCGCGGCAAGGGCACCAGCATGTGGAATGCGGTTGAAAGCGTCAAAAACGGCGATGCTTTGGTTGCCGTTTCAGCTGGGAATACAGGCGCGCTGATGGCGATGTCGAAGCTCTTATTACGAACAAAAGAGGGCGTGCAGCGCCCCGCGATTGCCGCAAGGTGGCCACATCAGCAGGGATTTGGTGTTGTCCTGGATGTCGGTGCCAACCTTGATTGCGATGCTAATCAGTTGCGCGAATTCGCGGTTCTCGGTGAAGCTTACTACCGAGCCTTGTATAAGAAGGAGCGGCCAAGCATTGGGTTGCTGAATGTTGGTACCGAAGACAAAAAAGGAAATGCGATTGTTCAGGCGGCACATGACAGCTTGTCCTGTTCAAAGCTCGATTTGAATTATGTCGGTTTTGTCGAAGGCAATGATATCTCTATGGGCGATGTCGATGTCATTGTTACAGACGGGTTTACCGGAAATGTTGCCCTGAAAACAGCTGAAGGCGCCGCTCGTCTTGTCGGGACATTCACAAAAGAGGCCTTGCAAGGCAATCTATGGTCGAAATTATCTTCGGCATTGAATTTTGTTGCGCTCAAGAAATTAAACGAGAAGGCTGATCCTAGGACCGGAAACGGAGGCGTTTTCCTCGGTTTGAACGGCATTGTCATAAAAAGCCATGGCGGGACCGACGCTTTAGGATTTAGTAATGCATTGGCAGTTGCAATTGAGTTGGCGGACAGTACGTTCTTAGATGAAATTGAACGAACGTTGGAGGCATTGCATGACGAAGACGAAAGCTTGGACATCGCTCTAAAATGAATTTGAATTCCTATATTCGCGGTGTCGGTTCGCATTTGCCTGCCCGCGTGCTGACCAACGAACAACTATCGCAAACTGTTGATACGTCGGATGAATGGATTCGGGAGCGAACCGGTATTAACCAGCGCTATATTGCGGCGGAAGGACAAAATACATCGGATCTGGGCTACGGCGCGGCGCTCGACGCATTGGCGAATGCAAAAATGGATGTGTCCGAAATCGACCTAATTGTCGTTGCAACATCGACGCCCGATCTGACATTTCCATCGACGGCCACGATAATCCAGGAAAAACTGGGCCTTCGCACAGGCGCCGCTTTCGATATTCAAGCTGTGTGTTCCGGATTCGTCTATGCACTCAGCGTCGCTGATGCAATGATCAAAAATGGAAGTGCAGAAAACGTTTTGGTTATCGGTGCCGAAACGTTTTCAAGAATATTGGATTGGAATGATCGGACCACTTGCGTTTTATTCGGCGATGGCGCTGGAGCGCTCATATTATCGACCACGCCTGCAAAGAATAAGAATGCGGGACGAGGCGTATTGAACACATTTATCCGTTCCAATGGACAGCATAAAGAGTTGTTATATGTAGACGGCGGCCCATCCGCCACGCAAACCGTCGGAAAATTACGTATGCAAGGCAATCAAGTTTTTCGACACGCCGTCAAAGAACTCGCGGATTCCATGAAAGAGTGCGCCGGAAAAGCCGGATATGAAATCAACGATATCGAATGGTTTGTACCGCACCAAGCCAACCAGCGTATCCTGGAAGCTGTGGCAAAACGGTTGGATCTGCGTCGCGCTCAAGTCGTTTCAACCGTCGCATTTCACGCTAATACGTCTGCAGCATCAATCCCGCTCGCCTTGGATGTTGCCATTAAAGACGGGCGCATTAAGCGCGGTCATAAAGTCATGCTGGAGGCGTTTGGAGGCGGTTTTACGTGGGGTGCCGCCTTACTTGAATACTAGATTTCTAGTAAAATACTGATTTCAGTAGTTTTTTATTAGGTTTAGGCGATTTTTCGCTAGCTTTAAGTGTATAAATTTTGTTAATAAAGGGCCTGTTCAGGGGAGTGATGTGAGCGAACATACTGTTACAAGAGCGGATTTAACCGAAGCAATATACCGCGAGATCGGGCTGTCTCGAACCGAATCCGCTGTTTTGGTCGAATCTATTCTCGATCACATCGTGGCGGCCTTGATGCGGGGCGAAACGGTAAAGCTTTCCGGATTTGGTACATTTAGCGTTCGCGATAAGCGCGAACGGATGGGGCGAAACCCAAAGACCGGCCGCGAAGTCCCAATCACGCCAAGGCGGGTATTGGGTTTTAAACCATCGCAAGTCCTTAAAGAGCGCGTCAATTCTTCCTTAACGAAGAAGTAGTGTAGACTGCAATTGTGAATAGAAGTGATTCGGCAATAGCAACTGGGATGAGGTGACTCGTCGCCTTAAATATAATGACGCAAACTAAATCGACGCGGGCATTTCGCACAATTAGTGAGGCTGGGGAGGAACTCGAACTCCAACCTCATGTGCTAAGATTTTGGGAAAGCAAATTCCCTCAAATTCAACCGATGAAACGAAGCGGCGGACGCCGGTTCTATCGGCCGGAAGACATCGAATTTTTGCGCGGGATTAAAATTCTCTTGCACCGCGAAAAACATCCGATTAAAGACGTTCAGAAGTTAATCCGTATCCGCGGGCACCAAAGCGTCGTCGAACTCGGCCGTTCGGTTGAACGCGCTTCCAGGCCCAAGGACATCAAAGAAACAAATCTCGTTCCCAAACGTATCAAGCCGGTTGTCAAGGTCGCTAAACCGGAACCCGCGCCTGCGCCGGAGCCGGAGCCACCCGCAGAAAAGCCTAAACCTGCCGACGACGGAATCATAAGGCGAATTGTGCCATTCGGAAAATCTTCACGCGACCCAGAATCTGCGGAATCCGCCAAGGTCGATCCGGTTATGCAAGAGCCAATCACGCGAATCCTCGATGTTGATGAATTCAAAGACGATGATGATGATATGAGCATCCCCGCATTTGACGAGGCGAGACGCGAACCGGCCAAGCCGGAACCTATTGTAGAGCCAGAGCCGGTTGTCGCCGCCGAAGTCGAGGAAACCGTAGATACGGTTGATCGGGAAAATCTGGAAACCGCACTTTCAAAACTGAAATCTTTGAAAACACGCTGGGAAAAATATCAGACATAGAGCTGATTTTTACATTGCCGCTCATGGCATCACATCTTATAAGCCACGAACAAATGTCGGAGCGTAGCGCAGTCCGGTAGCGCACTCGCCTGGGGGGCGAGGGGTCGTGGGTTCGAATCCCGCCGCTCCGACCATTTGTCGCATGACAAGTTATGATTTTTTCCGTATGCCTTTCTACTCAATTTGAGCAACGGATTTATTGTCTATGGCGTCCCACCGCGTATACAAACACAGCTCTGCCGTAACGTTATGGCTTTTCATCATCATGTCGTTGGTGATTGCGATTGTGGTTATCGGGGGGGCAACGCGGCTCACCAATTCCGGTCTTTCGATTACGGAATGGCGCCCAGTTTCAGGTGCTTTACCGCCCTTCTCAGCGGAGGCTTGGCAGTCCGAATTCGACAAGTATAAACTGATTGAGGAGTTTAAAGCCGAAAACCCGGATATGGATTTGGACGGATTCAAATTCATTTACTTAATGGAGTGGGGGCATCGTCAATTCGCGCGTTTGATAGGCTTGGTTTATCTGATTCCTCTGGTTCTCTTCTTGTATACTAACCGGATCAAAAAGGACCGGCGCTGGCGTTTCATTTCGATCTTTTTGCTGATTTGCTTCCAAGGCTATATTGGGTGGTGGATGGTCAGCAGTGGTGTCGGGACAAAATTGACCGACGTGAGTCAATATCGCCTGGCGACCCATTTGGGATTGGCCTTCATTATTTTGGCGCTAGTTTACTGGACCTGGCGGGATCAGGCGCGTGAATGGACGTCGCCTGACGTCCTGCCGCCTTACCGGAAACGAACACTGGTATTGGCCTTACTTGTCTACATCCAGATCATTGTCGGCGCATTTGTTGCCGGTTCTAATGCCGGGTACGCTTACAATACGTGGCCATTGATGGACGGCGGTCTCGTGCCCGGCGGTTATTTCGCCATGTCGCCGGCTTGGCTCAATATGTTTGAAAACACCGCGGCGATCCAATTCAACCACCGGATTTTGGCGTATATTGTGACGATTGTTGCCGTGTGGGTGTGGTGGTCCGTCCGCAAGCGGGCAGAGAAGCCGCTGAGACGGGCGACGAATTGGCTGATGGTTGCCGTGATTTTTCAAGTTATTCTGGGTATTGTGGCGCTTTTGAAAGTGGCCGAGCTTCCATACGCTCTGGGACATCAAGCCGGTGCGATAGTCGTCTTTATCTTTGCGCTTTGGGCTATGCGGGCCGCCCGATACCGGTTTTGATCAACTCTTTGCGTCTTTCAGGAGATTCGCGAGATAAGACTTGCTGATAAACACAATCCGGTCTTCATCGGCCTGTCCCAATGCAAGTACGCCCTCGCTAAAAGCGCCGCCACCATAGTTATGGCTCGTTGAAGCGATGAATTTTACTTTTTCAAGACCGCCTATGCTGAGGCCTGATTGAACAACGAGCTTGCTTTCCAATGCATTGGTTGCTGAGTTGAACAGATAAATGTCCTCGTTGTTGAGCATGAGCAGATAGTTGGTCTCGTTGAGCGTCAATTGAGCCATTCCAGAAACATTGGTCGGCGCTTCGGTCTCTGCTAAGTTAAAACCGTCTTCATCATCGAATTCATTGGTGTGGAGGAATGCCCGCTTTCCAGTGTCGGTATAAGAGAAGATCTTGTTTTCGTTTGCACTGCAATGCTTTGCCGGATTATCGCCTATTTTTACGTTCTGAACGGTCTTTTGTTCGACAGGTGCACTCATTGATCCCGTCTGCTCGGGAATGTTGAGTGACAGGGTTTTGATCCCGCCCTGCGGTATTATTACGGATGCAAAACTCTGGGTTGCCCCGGCTGTCGAGCAAAAAGCCGCAGCTGAAACATCATCACCACTATAGCTCAAAGGAGCAAAATTACCTTTGTCATCCGCTTCAATGAATGCTTCCAGTTTATTGGTGTCATCATTGATAGCCAAGAAGATGCCGGACGCATTTTCACGGGCGAGGCCATATGTCTGTCGATACGCCCGTTCAGAGATAAGTTGAGGGGAGCGGCCTTCGATGTCCGTAGATGATAGGCTGAGGTCTGCATTTTCAAGGACAATCCGTCCGAGCCAGGGCGCGACATTATTGGGAACGAAACTGATCCCTTTAATAGACTGTTCCAAATCGAACGCGTGGGTGGCTGTGATTTCCAACTCAGGGATTGCCGATAAGTCTTGAGCTTGCCTGTCATTCCCAGAGCAAGCCGTGAATAAGAATGCTGACATAAACACTGTTGATATTCGTTTCATTTCAGAGCCTTTTAGGACGGTCTTATTCCACTCACTAGTCCATATACGATCAGAATTCCACGATCGATTGCTCCCAGCAGTAAAATAGCCCTATAAATTACGGTATTATAATACCGTTTACTTAAACCGTTGTTTTTAATAGAGAAATGCGAATAATGCAGAAATAAGTTGACGGGCACATGATCTGCCCCTATCACGCGTCATTCTTTGAAAACAGGGTCAATTCGTGGCTTTGTAAGACTTAAGGTTCGTCATGAAAACTACAAAATTTCTAAAGACCGCCGACGTTGAAAAGAAATGGATCATTGTTGATGCGGAAAACGTTGTCGTTGGCCGTCTTGCTACATTCATTGCTATGCGTCTTCGCGGTAAACATCGTCCGGATTACACACCGCATATCGATTGCGGCGACAATGTCATCGTTATCAACGCTGATAAAGTCGCGTTTACCGGTAAAAAGCGTAACGACAAGATTTACTACCGTCACTCAGGCTATGTGGGCGGACTTAAAGAAGTCACAGCCGACAAAATCCTCGACGGTCGTTTCCCTGAGCGCGTTATGAAAAAAGCCGTTCAGCGTATGCTGCCAAAGGAAAGCCCGTTGGCCCGTCAACAATTTTCAAATTTGCGCGTTTATGCGGGAACTGAACATCCTCATGAAGCACAGAAGCCGGAAGTCATCGACTTCGCTTCCATGCACCCACGCAACACTCCAAAGAATTAGGGGATATAAATGTCAACTGAAACACATTCCCTCGAGGATTTAAAACAAGTCATGGGTGACGCACCTGCCGCGGGCGCTGAAGGCGTCGAAGCTGTAGCTGAAGTCGTTCTTCCTGAGCCAAAGATCGATGATCTTGGCCGCTCATATGCAACAGGCAAGCGGAAGAACTCAATTGCTCGCGTCTGGATCAAGCCAGGTAACGGTAAAGTCACAATCAATGGCCGTGATCAGGAAACTTACTTCGCACGTCCAGTTCTACGCCTGATCATTCGTCAGCCGTTTGAAGCTGCTGAACGTGTTGATGGCTACGACGTGATTGCCACCGTTAAAGGCGGCGGCTTGTCAGGACAAGCCGGTGCGGTTCGTCACGGCATCTCAAAAGCGCTGACCTATTATGAGCCAGCTCTTCGTGCGCCACTGAAAGCCGGCGGCTTCATGACACGCGATAGCCGGGTTGTTGAACGTAAGAAATACGGTCGTGCGAAAGCCCGTCGTAGCTTCCAGTTCTCAAAACGTTAGGCGTTCACGCGTTAAGCAAAAAGACATTATCTTTTTCTATAAAGTGGGCGTCCAATCGGGCGCCCATTTTCATTTGGGTCAATCGTGGGGAATATCATGGCTGATAAATTAAAGACCGCAATTTTGGGTGCGTCCGGATATACAGGGGCGGAGGCTGTCCGCATATTGTCTGGACACCCCCGTGTCGAAATAGAAGCCTTAACGGCCAATCGTCATGCGGGATCGGATTTTGGCGACATATATCCCCATCTGGCCCATGCGGGTTATCCGACTTTGCAAAAATGGGACGACGTCAATTGGGATGGCATTGATGTTGTATTCGCTTGTTTACCCCACGGGGCCAGCGAGGAAACGATTTCTGCGGTCGCGCCATGTGTTTCGAAAGTGATTGACCTGTCGGCAGACTTTCGAATTAAAGATGCAGCCCTGTATGAAAAGACATATGGGCGGGCTCATACCGCGCCAAAGCTGTTATCTGATGCTGTGTATGGTCTGACTGAATATGCCCGGGATGATTTAAAGGGCGCCGACTTAGTGGCATGTCCCGGATGTTATCCGACCGCGAGCCTGCTGGCGCTCTTGCCAGCACTTGGTCTGATCGACACAGACACAATCGTCATCGATGCCAAGTCAGGCGTCAGCGGAGCAGGGCGCAAAGAAAGCGCAGCATTGATTTATCCGGAAACAGCCGAGGGAGCACATGCTTACGGCGTCGCTAATCATCGCCATGCGCCGGAAATCGATCAAATCTTAACCCGTCATACAGACAAAGATGTCCGGGTGAGTTTTACACCTCACCTCATCCCCATGAACCGGGGGATGATCGCGACAGTCTATGCCAAACTGGGCGAGGGCGTAGATTTTAAGGGCTTCCGTGAAACCTATGAAGCCAAATACGCCAATGAACCTTTCGTCCATGTCGAGGCCGCAGGCGTCGTCCCACATACCCGCCATGTCCGGGCATCAAACCAATGCCGGATCGGTATTTTTGAAGACCGTCGCCCTGGCCATGTCATCATCATTTCTGTCATTGATAACCTCACCAAAGGCTCATCCGGACAAGCCGTCCAAAACCTCAATGTGATGATGGGCTGGGAAGAAACCCTTGGCCTCGATCTCGTTCCGGTGTTTCCTTAGAAAAAACGAGTGGCTTAAAACGCCCAAATTAGGACGCTCGCCTATCACCGTGATATCCGCAAAACAGACTAGGTTCATTGACATTCAAGATATGTTATATAATAACTATAATACGCAAGCACTTTTGTGATTTGTAGAGCATTTTTGCCATAGGATTGACTTAAATCTAAGTAGCACACGAGTTCTTTAAACATGAAAAAGATGGGTTTCAAATTGATATTCACGCTGGGGATTTGTACCTTGCTGTTTCTCGCTTATGTTCTCACATTTTATTTTGTATTAAACCAGGTCGTGCGGCCATTCGAGAGAACAAATCAATTTAAAAAACATCCATTACGCCCAATTTACAATGTCGCATATTATCCGATGCGGAAATTTATTGCGAACGGGTCATCTTTCAAATCAGAGCGAATGGAAGAATATTATGGGACACTGAAGAGACCATATGTAATTGCTAGGCCAGAGAAGCGGCACCGATGGCTTAGAATTGAAACACCTGAACAATCGGACATTTTAATTGGTTTTACTGGTAACATTTCAATTTTGAGAAAGTTCGACGATATTGAATATGAGAGTTATGTGAGGGTCGTTTTTGGAACAGCTTTGACCGAGGAGCATGATCGCTTTATCAACCGGCTAATTAGCGTTGAAGTTATAGAATTAATGGATGATCCCCGCATTGAAGATAACGAATATTCTGATGATAAGAGACGAGCTATTGAATCAAGATATGACAATTTGGCGGATAAAGATCAGATATGCGCGAAAAAGTTTGTGTCCGAATACAAAGACAGGGTTCTTGAGCACTGCTTACAAGCAGGTTACGCGCGAAATATTGGCGGCGGGTGTTTTCACCTTATGCCATATTCGGTAACAACGGCGGTTTTAGATGAAGCTTTGAACCTCTGTTCTAAGTGAGTTTTTTAATTTCCCGATCGTAACGCTAATGTCCGCTTTTGCCGCCAATCCAGTCTAAACTGAGTGCAATAAAATCGCTCCAAGTAAGACACTCGGGATATTTGATTCTGAAAGAGATATTCGACTGCATATCGGTGCCACGCCAACTTAGTCTACACCCTTATCCAAATTTAATGAAAAAAGCGCGTGACCTTGGGCGAGGGGTGCCGCATATTTATAGGACTCGGACAGGATCAATTATGCGCATGCCTATCAATAAACGCCTTTTCGCGACTCTCGTGCTTTCGGGCATGGTCAGCGGATGTGCAAGCATTAACATGCCAGATTTGGATTTCATCAAAATCCCTGAGTTTAAAGAAGAAGCCGAAAACTTAGGCGGCTATCCCAATGTTGAAGATGCGCCACAGGTTCCGACAGACATTCGATCAGACGCACAATGGGATAAAGATGCAAAACAGTTGATGGCGAAACGCGATAGTTTTGGCCCCGTCCCTGAAGGCGAGCCGATGGAAAGCGACGCTGAGTTTAACAAGCGCGTCGACGATCTTGTTGCCAAAGTCGAAGAATATAAATTGGACGATCCTCAATAGGTGAGCCAAGACGATCCACATTTCTTATTTGATGGCCAATCTTCCGTCCGCGGGAAGAAATGGACGTTTCGCGCCAATGATGAAAGCAAAATAGAAGACCTGGTGCGGGCGGGATATACTCAAACGGTGTCGCGCCTTTTGAGTGGTCGTGACGTCATGCCCGAAGATTCAGAACACTTTCTAAACCCGACCCTTCGGGATTACTTGCCGGACCCATCCTCGCTCGTGGATATGGACAAAGCTGCCAAGCGAATCGTCGACGCGATTGAAAACAGCGAAAGCGTCACCGTTTTCGCCGATTATGATGTGGACGGCGGCACATCAGCAGCCCAGCTTGTGCGATGGGGGCGGGCGCTGGGTGCTGAGTTTTCTATTTACGTTCCTGACCGGATCAAAGAGGGCTATGGACCATCCGTAGACGCTTTTCATTTGATCAAACAGCGCGGCGCGGACCTCGTGATCACGGTCGATTGCGGCGCGGCGGCGCATGATGCCTTGTTTGCGGCTGCTGAAATCGACCTGCCAATTATCGTCATTGATCATCATTTGATGGTCGGGGATATCCCGCCGGCCCATGCACTGGTCAATCCCAACAGGCCGGACGATGAGTCCGGGCTAGGGCATTTGGCTGCTGCCGGTGTGACCTTTGTTGCGCTGGTCGCCTTAAACCGGGAAGCGCGAAAACGCGGCATAGAAAATTTACCGGATTTGAAACGGTTTCTGGATTTGACAGCTCTGGGTACAATCTGTGACGTGGTGCCGCTCAAAGGTTTGAACCGGGCCTTTGTCACCCAGGGACTAAAAGTGCTGGATTCCTATCCCAATCCAGGGCTGGAAATGCTTGGTCGCGTCGCAAAAAGCTCTGGGAAAGCAAGCACTTATCATGGCGGCTTCATTCTAGGACCGCGTATCAACGCAGGCGGGCGTATTGGGCAAGCGGATATGGGCGCGCAATTGCTCGCGAGCGATGATATGCAAAAAATTGAGGAATATGCTTTCGAGCTCGACCGTATCAATACCCAACGCAAAGCCTTGCAGGAGCGGGTGTTAGTAGAGGCTATAGAGAAAGCTGAGCGTTTGCCGGCAGACCATAGCGTTACAATTGTTGCTATGGATGGGTGGCATGCCGGGATAATCGGGATCGTGGCGGGACGTTTGAAAGACCGGTTTGATCGTCCTGCCATCGTGATCGGAATTAACGAAGACGGCGTCGGGAAGGGGTCGGGTCGATCTATATCCGGCGTCAACCTTGGTGAGGCAATTCAAAAGGCGAAAGAATCGGGTATATTGGAGGCGGGTGGCGGCCATGAAATGGCGGCGGGATTGACGATCAATCCAGAAAAACTCGAAGAATTTCAGAGCTTTATAGAGGAAATGCTCGCGCAAGATGTCGAGGAGGCGCGCAAAAAGCAATCCTATAAAGTCGATGCTCTCCTGACACCCGCTGCCGCGACGCCCGAATTGATCGAGCAGATCGAACATGTTGGACCGTATGGTTCGAACAATCCCGAACCCGTTTTTGTGTTTCCGGATATGCGGGTGAGCTATGCGCAAAGATTAAATGGCGGGCATGTGCGGTGCGCATTTGAGGATCATGCAGGTATCCGGGTGTCTGGAATCGCATTTCGGGCAGATGAAAACGGAATCGCTGATGTTTTACTCTCTCCAAATCCGCCCATCATGAACATTGCAGGAAGATTGAAACAGGATACATGGAACGGGCGCACAAAAATTGATCTTCAAATCGCCGATATTTTGGTGAATGCCTGAAATTAATTGCCGATTTATTGAGTTTTGCGCTTGCGCCCTCAAACCACCGTCTATATATCGTCATTTCGCTGATTAGTGCGCCCTTCGTCTATCGGTTAGGACGCCAGGTTTTCAACCTGGAAAGAGGGGTTCGATTCCCCTAGGGCGTACCAGCAAATTTCCTGACAACAATATTGAGGAACTTACTGCGGAAACATCGTCTTTTCGTCATGTTACATTTGCGTCCGAAACATCAATCGTTTAAAGAAATCTCATGAAAAAACTGATTTTATCTCTCTCAATTTTGACACTCATGCCAATTGCCGGGCTTGCCCTGGCTCAGGAAGGACCTGCGCCGCTTGATTTTGGCCCGCGCGAATCGCTGATCATCCAATCAGGCGATAAAACCCATGAGTTTTCCGTCGAAATAGCCGATACCCGTGAGGAACAGGCCCGTGGGCTGATGTTTCGCAATGTCATTCAGCCGGATGAAGGCATGTTGTTCGAATTCGGTGGCGATGAAGTCCGTTCTATCTGGATGAAAAATACAAGTGTGTTCTTAGATGTCCTGTTTGTCCGTTCCGATGGGCGTGTTCTGAAGATCGAACACTCAGCAAAGCCGTATTCATTGCGCAGTATTACGTCTGAGGCACCTGTCGCAGCAGTGTTGGAAATTGCAGGTGGGCAGGCAAATGAGCGTGAAATCAAGCCTGGTGATCGTATTCAACACGATTTCTTCAAATAAGCAGAATTATCTGCTAAGAAGCTCTTGCGTAAAATTTTTTTGCGGTTAAAAGCATCGTCTCCGTCGGGGAGTAGCGCAGCCTGGTAGCGCATCTGTTTTGGGAACAGAGGGTCGCTGGTTCGAATCCAGTCTCCCCGACCACTTTTCTTACATTCGATCAGACCCGGGAAGCTTGTGTTTAGTAAGCTTTTGCTAACCCTAATATGATTAATTGATTCTCGTATCATTGGGGATCGGCATGGAAGAAACGCTCGCTATTGCGAAAAAACGTTTGCAGGAGCACACGCAAAAGAAGGCGAAAGCCGAAGCTTTGGCAAAGGCGGCCCAAAAAATCGAGATCGGACGGGTGCTTGCGGTTGGCTCGTCGGTTGCTACTGTTTCGATCAACAAGACAATCATCAGCAAGAATTTACTGCATCTCGCGCAACTGGGATCTGTGTTGAAAATCGTTACCCGCGATTCGATTGTCGTTTGCATGGTCGGATCCCTGGAGGTTGCCGGCGTTGATGATGAGGGCTTGCATGATGGCTGCATCGCCAAGCTCAATATTTTGGGCGAAATCACAACAAACAAAACAACCAGAGAAACACAGTTTTATCGCGGTGTGCGCTCATTCCCGGTTTTAAGTGAACCCGTCTATCGCATGTCGCCTGCTGAATTGGAGCTGATCTTCTCCACAAAAGGAGAAGCCAGCATTGAAGTAGGGCGCTTGCAGCAGGACAGTTCGATCGTCGCCCGAGTGCGCACCAACGATTTGCTCTCAAAGCATTTTGCGATCATTGGGTCAACCGGCTCAGGTAAGTCGTGTACGGTGGCTTTGGTGCTGCAATCGGTTCTGAATGAAAATCCCGATGCTCACGTCGTCTTATTCGATCCGCACAACGAATATTCCAAAAGTTTTGGAGATATGGCGTCTGTCATTGGGCAGAAAAACCTTGATCTTCCTATATGGCTGTTTGATTTCGAGGAAACCGCTGAACTGCTGACGTCGCAAATCGCTGACCAGAAACGTGAAGAAATCGAGATCCTCTCGGAGGTCATCGTTAAAGCAAAGCAGCTTTATGAGCGTTCTGTAAAAATGACCGGCAAGGTGACGACGCAGATCAAGATCGAAGATGTCGAAAAAGATCTGCACCGCGCGGCCTCACATATTTCATTGGATTCACCCGTGCCATACAGGATGCGCGATGTTTTGCGTCTGATCGAATATTATATGGGAATGCTGGAACATGCGGTGAATATTCCGGCTTATAAACGGCTGAAACGCCGCATCGAGAACTTGATGACCGATCCACGGTATCAGTTTGTTTTCAAAAATCAGGCAGCTGCACGGTCAATTAAAGATATTACCGGTGAAATTTTCCGCATCCCGGTGCAAGGAAAACCGATCTGTATCCTGGATTTTTCGGGAATTCCGTCTGAGGCCTTAAACGTTGTCGTATCCGTGATTAGCCGGTTGGCGTTTGAATTGGCCATGTGGAGTAAACGGTCCATTCCTATTTTGTTGGTATGCGAAGAAGCTCATCGTTACATCCCGCGGGATCATGCCAGCGGTTTTCATGCCACGCGCCGTTCAATCTCCCGGATCGCACGGGAAGGGCGGAAATACGGCGTTTCATTGGGTATCATTAGCCAAAGGCCATCGGAATTAGAACCATCAACGCTTTCTCAGTGTAGTACGATATTCTCCATGCGGTTGACCAATGAACGAGATCAGGATTTTGTCAGGGCCGCAGTTCCCGATGGTGCGCGCGAATTATTGGCGTTTTTGCCGTCTCTCGGTACGGCTGAGACAATGGTCTTTGGCGAGGCTGTCAATCTTCCCATGCGTGTTATTCTCAATACGCTCCATCAAGATCTACGCCCGCACAGTTCAAGCGCAGAATTTACCAAATTGTGGTCATCAGGTGATGTCTCAGACGCCTTTATGGATAACGTCTTTGCTCACTGGAGATCCAAAGAACTCCCAGAAGACAATCCAGCACTCGCTGCAGCTCCATCTGCTCCGGTACCGACCGCTCCTCAGTTACCGCATAGCACTTTACGCAGACAGCAAAATGTTCGAGATGTATTGCCGGTACAGGATGACAGCGGTAAAGCGCCGAGTTTGGCCGAAGTGAAGAAGATGTTGAACGCCGCATTTCATAAAAATATGTAGCTGATTATTGGCCCAGAGGCGCGAAATAGAATTTACAATATGTTCGTCGGCAAGTATTAGATTGGTTTGAAGAAAATGAGAGACGTAATGTTTGCGCTTATTCACCAACCGGCCCGAAATGCGATGCAATCGGGAACCAAAAAGTCGTTGAAATGGATCATTGAGTTTCCGAAACAGCCTGAAAGGCTGACGGATCCTCTGACAGGCATGTCGAGCGCGACAGATATGCTGCAACAGGTAAATTTGGAGTTTGATACTAAAGAATCAGCGATTGCATATGCAAAATCAAAATCGATACCGTATCGTGTCCTTGATAAAACCAAGCCAAAGAAAAAAGGGCGTGGTTACGGTGATAACTTTGCATATGACCGTAAATTTCCCTGGACTCATTAACAGCAATTGACCCAACGGTTTTGATGCTTATAAAGCCAAAACATGGTTCCATAGCTCAACTGGATAGAGCAGCCGCCTTCTAAGCGGCAGGTTGAAGGTTCGAGTCCTTCTGGGACCGCCATCACTCTGCATGAGCATCCAGAAAATCAAGAAATGCAGGCCAGTCCTCTTTGACCACCCCATGCGTTCCTTTGCGAATATAGAAACTTATGTCGTTTTCAGGGATAAAAGGTTTTAACTTATCCTGATTAAGTCCTTGTTTATTATACAATTTATATATCGCACTAGCCCCTTGAGCCGCGCGGAACGCACCATTTGGATCGGACCAAACATCTCGACGTGCATTTCCGAGAAAAATTGGACGAGGCGCGATCAGTGCCAGTACTGCATGTTGATCTATTGGCATTTCAGTTTCGCGATCTGAATAACTTGCATATTTATTCGAGAACCAATGCGGATACGTTTCAGTTATTTCGCCAACAGACTCGCCCTTTTTTTCTTTGTTCAAAGACGCGCCGCCTGTACCAGACTGATGGGAAATGACACCATCAATACGATCATCAAAAACGGCAGCGAGCAGGGCGGATTTTCCATACCGGGAATGGCCATAGGCGAAATAAGAAGATGCATTAAATTTATCATCTTTTTCGATGGCATCTATCATGCGCCCATATCCCCAGGCCCACGCGGCAATTGCGCCCCAGCGCGTTTCATCATCGTCATGTCCCGGCGACAATTCCTTGAGCGCTTTAAGACCCGAATTGCTGTTATCGGGCACATATTCAGATGGGAATATAGTGGCGACGGCAAAACCGCGTTTCAAGATGTCTTCAAAAGGTGGTGTCGCGATATATCGTCCAAAGATGAAGGTCATTAATTTACCACCTATGCCGCCACCATCGCAGGAATAATTGATATTCGCTGGAATACTGACGCCTTCGACCGGTACCGTTGAATGGTTAGGGCAAAAGGTTTGCATGAGAATGACCGGAACCGGACCGTTTGCTTTGGCTGGCGAAATGAGAACCATGTTAAATGAGGGCACTGCACTTTCCACCTCATCGAATACGGCACTGGCTTTTATCAGGTATTCATCAACACGTGCTGTTTCGTTAAACGCTGAGTCTGAAACGGCACGCTTATTCTCTAGAATTGTTGACTGATCGTCAGGCAGATACCCGTAGATATATTCTTGTAAGTCAGCTTTCAGAGACTGAGAAATTTCATTTTTCCAAGAGTCTAAGTCTGCAGTGGCTGAAATCAATTGAGGCGTCGCCATTATCCCTTTTGGCTTCAGATTGGCCTGAGCCAAAGTCAGTTTTACGGGGCCACAAGATACAAGTAAAAAAGTAAAAAACGCTGCGAAAATCCACAGGATCCAAATCCGTTTTCGCCGGGGAAGAATTTTTCGAACTTTAATCACTAAATTTTGTCTTCTCCAAAGATACTTGAAGGTCGTTTTGCAAATCATCGACATCTTCTAAACCGCAACCGATACGTATCAATGGGCCTCCGAATTCCGGATCGAAATTGCGCCTCAATTGCGGGTCGCAATGAATGATAACGCTCTCATACCCTCCGAATGAAAATCCTTTTCCGAATAGTTTCAGGCGGTCCAAAAAGTTGAGTACCCGCTTTTCTGAGCACGGGTTGAGCACGAATGAAAAAATACAGCCGGCGCCCGAAAAATCACGTTTCCAAATTTTATGATCGGGATGTGAAGGCAGAGCAGGGTGTCTAACGTCCTGCACTTCAGGACGCTTGGCGAGCCATTTTGCCAATTGAACAGCGGTTTCTGCTTGTTGATTAAACCGCGTCACGACACTGCGAAAACCGCGAAGCAATTGGTAGACATCGTCTTGAGATACGCAATTACCTAGAGCCTTGGCTGTCAATCGAACTTTATTGGCATGAAGCTTGGTGCGGGCGACAATTGCGCCGCCCATGACGTCGCTGTGGCCACTATAATACTTGGTAGCAGCGTGCGTCGCCACGTCGGCCCCCAGTTCCAACGGATTATACACCAAGCCTGCAGACCAGGTATTGTCGACGATCGTTGTAATCTTGTGTTTTCGTGCATATTCAACAATTGCCGGCAAATCATTTATCTCGAGCGTCAGTGATCCGGGGCTTTCCAGGAGGATGCAGCTCGTGTTGTGGCGAATAAGGCCTGCGATACCTTTTCCAATGTTCGGTTTAAAATATTCAATATCGACACCAAATTTTGACAGATAGTTGTCACAGAAATACCGTGTCCCGCCATAACTGGAATCCGAGACAAGGATATGATCCCCGGCTTTTGTGAAGGCTTGAATAGATAAGGTGTTGGCCGCAAGACCGCTTGAGGTCAGTGTGCATCCGGCTCCATTTTCCAACTCGCAAAATGCTTCTTCGAGCGCGTCGCTAACGGGTGACCCATGCCGGCCATAAAGGCGTAGATCATCATTATAGAGATCTGCAGCCTTCGCAAATAGAAGTGTCGAAGAGCGTGTAATGGGTAAATTAACGCTCGTACTCACGCCAATTTTTGGTCGGCCTATATGTGCAAATTTCGTCGCTTTTTTCATGTCTTTTTTCATTGTTAAACTTTATCGATTGGGCAGTTGTCTGTCGATGCCCATTCGGTCCAGGATCCATCATAGACTGCCGTATCCCATGATCCGAGCCGTGCCAAAGCAAGGGCAATTCCACACGCGGTAATCCCGGAGCCGCATGTCGTTATGATAGGTTTATTCAATTCAATTTGTCGCGTCATAAACACATCGCACAGGTCAACGGCTCTCTTCAAATATCCATCTGATGTTTTAAGCTCAGAAAAAGGAACATTTGTTGAACTTGGCATGTGGCCAGAATTTAGCCCTGCGCGCGGTTCGGGGGCTGTCCCATTGAACCTTCCGCTGGGTCGTGCATCGAGAATTGTTCCTTTGTACAATGTATCCCGCATTTCATTCGTATCGCGATAAAGGTTTGGCTGAAATGTTGCTTCGAAGGTTCCTTTATCCAGTGATTTGTAAGCGGCAACTGTCGCTTGACCGGCCTTAACCCACGCAGGGAGGCCGCCATCAAGTACGTTGACTTTTTCATGGCCCATCACCCGAAACATCCACCAGGCGCGCGGTGCAGAAAAAAGCCCATGGCGATCATAGCAAATGACATGCGTGTCATTGTTGACGCCTAAATTGCGAACAGCGTATTCAAAGTGTTCTGGTGTGGGTAAAGTGTGCGAAAAGCCCGCCGATTGATCGGCGATCTCATCAATATCGAACCGGACACCTTCGATATATGTATTCGGATAAGGTTCAATATCGCCGGGCATGCACCATGTGGTATCAACGACAAGCACATTTGGATTATGAATGTTGTCTGCCAGCCAGGTGACCGCAACCATGGGGTCATTGGGTTTCATGATCTTGTCCTTCTACAGCCAAGGCGGCGTCGGCAATCCTTTTTCTTTGAGAAATACCGGGTTGTAGACCTTCGATTGATAGCGAGATCCGTAATCACACAAAATTGTCGTAATTGTATGACCGGGCCCCATTTCTTTTGCGAGTGCTACAGCACCGGCGATGTTAATCCCTGACGAACCACCCAGGCACAGACCCTCGTTTTGGGTTAAATCAAAAATGGCTTCAAGCGCCGTTTTGTCATCAATACGGTAGGCCTTGTCGACGATAATACCCTCGAGATTGGCCGTAATGCGACCTTGCCCAATGCCTTCTGTAATTGAACCTCCTTCGGTCGCCAATTCGCCGGTTGAGTAATACGAGAACAGTTTCGAACCGCCCGGGTCGGCGATACCGATTTGAATGTCCGGATTGCGGGATTTCAGAGCCATGGAAACGCCGCCTAAAGTTCCACCTGAACCAACAGAACAAATAAATCCATCAACTTTGCCATCTGTTTGTTCGAATATTTCGGGTCCTGTCGTCTCGACATGGGCGTCACGATTGGCCGTATTGTCGAATTGATTGGCCCAAATTGCACCATTTGGCTCAGATGCGTTTAGCTCTTCAGCGAGCCGCCCGGAATAATGGACATAATTATTTGGATTGGCGTAGGGAACGGCATCAACTTCGATCAGCTCGGCGCCCATTATTTGAATGGCGTCCTTCTTTTCCTGACTTTGCGTGCGTGGAATAACGATTTTACATGTGTACCCCAAGGCACCGCAAACAAGCGCCAAACCGATTCCGGTGTTTCCAGCAGTTCCTTCGACGACTGTACCTCCCGGTTTCAATGCGCCTGAAGCCTCCGCAGCCCGAACAATACTCAGTGCTGCACGGTCTTTAACCGATTGACCTGGATTGAGAAATTCTGCTTTGCCCAAAATTTCACACCCGGTTTCATCACTGGCTCGATTAAGACGCAATAGCGGCGTGTTTCCAATTAGGTCAATGACACTGGATGCGATCATAGAAGTCTCCTTAATCCACAGGTATGGCGCGATATAGTTTTGCGCAAGTCATAATCAGTCTACAAGTAAACAATTCGTGGGGATTTGTGACCATTTTTTCACAGATATACCCTTTTCATTTTCCTCGCACTGGGACATATGCTGTAAACAGGAGTGCCGTCTATGACTAAAGCCAATGCCATAATTAAACTAAACGCCCCTGATGGACGCGTTTATGAAATCGGAAATGAGAAGCCGTTGACAGTTTTGGCGGGGCCTTGTGCCATGGAAAGTCGGGATCATGCATTGGAAACAGCCGAGATGTTGCGCGGTATCGCCGAACGGGTTGGTATCAATCTTATTTACAAAACCTCATATGACAAAGCCAATCGCACAAGTATTCATTCGCCGCGCGGGCTTGGTCTTGAAAAAGCACTTCCGGTATTTGCTGAAATCCGTGAAAAAGTCGGGCTTCCTTGTGTCACAGATGTCCACACAGAAGAGCATTGTCGCGACGCCGGGCAGGTTGTTGATGTCCTTCAAATTCCCGCATTTTTGTGTCGCCAAACCGACTTGCTGGTTGCAGCGGCTAAAACCGGCAAAGTTATAAATGTCAAAAAAGGCCAATTCTTAGCGCCTTGGGATATGAAGAATGTCCTGAATAAAGTTGTAGAGGCCGGTAATCCAAATGTCATGGCCTGCGAACGGGGCGTCAGCTTTGGATACAATACTCTCGTTACTGACTTCCGTGGCCTTCCTATCATGAAAAGCTTTGGCTCTCCTGTTGTGTTTGATGCAACGCATTCGGTTCAGCAACCAGGTGGACAGGGCGGCACATCAGGCGGTCAACGCGAATTTGTGCCGCCATTGGCACGGGCAGCCGCGTCGATCGGCGTTGCAGCTATGTTTATGGAAACTCATCCTGACCCTGAGAACGCGCCCTCAGACGGCCCGAATATGATTCCGACAGGAGAATTTGAAGATCTATTGAACGAGATCATGGCCTTTGATCGGTTAAGCAAGTCTATGTAATTACCGTTTGACCGGTTTCTTGGGTAGGGTGACCGGGCTTTCTTCTATTTCAATAGTTTCAAAATCCATTGTTGGCGCTAACCGGGGCAGCACATTGAGATCGATTTTGTTCTGCACACGTCTGGCTGCATCTACCCGTAAATCCTCATAAAACAAATTGGACTCCGGGGTTCTGTATTTTCCACCGAACCGACTCGGCCGTCTTAAACTTTTTTGTTTCGGTTTATCAGTCGATAGGATGCCGTCCAGACACTGCGCACCCGTTTGTTTCGCAGTCGGTGCCGGTAATGTTTGCGCATCGAGGCCTTCAGCCGCGACACCGCCAAGATGTAAGCGTTGAGGCGCATAATCGGTGCTTTGGTTCCAGAGCAATGGATTGATACAGATCAGCGGTCGGCCATTTACGGATTTAAGCTCTCCTTGATCCCAAACCATAGTTTTCCCAACAAAAAGCTGGGCCCGTTTGCTCTCCTGCGGCATGAAGGCGCTGAAAGCGACGACGCAGCCGGAGTCGGATATGTCGGCACAGGGCGGAAATTCTGGAAAATTATTTTCCTGCGTTTCCTGCATCAGGGGATGGTCTATGATATACGCTGCGGCAAGTTTTTGCCCCAACGACGATTCTTTAAATTCGCCGAGTAAACGCTGAGCATGTAGTCCGCCCTGTCCATGTCCAACGATTATGATTGGTCGTTCAGGCGGGCTTTCGTCTAAAAACAGCTTAAAGGCACGCCTAACATCCCGGTATGCAAATTCCTGAGCGGCTTGCGCATCCTCCCGGTTTGTCAAAAAGCTATATAATGATGCCTGGCGGTAAATTGGCGAATAAACCCGTCCAGCTAAAACATAAGGTAAAACGTAATTGGGCAACACGATGCGCTTAAAGTTTCGCTGAACGCGCGGATCGTCAATAGGTGCATTCCAATGCCTGCCCCCGAGATATATGGTTGGGCCAACGACAAATACGTCACCAAGCCCTTGTGTATTGTTATCGGCTTCGTCTGGACGGATCAGCCAGGCATCCGATTGTTGATAGTCAGGCGAAGGGGGCGGGGTGTAGGTCTGAAAAGGTTGGCCAGGATCGTAAATGGTTTGGAACAAATCGTCTCGATAATACCAAATAATGGTAACCAAAAGAAGCGCGAGAAAGGTCGAAGACGCAATCGCCAATATTCGGATATGAATAGGCCCAAGTTTCGACAAGTTTTTCTCCAAATCAATGACCTTGATACATAAAGCAGTTTACGATTTTGTCTATTCGTGGTTACTACAATGGACAAGGTTTAAGGAAATTGAGCGACATGACCGAAACACCAGAAGAAGAGCAACTCGTCAAGAAACACGGCCTGTTCACATCTATTCGTAATAGCTTTTTTGCCGGTGTCGTTGTGGCATTGCCGATTGGCCTGACGATATGGTTGATTACGTCCTTTGTGGGGTTTGTTGATAATAGCGTTTTGCCGTTGATTCCGAAGCAAGTTGTCGAACTCATTCCACAGGTATTGCGCGAATTACATATTCCCGGGCTGGGAATTTTAATCTCATTTGTCGTGCTTTGGGGGTTAGGCGTAATTGCGACCAATTTCTTGGGTAGTCGAATACTGCGTTTTGGCGAGCGAATTTTGGCGCGGGTGCCGGTTGTCAGCAACATTTATAATGCTGTGAAACAAATCGTTGTGACGATGGCTCAGCAAAAGGAGCGGGCATTTCGCGATGTTTGTTTGATTGAGTATCCAAGGAAGGGCCTGTGGGCAATCGGGTTCGTGACTGCGGACTTAAAGGGGGCGCCATCGGATGTGTTGCCCGACGGACATGTATGCGTATTTGTCCCGACGACGCCGAATCCGACGTCAGGGTTTTTGTTGTTTGTAAAGATTAAAGATATCGTCATTCTAGACATGACACCCGAGGAAGGGGCTAAAATGATTATTTCCGGCGGCATGGTGACATCAAATGCAGACCTGGAAGACGGTAAAAAACGCTAACCTACCCTGATTTCATCATGGCAATGCCAATATCCTGTTCAAACAAGTATAGCAGTGTGCGTGCGGCTTCCCCGCGGGTAGATTTAAGGCCAGGATCTTGTTGGGCCAGCAGCCGCGCGTCCTGAACAGCCGTTTCCAGCAAATTCTTATGTTTATCGAGGTCAGCGAGTTTGTAAGCCGGCATGCCGCTCTGTCGTGACCCTAAAAGATCACCGCTGCCGCGAAGATTCCAGTCTTCCTCTGCGATAAGGAAGCCATCTTCGGTTTCGCGCATGATACTCAGTCGCGCCTTGCTGTTTACGCCGAGCGGGCCTTTATACAGGAGAATACATGATGATTGTTTGTCGCTTCGTCCGACACGTCCGCGCAATTGGTGTAATTGGGCCAAGCCAAACCGCTCGGCGTGTTCGATGACCATGATGGTTGCGTTGGGTGCGTCGACCCCGACTTCAATGACTGTTGTGGCCACTAAAATGTCATATCCACCCCGTTGAAAGGATTCCGAGATCGCTTCTTTCTCTTTTCCGCTCATTTTCCCGTGTAACAACCCAACGCGATCGCCAAATCGTGCGCTTAGATGCCGGTACCGTTCTTCTGCGGATGCCAGATCGATGAGCTCCGAATCTTCTACCAAAGGACATACCCAATAAACCTGATCGCCTTTGGCAATGACGCGTTCCAACCCATCGACAACAGCCTGCGTTTTGTCGACGGGAACAATACGTGTCTCGATCGGTAAGCGTCCGGCCGGTTTTTCGTTAAGGATTGAGATGTCCATATCCCCGTAGGATGTCAGCGCGAGAGTGCGTGGAATCGGCGTCGCCGTCATTACCAGAATGTCCGGCCGGTTTCCTTTTTGGCTTAACCGCAATCGATCGCGGACTCCAAACCGATGTTGTTCATCAATGACAACCAAGCCCAATTTGGCAAATTCGACGCCTTCCTGGAAAAGCGCATGGGTTCCGCAGATTACGTCAATATGACCCTCAGCCAGACCGCGAAGAATAGCTTCTCGTGGTTTGCCTTTATCGCGCCCGGTCAAGGCTGCAACGGTCAGGTTTGCTGGCTTGAGAAACCCTTCAAGGCTTTTTAGGTGTTGTCGTGACAAAATTTCTGTCGGCGCCATGATCGCGACCTGTGCACCAGCCTCGCACACATGGGCGCAGGCCATAGCAGCGACAAACGTTTTACCCGCTCCGACATCGCCTTGGAGTAAACGGGACATGCGGTAGGGAGCTTCAAGATCCGATTTGATTTCTGCAAATGCATTGAGTTGAGCGCCCGTTGGTTTAAATGGCGCCGCTTCGAGCACTTCATTCAGATATTCGTTCGTTGCCGCGTAGACGTGGCCTTTTTGTCGTTTAGCATGCTCTCGAGCGAGGGCAAGCGCCAGCTGTTTGGCGAGCAATTCATCATACGCCAACCGCTTTCGATTGATCGACTCTGAACTGGCTTCGATTTTACTGGCAGGAAAGTGAAGCCCTTTAAGCGCATCATACCAATTGCTCCAGGACTCAGATTTAATATGCGCGGCGTCAAGCCATTCGGGAAGCTCAGGACACGTCTGGAATGCGCCGTCAATGGCTTTACGGACCATTTTAAGCGACAGCCCGGCCGTCAGAGGGTAGACCGTCTCAAAATCCGGAATATCAGATACTTTATCCGACGGAACCATATAATCCGGATGGGTCATTTGGGTTTCGCCTCGAAACCGCTCAATCTTGCCGGAAATTACCCGCTGACTGTTTTCTGGCATCACGCGGCGAAGATAATCGGGCCGCGCATGAAAAAATGTCAAAACCAGCTCGCTTGTTTCATCGCTGACAATTATTTTATATGGTTGTCTTGGGCTTCTACCTGGCCGGTGTTCGATGACTGTGACTTCCAAAATAACCATCTCATCATTTTGAGCACTGACAATATTGGGCAGGCGTTTTCGCTCAACCAGACCGGACGGTGGGGTAAGAAGTACATCGCGCACACGCCGCCCCATCGATTTTTCAATCAAATCAGCCGTGCGTGGTCCGATACCGTTGATTTTTGTAATATCAGCAAAAAGAGGGAAGAGAATATCCGGACGCATGCATCTATTTTGAAGCCTGAATCGTAAGACTTCAAGTGACGGATGAAAATGATTGGTCTATAGGGAGCGCTATGGAGATTCCCACGCAAATAAATCGTCGAAAAAGACTGATCCATCGGGCCAATTATCGCGGCTTTAAAGAAGCGGATTTGATCCTTGGCGGATTCGCCAAAATCTATGCGCTGGAATTGACGGACAATGAAGTGACGTGGTTCGAAAAATTGCTCAATGAAAAAGATCACGACATTTATGATTGGATCAGCGGAGCCCAGCCGACGCCTGAAATCTATCAAACCGAATTGTTTAAACGGATTTGCGAATTTAAACCGCTCGGAAAGTAATGGACAATTTGCTAAAATATGCCCGGGCTGGTGGGGAAATCAGTGTTGGAGAATTGCCGGACGGCGCCGACGCTTTGGTGTTTGCTCAAGGATTGCGTCTGCGGGGCGGCGTAGGCGTCTTTGTTGCCAGCGACGATAGCCGGGCAGCAGCGTTCAAAAATGCGCTTAAGTTTTTTGGATCTGATATCGATATTTTGGAATTCCCATCCTGGGACTGTCTTCCTTACGACCGGATATCGCCGAGCCGGACAATCGCAGCGCGACGTGCGGGAACGCTCTATCAATTGAGTCAGTTAAAATCAGCCAAGCCGACAGCCCTGATTACAACGATAAACGCTATTACGCAGCGTGTGCCGCCGAGGGATGTGTTGGTGAATGCGGGAATGCATCTTAAAAAATCAGGTTCATATGTGCGTGAAGACATCGAGCAGTATTTCACGATGAACGGATATACCCGGGCATCAACTGTGATTGAGCCGGGAGATTTCGCTATAAGGGGCGGTCTGATCGATGTTTTTCCGCCGGGATTTGATGCACCAATGCGTCTCGATTTTTTCGGAGATGAGCTGGAGACATTGCGTTCATTTGACGTCGAAACACAGATGTCGACATCACATCATGATGAGCTTGTTCTTTCGCCGGTCAGCGAGGTCTTCCTCAATGCTGAAACAATGGCGCAATTTCGCAAAAGTTACATTGCGGCATTTGGCGGAGGCCTATCCGCCGACCCGGTGTATGCGGCTGTATCTCAAGGGATACGATATCAAGGCCTCGAACATTGGTTGCCGCTCCTGTATCCGGCAATGGAAACCTTGGTCAACTTTGTCCCGCAGTCAGCTTTATGGGCATTTGATGATCAATGTCAGCAAGCCCGCGCCGAACGTGAAGACCTGATCGCAGATTATTATCAAGCTCGAGCAGAGCTTGGTGTCGACAGCAAAGAATCGTCTTACCGAGCACTACCACCCGATCAGACATACGTTTTGGGCGATGAATACGCTACGCTGATCGAGGATCTGGATCGACGGCAACATTCTCCATTTACGGTTCCGGAAGGCGCGCGAGCGCTCAATTTGGGCGGCACACCCGCTCGAAACTTTGGAAAAGAGCGTCAAACTGAAGGCGTGAATGTTTTTGATATCGCGACACAACACTTAAAAGACGTCGCAAAAACGGGACAGCGATTGCTTGTGGCGTCATGGACGGCCGGCTCCAGCGAACGCATGGGCGGGGTTTTTGCTGATCACGGCCTCGTCATCGGAGAACTGGACAAAGCTGGCGATTTTGCTTCCGTTCAACCAGGTCAAATCAAACGCGTTATCCTGCCCATAGAGAACGGCTTCACTTTTGGTGATCTCAGTATTTTAAGTGAACAGGACATTCTTGGTGATCGTCTCGTCCGGCGCGGCCGACGCACAAAGGGCAAAAATTTCATCGCGGAAGCATCAGTTCTGCAAGAGGGCGATTTGGTCATTCATATCGATCACGGATTGGGGCGCTATATCGGGCTTAAGTCCCTGGATGTTCAAAACGCTCCCCATGATTGCCTGGAAATTGAATATGCAGGCGCGAGTACCCTGTATCTTCCTGTTGAAAATATAGAACTTTTATCGCGGTATGGCGCCGGTGGTGAAAATCCGGTTCTTGATCGGCTTGGTGGGACGGCGTGGCAGTCGCGCAAAGCCAAGGCCAAAAACCGCCTTAAAGACATGGCGGCTGAGCTCATCAAGGTTGCCGCGGCCCGGGCGCTAAAGACTAGCGAAAAGGTGGATATTCCAGAGGGGGCCTTTGCGGAATTCAGCGCGCGTTTCCCCTATGCCGAGACCCAGGACCAATTAAATGCGATTGAAGATGTCGTCACTGATTTATCCAGTGGTCGGCCAATGGATAGGCTTGTTTGCGGCGATGTCGGATTTGGGAAAACCGAAGTGGCGCTCCGAGCTGCATTTTTGATGGCGATGTCGGGTAAGCAGGTCGCTGTTGTGGCTCCGACAACAATTTTGTGCCGTCAACATTTCGCAACCTTCGCAGAACGGTTTAAAGGCTTGCCGGTAAAAATCCGGCAATTATCGCGCCTGGTCCCGTCCGGAAAGGCCAAAACGACCCGTGAAGAAATCGCAAACGGGCAATGCGATATTGTCATCGGTACCCATGCGCTTTTGGCCAAATCCATTTCATTTTCTGACCTGGGGCTGCTCATTGTCGATGAAGAACAGAGATTCGGCGTGCAGCACAAAGAACGACTGAAAGCGCTCCGCGCCAATGTGCATGTTTTAACGCTGACTGCGACGCCGATTCCACGCACGCTGCAAATGGCTCTATCGGGCATTCGCGATTTATCTCTGATAGCCACGCCGCCCGTCGACCGACTTGCGGTACGCACCTATATCACGCCTTATGACACGGTCATCCTGCGTGAGGCTTTGTTGCGGGAGAAATACAGGGGCGGGCAGAGCTTCTTTGTTGTGCCGCGTATCGCGGATTTGCGGCGTTGTGAGGAGTTTCTCAAAAAACATGTTCCCGAGGTCAGTTATGTGATGGCCCATGGTCGAATGGCGCCGGCCGCATTGGAAGATGTTATGACAGCCTTTTATGACCGGCAATATGATGTTTTGCTGTCGACGTCGATTATTGAGAGCGGCATTGACATCCCATCGGCCAACACAATGATTATTTACCGCTCCGACCGGTTTGGTTTGGCACAACTTTATCAGATGCGGGGCCGGGTTGGCCGCTCGAAAACCCGGGCATATGCCTACCTCACGACACCGGACGACGCCGCGATGACACCAGGCGCGTTGCGCCGCATGAAGATATTGCAGTCGCTTGATACGCTCGGGGCCGGGTTCTCGCTTGCTAGCCATGATTTGGATATGCGGGGCGGTGGTAATCCGCTCGGTGAAGAACAATCGGGTCATATCAAGGACTTAGGCGTAGAACTTTATCAACATATGCTCGAAGAAGCCGTCGCGGAATTACGTCAGGATGAAACAGTCTTGAATCGGTCCTGGTCACCGCAGGTCAATGTCGGCGTACCTATATTGATTCCTGACGACTATGTCGCCGATTTGAACGTAAGATTGTCGCTTTACCGTCGTATGTCGGAATTGACCAATGACGATGAAGGCAACGCATTCGCTGCCGAATTGATCGACCGGTTTGGTGTGCTACCACAGGAAGTGAAAAATCTATTGCAAGTGCTGTCGATCAAACGGTTGGCGAAAACGGCATTTATCGAAAAAATCGACGCAGGTCCAAAGGGGGCCGTGTACACGTTCCGGCATCAGGATGTTAAAGATCCTGCTCTCATCTTGGGTGCGATCAATAATCATCCAAACTGGCGATTGAGGCCGGATCAAACTGTCTTGGTTCTCGGACGGTTGGATGACCCAACGGCGCGGTTAAATCAGGTTCATTCGACGTTGAAAGCGCTGCAACCGCCAAACGCTTAAATTATGCGGCTGAAGTCTGTAAACCCATATTATTCAATGTGTTAAGAGAGACTTCTAATTTTACTTTCAGTGCATCATTGGTCAAAGGATCAGTGATCGCGGCACATTCTAGTATCGACGAAATACGATTGGTGACCGAGCGAAGTTGATCCGGTGTTTGTCCCGGGAAGGCCACAGCAAATACGCCGTTATCCAACCGCCCGACAAGATCCTGAAGTCGCAACAGGTTTTTAATAAGGTTGGCGACTTGTTGGTAAGCGCTTGTGAGCGAGACTTTACTCAACTGGTCGTTGTCAAATTTAACCCGGATAAGGCATAATGATATCGGCAGCGTTTTAGGCCCGTAATACGCGTTGAGACGCTTGAGATGTGTATTGAAGAATTTGCTGTTGTACAGACCTGTGGCTTGATCGAAGCAAGCGTCGCCGCCAAGATTTCCAAAGACCCGCTTTAAATTTGTGTGGGTTCGATGAAAGTTGGCTTGTTCCGTTACTCGGGCCCGAATTTCATCAACATGAGATTCTGAGCTGATGACATCGCTAATTCCGTGCTCATAAGCTGTGTCACGGTCTGTAAATGTTCGTCCATTCACCAAGAGTAGGGCAGGTACATGAAATAAACTGGCATTTTTCCGCATCGTTTCAGCAACAGTAAATGCCGGTTCCGTTGATTCCAACCCATTCATAACCACGGCATCGAAGGTCTTTTCATACAGATAATCAAATGCGGTAAAAGAGGTAAACGCCGCGATGACTTGGACATTGTTCTTTTGAAGCGCATTGATGATCACCATGAATTCCGGCGACGCTTTTCCGATAAAAAGAATGGAAAGTTGCTCCTTATTTTCATCCGGCACGATCGATGTATCGAATCCGAAGTTTTGATTTAAGGTTTTCAATCTCAGGGAAATTTCGCGTTCCATCTCTGATAATCGGATGAGCGCAGCTGCCCGCATGAAGATTTGTTCGGGGTGACATGGACGCATCAAGACCGAGTCAAATTCTTCAATTTCAAAAGGCGGAATAGAAGATACAAGGGCCAACACAGGAATGTTGAAATCTGGAAATGCGCTCTGAACACGGTCTAGAATGGTGACGTAATCGACATCGTCGTCTTGAAGCGCCAAGATAATGCATTTGGGCATCGACGAAGGCAGGCGGGTTGCCGTGACCGTATCAAAGGTCAAATTTCTTGGGATGAGCCCTTTCTCAATGATGATTTGATTAAGGCTAGGGTCAGGTGTCGATGAGGCGCCAATAATTAATATTGAGTTTTCAACACGCATGGTCAGAGAGTCCTTAAAGAATCAGTGTTCCTATTCATAGTCCGCTCACGGTTATCGAGATGTAAACAGCATTAAAAAAGCGGCCATGCAGACCGCTTTTTTTGTGGATAAGTATGGCTGACCTACCAGCCGCACGTCCGGTCTTTATTTTCTTCTTTTAAATAGGTCATGAGCGGATCGAAATAAGCCACGATTGCAGATCCGTCCATTTTTGACTTTCCGGTAAATGCCTCCAAGGCTTCCGGCCAAGGCTTGGACGAGCCCATTTTCATCATTCCCTCAAAACGACTGCCAACTTCTTTGTTGCCGTAAATCGAACATCTGTGAAGTGGTCCTTCAACACCCGCTATTTCACATGCCGCCTGATGGAACTGGAACTGTAAAATGTGGGCGAGGAAATACCGCATATACGGTGTATTACCTGGAATGTGATATTTGGCGCCTGGATCGAACGCGTTAGCAGGGCGGTCACCTGGTGATCGCAATCCTTGATACTTTTCCCGCAATTCCCACCATCCGGCATTGTATTCATCCGGTGCGTATTCGCCATTGAAGACTTTCCAACGCCACTGGTCGACCATCAGACCGAATGGGAGGAAGGCGACCTTTTCCATGGCCTGCGCCATCAACAAGTTGAGGTCAGCCGATGCATCCGGAACCGCATTTTCATCCAATAGACCGATTTTCACAAGATAATCGGGTGTAATTGACAAACTGATCATGTCACCAATGGCTTCATGGAATCCGTCATTTGCGCCGTCTTTGTAATAAACCGGCTGATTTTTATATGCGCGTTGATAGAAATTATGCCCAAGTTCGTGATGGACGGTTTTAAAGTCTTCCGAGTTAATCTTGATGCACATTTTTATCCGGATGTCATCTTTATCGTCGATATCCCAAGCCGACGCATGGCAAACAACTTCCCGATCTTTTGGTTTCACGAAAAGAGACCGGTCCCAAAATGTTTGTGGTAACGGGTCAAATCCCAGGCTGGTGAAAAACTTTTCACCCACTTTCACCATTTCGATCTCGTCATACCCTGCATCAAGGATGAGTTGAGTTTCATCGATACTTGGCGCATCCGGATTAGGGACAACCATATCGTAGATATTGCCCCAGGATTGTCCCCACATATTACCAAGGAGATCTGCTCGTATCGGCTGATCCAACGGAACAATGTCATCGCCGTAATTTTCATTTAGCTTCGCGCGAACATGACAATGAAGCTCGTCATAAAGAGGTTTCACTTGGCCCCACAACCGGTCCGCTTCTTTGGTGAAGTCATCAGCGGGCATGTCATAACCGGAGCGCCAGAGAGCACCGGCGTCTTTATATCCCAATTCGTTTGAACCCTCATTAATGATCTCGACCATCCGGCTGTATTCATTTTTCATCGGTGGTGAAATTTTACGCCAGCCTTCCCATACCGCTCGTAGTTCTTTTGGGTCGCGCGATTTAGCGATAATATCCGACGCTTGACCTAAATTGATAATAGCATCTGCATTGTCTTCATACATGTCTGCGAATTGCGGATCATTGCTTTTATATTTGAATTTACCTTTACCATAGGCTGAGTTTAGGTTCGTCTGGATGGTCGACAATTCTTTTGCGGCACCTGGTTTGTCGGGCGCAGGGAAATTGCTACCTCTTTTGAGCCCGTCGATTTTTCGTGCCATATCGGCTGGTAAGGTCAGGTCATTAAAACGTTTGGCATCATTGGCGAGTTTCGTCGAGAGCAGTGCGCCCTCCGCACCGATTTTGGACGTTAGCCAATCCGTATCATCGGTGATAAAATTGGCATTTATCCAGTAAATGCGGGCCGCTTCGGCATTCAGTTCAACAATTTTCTTTTCCGCTTTTTCCAAAAATTCTTTGGCTTCCTGTAGCGTCGGCTCGGATTTTACCTCAGCTTTGACAATCGGTGTTTCCGTTTCAACCTCGATGGGCATTTCCGTAGCCGTCTCTTGACAAGACGCAATAAGAATAGATGAACTGGCGGCTGCGAGAAGAAGAATTTTTTTCATTTCTGACCCTATTCGATTTAGAAAAACATTGCTTTAGTAAAGTAATCTCTATTGGTAAGGATACCGTACAAAACGTCAAGAGTATGACTGTTTTTGAAAGGGTTAAAGTGACAGATAAAACCGGTATATTATTGGTGAATTTGGGATCGCCATCGAGTCCCACAACGAAAGCGGTTCGGAAATATCTGTTTCAGTTTCTGCACGATAAAAACGTTATCGAATTAACCCGTTGGTTATGGTGTCCGATTCTGCATGGCGTGATTTTACGCACGCGCCCGAAAAGATCTGCTGAGGCCTATGCTAAAATTTGGCGCAAAGAAGCGGACGGAGCGTTTGCTGATGAAGCGCCACTTGTTGAAATAACACGCGCGCAGGCCGCCAAGCTCCGCGAACGACTGCCCGACTATCCCATCGAAATCGGAATGCGGTACGGTCAACCGTCCCTTCAGCACGCGATTGAACGCTTAAGCGGTCAGGGATGCGGCCGCATCGTTGTGCTGCCCTTATACCCCCAATATGCCGGAGCGACGACCCGGTCTGTCGAACAGGAAATTGCGAAACTTGTCAGCAAGGATAGAGAAGGTGCCGGCAATGGCTGGCCTGAAATTAAAATTCTTGAACATTATTATGATGACCCTGGTTATATTAATGCCATAGTTGACAGCTTGACATCGCATCTTGGGACATTGGATTTCACACCTGACAATGTGCTGGTTTCGTTTCATGGTATTCCTGTATCCAGCGTTCAAAAGGGTGACCCTTATCAAGATCATTGTCAGGCAACATTTGACTTATTGCAGGCACATCCGGATATGGAAACGGTCAATTTGAAACTCACTTTTCAGTCCCGTTTCGGACCCAAAGAATGGCTCTCACCGTATACATTAACCACTTTACAGGAAATGCCGTCACAAGGACTAAAAAAAGCAGTCGTTATTGCGCCGGGTTTTCCGGCCGATTGTCTGGAAACACTAGAAGAAATTGCCATGGAGGCGGAAGAGGAGTTCTACGAGAAAGGCGGAGAAAAATTCTCCGTCGTACCATGCTTAAATGACAGCGCCGCACACATCGATGTATTGCAATACCTGATCGAAACGCGATTATTGGGAAGTTGGTAAACTATCACGAACGAGTTGGATTAAGTCGGTTTTTTTGCTGATATAACGGGCCTCTAATTCTATATCAGCGAGATTTCTGTACATCCCGTCCCTCATCACCAACAATGAAGGATACAGAGACATCATGCTCTCTTCATTGCTCTTTCCTGAAACCAAGTGATAGTGGTCTCCCCAGATTAATGGTTTAGGTGATGACTTAAACAGAGAGATCAATCGCTCTAAATCGTCTGGCCGCGCAGCGAGATAAATTATCAGATAATTGTCAGTCAGTTGAGCCAGGGTTTCCTCCGGTAAATAAATAATGCTCCCGGTTGTGTCCAGAACGAGATTTCCGTCTTGGTCATCGGCCTTTTGTGTCAATTCGATTTCGAGTGCCAGATATTCCGCAGCCCTATCTTGATAGCCCTTTTGATATGGATGTCCCATCCATTCCGCTGACAATGAAATGGAGGAAAGTGACAGGCTTTCCTGAATTCGGTCATCGACTTCATAATGGTGAAACCCATGACGGCTTTTGAACCGACGTGCCCAATGGCTCTTGCCAATATTAGACATTCCAATCAGCGCAATCCGAAGATTGTTATCCTTCAGACGTTTGTCAAATTCGGATTGAGTGAGAAGCATCTATGCCTCAGCGTCGAGATAGGTTCTTAGCGCATCGATATTAGGCGCCATAATATGTTTGTGGGAAGGAGCGTCTACGCTGGCCTGAAGAGATGCGGGTAATTCCAGATCCTCTCGTAAGATACGCTCGACATCGTCCAGGAATTTCGCGGGATGGGCCGTTGAAACGGTAATTTTCGTATATTCCCGGTCCGCCGTTTCTTCGAATTTGTTCATGGCCAAGTGCCCAACTGCTGTGTGAGGGCACATTATATAGCCGGTATTATTGTAAATCTTACGCATGTGGCGTTCGGTTTGGTCGTCGCCAAAATACCACCCGCGGCAAACCGCAGAAATCTGCGCATGGTCGTCGTTGAACAATTCCAAAATTCGCGGGAAGTTATTGGGACGGCCAATATCCATGGCATTGGAAAGAGTTGGGACCGAATTCCGGGGGATATATTCGCCAGTGCTCAGATAATCGATGAAGGGGTGGTTGATATTGTTGCCGACAACGAATTGGTCGATAGGTGCGCCCATTTTCCGGGCGATCAATCCGCCCGTCAAATTGCCGAGATTACCGGATGGAATACTGTACACTATAGGGCGGTCAGGAAAGGCTGCCTTGGCTTGCAGGCTCGTCCAGAAATAATAAAAACTCTGAGGGATGACCCTACCGACATTGATGGAGTTTGCTGACATCAGGCTGTGCTTTTCGCTCAGTTCCTCGTCGGAAAAAGCTTGTTTGACGAGCGCCTGGCAGTCATCAAAGCTACCGTCAACACCTATCGCTTTGACGTTTGAGTTTCGCCCCATCGACGTCAATTGATGCTCTTGTACGGAGCTCACGCCACCATTCGGGAACAAAATGAACACGGTCACACCGGGTTGATTAAGAAAGGCGTGCCCAATGGCCCCACCGGTGTCGCCGGATGTCGCGACGAGTATTGTTCGTTTCTCGCCACTTTCAGACATGAGGTGGCTGGCGGCGCGTCCCATAAATCGTGCGGCGAAATCTTTAAACGCGAGCGTCGGCCCGTGGATGAGTTCCAATATGTACTCGTTGCCGGGTTCAACCATGGCCGTGTCGAGTTCGTCACCAGCCAAGGTCATCAGCGGGAGAGGGAAATCGTAAGCATCCTGACAGATACTGGCGATAGCTTCATCGGTAAACTGATCATCGACAAAGAAGCGAGCCAAATAAGATGCGCAGTCCGCGAACGAAACCGCGCCTAGTCTGGCAAGGTCTTTCTTTTCAAACCGAGGGATCGATTCCGGCATATACAAGCCACCGTCCGGTGCCAGGCTGGACAGCAGCGCCTTGCTAAAGCTGGCTTTAATGTCGGGATTTTTTAAAGAATGATAGATCATGATCGTTTATTTCGACTTACTGCCCCATGGCACCGTTGCGGTGTACGATGTGGTTTGGAACAATTCAATCGCTAACCGGAACAAATTGCGCGATTCTGATTAAGCTTTGACAACATTATGGGCGAGGATGTTGACCATCGTTGCCCGTACGGGTGCATCACCGATATTGGTGATGACATGTTCCCGATCGGCGCGATACCGAAGCGTTTCGCCCGCATTGGCTGTCCACGACTCACTTCCGACTCTGACTTCAACACTTCCGTCTAAGACACTCAAGTTTTCAACGGAACCGACAGGGTGCGGGGAGCTTTCAAGTTTGCCACCCGGTTGTGCTTTAAAATCATACCATTGCGCATATTCCACGGATTCGATCCAGCCAATGATCCGAAGTGTACAGAGCCCGTCTTCACTCTCAATCAGCGGGATGTCTTGTCGTTTTGCTTTTTGGACCAGCGCGGATCCGCCTGGTTGATTGGCAAGAATCTCTTCAACTGAGGTTCCGAGCGCCCGACTCAACCGCGTAATTGTTGCGAGTGTCGGGTTGCTTTCATTTTTTTCGATTTGTGAGATCATTGACTTTGCCACACCTGACTGTTCGGACAACTCTCCGAGCGACAATTTGCCAGCCTGGCGCAACCGATTGATAGTATTGCCAAATTTTTGACCCATTGCATCGCACTGGGGGTCTTTTTCTCTCCGGGTTCGTGACATGTGTTCCTCGCGTTGATCTCTGCATTTACTGTAGATCACAAAAAGTTTTTTTAAAAGACTGGTATTTCGGTCTAACGTTCTATATATAGAACGATACTAGGCATTTAACCAGCTAATACATAGATATTAGTTCTATATAAAATACGAGACTGTTATGCGATATCTCCCGATCCATGTCGACCTCAAAGGTGTAACTCTCCTGATAATCGGCGGAGGCGCTGCTGCCGAAGCGAAACTCAGAACCCTTATAAAGACAGATGCGAATCTAATCGTCGTCGCGCCAAAAGTGAGCACTGAAATCCAAAAATGGATCGAGGAGGGCGTCATTGTATGGCACCAACGTGCACCAATCACGGAGGATTATATTGCCGTGAAGCTTGTTTATGCGGCGACAGATAATCAATCGATAAACACGGATATCGCCAAATATTGTGATGAGCATGACATTTTGGTCAATGTCGCGGATCAAAAAGATGATTGCAGCTTTATCACGCCGGCTTTGGTCGATCGCAGTCCAGTGACCATATCTATCGGGACAGAAGGAACGTCCCCCGGTTTGGCGCGTGCGTTAAAATCAGATTTGGAAACGCGCTTGCCTTCATCGCTCGGGACCTTAGCTGAATTTGTGGCGACAGCGCGCAAACGCGTGGCCAAAAGAATTCCTGATTTGGCAGGCCGCCAAAGATTTTGGGCACAGGTATTTAGCGGCAATGATCTCACAGCTCAGCTTAAACTGTCCAAGGAAGCGTTATCATTGAAAATAGACAGCCTGATCGGGCAAGAAAATGAATCCGGTGGCGGGCCGGTAAAAGCCGATGTTAGCGGCGGCATGGTGTCTTTGGTCGGATCAGGGCCCGGTAATCCTGACTTGCTGACGTTTCAAGCGCGTCAAAAGCTGCACAGCGCCGACGTTATTGTTTATGACCGGCTTGTCAGTCAGGGCGTACTCGACCTGGCGCGCCGGGAAGCGGAATACATTTATGTGGGCAAAATCCCCAATGGAAAATCGACGCCGCAAAGCGAAATCAATGACATTCTGGTCGAAAAAGCTAAACAGGGACTGAGCGTTGTGCGCCTTAAAAGTGGCGATCCATTGATATTCGGGCGTGCAGATGAAGAAATCGAGGCTTTAGAGGCTGCATCGATCAGCTTCGAAATTTGCCCCGGAATAACGTCCGCAGCAGCTGCGGCCGCATCTATTGGCGCGTCTCTGACGGCCCGAGGTCACAATAAATCCGTTTCGTTCCTGACCGGGCATGATGCGAAAGGATTTGCGGAACATGATTGGACGAGCTTGGCGCAGCCTCACGCTCGTGCCGCCGTTTATATGGGCGTAGGTGCCGCGCGGTTTATTCAGGGACGTTTACTTCTACACGGGGCGACGCGGAATTTACCGATCGCAATTGTTGAAAATGCGTCACGACCTAACGAAAAAATCGTGTCGAGTAAACTTGATGCTTTGCCGGATGATTTGACCCGTGCTGGGATCAATGGGCCAGCAATTCTATTGATTGGCTATTCGTTGAAACAAGCCTTGTCTCTACCAACTCACAAAATTGGAGCAGTGTCATGAGCACATTAAAACATAAAGGCAAGGGTCCACAGGCTATCACAGCCAACGGCCTGCGCAACGGCCCAGTCGTTTACCTGGACCCCAATTATCAGTGGAGCACATCATTCGATGATGCTTTGATTTCAGAAGACCCGGATATCATCGAAAAGATGCGCCATGCAGGCGATGCAGCTGAAAATGCCAATTTGGTGGTCGGTGTGTATTTCATTGATGTTTCAGCGGAAACAGGTCTGCCAGTAAGGTACCGGGAGCGTTTCAGGACCAACGGTCCGAGTTACGATCCGGGAACTCCACCTCACGATTCTTTCGTCCCGACTTTTATCGGAGGATGATATGTACCGCTATGATGAATTCGACCATGAGTTTGTGCGCGCACGAACCAGGCAGTTTCGCGGCCAGGTCGAACGACGCTTAAAAGGCACGCTCACAGAGGACCAATTCAAACCGCTTCGATTGATGAACGGGCTTTATTTGCAGCTCCACGCTTATATGCTGCGCGTGGCTATTCCATATGGGACGTTCAATGCGACACAAATGCGCCAATTGGCGATGATCGCGGACAAATATGATCGTGGCTACGGGCACATCACGACCCGGCAAAACATTCAATTTAATTGGCCTGAACTCGTCGATGTGCCTGACATCCTGGATGATCTGGCAGATGTGGAAATGCATGCCATCCAAACGTCGGGTAATTGTATCCGCAATGTGACGTCCGATCCCTGGGCGGGCGCCGCTGCGGACGAATTAGAAGACCCGCGCGCGACCGCTGAATTGCTGCGACAATGGTCGAGTTTGCATCCGGAATTCACCTATCTGCCGCGCAAATTCAAAATAGCTGTGATTGCGTCGCAAAAAGACCGGGCCGTATTAAAAGCTCATGACATTGGCATTCAGATTATCAAAAACGATCTGGATCAGATTGGGTACAAAATATTTGTTGGCGGCGGGCTAGGCCGTACGCCGATTATAGGCAAAGAACTGGTCGAGTTTTTACCGCGTATTGAACTGCTGCCTTATCTTGAGGCCACCATGCGGGTGTATAACCGATATGGCCGCCGGGATAACAAATACAAAGCCCGTATAAAAATTCTCGTCACAGAAATGGGTATTGATGCCTTTAAGGCCGAGGTCGACGACGAGTATTCCTATTTAAGTCCGTCTGATATCGCCGTTTCAAAAGATGAAATTGCGAGGATCACATCCTATTTCGCGCCGCCCGCATTTGAAAACCTTGCGTCCAGTGACGCCGATTATGAACGTGCGCGCCGCAAAAATATCGATTTTGCAAGATGGGCTCAAAACAACGTTGCGCGCCATAAGGTCGACGGATACGCGATCGTCAATATTTCCTTAAAACCGATTGACGGGGCGCCAGGGGATATCACATCAGCGCAAATGCGTGTCGTTGCAGACCTCGCGGAAAAATACTCATTTGGCGAAATTCGAGCGACACACGAACAAAACCTGGTTCTCCCGTATGTCAAGAAATCCGACCTGTTTGCGCTGTATATGTCTTTGCAGGATAACGCGTTGCAAGCGGATAATATTGGCCTAATCACCGATATTATTTGTTGCCCGGGAATGGATTATTGCGCTTTGGCAACGGCCCGATCCATTCCTGTCAGTCAAGCGATCGCCGAACGGTTTTCAGATCCGGTGCGGCAACAAACGATTGGTGAGATGAAGATTAAAATTTCGGGATGTATCAATGCCTGCGGGCATCACCATGTTGGTCATATTGGTATTCTCGGCCTCGAGAAAGCCGGCGTTGAGTCTTACCAAATTAAATTAGGCGGAGATGGATCAGAAACCGCGGCAATCGGTGATGTCACTGGGAAAGGGTTTTCACAAGATGAATTGATCGACGCCATCGAGCGCGTGGTCGATTTGTATCTGAACAATCGAAACGACAATGAACGCTTCGTAGATACATATCGCCGGATTGGCATGGGGCCTTTCAAGGAGGTGCTTTATGACGCTGCTTAAACACGGGTTTGAACACAATGCGACCCGGCTGGATGCGCCTGATGTTGATGCCTTGTTCGAAAGTAATTTGGAAACCAATGTGCGATTGTCGCCAGATATTGATCTAGAGCTTATCAAACCTCGTTTGTCCGGCTTGAAAACAATCGTCGTCGCATTTCCGGCCTATGCCGATGGACGCGGGTTTTCGATTGGACGACAGCTTCGCAAACGATATGGTTATAAAGGTGAGTTGATCGCTGAGGGTGCGCTTATCCCGGATCAATATGTATATGCGATCCAATGCGGTTTCGACGCCGTCAAAGTCGATCCGGATACATATGCGAAGCAAGAGCCGCTGGAATGGCGCCAGGCACTAGCGGCGTTTGATCTGACGTATCAAAGGGGATACGCCATTCCCAACGGCCCCGCGCAAAACGTATTCGATGCAAGGCGTGCCAAACGTGCCACGAACCGTATTGATCAATACAAAGGATTGTCAGCGCAGGCGGCGTTGACAAAGGCCCTGACTGTCGATTTTAAGAATGAGATCGTTCTCTCATCATCCATGGGAGTCGACTCGGCTGTGCTTTTGCACATGATATCGGAAATTGATCCCAACACCCCGATACTGTTTCTTGAAACCAAAAAGCACTTCAAAGAAACTTTGCAATATCGCGATACATTGATCGATACGCTGGGCCTGAAGAATGTTCAGTCCCTGACGCCAAATGAAAACGATATCGCGTCCGAAGATGCGGCAGATATTCTTTATAAAACCGACAAAGATGCGTGTTGTGACCTCCGCAAAACCCGTCCATTGGAGCAAGTTGTAGAAAGATTTGCCGCCCGGATTACCGGACGAAAACGCTATCAAACCCCAAATCGTCAGAATATGGAAATACTGGAGGAGGGCGACACTCAATTTACGCTCAACCCATTGGCATTTTGGACCGCAAAAGATGTAACCGCCTATATGCGTCAGCATCAGCTTCCATCTCACCCGTTATTGAAGCTCGGTTATCTTTCGATCGGTTGCGCTCCGTGTACAACCAAAGTGGAAGAGGGTGAGGATCCAAGAGCGGGCCGATGGCGAGACACCGATAAAGACGAATGCGGTATTCATTTCATCGACGGGAAATGGGTGCGGGTTGCACAACAACCAACTTTGCACGGCGAATATATTTAATCACAAAATTGTGTGTCGTCTTGGTAAGATGATTTGCTATGAAGGCCTGACTTTGAGCTCAGTAAGGAAACAGATATGTCTGAATATACACCGCCAAAAGTATGGAAATGGGACAAGGAAAGCGGTGGAAAGTTCGCTAATATCAACCGTCCGATTGCGGGCCCAACGCATGACAAAGAACTTCCGGTTGGAAAACATCCTCTGCAGCTCTATTCTCTGGCGACGCCGAATGGTGTGAAGGTAACCGTTATGCTCGAGGAACTTTTGGAACTTGGACATAAAGGTGCGGAATATGATGCCTATCTGATCAATATCCAGGAAGGTGACCAGTTCGGCAGCGGGTTTGTTGACGTAAACCCCAATTCAAAAATTCCGGCCCTGATGGATCACAGCACGAAAACGCCAACCCGGGTTTTTGAGTCCGGGTCCATTTTACTATACCTGGCAGAGAAATTCGGAGCCTTGCTACCGACAGATCCTTCCAAACGCACCGAGGCGCTCAATTGGCTGTTTTGGCAAATGGGCAGTGCTCCCTATCTTGGTGGCGGTTTCGGACATTTCTACGCCTATGCGCCTATGAAAATAGAATATTGCATCGATCGCTTCTCGATGGAGGTCAAACGTCAATTGGACGTTTTGGACCGTCACCTGGCGGACAATGAATATTTTGCAGGCGACGAATACTCGATTGCCGATATTGCAATCTGGCCGTGGTACGGTGCTGTTGTCGCGAATACGGTCTACGAGGCGGCTGAATTTTTGGACACGGCATCATATAAAAACGTAAACCGTTGGACAAATATGATTGCAAAACGCCCTGCGGTGCAACGTGGTCGCAAGGTCAATCGGGCGTGGGGTGAGCCAAGCAGTCAATTGCACGAGCGCCACGACGCCAGTGATTTTGAATTACGGACACAAGATAAGCTAGAGACAGAAGATCAGTCGTCCTGATCGATGGAGTAACCGGCACTCCTGATTGTCCGGATTAAATCTTTCTTTTTACCCTTATTCAGCGCGCGGCGGAGGCGGCCGACATGGACATCGACGGTGCGTTCATCGACATAAATGTCCGTACCCCAGACCTGATCGAGGAGCTGTGCGCGGCTAAAAACTTTCAAGGGGCGCGCGAGAAAGGTTTTCAATAACCGGAATTCCGTAGGACCGAGTTTCACGTTGTCTCCATCGCGCGCGACACGGTAGGTTTCCGTGTTCATTGTGATACCGCCGTAAGACAGTTCCGTTCTTCCGACAGCCGTCTTTCGAAGGTGTGCTTTAATACGTGCGATCAATTCTTTTGTGGAGTGAGGCTTGACCATATAATCGTCAGCGCCGACCTCCAGACCGCGAACTTTGTCGTCCTCGGTTCCGCGCGCTGTCAGCATAATAATCGGGATGTTCTTTGTATCGGATTTCGATTTTATACTGCGGCAGACTTCAATGCCCGACATATCCGGCAGCATCCAATCAAGGACGATCAAGTCGGGTACATATTCCTGGGCTAAATAAAGGCCTTCTTCAGCATTAGGGGCGACTTTTACCGCGTATTCTGCCGCTTCCAAATTGTATTGTAGAATTTGGGCCTGTGCTTCCTCATCTTCAACGATCAAAATAAGCGGTTTCATGATTAATCGATCGCTTCGTTGTCCGCGATATCAACAATCATTTTGCTGGTTTTGTCTTCTTTATTGCGCCTTTCCTGCGGCCATTCTCCTGTCACCATATATATGGTTTCCTTGGCGATATCTGCAATGTGATCACCGATGCGTTCGATGTTTTTAGCCATAAACAATAAATGCATCGCACCGGAAATATTTCGGGCATCTTCCATCATATATGTCAGAAGTTCTCGAAATAATGTATTGAGCATCTGATCAACCTGCTGATCTTCAGCGCGTACCGATTCCGCTTTTTCCGCGTCGCGTTGGCTGTAAGCGTCCAAGCCGGATTTAAGCATGGATTGCACTTTCTCGCTCATACGGACGAGGGTTCCAACGGAACCCGTAAATGCTTCAGCTTTTGCGATGGTATTGGTGCGGCGACCGATATTTTTGGAATAATCACCCATACGTTCGAGATGTCGCGCGATTTTCAAACTCACGACGACATTGCGCAAATCCATCGCGACGGGCTGACGTAATGCGAGTATTCTGATCGCCGCATCATTGAGGGTCGCTTCCAGTTCATTGACTGCTGCGTCACCTTTGAGAACTTTCTTAGCCAGCTCTCTGTCTTCCTTTTTCAACGCTATAGTTGCGTCTTTTAATTGCTGCTCGACCAATCCGCCCATTTGTAAGACGAGACTATCAAGTTCATTCATGTCTTCAGTAAAAGAAGAAACAATATGTTGGTCACTCATACTTATGTCCTAACCAATTCGTCCGGAAATGTAGTTCTGGGTTAACTCATTGTCCGGGTTCGTGAATATTTTGTCTGTGTCGCCATGCTCAATCAATTTACCCAAATGAAAGAAGCCGGTTTTTTGCGAAACGCGGGCAGCCTGGGCCATCGAGTGGGTCACAATAACAATCGTGTACCGCTCTTTCATGCTTTCCATCAGTTCTTCGATAATAGCTGTTGCTATGGGGTCTAGAGCAGAGCAGGGCTCGTCCATCAGAATGATCTGCGGGTCAACCGCGATCGCGCGCGCAATGCAGAGACGTTGTTGTTGGCCACCTGACAGGCTGGTACCGGAATCGTCAAGTCGGTCTGCAACTTCGTCATAAAGACCCGCTCTTTTCAGCGATTTGATGACAATTTCGGTCAATTCGTCCTTGGACTCGGCCAGATCATGAATGCGCGGGCCATAAGCAACATTGTCATAGATGGATTTAGGAAAGGGATTGGCTTTTTGAAAAACCATGCCGATGCGGGCCCGCAAAGCGACCACGTCTACTTTTGGATCGTAGATATCCTGGCCTGCAAACCTGATATCGCCGGAGACCTTACAAATGTCGATCGTGTCGTTCATTCGGTTGAAACACCGCAAAAACGTTGATTTGCCGCAACCAGAAGGGCCGATTAAAGCGGTGATCTGGTTTTCTGGAATATCGAGCGTGACATTATCGATGGCTTGATTTTTGCCATAAAACACGTCGACATTCTTAGCGGTCATAATCGCCGGTTTCACTGGCTTCGCCGTTTCAATTTGTTTTTCCATGATCTGTTCCATTACCAGCGCCGTTCCATTCTTCTTCTTAAGTATACGGCAAATAAGTTCATCAGTACCAAAAATACCAATAACACAATAATTGCAGCTGATGTACGTTCAACAAATCCTTTTTCGGGACTATCCGCCCACAGGAAGATTTGTACGGGCAGGGACGTCGCCACGTCGGTGATCCCTTTTGGGATATCGACGATAAACGCCACCATACCAATCATCAACAGAGGAGCTGTTTCCCCGAGCGCGCGCGCCATACCCAGAATTGTCCCCGTCAACATGCCCGGCATGGCAAGCGGAACAACATGATGGAATGTTGTTTGTGTTTTTGACGCCCCCAAACCCAGAGCCGCGTCGCGAATATTTTGCGGCACCGACCGTAGAATTGACCGCGAAGCAATAATGATGGTCGGCAAAGTCATCAGGGCCAGCACGATGCCGCCGACCAGGGGCGTTGATCTTGGCAAATTGAAGAAGTTGAGAAAGATCGAAAGGCCCAGCAATCCAAATACAATCGACGGAACGGCTGCGAGATTGTTGATGTTGACCTCGATCAGATCGGTGATCCGGTTTTTCTTGGCAAACTCTTCAAGATAAACGGCGGTTAATATCCCGAGAGGGAAGGATATAACGAAGCAGACAAGAAGGCTAAAGAATGAACCGAATGCAGCACCTAGAATACCCGCCATTTCAGGTTCACGGGAATCGCCGCTCTTAAAGAACGTCGTGTTAAATTTCTTTTTGATTTTTCCTTGGTCTTTTAGGGTATTGAACCAGGCAATGTCTCGATCTTTGAAACGCCGCAACTCTTCTTCAACTTTGGCGTCAATTTTGCCTTTCATAAAGAGGTCGGCTTCGGATGAGGCTGAAAGCCATATGGTTTGTTTCGTGCCGATCAATTCCGGGTTTTCAACCACCATTTGTCCGAGTTCGAACATCCCGCCATTACTGATGAGTTTATAAAGCTGGTTTTTCTCACGACGCTCTGTGACTTCAGGAAATACTTCTGCGAGGCCTGCTGATATCAACGGCTTATAATTAGCGCGTGCCATATCCCCCGGATCTCTGGTGCCAGCGGGATCGATAACTTGCTCATTGAACGAAATATCCAGTCCGATTTTGGTTTGTTGAAAAGCGCTCATGCCCCGTAAAAGAATAGCGGCAAACATGAAGACCAGAAAAGCCAAAGAGAGCAGGATCGCGATCCGGCCATACCATTTAAAACGCGTCTCCTTGCGGTGACGCTTTTGCATTTGCGCCGATGTATTTAATGTCAAATCACGCATATTTTTTCTTATAATTGTCGACGATTTTTAACGCGATAATGTTGAGCCCCAGGGTCAAAACAAGCAGGTAGAGAGCGATTGCAAAGGCGGCCAGGGTCTTTGCTGAATCGAATTCCTGATCCCCGGTGAGAAGCGTAACAATCTGCACCGTCATTGTGGTGACAGCTTCAAATGGGTTCAAGCTTAGTTTTGCGGCGAGACCAGCAGCCATCACCACAATCATGGTTTCACCGATGGCGCGCGAGATAGCCAAAAGAAGACTGCCCATAATACCTGGCGTTGCTGCTGGAAGAACGACTTTCGTGATCGTTTCGGCCTGGGTCGCGCCCATGCCGTAGGACGCATCGCGCAGGGCTTGCGGGACGGCATTTATAACATCGTCGGACAGGGAAGAGATAAAGGGAATGAGCATGATCCCCATGACGAGACCCGCAGCCATTGCACTTTCTGACGATATTTCAAATCCGACACCGGAACCCATGGATCGGATGATCGGAGCAACGACAAGCGCGGCGAAAAAACCATAAACAACCGTCGGTATCCCCGCGAGCAATTCCAGCATTGGTTTGACCCAATTTCGCGTTTTTGGCTTGGCGTATTCCGCGAGGTAAACTGCGGAATAAAGTCCCAACGGTGTGGCAACAACCATAGCAATAAAACTGATCAGCATCGTGCCTGTCAGCAGGGGAACGACACCGAATGCACCGCTTGATCCAACTTGATCAGACCGGATCGCGGTTTGCGGAGACCAATCAAGCCCAAACAAAAAGTCAAAGAATGGGATTTTCCCGAAAAAACGAAAGGCTTCGAAACTGAGGGAGAGAACGATTCCAATTGTCGTCAGGATGGCCACAAGGGAACTGGCGATCAAAACGGATTTAATCGCCAGTTCTTTGAGTTGTGTAGAACGTTTCGCATGCCGAAGATTCAAGTCTACAGAGGCATCGAAATGCGAGTTCATTAGTTGAGGCTCAGGCTTTTAAGTGACAAGACGTCAGTTTTCCACTGAGCATGCTCTTCCGGGTTCATCGGGATCAGGCCTTTTTCAGCCAGATAACCGTCTTCGCCGCTCGCACGATCGCTCATGAATTCTTCCAGGAATTCTTTGATGCCCGGAACTTCGCCGATATTGTCTTTCTTTACGTAGAAAAACAATGAACGTGAGACAGGGTAGTCGCCGCTGGAAATATTTTCGAATGTCGGCGCATTGCCACCGATTACGCTGCCCTGAACGCTGTCTGCGTTTTGCTCAAGGAAGCTAAACCCGAAAATTCCGAAGGCATTTGGGTTGGCGTTGAGCTTTTGAACAATCAAGTTGTCATTCTCGCCGGCTTCAACAAACCCGTCGTCCTCACGAAGCGTGTGGCAAAGCGCTTTGTAAGCGTTTTTGTCAGAGCTTTTAAGTTCCTTAATCCAGTCAAAGGTCTTGCAGCCGCCTTCCATTGCCAATTCAACAAACGCATCGCGTGTGCCTGATGTTGGTGGTGGGCCCATGATTTCAATTTTAACGTCGCGCAGTTTTGGATTCACGTCGCTCCATTTCATGTAAGGATTTGGCATAGTCCCGCCATTCCCATCTGGAACGTTTTTAGCAAGCGCCAGGAATACATCGCGTAAGTCCAATTCCATTCCGTCAGACTTGCGGGAATTTGCGAGAACAATCCCGTCATATCCCACTTTGACTTCAACAATGTCATTGATACCGTTGGATGCACATTGCTGGACCTCGGACGCTTTGATGCGACGAGAAGCATTTGTGATATCGGGGTGGTTTTCACCCTTGCCCGAGCAAAAGAGCTTCAATCCACCACCGGAGCCTGTGCTCTCGACGATTGGCGTCTTAAATGCAGTTGTACGGCCGAAGTTTTCGGCAACCGTCGTTGCGAACGGATAGACTGTCGATGAGCCAACAATTTTAATCTGATCTCGATTGCTGCTCGTCGCTTCAGTTTTTGTGGTATCTTCTGAATTCTTTGTTTTGGTATCGCCACCTGAACAGGCGATTAAACTTAGCGCCATTACACTGGCAAATAAGGTTGCTTTCATCATTGTTTCTAACCCTCTATTTTATGACGAACCATTTTCGTCATTCAGGCGCGCTCTAAAGCGGCTAAGCGATGCTTTTCTTACAACCGGATGGCGTTTATGTGACAGTTTTGCTAAGCTTTTATGACAATGCCAGATCAATTAAATTCTAAGCTCAATTGTAACGGTTGTTCCTTCACCCAATTCGCTATCAAAGCTCATTTTTCCGCGGTGTCGATTGAGTATATGTTTGGTGATTGCAAGGCCTAACCCCGTACCGCCCATTTCCCGAGATCTGCCTTTATCCACCCGGTAGAAACGTTCTGTCAGGCGAGGGAGATGTTCCGGGGCGATACCATCGCCCTGATCAACAATTTCTACGAACACATGGCCGGCTTTGCTTGGGTCTATTGCCGATTTTTGACCAATTGAGACATCAACCGGGGTCTCCGGCGAGCTATATTTCAGGGCATTTTCCAATAAGTTTTGGAAGACTTCGGTCAATTCATCACTATCTCCGGCAATTTCAGGAAGATCCGGGTCGGTTTTAATTTGTACACGATCCTTATGATCAGCATTGCTGGCCTCTAATGAGTCGACAACACGTTTGATAACGCGCTCAATATTTACTCTGTTTTTGGGTTTAACATGTTCTTTTGACTCAAGCTTAGCCAAGGACAGTAAGTCGCCGACGAGTCGCGACATACGTTGCGTTTCATCATGCATCAGCGCCAAAAATCGATCCCGTGCTTTTTCATCGTTCCGGGCAGGACCTTGTAAGGTTTCGACGACACCTAAAAGCGACGTGAGTGGAGACCGTAGCTCGTGGCTGACATTAGCAACGAATGTACTGCGAGCGTTTTCAGCGTCAATTTCAGCTGAAACATCCAGGTATGTTACCAATACACTGCCTTTAGTCCCGTCGAGGCCTTCAAATGGTGCTGCAGAGATCTGGTACGTTCTCGGCCGGACCAAGTTCAGAACAACACGTGCGATTTGAATTTTTCCGGTATTGAGCGCATTTTGCACGCAGTTGAGAATTTCCGGTTGCCGCGATACGCGGACAATGCGTAGGCCTTCCATATCCATTTCGAACAAGTTGGCGGCCGGTGCATTGGCGTGTTTGATGTAGAAATCAGCGTCTAGAATGAGGGCGGGATAGGGGATCGCCGATAAAATTGAGGATTGCGCCTGATTATCCATGATTACTTGACCTGTATTTGTTCCATCAAGGATTTCGCAATCGACGTATAGATTTTTGCATGTTTACTGTCCGCGTTTGCAATCACAATCGGAGTACCTTCATCGGCATGGGTGCGGATATCAATATGAAGCGGGATTTCGCCGAGAAACGGGATGCCTTTTTCTTCGGCCGTTGCGCGCGCTCCACCATGTCCAAAAATATCAGTCTGTTCGCCGCATTTGGGGCAAATAAACATGCTCATATTCTCAATCATTCCCAGGACCGGTGTTTCGGTTTTGCCAAACATGTCGAAGGCTTTGCGGGCATCAATCAAGGCGATGTCCTGTGGTGTCGAGACGATGATCGCACCGGTTAGGGGGACTGTTTGAACAAGGGTCAGCTGGGCATCACCTGTTCCGGGCGGTAAATCGACGATCAATACGTCGAGATCACCGTCTTTCGTCCAGGCTACTCCATTTAAGAGCTGCTGAACGGCACCAATAACCATAGGGCCACGCCAAACGGTCGCGCGGCCTTCGGGCACGAGATAGCCCATCGACATGGCTTTCATGCCGTGACGGTCTACAGGCATGATGGTTTTGTCGTCATCCATTTCAGCTTTGTTGCCGTCGCCAAGCATACGCTGAACGCTTGGGCCATATATATCACAATCCAATATGCCGACCTTCCAGCCCTGTTGGCTGAGCGCCGCGGCTAGATTGATTGACGTGGTCGACTTGCCAACACCGCCTTTGCCGCTGGCGATTGCGATAATCCGCTTAATGCCGGGAATCGGATTTGGTTTGGAAGGCGGGCGCTTTCCGTGTCCAAATCCAGGCGCTTTCGGTTTTATCTGGCGGGCGGTCGCTTTACCCGCTGTAGCGTGAGCTGTCATGACGGTGCGAACAGATTTTACGCCTGCAAGCGCCCCCACGGCTTCATCGCACCGGCGGCGGACACCTTCCATAATCTCGGCCGTGTTTGGGTCGATAACCATCGTGATATTCACGTTTCCGCCCTCGATAACTATGTCGTCGATCGCATCCGAGGCAACTACGTCTTTTCCGGTTTTTGGATGCGTAACTGTTGCCAAAGCGCTCAGGATTTTTGCTTTTGTTGGTTTTTTAAACATGGGCTGTGATTAGACCTTGATTTTGCCCGAGTAAAGCCATTGCTGTCGCCCAAGCGCAACACAATTTCAAAAAATCACTCCATCGCGATATTTTATTTTACTTCAATAGTAAAAAGTTGTCTATTTATGGCAATTCGACCGAAGCAATCGGCGACTAAACAAACAGGGGAGTCTTATGACACGCAACACAACGACCAATTTAAAATTATGTTTGGCGGCGACCGTCGGTATTGGCGCTTTATCGGCCAGTCCGGTATTTGCGCAATCGGGCGATGAAATCATCGTTACTGCTACCCGCCGGGCGGAAAGCATTCAGGATGTGCCAATTGCGGTCACGGCCGTACTTCCGGAAGATTTAGAGAAACAGGGTGTTGTAAATATTCAAAACCTCGGAAGTGTCGCCCCAAGTTTTGCGACTTCAAACGCACAGATCGCATCGGGATCCGTTGTGCTACGTGTTCGCGGTGTGGGGACTACGTCGAACAATATCGGGTTTGAGTCGGCGGTCGGTATCTTCATCGACGGCGCCTATCAGTCCCGTCCGGGAATCGCTCTTAGCGAGTTTGTCGACGTCGAACGCGTCGAGGTCCTCCGCGGCCCGCAAGGAACTTTATTTGGTCGTAACACTTCAGCTGGCGCCCTTAATATCACGAATGTACGCCCTGATCTGGATGAAGCTGGCGGTTTCATCAACGCCACATATGGTAATTTTGACCACAAAAGTATCCAAGCTGCGGTGAATATTCCACTCGCCGAAGGTAAAGTCGCCGCACGCCTCACAGGTGCGTTGCGAGATCGCGATGGATATGTAGATATTATTGATCGGAATGGCGCGAAAATTGGCGAATCCAACAGCGTCGATCAATTTTACTTACGGGGCCAAATCGGTTTTGAAGGCGAAAGCAACTGGAAAGGCCGGGTTGTTGTGGATTATGCGGAAAGTGACTCTATCTGTTGTTCCGCTCTAGAAGTTCTAAGATCCCCCGTGGAAGCCGGCGGTGTCTTTGGCCTTGTGGGCCTCGGAGCTCGCGGCGGAATGGCCGCGCCTAATGTTGCCACGAGCGCAACAGACTTTGACGGCGCCCAGGCAGCTGTCGATGACCGTATCGCAACGTCCAGCCAAGTGCCTAATCCGACCAGCGATCAATTTGGTGTCGTTGCAGAGGTGGAATATGCCCTTGGAGACTCTGCTGACATTATTTATATCGGATCTTACCGCGAGTACGATGCCACAGAAGTCTATGACTCAGCGTTCTCAGGGTTGGACCTATTCAATGTAGGCCCTTCCGATGGCACCCCGCTTAGCCCGGGAGGCACCAGTATCAATACAATGACCCAAGAATTGCGGGTCCAAGGCGATGCCATGGACGGCAAGCTTAGCTGGCTCGTAGGCGGGTATTATGCCGATGAAGAGATCCTTCAAACCGTCAACTTCGGATTAGGCACGGACTATAGCAGGTTTGTTGATGCCCTTTTGATCGCAGGTACGGGCGGGGCATATCCAAACGCCGCTATTTTGGGGCTCGGCGGCTCACTACCAGTGGCGTCCGGCGGGCAAAACCCTGCTGACGCCAGAACTTCGAATAGATACTCTCAAGATAGTAAAAGCTGGTCTATCTTTACGCACAATACGTTTGATGTGACGGACCAATTGAGCTTAACTGTCGGCCTGCGGTATTCAGACGAGTCTAAAGATGGTAGTTTTTCGCAACCCACGGCATCTTATCCGTCATGTGAAGCCCAGTTGGCAAATTTCAACGGAACATTCCCGCCTGCGCCGGCAGCTTTGAACGGAAACCTTGTTGTTCTCGGTTGTTTCCCGTTCCTTGCCCCAGCGGATCACCCGCTTGCGGCCGTTCTGCCTCTGCCACGTAGTTTTGATACTACATTTGAGGATGATGAGCTAATTTATACGGGCAAGCTTGGGTATGAAGTCAATCCTGACATATCGACCTATGCCAGCTTCACACATGGCTATAAGTCCGGTGGTTTCAACCTTGATTCAACGGCGGCTATTGGCGGAGCGGACCCTCGCTTTGCGTCCGAAACGGTCGACGCTTACGAACTTGGGTTTAAGTCAAAGCTCTTGGATAATAAGCTGACACTAAATGTGGCTGCATTCTTGGAACAATTCGAGAATTTCCAAGTTCTGGAATTCACAGGCGCTCGGTTCGAGACATTTAACGTACCAAAAGCGGAAACCAAAGGCGTTGAGATCGAAACTGTTGTTCGTCCGACGGATAATATTACGCTCAATGGTGGTTTGACACTTCTGAGTGCGGAATATCCCGATGATTGTGCCGGAACCCAAACGAAGATCAATGTGACATCTCTTTGCGGCAATACGCTAACCAACGCACCAAAAACTGTTGGTATTTTTGGCGCGACATATGATGGCGAGTTTGGCGAAAACTATACGTTCTTCCTCAACGGCTCCGTTCGTTACGAGAGCGATCGTCGGACATCTACTCAGGCTGTCGTTTTAGCAACCCAAACCCCAAACCCATTCGACATTCAAGAAGCAAACACTAAGATCAACCTGCGGGCTGGTATTGGAAATGCTGATGGCGATTGGAGCCTTGAAGCTTGGGCCACTAATCTCACCAATGTAATTACTCGCGGCGTCACGATTAATACGACACTGAGAAGCGGATCGAGGTCCGCGTTCATACAAGATCCACGTATGTACGGCGTAACAGTTCGCAGGAATTTCTAAGACCGCCGTCTAAGGCCTATAAACGAAGTGAATGGGCGGGTCTGCGGTTTGCAGATTCGCCCATTTCTATATACGACTGACTAAATATAATAATGGAGAATGGTATGGCGAAAGCAAAAACAACGCCGATTAAAGATTTATCTAAAATGTTAGAAAAACAACGCGCGAAGTTCAATGCGCATCCATATCCGTCCTATTCTGAACGCGTAGCGAATTTGAAAAAACTTGGTGCTGCAATTGAGACCCACGAAGCGGATTTTCAGAAAGCCATCTCAGAGGATTTTGGCAATCGCTCTTATATTGAAACCATACTCACCGAGACCATGGTAATAAAAGCCGGGATCAATCACCAAATTAAACATCTCAAAAAATGGATGAAAATCCGCAAAGCGCCGACGGCTCTACACTATAAGCCGTCCTCCAACAAGATTGTACCGCAGCCGCTGGGCGTTGTCGGGATCATGGCGCCTTGGAATTATCCTTTGCAACTCGTCATTATGCCATTGATTGGTGCTTTAGGCGCAGGGAATAGGGCGATGATTAAGCCCAGTGAATTTACTCCGCGGCTGTCAGCTCTTCTTAAGAAAGTTTTAGGTGAAATCTTCACTGACGATGAAGTGTTCGTCGCTATCGGTGGAGTTAACGTGGCCAGCGCGTTTTCAAGCCTGCCGTTCGACCATCTTATTTTTACGGGCTCTACTCCGGTTGGCCGTATTGTAGCTGGGGCCGCATCCAAGAATTTGACGCCAGTCACGTTAGAGCTTGGCGGAAAATCGCCGGTCATTATCGATGATAGCGCCAATATGGATCTTGTCACACCCCGGATTACCAATGGTAAGCTCCTCAATGCCGGACAAACCTGTGTTGCACCTGATTATGTCTTGATGCCCAAAAAACGCATCGATGCTTTCTCGGAGGCGCTTATCAAGCAGGCAGAGACGTTTTATCCGACATTTGCAGGCAATGAAGATTACACGTCAATTGTCGCTGACAGTCACTATGCCCGCCTTCAGACATTGCTGGAAGATGCTGAAAACAAAGGCGCAACTTTGCGGACGGCTGGCGATGACGACAAACAACAGCTGGCCAAAGAGCGGCGGGTACCGCTGACGGTTGTGACAAATACGACGCCGGACATGAAAATCATGCA
>JABDMW010000059.1 GCA_013001295.1 Hyphomonadaceae bacterium
ATGTGGATCCGGAAGCGCCATTCACCAGCCTTTTGCATGGTGGTGGACAGGAAAAACGCCGCCGCGCCGGGACGCTCAACGCCGCCGGTATCGCCGGATTTGGCGCGTCTGCCAAAGTTGCTGATACGGGTTTGGATCATCTTGAAGACATCCGCGACGCGATCGAAGCCGGCCTAAAAGAAATGGAACCGGATTTGGTGATCTTTGGGGAAGGGTCTTCACGTATACCCAATACAAGCTTTTTCGCTGTTCCAGATACTGCGTCTCAAACTTTGATGATGGGGCTGGATCTGGAGGGCATCAGCGTCTCAACCGGGACAGCGTGTTCGTCAGGCAAAGTCGGGGCGAGCCGGGCTGTGACAGCAATGGGATTGGCGGACAAAGCGCCACATGGTTGCATCCGTCTCAGTCTGGGATACACGAGCCAGCCCGAGGACGCCGAGCGTTTTTTGGACACTTGGGCAAAGATTAGAAAACGTACACGTGTACGGCAAAAAGGAGCCGCCTGATGGGCAGCATAGACACAAAAGTCAAAGACGGCATCGAAGCCGAAACCGTTGAAGGCGTCAAAGGCCTTGAAGCGGACAAATATAAATACGGCTTTGAAACCGATATCGAGCAGGACTTTGCCCCCAAAGGCCTGAACGAAGATATTGTTCGGTTTATCTCGGCTAAAAAGGAAGAGCCGGAATGGTTGCTCGAATGGCGATTGGCGGCCTATCGGCGTTGGCTCAATATGGAAGAGCCGAAATGGGCCATGGTCGATTACCCTGAAATCGATTATCAGGATGCCTATTACTACGCGGCTCCGAAAAGCGATAAAGACGGCCCCAAGTCTTTGGACGAAGTCGATCCGGAATTGCTCGAAGTTTATGCCAAGCTCGGCATTCCTTTGAAAGAACAGGAAGTCCTGGCGGGTGTGCAAGGCGCTCCCAAAGTCGCCGTCGATGCGGTGTTCGATAGTGTCTCGGTGGTCACAACGTTCAAGAAAGAGCTGGCCGAGAAGGGCGTGATCTTTTGTTCGTTCTCGGAAGCCGTCAAAGAACACCCGGAACTGGTCAAAAAATACCTGGGCTCCGTGGTGCCGCCAACGGACAATTTCTTCGCGACGCTGAATTCGGCTGTGTTTTCTGACGGATCATTCGTCTACATCCCGCCGGGCGTGCGTTGCCCGATGGAGTTATCGACATATTTCCGCATGAATGCGCAAGGGACAGGTCAGTTTGAACGCACATTGATTATCGCTGATGAAGGCTCATATGTATCCTATCTCGAAGGCTGTACCGCGCCGATGCGCGATGAAAACCAGCTACACGCCGCGATTGTTGAAATCATCACCCATGACAATGCGGAAGTGAAATATTCGACCGTGCAGAACTGGTGGCCGGGCGATGCCGAAGGCAAGGGCGGGGTCTATAACTTCGTGACCAAGCGTGCCGATTGCCGGGGTGTAAACTCGAAAGTGTCCTGGACCCAGGTTGAAACCGGATCGGCCGTCACATGGAAATATCCGAGCTGCGTGCTGCGCGGGGATGGCTCGCAAGGTGAGTTCTATTCCATAGCCATCACCAACGGATACCAACAGGCCGATACCGGCACCAAGATGATCCATTTGGGCAAGAACACAAAATCCCGGGTGATCTCTAAAGGGATCAGTGCTGGTAAATCCAATCAAACTTACCGTGGTCTGGTTAGTGCCCATAAAAAGGCGACCGGCTCACGCAACTTTACCCAGTGCGATAGTCTCCTCATTGGCGATCAATGTGGGGCGCATACCGTGCCCTATGTGGAAAGCAATACACCGAGTGCCCAGTTCGAGCACGAAGCGACAACATCGAAGCTATCGGATGATCAACTGTTTTATTGCCGCCAACGGGGGTTATCGGAAGAAGATGCGGTCGCCTTGCTCGTCAACGGGTTCTGCCGCGATGTCTTACAAAAGCTCCCCATGGAATTTGCCGTCGAGGCGCAAAAGCTCGTGGCCATCAGCCTTGAAGGCAGTGTCGGATAATCGAATTAAATTAGGAAATTAAAATGGCTAAAAAATCAGAAACAAAACGTAAGCTTATTCAGCTTTCAACCGGTGAACTACATTACGCAATGTCGCGCGCGGTTGCACAAGGCGATTGGTGCTTTGTCTCCGGCACAGTTGGATATGACTATACTAAGAACGAATTGCCGGAAAGCGCGGCGCAACAGGCCCAAAACACCTTCGCCAATATCATGGCGGCGCTTAAATCGGCAGATTTCGAGCTCGGGCACACCATCCGGGTCCAATACACTGTGTCTGACCGCAAATACATCCCGGAAGTCTTGCCTGTGATCAAACAGCATTTTGGACAAATCCTGCCCGCCGCCACCATGGTTGTCGCGGGCATGGTCGACCCAAAGATGAAAATCGAAATCGAAGTGACAGCGTTCAAGGGATAATATGCTGATATGCGCCCAAATATCACCTCAATCTTTTCCTCTCCTGGGGGAGAGGTCCGCGCGCCGACAGGCGTTGCGGGGTGAGGGGATCAATCCGTCATGCGTATATGGTCGTTCAAAAACAGGAACTTTATTTCCCCTCACCCTCGCTTCGCTCGACCTCTCCCCAAGGAGAGGTGAAGAAAATGGAAAAACCCGGTGATTGATAAAATCAACATCGACGAGAAGTTCGGCAAATTCACTGATCATTGGCGCCCGAAAATCGTTTCGGAGCTCAATGGGCAGGAATTTAAGCTGGTCAAGATCAAGGGCGAATACCCCTGGCATGCCCATGCGGACGCGGACGAGATGTTTTTCGTCTGGAAGGGCGAAATAATGCTCGAATTTCGCTCGCATACCGTCGATTTAAAAGCCGGCGAGGCGATTGTCGTGCCCAAAGGCGTCGAACACCGTCCTGTGGCCGATAATGAGGCCGAAATATTCCTGATCGAGCCCAAGAGTCTCAATAATAATGGCGATACAGACGTCGATGAAAAATACGACGCGCCCAATAATGTATGGATATAAATAATGCTAAAAATCAATAATTTAACAGCGACAGTGAATGAAGGGGCGATGACCATCCTCAACGGGTTGAGTCTGGATATTCCGGCAGGCGAAGTGCATGCGATTATGGGGCCAAATGGTGCCGGGAAATCGACTTTGTCCTATGTGTTGACGGGCCGCGATGGCTATGACGTCACGGGCGGCAGCGTCGAGTATATGGGCAAAAATTTGCTTGATATGGAGCCCGAAGAGCGTGCCGCCGCTGGCCTGTTTCTGTCATTCCAGTATCCTCTGGAAATCCCTGGCGTGCCGACCATGACATTCCTGCGGACAGCCGTGAATGCACAGCTCAAAGCGCGGGGTGCAGAGGAGCTTTCTGCACCGGAATTCCTCAAAAAAGCTCGTAAAATAGCAGCCGATTTAAAAATCAAACCAGATATGTTGAAACGACCGCTGAATGTCGGGTTTTCCGGCGGTGAGAAGAAACGCATGGAAATTTTCCAGATGATGATGCTGGAGCCGAAATTCATCGTCATGGACGAGACCGACTCGGGTCTGGATGTGGATGCGATGCGCATTGTTGCCGATGGCGTCAATGCCTTGCGCAGCCCGGATCGCGGCATGTTGGTCATTACTCATTATCAGCGCCTGTTGGATTACATCGTGCCGGACAAGGTGCATGTGCTGGTGGCGGGTCGGATTGCCGAGAGCGGAGATGCCGACCTGGCGAAAAAACTGGAAGCGGAAGGGTATGATGCCTACGCAGCCTAACTTAACCGAAGCGGAGACGCGGTTGGGCGGCGCACTGCCGCACAGACGCGTGGAAGCGTGGAAATGGACCGATGTTCGCAATTCTGTCAAGGAGACGGCCAGCGGGCTTGTCAGCGCTTGTGAGCCCGTTTTTGAACTTCCATCCGATCTATCAGTCAACCGTGCCGTTAATACAGCGAAAGACCATGCAATGGGCACGCTTGCCCACAATTTTTCCGGCGAGAGCTATCTCATAGATGTACCGGCGGGATATCAATCAATTGACGTGGTTCGGTTAAGCGGACTGTCCGCAGGTCATGCACGAATTTTCATCAAGCTCGGTAAATCGGCCGAACTTACTGTCATTGAGGATCATCGCAGTGATGAAGCTGGATTTGTCAATATCGAGGTCAATTACGATCTGGGCGAGGGCGCATCGCTAACCAGAACGATGACCCACCGGGATCATGCTCAATCGACCCGGATCGTCACCAGCCAAATCAATGCTTGGGCGAGTGCGAAAGTTATTCAACATGCATTGAGTTTCGGCGGCGGTTTATCGCGACTGGAAACCAATGTCGCTGCACTTGGAGAAGGGTTAAACGCGCAAATTCACGGCGCGTATCTTCTGAATGATCAGCGCCATACCGACATGACCAGCTATATCGATTTGGGCGCTCCGGATGGGGTTATTCGCCAAACCGTCAAAGGCGTGGTGACCGACAAAGCCCGCGGCGTGTTCCAAGGCAAGTTCCATGTCAGACGTCCGGCGCAACACACGGACGCGGAAATGCGCCATGATGCCTTGATGCTGTCCGATACAAGTGAAATACGCGCGAAGCCGGAGCTCGAAATATACGCTGATGACGTCGAATGCGCCCACGGTAACACGTTGGGCGCGCTCGATGAAAGCGCATTGTTTTACATGCGCCAGCGTGGCATTCCGCTCAAAGAAGCGCGTGCGCTTTTGACCGAAGCCTTTGTCGCTGAGGTCTTTGATGATTTGGCCGAAGATCGTCGTGACGACTTTATGACGGATATCCGCACATGGCTGGAGGCGAACTCGTGAGATTTGATGTCGACGCCATTCGGGCTCAATTCCCAATCCTGACCCGGGAAATCAACGGCAAACCGGTCGCTTATCTCGATAATGCAGCCAGTGCCCAAAAACCTGAATTCGTCACGGATGCGATGAACGAATGCTACACCCATTCATACGCCAATGTGCATCGGGGCCTGCACACGATGGCCAATGAAACAACGGAACGGTTTGAGCGGGCAAGGGGGATTGTCGCCAAATTCCTGGGCGCATCGGAAGCTTCCGAAATCATCTTCACCAAAGGTGCGACAGAAGCGCTTAATCTGGTGGCCTATGGACTGATGAGCGAGATCAAAGAAGGCGATGAGATCATCATCTCGCAAATGGAGCATCATTCCAACATCGTACCGTGGCATTTCATGCGCGAGCATTTCGGTGCGGTGATCAAATGGATCCCGGTTCTGGACGATGGAACCCTGGATATGGACGCTTATAAATCCCTGTTCACACCTACAACCAAGATTGTATCGATCGTTCACATGTCCAATGTGCTCGGCACGATTAACCCGGTCAAAGAAATCGGCAAAATCGCGCGTGAGCATGATTGCATATTTGTCGTCGATGGCACGCAAGCAGCAGTGCATATTCCGGTCGATGTCCTCGATATAGATGCCGATTTCTTTGCCATGACCGGTCATAAGCTTTACGGCCCGACAGGCATTGGCGCACTTTACGGCAAACGCGAAATGCTGGAACGCTTACGTCCATTCCAGGGCGGCGGCGAAATGATTGAGGATGTGTTTGAAGATCGCGTGACCTATACAGAGATACCGCACAAATTTGAAGCAGGTACACCGCCGATAATTGAAGCGATCGGTCTGGGTGCGGCTATCGAGTGGATCAGCGGATTTGACCGCCAAGCCATTATTGATCATGAAATGGGGCTCTATAGTCACGCATTGGCGGGATTGCACGAAATCAATAGCTTCAAATTGATCGGAAATGCGCCGGACAAAGGCTCGGTTTTGGCGTTTGCGCTCGACGGGGCTCATGCCCATGATATCGCGCAAATATTAGATAAATACGGGCTTGCGGTCAGGGCTGGACAGCATTGTACGCAGCCTTTGATGACCGCATTTGGCATGCATTCAACGGCGCGGGCCAGTTTCGGTATCTACAATACCTATGAAGAAATGGATCGCCTGATTGCAGGCGTAAACAAGGCGCGGCTCTTTCTTTCGTAAAAGAAAGGCCTATATTGGATGATAAGATGAGTGAAGATATGGACACACAACCAACAGGAACTGAACGGGATGTCATCGATCTTTCCGGGACCGACGGCATGGGTAAACCTACAAATCAAGAGATTGAACGGATTACGGCCGATGTAATCACTCAGATCAAAACGGTTTATGATCCGGAGATCCCGGTGGATATCTACGAACTGGGTTTGATTTATAAGGTTGAGCTCGAAGATGACCGGACGCTAAAAATTGATATGACTCTGACCGCTCCAGGCTGCCCGGTTGCCGGTGAAATGCCGATTTGGGTGCAGGACGCGTGCGCGGTGATCGAAGGCGTCAAAAAAGTGGAAGTCGACATGGTGTTTGACCCGCCATGGTCGATGGATTTGATGAGCGATGAAGCCCGTCTCGAACTGAATATGTTTTAAGGAGCCAGTGATGGCACGACCAAGACCAAAACTTGTAACTCTGACCGATGCCGCTGCGGCGCGGGTTCAGGAAATTCTTGCTGAACGCGATCAAGGGTATTTGCGCGTCGGCGTCAAAAACGGCGGCTGCGCAGGTATGGAATACACCATGGATTATGTGGCCGATATCGAAAAATTCGATGAAGTCGTCGAGGACAATGGCGTCACCATCGTCGTTGATTCAAAAGCCGTATTGTTTTTGTTGGGCTCGGTTGTTGATTACGAAACCACGATCATGGACTCCAAGTTCACATTTAAGAACCCGAACCAGACAGATGCCTGTGGATGCGGGGAAAGCGTGACGATTACGCCATTCGCTGTCGCCGACGCCTAGCATTGGTAAAGCGGTGACAATGAAACTCTACTGTCATCCGCTGTCACCATTCGCACGCAAGGCTATGATCCTGGCCCGCAAAAAGGGTTTATCTGACAAGATCGAAGAAATTTGCCCCGAGAAAGACGGCGCCAACGGCTATGCCAACAGCTCCAACCCTTTGGGAAAAATCCCGGCGTTGGAACGGGAAGGGCATATCACCCTATTCGATAGCCCGGTGATCTGTGAATATCTCGATACGATCAGTGGTGATCCTTGGCTCCCGTCTGCAGGTGAGGAGCGGGCGCGGCAACAAAGGCTGCATGCGCTGGGGGACGGGATTTCAGTTGCTACCTATAATTACCGCTACGAAACCGTGCGTCCGGACGCGTTACATTGGGACGAAATGATCGCCCGCCATACTCGTTCGCTCGAGTCTGCTGTTGACGCATTAGAGGCGGAAGTCGATGATCTTGGAAAGCCGTGGGAATATGGCAATCTCTCAATCCTGTGCGGACTTGCCTATATGGGTTTTAGAGCGCCGCATATAAATTGGAAATCGCGCGCGCCGAAATTGGCCAGCTGGGCTGAAGATTTTGAATCTGACCCGGTGTTCCAAGAAACCAATGTGTATGATGAATAATGGCGATTACCCAAAACGATATCGATATGGTTTTGGAGCTTTTTGATCCACTTGCTCCGATAAAATACAGAAAGATGATGGGCGGGTTGACCATCTATGCGGCGAATGTGACCTTCGCCATACATGATCCGGACAACGGAATATATTTAAAGTCAGACGATCAGACCCATCAATTCTTTGAAGACGAGGATTTATATAAATTCGAATTTGAAAAAAAAGACGGGAGCGTCGCCACTATGAACTACTACCCCATGCCGGAAAGGTGTTATGACGACCCGGAAGAATTGGAAGTTTGGGCAAGGCGATCTTTGGACGTTGCCCTTAGAGCCAAAGCAAAGAAGAAACCAAAAAAGAAAAAGCCATGATCAAAAAAATCATAAAAGGGGTTGTGTGGGCGTTGGTGATTGGATTGGTCGTCTTTATCCTTTGGCCGCCGGAAAAATATGAGCCATATCAGGTCACACCGGAATATCAGGCACAGATTGATGCATTTTACATCCCGCCGATGCCCAATGGCTGGAAATACGAGAAATACGTCACGCGCGACTTTGTCAAAATCCGGATTGGCAAAGGGCCGGTCAATCCGAATGCTAAAGCCACATTGATTTTGATGCCCGGATTTACGGGATTGCTCGACCAATACGGCGAACAGCTGAGCCATTGGCAATCCAAAGGATTTAATGTCGCCGGGATCGACATTCGCGGGCAGGGCGGGTCAGACCGCCCGTTGAAATTTAATCCCGAAAAGTCTTGGGTGAATGATTTCTCAGTATATGCCGAGGATATCGCGGAAATATTGGATGCAGAGTTTAGCGATACGAATGCACCGATTGTCATGATTGGGCAGTCTTTCGGGGCACATGTTGCCTATAGAACAGTCGCGGCACATGACACAGATGTTGCCGGACTTTTACTTACGGTTCCCGCATTTCGGCCCAATACAGGCGAAACTCCGTACGGAGCCGCAAAGTTTTTATACCGGCTTTCGCAATTGACAGGTAAAACGGATCGGTATGCGCCAGGGGCATCCAATTGGAGACCGGACGTTCAAGATTTGACGCAAAAAATTCCCTGCAGCTCCGAGCCAAAGCGTATCTATTTACGCGATGCCATGTATGTGAAAGATCCGTCATTACGCATGGGGTCTGCGACATATCAATGGTTTGGCCAATTGATGTTATCCGGTGAAAAAATGATAACACCTGAATGGTCGAGCAAAATTGATGTGCCAGTGACGATGCTGCTTGCTGAAAACGATACAATTGTGATCAATGATCCCGCGATTGAGGTGTGTAATGATATCGGCTCGTGCGAATACAAGATAATCGAAGCGTCTGGCCATTGCGTGCTGCAAGAGAATGATCAGATTCTGCAGCAAGTTTATGACAGTGTCGACCAGCTAGTTGCGAAACTTGGGTCATCAACAGCCGTGTTGCCGGCCGCGCAATAATTATTTATCGGTTGATCCGAAAAAAGCCGGCATTGAGTCGCCAAAACCGCTTTTGTTGTTTTCGGGCAAACCACCACGTGATTTCCGATTGCCGTTTTTATTGTCTTTTGACAGAGACTTAACGGGCTTCTTTTTATTGTCGCTGCGATCATTCCGATCATTGCGCGACCTTTGGGGCTTTTTCGCCTCTGTCTTTTCGGTTTTTTCCGGCTTATCCGATGTGTCTTTCGCGGGTTTCTTGGACTTATGCTCTTGTGACCGTTCGCGATTATCGGGTTTGCGATTGTCGCTTCGGCCTCGACCGCGACTTTGCGATTGTCCGCGCCCACGTCCTCGACCTTTACCGGGTTCGTTTGATCGCCCGCGTCCGCGACTTTCTTTTGGAAAGTCCTCGATACCGTCAATTTCCAGCTCTTCGATTTCTTTGACTTTGATCAGTTCCAGTATCGCTGCGTAGTTTTTCCGGTCATAGGGCGTCACGAACATAACAGCGTCGCCTTTACGTCCGGCGCGTCCCGTACGTCCGATCCGGTGAACATAGTCTTCGCTATGATTGGGCACATCATAATTCAAAACATATTCGACGGTTGGAACATCGAGGCCGCGTGCGGCCACGTCTGAGGCGACCAGAAACTGGATATCACCGCTTTTAAAGTCATCGAGGGTTTTCGTGCGCAGGCTTTGGGCCAAATCACCGTGAATTGGCGCGGCGTTGTGCCCATGAACTGTCAACGACTTCGCAACAATATCGACGTCGCGTTTCCGGTTGCAAAAGACAATACCTTGTTTGACGTCATGACTGTCAATCACATGCCGAAGTGCTGTCCGCTTTTGTTTGGTGTCATTCGCCGGCATCATAACAATACGTTGTCGTACTGTTTTGGCCGTCATATTTTGACGGGCAATCTGCACTTGATGCGGCTGGTGCAAGAATTGATCGACCAGTTTTTTGATCTCGTTCGGCATGGTCGCCGAGAAGAAAAGAACCTGACGGGTAAAGGGCGTTATATTGAATATTTTTTCGATGTCAGGAATGAAACCCATGTCCAACATGCGGTCCGCTTCATCAACGACCAGAGCTTGAACCCCTGTGAGAAGAATTTTCCCCCGTTCAAATTGATCCAACAAGCGTCCTGGTGTGGCAATCAAAACATCAACACCGCGATTAAGCTTTATCTCTTGTTCCTTGAAGGAGACGCCACCAATCAGCAAAGCCATGCTGATTTTCATATGTTTGCCATACAGCTCGACATTTTCTGCGACTTGTGCCGCCAGTTCCCTCGTCGGGCAGACGATCAGGCATCGTGGCATGCGCGCACGAGCACGTCCTTGCGACATACGGTGCAGGACGGGGAGGGTGAAGGCCCCCGTTTTACCGGTGCCTGTCTGCGCGATCCCGAGAACGTCTCTGCCTTCCAACGCAGCCGGTATCGCCTGAGCCTGAATAGGCGTTGGGGTTGTGTACCCGAGATCATCGAGGGCTTTTAGAATTTGTGGTGCCAGACCCAGTTCAGCAAAGCTGATCGTTGGTTTCTCGTCTTTCACCGGCGCATCGGACGCCGTGTCATTATTATTGGTCAGTGTCTTACTTTCCCGACCCATAACGCTTTGACGGGCCTATTGCGTGGAATCACCCCTGTGATCCCAAGTTGAAGTTGCCGCACAATACGCATGGACAGCGTCAGGTCAAGTATTTGCTCCACACATCATATGGAGAGGTCGAGCTACCAATTGATTACATTTTGGAAACATTCCAATCCATTTCCATTATTGGTGCGTAAACACAGGCATCAACACAAACTGAAAGGTACTTCCCCCCATGAAAAACTTACTTAGAACAACAATTATTGCGGCAACAGTTGCTGGATTAAGCTTCGGCGCCGCTACGGCATCAGCCGGCGACTACAACAAAATGAAGAAAGCTGACATTGTCGAAACAGCGGTCGGCAATCCAGACCTGTCAACATTGGTCGCTGCCGTTACGCAAGCAGACCTGGTAACAACATTGCAAACCGACGGTCCATTCACAGTTTTTGCTCCAACTAATGCAGCGTTTGACAAATTGCCAGAAGGTACTGTGGCGACATTATTGAAAGATGAGAATAAAGAAATGCTTGCGGGAATTCTGACCTACCATGTCGTCGGTGCAAAAGTGAAGTCCGGCAAATTGATGGGTTTGATCAAAGCCAATGAAAACCACTATGATATTGAAACTGTGAACGGCGGAACCCTGTCAGCCTCAATCGTCGACGGATCAATTATTTTGACAGACGCCAATGGCGGAACGTCAACGGTCATCGCCGCAGACGTGAAAACGTCCAACGGTGTCGTACACGTCATCGATACGGTTGTCTTACCTAAATAGTCGGTCGTGCCCTTACCGATTGAATGGAACCCGGCATTTATGCCGGGTTTTCTATTCAGGTGTTGGATAACCGTAAGGTACGTCATCAGAACGCGTTGGATTGTAACGATCGCGCAATTCTGTCTGCCGGGATTTCAAACTTTGCACCTCACCATCGATAATAACCGCGATTGGCGCGCTCATTGCTTCCAGCGGATCACCGTCCCAGACAACAAGATTGGCGTTTTGACCTGTCAAAATTTTACCCAGTTCAGGACGCCCGTACATTTCTGCCGGCGTTGACGTGATAGATGTAAATGCGCCTTCCCACGATAAGCCATTGGCTACCGCGTTGCCGGCATGTTGCGTTAACAGGCGCAGATTATGTGAGTAGCTTCCAGTTGTTGTGCGTGACATGACGGCGGTTTTGACACCCGCGTCATGCAAAATTTTGATGCTGTCTAGCTTTGAGCCCGTATCATCGAAACTGCCCGGCAGGTTTTCGGTTGGATCAATAAATACGCCAACTTGAGCCTCAGCCAAACGGTCGGCCACCATCCACGCTTCCGATGCGCCAAGAATAAGGATATTCATGGTGGGGTTTTCGTCTCTTAATTTCAATATATTGACGATATCGACGGCACGGTCTGCTTCAACGACAAGAGGAATTCGACCTTGTATAGCGGGGCGAAGCGCACGGGCATCTGCGCGGCGTAAGGTGTCGCCATCATCCGGGCCATTAAACCGTGTGCTGTAATTGCGCGCATCGGAGAGTGCAGAGCGCAAATATGACATCGCTGCCGCTTTGGTGCCGCCTGTACTGTCAGATGAAGAATCGTAGTCCACAAAAATAAACGCTTCTTCGTCTACAATAGATTCAAAACTTCCGTTCGTAGACATCAACATGCCAATGCCGCCAAAAATATCATTTTTCGCGCCGGGAACCACTGCTGCATGGGTGATGCCGCCGGCCCGGGATACGGCTATACTGGACGTTTTCGGGTTATAGCTGTCTGCGACCCGTATTCGTACGGTCGCGTTATCACTTTCCGGGCGGGAGTCATTGGAGTTTTGTTCCGCGCCGACTTCGACGAGCCCAAGATTGCTGACCGCGGCAAATATTCCCGGGGTCACCCAAGCTGAGCTGGCATCAATCACCGTGTCACCGGAAAGCGTTTCGTCGGTTGAAAAACTGCGAACACGACCATTTTCAATCAAGATACTTGTATTTTCCATTGTGCCGGCGTCGCTATTTGTAACGACTTTGCCGCCATTGATGGCGATAGTTTGTGCAAATGCTTTAGTTGCAAGAGATGCAGAAATAGCGAGGGCAAGGCTTGAGCTGATGAGAAGGTTTTTCATATTATTCTCCTGTACCAGGTTGGCCAAGGCGGAAGTCGCTAATCGGTTTGAGGCCAGCGAGGCGGTCATACATCAGCGCGCCGTCTAAAAAGACCTTGTCGGCTTTTGTGTAGGTGGAGAAGGGATCTCCACTCCAAATCACAACGTCGGCTCTTTTTCCAGTTTCGAGCGAACCCGTTTGATCATCAATCCCGATGGCCTTCGCAGGGTTTATCGCGATCCATTTCCAGGCTTCTCCTTTTGAGATGTCAATTCCGGCTCTTTTACCGTGCCCATACGCCTTTGCGATTTCTTGGTTTAATCTTTGGATTCCGTATCCGCTATCCGAATGAATAAGAGCACAAGCGCCTTGAGCGTGAACAAAAGGAATATTTTCTTGTATACCATCATAGGCCTCCATCTTAAATCCCCACCAATCAGCCCACATGGCTGAACAGGTGTCGTTTTCTTTGAGCAGATCGCCTATCTTGTAGGCTTCAACAGAATGGTGAAAGCTGCTGACTTTGTAGTCAAACTCTTTGGCCATATCGAGAACCTGCGCCATTTCATCGGCGCGGTAACAGTGCATTTGTACCAAAATATCGCCACTGAGAACACCTGCAAGCGTTTCGAGTTGAAGATTGCGGTCACCGGGTTTGAGTTCACCAGCGTCGAGTTTTTTCTTATACCCTTGGGCTTTGATCCAATGTTTACGGTAATGCGCAAAATTGCCCATGCGCGAGGCAGGGCCGCCTTTCTGGCCATAAACGCGCTTCGGGTTTTCACCGCACGCCATTTTTAACGTCGCAGGAGCTCCAGGCATTTTCATGCCTTGGACAGTCCGCGAAGGGATGTTTCTAAGTGTTGTTCCTTTGCCGCCAAATAGATTTGCGGAGCCAGGCAAGACATGAAGTGTTGTCACGCCACCGGCCAACGCCTCCGAGAAGCCCGGGTCCTGTGGCCATACGCCGTGTTCTGAAGACAATTCCGCCGTATTCGGGCTGGTCGCTTCATTGCCATCGGAATGCGCACGTACGCTGGGCGAAGCGTAAACGCCAAGATGTGAATGCGAGTCGATGACACCGGGCGTGACCCAGGCGCCTTGCGCATCGATTGTTACAAGTCCTTCGGCATCAGATGAGACATCGGCCCCGACGCCCGCGATTTTCCCGTCAACGATCAGGACATTGGCATTTTCAAATTCGCCACCTATACCATCCAGAACATAGGCATTGGTAATAAGTGTGGGCTGGCTATCGGGGGGCGAATAGGTGGAAGGAAATGCAATTTCCTTATCCCCATCTGATGATTTAACTTCTTTTTCCTTGTCCCCACATGCACCTAATACAAGCACTGGCGCAATCATGAGGGATACGGTCAGGGCCGCCCACGATGTTTGTTTTTGCATGTGGCTTTATAATCAGGTTTTTCAATCGTTCGCAAGACGCTGTTTTTAATTAGACGTCGATCTCTTCTACGAATTGGGCGTGATCCTGAATATACTGAAAACGGAGGTCCGCGCGTTTGCCCATCAGGGTTTCGACGAGGGCTTCCGTCGATGGTAAATTTTCATCGTCGATTGTGATTCGGGCGAGGGCTCTTGTCTTTGGATCCATCGTTGTTGTTTTGAGTTGGGCTGGCATCATTTCGCCCAACCCTTTGAACCGTCCAATTTCGATTTTCCCGCGTCCCGTAAATTCGGTTTCCAACAGACGGTCTTTGTGCTCTTCGTCATTGGCATACATGGATTTACCGCCTTGAGTGATCCGGAACAAGGGCGGCATCGCCATGTAAAGACGGCCTTCATTTATCAAAACCGGCATGTATCTGTAGAAGAACGTAATCAGCAGAGCGGCGATATGCGCGCCATCGACGTCCGCGTCAGTCATGATAATGACGCGTTCATATCTTAAGTCGTCCGGGTTAAATTTTTTGCCGATACCCACGCCTAAAGCGGTCGACAAATCATTGATTTCGGCATTGCGTGAAATCTTGTCCATGCTGGCGCTTTCCACGTTCAGGATTTTCCCTTTAAGCGGCAAAATGGCTTGCGTTTTACGGTTACGGGCTTGCTTGGCGCTGCCGCCCGCACTTTCACCCTCAACAATGAATATTTCCGTATTTTCCGCGGACTTGTCCGAACAATCGGCAAGTTTGCCCGGCAGGCGGAGCTTGCGTGTTGCAGATTTACGTGACACATCCCGCGCCCGTTTGCGTCGCATGCGTTCGTCTGCTTTTTCAATCGCCCATTCCAATAATTTATTCGCCTCGGTCGGCGATCCGGCCAACCAATGGTCGAAGGGATCGCGCACTGCGTTTTCGACGATTTTAACGGCTTGGGAATTGGAAAGTCTGTCCTTGGTTTGACCTTGAAACTCCGGGTTTTTCAAGAAAACTGAAACGAGTGCGCCCGCACCGTTCATTACGTCATCCGGTGTGATCGCGGATGCTTTTTTGGACATTCCCGTAATGTCGGCATATGCACGCAAACCTTTTGTCAGAGCCGAGCGTAAGCCTTGTTCGTGGGTTCCCCCGCCGCCGGTGGGAATGGTGTTGCAATAGGACCGGACGAAACTGTCTGCGTCGCCAAACCCTTCCGGTGTCCAGCACACGGCCCATTCAACGCGGCCGTGTCCGCTGTCTTGAGATGTCCGTCCGGCAAATACGTCTGGAGTAACTGTCGTCTTTGTTCCGAGGGTTTCTTTCAAAAAATCCGACAGCCCACCGGGGAAATGAAAGACGGCTTCATGAGGAACTGTATCCAGCTCTTCGACCAATTCCGGGTCACATTTCCACCTGATTTCAACACCCGGCTGTAGATAGGCTTTAGCCCGTGCCATCCGGAATAAACGCGCCGGTTTGAAGTGGGCGCGGGGTCCAAAAATTTCTGGGTCGGGGTGAAAGCGCACTTTGGTGCCCCGTCGATTTGGCGTCGCGCCCAATTTGTTAAGTTTACCTTGCGCAATGCCTTTACTGAAATTCTGGCTGTAGAGTTGCTTTCCGCGCGCGACCTCTACCGTCAAGTCGTCTGAAAGCGCATTGACGACAGAAACACCGACCCCGTGAAGCCCGCCGGACGTTTGATATGCTTTGTCCGAAAACTTACCGCCGGCGTGGAGCGTCGTCATGATCACTTCCAACGCGGATTTGTTTTTGAACTTGGGGTGAGGGTCGATCGGGATACCCCGTCCATTGTCGCTTACTGACAAATAGCCATCTGTGTCCAATTCGACTTCAATCCGGTTGGCATGACCCGCCACTGCCTCATCCATTGAATTATCGAGGACTTCAGCAAATAAATGGTGAAGGGCACGGTCATCGGTTCCCCCGATATACATGCCCGGGCGCAGCCGGACAGGCTCTAATCCCTCCAAGACTTCAATATCTTTGGCCGAATATGCTTTCTCTGCGGAGGCCTTTTTACCAGCGTCGCTAAACAAGTCTTTTTTATTTGCTAATGCCATGCGCGCACCCTGTCTGAGTCGGCGTTAAAACTCTAGCGAAAATACCGGATAGAATCCAAAAAAATGAACTTTTAGAATAACATCCTGACTACGAGGCGGGCAGTGTGGCGATTAAAGCCATCGCGAATGTCCGCATCGTAATCCAGCGAGAATGATGAGTAGTTAGATCCCGCCGAGAATGTAATGCCAAGTACGATCCCGGTATCAGGAAACTCTTCAGACGTCAGTGCAAATGGATTAGAACCGCTGACAAAATTACCGGTTGTCATCACCCCGTCATTGATAAAATCGTTGCGGATTCCAAGTCGTAACGCTGGCGCGAACCATGAACGTTCACGTTCGAACCGCGCACCAATATCCAATAAACCTGTCGCGGTTCCCACTTCGGCCTCGCGACTATCGATTGCAAGGGCAATATCAGCGCTTCCTTCCTCAACAAATGCGTCTTCGTTTAAACGCAAATACGAGAATGTAGCGGACGGACGAACATAATATTTTCCAAAAGAAATATCATAACCGGCGGATGCTGACGCATTATAATGAGTGCCTTTCCAGTCGCCCCTTGCAGCTGCGCTATACGTGCCGATCTCAACATTTCTGCTGGCTTCGAAATCGTTATATCCACCGCCCGCATAGAGATCGATGCCGAGTTTACCAACCTGGTATCCGGCATAGAGACCACCCTGGAGTGTCAGGACATCCAATGGCTCGTCAACACCGAGAACGTCTTCTACTTCTGTCGAAGCAAACCCAAAATTCACACCGACGGTCTGGAAAGGTCCAAATGATGTGTCGAGTCCACCCGTGATCCCGAAGCCATATCCGCGAAATTGTTCCGATAGACCGGCTAGATCGCGATCCGCAAAATAGGCGAATTCTTCAATCCATGCACCGCCGGGACGTTCCGGCGAACGTCGAGCTGTGTTCAAATGAGATCCAACTGCGCCCGTGGCACCGTCCACATTTGCGAGAACAAATTGCCGTGCGCTGGCCGCGAATTCCGGCAGAAGCTGATTATAAGCCGCATTAAACGAAACTTGATCGGTAATTCCTGTAAATGCAGATCCGAGATTAGGCGCGTTTTGCAGCGCTTCAAACGCGGATGTGAACGCTGCTGCCTGGACGTTATCCAGTCCGAGCTCGGACGTGGATCGCAAATCCAATGTAAGGACCAGCGTATTCGGATCGGTCACGGACCGGGTGAAATTTGTATTGTACAAGAATGGTGTTGCGTCACTTCGCAATGAACCCGCCAGTTCGTCGAAGGACAAAGTTCCGCCGGCTCTAGCGATTTCAAACGCGATTGTCGGATCGTCAATGACGTTTGCAAGGCGAGGGGCGATGATCGCTCCGCTTTCGAAAGTGACGTCACCGGACGCATTTAATAAAGATGTCGTTCCCGCAGCCGGGTCAATGAACGGACTATAAGTCGAAGTCGCGTCAAAGTTCGCGCTGGTTGCGTTGATATTGCCGGGAGCTGTTATGGTCAGTGCGCTGCTGTCAGCGACCATGATTGTTAAGTCGCCGCCGGAGTCTGAGATCGCTCCAGTTACAACGGATCCGTTAGACAGAGCCAGCGTATCTGCGCCCGCACCAAATTCGATATCACTATTTACCGTTCCAGCAGCAATGTTGAGCGTGTCTGCGCCAGAACCCAGGATTATATCACCCGCTATCGCAGGATCATTTTCCTCACCGGTTTCGGTGTCGACAATCGGGGTTTGATTAAGCGTAAAACCAGCAGTGTTCGCACTCACGTCAATAGCAATGAAATTAAAATCGGTGTCTTGTTCACCATTTACGTCGGACGACACGCCCAAGGCACTGATGAACCCGCTATTGTTGACCGTATGGAGCGTTCCGGAGCGATCAACTAACACGCGGGCTTCCCCGTTGCGCCCAGTAATAATGGCCGTCAGTGTACCTGTATTTGTAATTTCGCTGAGCGATCCGCCCGGATCGATTTCAATTGCTGTTACTAAGATTTGGTTGGGTGCAAGGACATTGTCGGGGTCGGCATAAACGCTCTCTGTGTCCTCAACGCCGCGGGCAAAAATTGTTCCGGAGTTGTTGATGCGTTCAGCAATGCCGTTTCCGCCGATCACGATGACACGTGCGTGGGCGTCATTGGTCGCAGCTGTTGCGTCAGGGTCGATCCCTGAGCGATAGACTGTGGCGCTCATCACTGAGGTATTGTTGATGCCGCCGTCCAGTGTCGCATTGGCCAAAGAAAACGCCGTCGCGTCTATATTATCGAGCACTGAATCAGATGCGAGCGTTCCTTGGTTGACGAATGCAAACTGCAAGTTTTCGTCAAAGTCTTCGTCATTCGGGTCCGTTATTTGCCCGACTTGCCCGATCGCGATCGGTGTGCCGCCGCCGTCTATCAGGATAGCGGGTGCTGACCCGAACATGGCAACGGTACCGATCTCGGTGATTTGTATACCTTGCGTCACATTTCCGCCAACTTGCAAAGCGGAACCCGCCTGCGTCAGGTTTCCTGTGCTATCGAGTTCGTCACGACCGGCCAATATTGGACGTGACGTGATGGTTTGGCCCTGTTGGGTGACATACCCTGACGAGCTTATTGAAGAGCTAACAGTAACTGCACCGGTGACGTCGCCGCCGACATTCACGCCAACGCTGTTTTCACCTGTCGCCGAGATTGCGCCCGCAAGCGCCAAATTACCGATTACATTTCCAATTATATCTACACCTGTCGAGTTTTCACCGAAAACGGTCAAGCTTCCGGATTGAAGTAAATCTCCAACCATGCTGGCCGTGTTTGCAAGTCTGATACCTGCCGAGTCTTGCCCTTGAATGCGGATGCTGGCATTTGTTGAATTTTCAACATTTCCTGTAAATGTTGATCCTCCAGATATCAAAATACCCGTTCGGCCGGATCCTTGCGCAATTGTGCCGTTTCCGGTTGAGGGGACCCCATCCTCCGGTGCCGTCTCGGTCAAGCTGATCGAGTTGGTGTTGGTTATATTGCTTGTGACAGTCTGATCGACGAGAATGCCGGTCGTGTCATCAGCGTCTTCCGACGATACGATACCACTATTTGTGACATCATTGTCTGAATCGACCGTAACCGCCGCACCTGTTGTGACGGCGATGCTTCCTGTACTCGTGATCGTGACATCCGATGCGTTGCCGTCTGTTCCTGCAGTACTTGTTGATATTCCGCTGGTTCTTTCGTCCGTTATTTCAACTTGTGCAAATGCGTTTGACGCGGTTGAGACCGCAACAGCAGATATACAAGTCGTCAATAATAAGTGGTGAAATTTCATATCCCAATCCAATTTGACCGCAAGACTGGTGAGACCTCACCAAAAACGCATTGATTCACCGTCTTTTAGACAATGAAACGGTTAACGTCGACTATATATTGATTACAAACTGCAAAGAGTTTGGCAACGGATAAATGCCCGGGTGGATCGGGCGTCGTTTAATCAAATAAAAAAGGCCGACGAATAATCCGCCGGCCCTCTATTTTGGTTCAATTGTTAGCTATTTTAGCATTTATAATACATGTCAAATTCGACGGGATGCGGGTGCATCGCCAATCTGTGGACTTCTTCCATCTTCAGCTCGATATAGGCATCGATCTGATCATCGTCAAACACACCGCCGGCTTTCAGGAAGTCCCTGTCGCTATCCAGGTTTTCAAGAGCTTCTCTCAACGAGCCGCATACCTGTGGAATACTGGCCGCTTCCTGCGGTGGCAAATCATACAAATCTTTGTCCATCGGGTCTCCCGGGTGGATTTTGTTCTTAATGCCGTCGAGACCGGCCATAAGAAGCGCAGTATATGTGAGGTATGGGTTGCCGGCAGGATCCGGGAAGCGGACTTCGAGGCGTTTGCCATTTGGAGATGCTGTCCAAGGGATCCGTACCGATGCAGAACGGTTGCGCGCCGAGTAAGCGAGCATAACAGGTGCTTCAAAACCTGGGACTAAGCGTTTGTAACTATTGGTAGAAGAGTTGGCGAACGCATTAATTGCTTTGGCATGTTTGATGACACCGCCGATGTAGTACAGACACTCTGTGGATAGTCCGGCATATTCATTTCCGGCAAACAATGGCTTGCCGTCTTTCCAGATCGATTGATGAACGTGCATGCCGGTGCCGTTGTCATTGTGCACGGGTTTGGGCATAAATGTCGCCGTTTTTCCATATGCATGGGCAACGTTGTGAACGATGTATTTATACAGTTGCATGCGGTCGCCCATTTTCAACAGGGTTGAGAACTTCATACCAAGCTCGTGCTGCGACGGTGCCACTTCGTGATGGTGCTTTTCAGGCTCCAAACCCAACTCCGTCATGACAGAAAGCATCTCGGTGCGCATGTCCTGCTCATGGTCAATCGGTGGGACAGGGAAGTAGCCGCCTTTTGGACCAGGGCGGTGACCCATATTACCACCTGTGTACTGTGTTCCAGAGTTGTAAGGGCCTTCTACAGAATCAAGTGAGAACCCCGTGTTGTTCTGGTCTGTATTCCAGCGCACATCGTCAAAAACGAAAAACTCGGCTTCTGGACCAAAATAAACGGTGTCGCCGATTTTTGCTGATTTAATGTAGTTTTCAGCCTTTTTCGCGGTTGTCCGTGGATCGCGGTTGTAGGGCTCGCCTGTGTCGGGCTCAAGAACATCACAGAACATCGTCAAGGTTTCTTGCTGGTAGAATGGATCAATATCTGCTGTGCTTGGATCTGGCTTTAATACCATGTCCGATTCATTGATGCTTTTCCAACCCGAAATTGATGATCCGTCAAACATGGTGCCGTCTTCGAAGAGGTCTTCGTCGACCATTGAAGCGTCGAACGTAACGTGTTGCATTTTGCCTTTGACGTCCGTGAACCGGAGGTCAACATATCCGATGTTCTCATCTTTGATTTTCTTCAATATTTTGTCAGACATTTTTTATCCCTTTGTGAATAGCGTTATGATTACAGTTGATTTCTAGAGAGCGGAATCGCCGGTTTCACCGGTTCTGATCCGGATGGCATGCGTGATGTCTGATACAAAAATCTTTCCATCGCCGATTTTACCGGTTTTAGCCGCAGATTGAATGGCTTCCAGTGCGCCTTCGAGTTGCTCATCGGCCAAGATGAGTTCTATTTTTATTTTTGGGAGGAAATCCACGACATATTCGGCGCCGCGATATAATTCTGTATGACCTTTTTGACGTCCGAAGCCTTTTGCTTCTGTCACTGTCATCCCCTGAATGCCAATTTCCTGGAGGGCCTCTTTGACTTCATCCAGCTTGAACGGTTTAATAACTGCTTCGATTTTTTTCATGTTGTCCTCTTGTCAGTCGCGACGTACGAGGCCGCGCGCGGTGATGTGTCTATCTCAGGTAAGGCAGAATAAAAGTTTTATTAAGGTTTCAATTTGCCAAGACGATTTTTAATCGTGCTTCGCACATATAATGTGCAGTAACTGGGTGGGTTGCACTAAAATTCACCACCGCAAGGTCAATGAGGTAGATGGGCGTTGGCAGGTATGCTTTTCCAAGCAATCAGAAAAGCACCATCATAATTGAAACAGGGCTAGGAATGCGCTGCGAATAGCGATAGGAGTGCAGTCTCTTACTTTGACTGGAGACGACAATGTCTAAACAGCCAGGGCGTGTGCCTGAAAAAAGCTTCATCACTGATAAACAAGCGTTGGATTTTCATGCGAAACCCACGCCGGGCAAGCTTGCGCTCCAACCAACAAAACCCATGGCAACGCAACGCGATCTGTCCTTGGCTTATTCGCCAGGTGTCGCGGTTCCTGTCGAAGCGATCGCAGCGGATCCGGATGCAGTTTACGATTATACGTCCAAAGGAAATATGGTTGCGGTTGTCTCAAATGGTACCGCCATTCTCGGGCTCGGAAATTTGGGTGCTGCCGCTTCAAAACCGGTTATGGAAGGTAAGGCTGTCCTCTTCAAAAGATTTGCAGATATTGATTCGTTTGATATCGAAGTGGAGGAAGAAGACCCGGAAGCGTTTATCGAGTGCGTTAAGCGGTTTGGAAATACGTTTGGCGGTATAAATCTAGAGGATATCGCGTCTCCGGAAGCATTTATCATTGAGCAAAGACTTCGCGATGAACTGGATATCCCGGTTTTTCATGACGATCAGCACGGAACCGCAATTATTGCAACCGCCGGCCTGATCAATGCCTGCGATATCACCGGGCGCAAATTTGAAGATATAAAAGTCGTGTTGTCGGGAGCAGGGGCTGCGGGGCTCTCTGTTCTGGGGTTGATCAAAAGCCTTGGTGTCAAGGACGAAAACGCAATCGTGCTTGATAGCAAGGGTGTGGTTTACCGCGGACGCAAAGAATCTATGGATCAATGGAAGGCGCCGCACGCGATTGATACCGATTTACGAACACTTGAAGAGGCCATGAAAGGTGCAGACGTATTTTTGGGCTTGTCTGTCGCCGGGCTTGTCAGCAAGGACATGGTTAAATCCATGGCCGACAATCCGATTATCTTCGCTATGGCCAACCCGGATCCAGAGATAACGCCAGAGGATATATTGTCCGTCCGTGATGATGCGATTATTGCCACGGGGCGTAGCGATTATGCCAATCAGGTCAATAACGTTCTTGGGTTTCCCTACATATTCCGCGGTGCATTGGACGTGCGCGCCCGCAACGTGAACGAAGAGATGAAGCTGGCGTGCGCCAAGGCGCTTGCAGAACTTGCGCGTGAGGACGTGCCTGAGGAAGTTGCAGCGGCATATCACGGTAAGCGACCTAAATACGGTCCGGAATATATTATTCCCGCGCCTTTCGATCCGCGACTGATCTCCAAAATACCGCCTTACGTGGCCCAAGCGGCCATGGATACAGGTGTTGCGCGCAAACCGATCGAAGATATGGAGGCGTATGCGCAAATCCTGGCTGGACGATTGGACCCGACAGCGTCGATATTACAGGGCATTGCGGAAACAGTGACAGCAAATCCGCGTACAATTGTTTTTGCGGAAGGCGAGGAACCGGCTGTCATTCGCGCCGCGCAATCTTTCCAGCAACGCGGGCTCGGAAAAGCGATTCTGATTGGCCGCGAAAAGCCGATACGCGACAATATGGAATTGCTGGGTGTCGAGGATGACGGAAGCCTGGAAATTCTCAATGCCCGATTGTTTGATCGCAATCATGAATTCGTAGAACATCTTTATAAGCGCTTGCAAAGAAAAGGATTTTTGCGAAGGGATGCGCAAAGAATGGTCAATAACGACCGGAATGTCTTCTCCGCGCTTATGCTCAGTTTTGGACTGGCGGACGGCATGGTTACAGGGGTAACCCGCGCCTACGACAAAGCTTTGAAAGATGTCCGTATGGTTTTGGATCATACGGCCGACGAACGCACCATGGGCGTCTCCGTTGTTGTCGGCAAGCATCAGACATTATTCATTGCTGATACAAATATTACTGAATTTCCTACGGCTGAAGACCTGGCAGATATCGCTGAAAGCACAGCTAAATTCGCAAAACGATTTGGATTTACGCCGCGGGTGGCCATGATTTCGTATTCGACATTCGGCAATCCGACGGGCGAACGTACGCAAAAGGTCAGGAACGCCGTTCGTATTTTGGACCGAAAGCAGGTGGATTTTGAGTATGAAGGTGATATTGCCGCAGATGTGGCGCTGAATCCAAATCACAGTCTGACATATCCGTTTTCGCGGTTAAGTGGGCCGGCTAACGTATTGATTATGCCCGCAATTCATTCTGCCAGCATATCCACAAAATTACTGGACTCTGTTGGCGGTGCGACAGTATTGGGACCATTTTTGACCGGACTCGAAAAGCCGGTTCAAATCGCACAGCTCGGCGCGACAGCATCCGAAATCACGCGCATGGCGGCCTTGGCTGCATATAGCTCGATCGATGTCGAGGATTAGTGGCGGATAAAAATTCGATCGATCTGACGCAAGGGCCAATTTCGGGGCACATTTTACGTATGCTGGGGCCGTTTGCACTCGCAATTGTGGCACTCTTGTCTGTTCGAATTGTTGATACGATTTATCTTGGACGTATTGGCGTTGACGCGCTTGCCGCTATGGGGTTTTGCCTTCCCATCGTATTCTTGGGAAATAGCGCGAATATCGGCCTTGGGGCGGGCACTATGTCGGCGGTGTCGCGCGCCATCGGCCAAAAAGACGGCGAGAAAGCGAAACGCCATGCGGCGGCAGCAATATTGATGGCGATTACAGTTATGGTCGTCCTGAGCTCCTTATTGCTCTTGAGCATGCCGCTGGTTTTACAGAAAATGGGGGCTGAACCGCATATCGCAGAATTGGCCCGTAGTTATATGTTGTTCGCGCTGCCGGGCCTAACCATCGTCAGCATCGCCATGATGTGTAATAATATTCTGCGCGCCAGTGGCGAAGCAGCATTGCCAAGCTCGATCATGATATTGGGCGCGGTTTTAAACATCATTATCGACCCGTTCTTGATCTTTGGAATTGGCCCGTTCCCACGAATGGAAGTACCGGGAGCTGCGCTCGCATCACTGATCGCCAACTCAATAGCGGCATGTTTTGGCCTTTGGGTTGTCCTATTTTATCGCAAAGCGGTTCATTTCAGGGACATAACGCTCGGATCCATCGGCCGCGCCTGGCGTGTAATAGGGCGGGTCGGCATACCCGCAGCATTGACAAATATTGTTGTTCCTGTGGGTATGGTGTTGGTCACGTCGATTATTGCGTACCGGGTCGGTACAATCGGCGTCGCGACATTCAACGTTGTGATGAGTGCGGAAATCATCGCCGTTGCTTTATTATACGCACTTTCTGCCTGTATCGGTGCGGTGACCGGGCAAAACGGGGGGGCGCGCCAGACAGACCGCGTCCGGGAAGCGTTTATATTTTGCTATAAAATTTGTGTGGGCTGGGCGATATTCATGTCCATCGTTATGCTGGCGATCAGAATTCCAATCCTGTCCGCATTCACCAAAGACCAAATGGTGATCGAGATGGCCAATTCATATTTTTACTGGGTCCCAATCACGATCATGTTTTATGGTTTTGTGTTTGTCACGGCAGCTGGGTTTAACGCGTTGGGTCGCCCATCTTATGGTTTGATATTCACCATCATCAGGTCGATCATCCTCTATGTTCCCCTGATCGGGATTGGGGTCTATTTGTGGGAAATGAACGGGGCATTTATCGGTATCGCCGCCGCTAACCTGTTCTCTGGAATGATCGCTATTTTCTGGGCGTTAAAAAAAGCACCGATGACGGCCCGAACGAGTTGACGTAGCGTCAAAGATGAGGCAAAGGGTGCGCGGCCTTACCAAAGTGCGGGTGTGGCGGAATTGGTAGACGCGCCAGATTTAGGTTCTGGTATCGCAAGATGTGGAAGTTCGAGTCTTCTCACCCGCACCATTTAAGTTTTTCATCTCATTCTAAATTAAAAGCGCTCTGACTCGGTTGAGTGTGTGCCCTCTTTTGCGCGCGTAGCCGTATAGAATGCGTACGTAAGTCGCTAAAAAAATACGCAATATAGCGAAGTGTTGCTCATTTTAGCGCAATATGCGTAATAAATGCGATAGTTATTGTGTTTTTCGTTGCGAAACGTTCTTGCCTGCGGTCTAATATAGAAAAACAAAGGCGAGGGTGATGAACTCAATTGATGTCGATATTTTAGTGGTCGGATCCGGGGCGGGCGCATTGACCGCTGCCATCACAGCCCACGACGCGGGTGGGAATGTATTAGTCATCGAGAAGTCAGATATGTATGGCGGGACATCTGCCACGTCCGGCGGCGGAATTTGGATACCTTGTAATCATCTTATGGCTGAACATGGGGAAACAGACACGCCGGAGGCCGCCATTGAATATTTGAAAGCCTGTATCGGTGACGCCGTTTCAGAAGAACGCCTAAAAGCCTATGTCGAGAATGCGCCTAAAATGCTCAAGGACATGGAAGACAAGTCGGACATCAGGTTTGTGTCGACACCGTACGCAGATTATCTGACCGAAAAGCCGGGAAGTAAGGATGGCTGGCGGACGCTTGACCCCGTTCCGATGTCGGCGACCAAACTCGGGAAAGAGTTTTTCAATATGCGGCCGCCACATCCGCAGACGATTTTCGGCGGATTTACAATTACCGTGAATGAAGCCAAGAAAATAATCACCCGCGCCAAGGGTTGGAAGTGGATCATGGCAAAACTAATGATTTCGTATCGGTTAGATATCCCGATGCGGATGAAATCCAAACGCCATCGTCGTCTATGTTTGGGCAATGCTTTGGTTGGACGATGTCTAACGTCGGTATTTAAACGCAAAATTCCGATCTGGCGAAACGCGCCGCTCCAATCGCTTATCGAGTCGGATGGCACCGTGACCGGAGCAATTGTGAAAAAAGACAATGAAGTTGTTCACGTCACCGCTAAAAAAGGCGTCATACTCGCGGCGGGCGGGTTTGAACATAATGCCGAGATGCGCACAAAACATCTGCCAGGACCAACGGATACCAAATGGAGTGCAACCCCGGGACAAAATACCGGTGATGCCCATAAGGCGGCGCAAGAAGTCGGTGCGAATTTAACACTTATGGATGCGGCGTGGTGGGGCCCGTCTGTTCGATTGCCTCGCGATGACCGGTCGCGTGTTTTATTCGCTGAACGCGCATTGCCAGGAATCTATATCGTCAATGAAAAGGGCGAACGCTATCTCAACGAGGCCGCAAGCTATGATGAAGTCGGGCGCCAATTGCAGGCGCATCCGAAAACAAGTTGGGTGATTTTTGACCGTCGTGCCAGAGAGAAATATGGTATTGGGCCACTATATCCAACCGCTGTCCATCCAGACTCCAAATGGAACAGTTCCATCAAAGCGGTCGTAAAAAAATCCGACACAATTGAAGGTTTGGCTCAACAAATGGGTGTTGATGCAAAAGGCTTGCAGGCCACGGTCGACAAAGTCGCCAAATACTCTGAGAGCGGCGTTGATGAAGATTTTGGGTCAGGTAGTACTGCGTATGACCGGTATTACGGCGATCCAACAATTACGCCAAATCCGTGCTTGGCACCGCTTGCCAAGGCGCCGTTCTATGCTTTTCCTGTTTATCCAGGGGACATCGGCACGAAAGGTGGTGTCGACGTTGACGTCAACGCGCAAGCCCTAAACGTTAGGGGTAAGCCAATTGGCGGATTATACGCTACCGGCAATACAGCCTCGTCCGTTATGGGACGAACTTATCCTGGCGCAGGTTCGACATTGGGACCTGCCATGACATTCGGCTATGTCGCCGCAAAACACGCGATGGGCGTGAACTCATAAACAAGGAGACTGAAATGGGATTTAACGGAACCTGGAATATTACAATGAAAACGCCGATGGGCGACCGTGAAGCGGTGCTGACATTGGCGCAGGACGGTGACGAATTATCCGGCGAGGCCACCGCCGACGGAAATGCAACGCCGGTTAAGAATGGGAAGGTCGAGGACGGCCGGGCGAAATTCAATGTGGATTTGACCACACCCATGCCGATCACGCTTGAATTTGACGTCGCTGAAGATGGCAGCAATCTCGACGGGTCGGTGAAGCTCGGTATGTTCGGGACTTCAGATGTAACCGGAACGCCAGCTTAGTTTTAAAGGTTAGCGATCATGGTAAAAAAGATACTTGCCGTTCTGGTTATTTTGCTGCTGGCAGGGTTTTTATTTGCCAAGGTCAAATACAAGCGGGTCGCTTCGTCGGATTTTGATTTTCCGACGGAACAAACAGCCAATTTAGCCGAGTTGGTAAAACAGCGCGCGGTCGATGCGAAACCACCGAATGTTGTCATCCTGCTGGCCGATGATTTGGGGTGGGCAGATGTCGGTTACCATGGCTCTGATATTCAAACGCCAAACATTGACCGTCTCGCGAAAGAGGGCATGCGGCTGGAACGCTTTTATGCGACGCCGTTCTGTACCCCGACGCGGGCGGCGCTGATGACGGGCCGTGATCCGATAAAACTCGGAGCCGCGCATGCCGTCTTTATGGCTTGGGATAATGGGGGCATTTCACCGGAAGAACATTTCATGCCCGAGAGTTTCCGCGAAGCCGGTTATCAAACCGCAATGGTCGGGAAATGGCATCTTGGCCATACCATAGAGCAGCACACGCCGAATGCCCGGGGGTTCGACCATTTCTATGGCCATTTTAATACGGATGTTCTTTATTTCGATCACACCTTTGCCGGCGGACATGATTTTCAGGAAAACGGAAACAGCGTAAAACATGAAGGTGAATACGCTACCGATGTTCATGGCAATCAGGCGGCAAGATATATCAATGAGATGCGCGAGCCCGAGAAACCGTTTTTCCTTTATGTGCCTTTCCTGGCACCGCATTCTCCGATGGATGCCAAAGAGGAAGATATCGCGAAGTATCCCAACCGGTTGGACACGCCCCGGCATCCTGCCAAAACATATGCGGCGATGGTGCATAGTCTGGATGAAGCTGTCGGCGATATTTTGAAAGCATTGGACGATCAAGGCGTTGCTGACAATACGATCGTTTTGTTCTTCTCTGATAATGGTGGCTATTATAATTTCGGCGGCGTTAACACGCCGCTCAATGGGGGAAAGCTCGAAGCGTATGAAGGCGGTATCCGGGTCACATCGGTTGTCCGTTGGCCGGACGTATTGCCAGCCAATACCGTCAATGAAAACGTCATTTCTGTTTTGGACGTATTCCCGACTTTAGCGGAAGCCTCTGGCGTTGAACCGCTCAATGTGAAGAAAATGGATGGGTTTTCGAGATGGGACGCCGTGACGGGTACTGGTGAAAAAGACCGGGGTGAGCCTCTATATTTCACATCAAATGTGCCGATTTACAACAAATTCCAATACGGTGTTTTGGATGGTCCCTGGAAATTGGTGCAGCATGTCAATCATTTGCGCCGCACGACAGAAGTGAAAAGCGAATTGTACAATGTTTGGTCAGACCCCAATGAAAGTCAGGATATTTCGGCTGAGTTCCCTGAGGAATTTGAACGCCTGCAAAACCTTCTGGACAAGCGTCTCGCACTACATCCAATCGGCGGACAATATGTAAAAATTCAACCGCATCCCGGTTGGCGCGCGCCGAATGATTATGCCGAAGTCGTTATTCCTGCTGATCAGGTCAAGGAAGATATGTGGACAGGTTTCGGGCCGTTAGCGACAACGGTACTTCAGCAAACTCACGGTGAGCGGGGCCGTATTAAATACGACTAAACTCGGCTCGCCCGTCTTATTTTTTGACGCCCTTCATAATCAAACCTGCATAGCGGTCCGAGTAGGGCGGGAGTTGAATAAGAAAGTCGCGGAATTTGTCGAGCGGTTGATGGACAACTGAACGCTCATTGGACATAGACCTAAAGCCTTCATAGCCGCCAATCCGGCCCATGCCGGAGGCACCGATGCCACCGAAAGGAAGGCGTGGATTCGTGCCGGACTGGATGCAATTGTTATTCACAACGGCAGATCCCGAAGACGTATTGTTGAGGAAATACTCAATATTGCTGTCATTCGTAGAGTAAATATACAGGGCCAATGAATTGGTTCTCGGCGCGATATGCTTGAGAACGTCCTCGCGGTTTTGATATCCCACGACGCACAATATCGGCCCAAAAACTTCCTCTTGCATGATGTTCATATCTTCCGTGACATCAGTCAGGATTGTCGGCTCAACATAGCAGTCTTTCAAATTAACAGTCCCGCCACTAACGATGGTCGCGCCTTTTTTAACGGCATCATCCAAAAGCGCTTTGATCCTTTTGGTATGGCGTTCATTGATGATGCGCGGGACGTAATTGGATTTGTCCAGACCGGTCTGCTCGGAATTGTACTGTTCCTGAATTTTTTCGGATATCAGGTTTTGAAACTCGTCTTTGACGCTTTCATGTACAATGGCATAGTCGGGAGCAATGCAGACCTGGCCGGCGTTCATAACGCGGCCCCAAGCCAGTTTGGTTGCTGCATTTTCGAGCTTCGCGGTTTCGTCAATGATGACCGGATTTTTCCCACCCATTTCAAGTGTGATCGATGTAAGATTGTCAGCGGCGGCCTTCATGACAATCTTTCCAACCGCAGTACCACCGGTGTAATAAATGTGATCGAACGGTTGTTTCAGCAGCTCTTTCGCTACGTCGACGCCGCCTTGAAAAACCTCGGCTTCATCAGTGGGGAAAGCCTTATTGACGATTTCCTGGATAATCTGAGCGGATTCGGGTGCGAGTTCGGAAGGCTTGATCGCAACAGCGTTGCCAGCTGCCACTGCGGCTAACATTGGGACGAAGCTCTCCGCTGTCGGTGCATTATAAGCCGCCATATTGAGAACAACGCCTTTGGATTGACGCCGGATTTCACATTTCTTTCCCATCGTCGCCAATGAGTTTTTGATCTTCTCTGGCTTCATCCACTTTGCGAGGTTTTTCTTGAAGAAATCGACTTCAGACTTGAGCATGACGAGTTCCGCGGCCATGTCTAAATCATGGGTGCCACGCTCATGGTGCGCGGCTTTTATCAGATCGTCTTTACGGTCGACGGTTGCTTCCCACAATGCCTGAATTCTCGCAGTTCGCTCAGCGGCCGTCGTATTGCGCAGACGGGATGTTGATGATTTTAATTTGGCGAATTTTTCGCTAATCTCGGACATGTGTTTAGCCTTTGTATTGCGGGATGCCGACGGCCTTCTGGATCGCCTTTTCGGCCCCACGTTCTGACATCAGCGCGAGCATTACTTTCAAGGGTTTGACATCTTTGCCAACCAGATAGCGAGGTTTCCACGTTTTCTTATCTAACAGCGCTAGAACTTCATCCGTGACATAATCGGGGTCATTACCATTGTTGATTTGCTCAACCATTTTCGTCGTCGTTGTTTCCTTAAGGTGGGGCTCGTAGACATCTTTAACATCCTGGGGGATATCGCTCCATATCGACTTGGTTGTTTCCTCGGCATTTGCGGTCATGTGTGTTTTAACCGCGCCGGGCTCGATGGATGTCACCTCAATACCGAATGGTGCCAATTCATTGCGCAATGTATTGGTCAACCCTTCAACCGCCCATTTCGACATATTGTAGCTTCCTGAACACGCCGGATTGGCACGAACGGCGCCCGATGCGAAATTCATGATCCGCGAGTGTGGCGCGGCTTTGCGGATCATAGGCAGGAAGGATTGAATGACCCGCATCATCCCGAACGTATTGACCTCGAACATGAGTCGCGTCTCTTTCATATTGATGCCTTCAATAGGACCCGTTCCTTTATCAGCAATCCCAGCGTTGTTGATCAACAAATCCAGCCCAGCATCACCCAGATGTTTGGCCACAGTTTTTGCGCTTGCCGTTACCGATTTGTCGGAGGTCACATCTTGTTCAACGACTACAATGTTTTCATGGTCGCCAAGTTCAGATGTGTCGGCTCCGGGCAATACGCCAGCGAAGACCTTCCAGCCCCGCTCCGCAAGTTTTCGGGCTTTCATCGCCCCCATGCCCATAGCGGCACCGGTTATAAATGCTGTTTTTTGGCCTGCCATTTTATTCCCCGTATTGTTGATTGGTTGACTTTCCGAACGACGTTCAGAAAACTATGGATTACGCTCAGAGTCAAGCGTCGTTAAAAAGCGTCAGGGCGCAGTTGGGCATCTGTTCCGCCATCAACATAAATAATGCTGCCCTGCATATATTCAGCTGCATCTGACAGCATGAATTCAATAACGCCGGCGATTTCGTCTGGTGTCGCGACGCGGGTTTTCGGAATAGGGATAGCTTTGACACTTAGTCCGATTTGCGGGTGATCGGCCGCACCTCTGAACATCGGTGTTTCCGTCATGCCAGGCGCAATCGCATTCAAGGTGATGCCAAGTTGGCCCCACTCGGCGGCGCGGCGGCGGACAGCTCGGGCGACTGCATGTTTAGAAAGGCCGTAAGTCAGCGCGCCATGAGCGTCACCAATATATTGCATGGTCTGCTCTTCTGATTTGTCGAGCATGGAGACGACAATGTCAGCTTCAGGGTCTGTGCGCATTTGAGCTGAATTGGAAGATATGACGACGACGCGCCCATCGGTTTTTGCTAGCGCATCTTTAAATCCGTCTAAAAGTGAGACGCACCCGTAATAATTGACCCGCGCAACCAGTTGGCCATTTTCAATATGGCCGCCAAGCCCAGCTGCAAGTACAAGGCGATCGATTTTCCCGTCAGACATTTCGAGCGCTTGTGCGATTGCATCGGATCTGCCGTCTTTGGTCGACAGGTCCGCAGAAATTTCTGCTCCTTCAAGATCGATACCAATAACTTTAAAATCTTGTGCCTCGAGCTTTTCTCGGACGCAGGCCCCGATTCCAGATGCTGCCCCGCTTATAACTGCTGTTCTCATTGTTACTCTCATTTTGGTTTGAACGGCTAATCTGCCTAAAGCAGAACAGATAAATCAATTGAACGTAATTGCAATAAGTGAGTCTAAAATGCGTAACAAAAATGCAACAATGCTACGCAAATCGACAAAATTTGGGTTAAAATAGGGCAAAACGCGCATTATTTTGGATATTTGCTGCGACTTCTTCATTGCGCGGGTTTTGAATATCGCTTAATCTTTCGCGCAAGAAACGAACAAAATACTGTCGATTTACAAAAGGGGAGACACACTATGTCATCAGCGACTTTCAAGGGATTATCAGGATTAGCGCTTTCGGCGTCATTAATCGCGCTCAGCGCGCCAGCCATGGCGCAACTCGATGAGATCGTCGTCACGGCTCAGAAAAAAGAGCAAAGTCTGCAAGATGTTCCTGTTGCCATTGCGGCATTCGACTTACAGGCACTCGAAACTAACCGTATTGACGGCATCGAAGATATTGGCACATTTACACCGGGTGTCTATGTAACGCCGAACCCGGCTGATCCGAATGGTGTTCGTGTTAATATCCGCGGTATCGGCACATTTGACCCGCAAATCGGGCAGGACAGCCGTGTCGCTATCTATCAAGATGGTGTTTATCTCGGGAAAACCCAGGGATTGGCTTTCGATATGCCAGATCTTGCACGGGTCGAGATTTTGAAAGGGCCGCAAGGAACGTTGTATGGGCGAAATACCGTCGCTGGCGCAGTCAATCTCGTGTCAGCTTCTCCTGATCCGAGCGAGTATTCCGGAAAGTTCACGGCCGAATACGGCAACTTTAATCATAAAAAAATTGCTGGCGCGATCAATATTCCAATGGCTGAAACAGCTGCGTTCAGATTATCCGGTTCTTTGATGGACCGTGATGGCTGGGTCGAAAATGACGGTCCTGGAACGGACTTTGGCGGCGAAAACAAATTTGGCGTCCGCGCGGCATTTGGATTTGATGTCGGATCCGATTGGAACGTCGAATTGGCGGCTGACTACAATAAGACAAAGAAAGAACCGCTGTTCTATCAATCTGTAACGGATTTTGGTGCAGGATTGTTTGCACCTGCGATCAGTACATTTGATGGTCGCCAGGACATGGTGACAACCAGTTTCACGAATGAAGAGGGTAATCTGGAAACGAAGGGCGCGTCTATCACAGCAAATTGGGATGTCGCCGAAAACCATGATGTGAAATTTACCGCTGCTTACCGCGAAGCGGATAGTGCTCGATTTGTTACCCTCGTTCCAACCGCTAATCCTGCAATTATCAATGCGGTGACTGGTGGATTTAACCAAGCCATAGGTGCACTCCCATTTGCATTTGGTGTGGCGGGTCAAGGCCTTCGCCCCGATTTCGGGTCTCAATTTGACGGGTCTATCCCAGAACGTGGACTTTTCTTGTCGCCACCAGGAGGATCCAAAAACCTAGAAGGGCATAACCAGATCAGCTTGGAAGCGACATATAACGGTGAATTTGCTGATGGACGTGTCGAGTATACAGGCGGTTTGTTCTATTATGACGAAGAAACCGGTACAGCAGGCGGACCAAACCTCGCAAATGCCAATGATTACTTGTTTGTTCTCGGACAGTTTGATCCACGTGTAACAGCGCCAAATATCACCGGTTTTCTGGGTGGGCTCGGCGTACCTCCTGCAGCTCAAGGTCCAATCCCCGCAGCTGGCGTCTTGCTGTCATTCTTGCAAGGACCACTTGCACCGCAAGCCTTCCCGCTTATCAGCCAAATCGTTGGTGATGGGACGACATGTCAGCAGACGCTGATGGCTCCTATGCCGGCCAACAATTTCTGTATCCCGACATTGTCAGTTGCATTGGGATCCGCACGTCAAACGACAACGAATTCGTTGTTCATCGACACTAAAGCATTCGCGATCTACGGCCAGGCGACATTCCATGTGTCGGACAATCTCCGGGTTACCGGCGGGCTGCGTTACTCAGATGAAAGCAAGGACGGTGTTGGCCAGACACGCTCCGTGTTTTTCAATGATAACATGGACCTTCTCGGTAATATCATTCCGCCAAATATCGCATCTTTCGAAGACGATCTTCTTGATCCTTCTGTAACGATCGAATTTGATGCGTCTGAGGATATTCTCCTGTACGCGAGCTACAAGGAAAGCTTCCGGTCTGGAGGGTTTAACTCAACCGCCGCTGGCTTGCGGATACCGGGTGAAACGTTTGGCCCTGACTTTACGTATCAGCGTGAGGATATAACGGCTTATGAGGCTGGGTTCAAAGGTGATTTTGGCAATCAATTCCGGCTGAATGTTGCGGGCTTTTACTATGACTTCTCTAACAAGCAGACGACATTCGCTCTAAACCCGCTCATCGCGACTGAGCGTGCCATCGTCAATACAGACGATGAATTGTACGGTTTTGAGGCTGATGCGCAGTTCGCACTGACCGATGAACTGACACTACGTGGTAGCTATTCATATATTGACGGTACGGCAGGTGACACAGTCAATCCGTTAAATCCGGCAGACGTCAGAAGCTTTCCGGAACTACAGGGTACACCAAAGAATTCATTCCTTGTATCCATGGACTATAGAGCCGATAGTGGCTTCTTCGGAAACGTCTCGTACAGCTACAAAGACGAAGTTTTGGCGATCCCTGAAAGTGACTTGCGCTTCCCGTCAATCAGTCTCGTAAATGGTCGGATCGGGTATGACTTCCCGCTTGCAAATGGCAAATCGGCGACAATCGCACTTTGGGGACAAAACCTGTTTGACGAAGAATATCTCATCGACAGCCTCCCATTCGAAACATTTGCTTACCGCACAGAAGTCTACGGCTTGCCTCGGACTTACGGCGCTTCAATTGGCGTTAAATTCTAGAATCTCTGAGGGGGGATAGGGGCGTAGCGGGTCGCTTATGCGACCCGTTTTTGTTTAAAAACGGAGCAAATTATGCGGTCTCTGATTATGGCGGTAAGTGCTTGCAGCCTGTTGTTAGGATGCCAAGAAACGACAGGGGAAAAAACAGGCGCGTCAGATAAACCAATCGAAGTATCGCAAGCCATTAGGACCACCGCGGCGTACGAACAACCCAATATTGTTATTTTACTGGCAGATGACCTCGGATGGGCCGATCTCGGATTTCGGGGGAGTGACATTGAAACGCCGAATATCGACAAGCTCGCCAGAGACGGACTAATCCTGAACCGTTTTTATGCCATGCCGATATGCACGCCGACGCGTTCAGCCTTGATGACAGCGCGCGATCCAATGAAACTGGGTTCAATCTATGCGGGGTTTCAGCCTTGGCAAAATGGTGGCGTTTCACCTGATGAGCATTTCATGCCCGAAACATTTAAGGCCGCCGGGTATCAGACGGCGATGGTCGGGAAATGGCATTTAGGGCATACAATCGAGCCGCTAGTGCCAAATTCTCGGGGCTTTGACCATTTCTTTGGTCATCTCATCACGCAAATTGACTATTTTGATTACACTGTGGCCAATGGCTATGATCTGCAGGAAAACGGAGCCTCTGTGAGACGTGACGGTCAGTATATGACTGACGTGCACGGCGCGGAAGCGGTTCGCTATCTTGAAAAGTTACGGGATCCGGACAAGCCGTTTTTTCTTTATGTGCCATTCCTTGCACCCCATTCGCCAATGCAGGCCCCGGCCGAATTGGAAGACAAGTATAAAACGCGCCAAAATCGCCCCTTTCCAAAACGCACGTATGCCGCAATGGTTGACAGTCTAGATCAAGCGGTTGGTGAAATTCTGGACAGTCTGGAGGCTCAGGGCTTGGCGGAAAATACATTGGTGTTTTTCTTCAGTGACAATGGCGGGCTACAAGCATTTGGCGCTGATAATAGCCCCTATCGGGGGGGGAAACTGCAAACGTTCGAAGGCGGGGTGCGTGTTAACGCACTGATGCGTTGGCCGGGCCATATTGAACCTGGGACAGCGACGGACGATGTTGTTTCGGTACTCGATGTATTTCCGACGTTTGCAAATGCTGCCGGGGTGTCGATGGGCAACAGCAAAGAGCTGGACGGGCAGGATAGGTGGCAGGCTTTGATGGACACCGGTGAAGACCCCCGAACGGGCGATCTGTATTTCGCATCTAATTCGCCGATTATGGACAAATACCATGTCAGTGTTTTGGAAGAACGCTGGAAACTGGTGCAGATTATTGACCACAAATCGGCATCAACTGACGTTCAGAACTTTCTTTTTGATATCAACGCTGATCCGGCAGAAAAGAAAAATTTGGCAGAGACCAATCCCGAAGACGTCGCACGCATGGCTGACAAAATTCGCAAATGGCGCGCCCTACATCCGATCAATGGAGTCAAGGTCGCGTTGGCACCGCATCCGGGCTGGCGGGCACCTAAGGATTATGCGAAATCCGTTATACCTGCGAGCGAGTTGCAGGAAGATTATCTGGACAGTTATACGTCTGGAATGCGCGGAAAAATCTTGCAAAAAAGACACGGCGACAAAGGGCGGCTAAGCTATGAGTAGGATCGTTAAATGGGTTTTGATCGTTCTTCTTTTGGTGGGGATTGGAGTTGGGTTAGCACTGAAGTTTTCCAAAACCGCTCAAAATGCTGCCTTAGACAAGATAAGCGATGCCGCCGTGAAACGGATCGCCGCTAACCCGGATGCGGCGGGCACAGTTGCCGCTGATTTCATCAACATTCCGATCGAGGCCAGAGAGATTGCCGATGGTATCTGGCAGGGCACAGGCGTCGGGAATACACACATCGTCACGACGGATGTTGGCGATGTCATGTTTGATACAGGCCTGGTCACGCAGGCCACCAAACAAAAAAAGGCGTTGGAAACCGCGATCCCTGATCTTGATCTTAGTCATATCATTATTAGTCATTCCCACGCCGACCATTCCGGGGGCACAAATGTCTGGCACCGCGACGGTATAGAAATTGTGACACATGCTGAATTTCCAGAAGAACAACGGTATTTGACCGAGCTTCAGGACTATTTCTGGCATCGCAATCGTACGCTGTTTCCGTTTATGCCGGAGACGCCACCGACAATGGGATTGCTTGCTTATGGCGGCATCGAACCAAATACTATTGTGGGCAACGGAACCCCGTTGAAATTTAGTCAGGGTGGTGTCGATTTCGAAGTTTGGGCACTGCCGGGTGCTGAGGGCGCAGACAATATTGTGCTCTGGCTGCCGCAGAAAAAAATCCTATTTAGTGGCGATTTTTTTGGACCGATATTCCCGCAATTCCCCAATGTCTTCACCATGCGCGGTGAGAAAATCAGAAAACCCATTGAGTATATCAATTCTCTTGAAGTTGTGCTTGCCTTGCAGCCTGAAATGATTGTTCCAAGCCACCGTGATCCAATTTCCGGGAAGGCGGAAATCATGCGCGATATCGCAAAAATGCGCGATGCCACGCGGTACGTTCACGATCAAACCATAGCCGGAATGAATGCAGGAAAAACTGTCGAACAGTTGATGACGGAAATCCGGTTGCCACCGGAACTCGAGCTGACCCAAGAACATGGCAAGGTGTCCTGGGCGGTTAAGTCCATATGGGAGTATTACGCAACCTGGTTTCATTTTGACAAAACAACTGAGCTTTATCCTGTACCGGTAAACTCGGTCTATGCGGATATCGTTGAATTGTCGGGGGTGGACGCTTTGATCGCAAAAGCATCAAGTTATGTTGAAGCCAACCCGCTCAAATCTCTTCATCTCATTGATATGGTTTTGGGCGCTGAACCGGCTAACAAAAAAGCCTTGGACGTTCGTAAATCGGCATTGTCGCAATTGCTAGCAGCGGCGGAGTCCGGCGACAAAAATTCTTATGAAATTTACTGGTTGAAATATAGGCTGCGTGACACTCAAGCCAAATTAGACGCCCAATAATTCAGGCGATCACATAATGTCTCGATTGACGGGAAGGCGAATGAATTGTGCCCCGTGTTTTCAAGCACAACCAATTCGGTACTTTCTGCATTGATGAAATCCTTAGGCGCATCTTTCGGTGGAATGCCGATATCATGATCGCCAAAGGCAAAGAAAATCGGGCATGTGATCGCTTCGACCTCGGTCGTCATACTGCCCCGGATCATGCCCATCATGCCGCCGGCGGCGTAGAGTTCAGTCCCGATATCACGCAGCCGTTGGTTCAACGCTTCATTGGCACCACCGAAGGTAATTGACCCGCTGGGTCCACCCATGGGCGGTGTAAACGGCATTTTGAACTTGCGTATCACGAGCTCTTCAATGTCGTGACCAATAGCATCTTCACGGCCGATATAGGTCTTTTCATGATCATCGAGCCCCCAATCGAGCCCGCCGGCACTGGATCCAAACAGGCAAATCGCATCGAACGGCGCGCGACGACCCTGGGTGAGTATGGTCATCATACCGCCCATGGAATGCCCGACACCAAATAATGGTCTGTCTGTGAAATCGGCTTGCTCGAGAAACTGTTCGAGGGCCGCGTATTCATAATCGGCCGCTTGGCGGGGTTTCAAAAAAGGATGGTCAGGGGGCAGGGGATTTGTGCCGGTGCCAGGATGATCCATTGCGATCAATGTGTGCCCGAGCTCTGTCATGCGCGATACGAAGCTGTAATCGAAATCTTCATAGGTTCCGAGATCGAAGAGCTCCGTTGAGACCCCACCACCGGGCAGGCAAAAGAACACACATCCGCCTTGAGAAGTTTCTGGCTCATATAATGCTGCGGTTAAGGCAATAGAAATTTGGTCAATGCCTTCAATTTCCGTTGAAAGCTTCCGCGTTTTCATGCTTCGGGAGCGATATCCATATCGATACCATCATGGGATTCATTTAATTGTATCTGACAACATAAGCGTGAATTCGGCTTTATTTCGACAAAATCTTCCAAGCCTTCCAGCATATAGCCTTCGTCTTCGGTGCGCTCGCCGCATTTCTCTGTCCACCCGTCAGATAAATAGACATGACAGGTCCCGCAACTTGCCATGCCGCCGCACGTCGCGTCGATAAGGCCGGCATCGCGTAGCGGTTCCATGAGGGCAACGCCTTTATCGGCTTCTAGCTTGTGCTCTTCACCTTCGAGGGTCCGAACTGTTATTTTTAACATAAAAGGTCTCGCAAAAAATCATCTTATGGGTTGACGGCATTCAAAATTCAAGTACTTTCTGAACGACGTTCGGAAAGTCATATCAATCAAATTTAATGTTGGCAAGGTGAAGATGGCAGGTGTTTTAAACGGAATAAAAGTTCTCGATCTAAGTTGGGGCATTGCGGGGCCAATGACCGGGATGTTGCTGGCGGATCATGGTGCAGATGTAACGCGGATTGAGCGCCCAGCCGGGGACCCATTTTCGGAAATGCTTGGCTACAAAGTCTGGCACCGGGGCAAGAAAAACGCCGTTTTTGATCTCAAAAATCCTTCTGATATGAACTTATTTAAAAAGCTGGTCGCAGAGGCAGACGTCGTCATTGAAAGTATGGCGCCGGGGAAAACCAAGTCTCTTGGCATCGACTATCCTGAAATGGCCAAGTTGAATCCGAAACTGATTTACTGCTCGATCACCGGATACGGTGAAGGAACGGCTGATCAGGACAAGCCAGGCTATGATGCTTTGGTTGCCGCGAGTTCCGGTCTGCAGTTTGAACAGCGTGGATGGCCGGAAAGCGCTCTCAATCATATGGCTGGCGAAGAAGACCCGTTTGCTGAAGCTGTCGAGATTGACCAGAACTGGGTACAAGGTGCGAACCGGGAAGGCCCTCTTCATGTCGCGTCAAAATGGCCGAGCATGGGGGCATTTTTCTCGGCTATCACAGGAATATCTGCAGCACTTTATGCCCGTACGCAAACCGAACGCGGTCAAAAAGTCAGCACGAGCCTGCAACAAGGCGCCATGGCCTGCGGCAGTGGTGTGTGGCAACGCGTAGATGACATTCATGCCCAGGGATTTAACACCTGGATCATGGGCGCGCGTTCCCCCAAGGGCCATTTCAAATGTAAAGACGGAAAGTGGATTCACAACTGGGTGCCCAACCCGCGATTCATTTTGGAGGCCGCAAAAGGAGACGAGATTAACGCGACGCCGGACTTAACGGTGCAGAATGATCCTGACCGCTTCGGCATCGGGCCGGAAGAGCTCTTGGTAATGGCCCATTATCAACCGATTTTGGCCGATGCAGTTTCGAAGTTTAATGCCGACGATTGGGTCAAGGCCGCGGCGGACGGTAATATGACCATGCAGCCATGCCGAACCGTGGAAGAAAGCCTCACAGATCCCTATCTGATTGACGATAAATGTGTTGCGACAGTCGACGATCCGGAACTCGGACCGATCAACCAGGTGGGCATAACTTACCGGCTGGAAACCAGCCCCGGCGAAATCCAGGGCCCCACACGGGTGCGCGGTGCAGATACCGATTCTGTAAAAGCGTATGCGGCTGATTTACCAGATCCTGAAGAGCACACGGTTCCCGCGAAAGCTACGGGTAAAGGCCCATTGGACGGTATACGCGTTCTCGATTTAGGATTGGCAATTGCTGGGCCTTTTGGCTGCCAATTGCTTGCCGATATGGGCGCCGAAGTGATCAAAATGAATACGCTTTGGGACAGTTATTGGCACCGCTGTCATATTGCCTATATGGCCAATCGCGGCAAACGCTCATTGGCTGTGATGCTGAAACACCCAAAGGGATTGGAAGCGATCAAGAAGGTCATCGCTACCTGTGATGTCGTTCAACACAATATGCGCTATCCTGCAACGCAACGCTTAGGGCTGGACTATGATAGTCTCAAGAAAGAATTCCCGCGCTTGATTTATTGCCATTCTCGCGGCTTTGAAGAAGGCCCGCGTAAAAACCTGCCAGGGAATGATCAAACCGGTGCTTGTCTGGCCGGCGTTCAACATGAGGACGGCGCACTCCATGCCGGCGGCGAAACCCATCCACTATGGTCGCTGACTTCGCTCGGGGATACGGGGAATGGCTTTTTGACGGCTGTAGGCATTTGTAATGCATTGATGGAGCGCGAACGCACCGGTAAAGGCCAATTCGTCGATACATCAATCATCAATGCCTGCCTGCTCAACACCAGTTACGCCGTTGCGAAACCTGACGGGTCTGTGGTCGAACGGGAGCGCCTAAATGCCGACCAAACCGGCTATGGCGATTATTACCGGCTTTACAAATGCGCTGATGACAACTGGATACAAGTTGCAGCGATTAACGACGCACACCGGGCGGCTTTTGATGGTTTGGCGGGAGATAATAAAATCGCTGCTTTTGCCGGCAAAAGTTCAGCTGATTTGATGGCTGATTTGGCTAAGGCCGGAATTCCTGCCGCAATTTCAGACGCGGAAGCGTCGCGTCGATTGTTCGACAATGCTGACTATAAAAAGCGCGGTTGGACCGTCGAGTATCCGCATCCTTATGTCGGCAAACTTGAACAAATCGGAGCGACATATGATTTGTCAGACACGCCGGCCATTATGCAATGCCCACCTCTCATTGTCGGCGATCATAGTAAGGCAATTCTCGAAGAACTCGGCTATAGTGAAGAAGAAATACTCGCCATGGCCAATGAAACGGCCATTCTTTGCGATCCGCCACTGCCGGGCCAAAAAGAAATGAAAAACCCGTGGGGGCTTTAAAATGAGGCCAGATCCCATACAGCGCTTAGACACCACATTCTTCTGGGATGCATGCGAGCGTGGTGAATTTTTAGCGCAAAAGTGTGAACCGTGTAACAAGCTGTGGCATCCGCCGCGACCTATGTGCCCGGATTGTCATTCCTTGGAAAAATCAACGCAAAATCTGTCCGGGAAGGCGACGATATTGTCATGGGTGCGCCAGGTGCGGCCTGCCAGTTTCGGGTTTAAAGAAAGCCCGATCGTCATTCTTGTCGAGCTCGAAGAAGGGTTGCGCATGGTTTCTAACCTAGTCGGCGATGAGCCGCCGGAAATCGGGGATCCAGTCGAAGTTGATTTTGCCAAAACTTCCGGCGGAAAAGCAGTGCCCGTCTTTAAGAAGGTTGCGTCCTGATGGTCGCGGCATCACAACAAGCCTGTATCGTTGGGATTGGCCAAACCGAATTTTCAAAGGCTTCGGGACGATCCGAACAACAATTGGCCGCCGAGGCCGTGTTGCGGGCCTGCCAGGACGCCGGGGTTGACCCAAAATCCATTGACGGGATGACGACTTTTAGTCTCGATAACTCCGATGAAGTCGATATCATGCGCTCATTGGGGTGCGAAGAGATCAAATATACGACGCGTTTGCCGCAAGGCGGCGCAGCCTCCGTCGCAACGATTGTGCATGCAAAAAATGCTGTTGAATCAGGTATTTGTGACACGTTCTTGATTTTTAGAGCGATGAATGAACGCAGCCAATACCGATTTGGCCAGCCGCATTTCAATATTTCTCCTGACGCGCATAGCTCTACGTTCATGGAATGGTGTTTTCCATTCGGCGCGCAAACACCAGCGGCGTGGGAAGCACTTTCGTGCGGTCCATATCTCAACAAATATGGCGTGACGTCAGAAGATCTGGGCCGGATTGCGGTAACATTCCGTAAAGCGGCGGCAACCAATCCCGCATCCTGGTTCTATGAGAAACCCATAACGCTCGACGACCATCAAAATTCCCGTTGGATTGTCGAGCCGACCCTTCGCCTTTTGGATTGCTGTCAGGAAAGTGACGGCGGTGTGGCGATCATCATTACGCGCGCGGACAAAGCGAAGGATTTAATGCAAATGCCGGTACGCATATTGGGGGCCGAGTATTCAATGCTTTTCAATCACGAAATCATTTCAGATTTCTATGCCGGGGATCTTATTCGCAACGAAAACAGCGAGATCGTCGCCGACCGGTTGGAGGCAAGCACCGGAATCGCCCCCAAAGACACCAATGTAGCGATGATTTATGATAATTTTACGCCGCAGATTTTGCGCCAGCTTGAAGGCTTTAAATATTGTGGCATTGGTGAAGCCAAGGATTATGTTAAAGATGGGCATCTGGAATTGGACGGCAAGACGCCTTTGTCTCCCAATGGCGGATTGATGGGGGAAGGATATATTCACGGGATGAACAACATCACAGAAGGTGTCCGGCAAGTCCGCGGACAAGCTGCCAACCAGATTGAGAACGCGAATACAGCATTTATCGCGTCAGGAGTCGCTGGCGCAATAATTGGGAAATAAGGAAATACCATGAGCCAAATTTACAAACCCGGAACAAAATTGAGCAGTACCGTGTGCAAAACACAAATCATGGTATTGCGGGCACCGGCAGAAGAATTGACGATTACCTGCGGTGGTGCCCCTATGCAAGTAGGGGATCCAGAAGAGTTGGGATCGCTCGATAGCGCGCAGGCCAATGGTACACTGGTTGGAAAGCGATACACGGACGAAGCAGAATCCATGGAGTTTTTGTGCACGCGCGGCGGCGAAGGAAGCGTTTCTGTGGCGGGCTATTCGATCGATATTAAGGCGGCTAAAAAGCTTCCAAGCTCCGACTAATGAATATCCATCTGCTCCTACAAATGTCCAGCGAAGCCATGGGGTATCGCGAGGCTATTGTTTGCGGCGAAACGCGAATGACATTTGAAGAACTGGGCGAGGCGGCAGCGCAAATAGCGGCCAAAGTGGATTCTGGTGAAAAAGTCGCTTATTTGGCGGAGGCGCATCCGTCTTTCCCGGCTGCCTTATTCGGGGCTGCACTGGCAGGAACGCCTTTCGTATCATTGAATTATCGACTGTCTAAAGAACAGCTGGATGCTCAGATCGCACGCATTACTCCAGCGAAACTCATCACGGATTCAGATGTCAGCGCCGAAAGTCTTGTGACTGTTTCACCAAATGATGTCCTGGGCGGTTCAGCTTATGAAGGCGAGGCGCCTGACGTGGAGGGCGCGGTCGCAGTCGAACTGTTCACCAGCGGGACAACCGGCGAACCCAAATCTGCACTTTTAAGACATAGCAATTTGATGGCCTATGTGTTTGGCACAATAGAATTTATGAGCGCCGAGGAAGACGAAGCCGCACTACTGACCGTGCCGCCATATCACATTGCAGGGATAGCGGCGGTATTGAGCTCGACCTATGCCGGACGGCGCATGGTGCAATTGCCGAGTTTTACACCTGAAGCCTGGATTAAACTGGCGCAAAAAGAGAATGTCACCAATGCCTTCTTGGTGCCGACTATGTTGCAACGGATCGTCGACGTTGCCGGCGGCTCGCTCAATATACCATCAATGCGCAATATCGCTTACGGCGGCGGGAAAATGCCGCGCGAAACCATTGAGGCGGCCATGGATTTATTACCGCACGTCAATTTCACCAATGCCTACGGGTTGACTGAAACCAGCGCGACGATCTGTATGCTGGGTCCAGATGAGCACCGTGAAGCCTATAATAGCGATGATCCGTCGATCCGCCGCCGTTTGGGTTCAGCAGGCATTCCCATCCCGACGATTGAATTGCAAATCCGCAGCGAAGAGGGAGATGTGGTTGATCCAGAAACGACCGGACTGGTTTGGGTCAGAGGGGATCAGGTGAGCGGCGAATATAAAGGCCATGGCTCGCAATTGGACGCTGAAGGCTGGTTCCCGACCAAAGACCGCGGATATGTCGACGCGGACGGATTTCTTTTTATCGATGGACGGGCCGATGATGTGATTGTCCGGGGCGGTGAAAATATATCACCGGGCGAGATTGAGGACGTGCTTCGAACCCATAAATGCATCAAGGACGTGGCGGCGGTCGCTGTGCCGGATGTCGAATGGGGCGAGGCCGTTGGGGTCGCTCTGGTCTGCACAGGCGATGTGCCGGACGCGGAAATTTGCGATTTGGTGAAGGCGAACTTACGTTCCTCCCGCGTGCCTTCCGTGATAAAACGCATGGATGAATTGCCTTACAATGAAACCGGAAAGCTCCTTCGACGTGTCATCAGAGACAGTTTTGCAGACTAGTCACGCGGCCGACTATGCCAATAAATTGCTATCCGGTTTGGGATGCGCGGAGCGCGTTGATCGTCTTTCGGATCATCCCGCTCTGGCCTGGAAGAGATCGGGGCTTCTCGATACCACCAAGCTTATGTTGTCCAGCCCTTTGGCCAGTCATGCGGACGGGGCATTGATGGCGTTGAAAGCTTTAAGCTCTCAGGCGGAGCTCCCAAAATCTGGCGCATTATTGATGGGTGAGCGGGTGCGGCTGAGGGGTCTGGTTCGGCAAGGACGGGAAAGCGCCGGTGGGCTTGGCCGCATATTGGACACAAAAGACGGTCGTATTGCGGTGAATTTAGTGCGCGAGGATGATTGGGATCTAAGCCCGGCATGGCTTGAAGATAATGCCGAGGATTGGGCAGACATCACTCGAATTGTTAAAACCCGCGAAAGTGACGATCTGATAACCCGCGCTTCAGAACTTGGGCTCGCCGTTGCGAAGGTTGAATTGCCCGCACGCCCGTCAGACTGGTTGACAATTAATCGATTTGAATCAGGTCCTACCAGCCAATCGCCGTTGATTGTTGATTTATCCAGTCTCTGGGCCGGTCCTTTGGCATCAAACCTCCTGAATTTGATAGGTGCACGGGTCATAAAGATTGAAAGCCCAAAACGACCAGATGGCGCCCGTTCGGGCCATGAAGGATTTTATTCCTTGTTGAACGCAGGCAAGGACTGCGTTGCTCTGGATTTTAAGAATGCGGGTGATCTTGGTCAGTTGAAGGGCTTATTATCCGAGGCTAACATTGTCATCGAGGCCTCTCGTCCGCGCGCCTTACAGCAATTGGGAATTGTGGCTGAGGAATTCGTCGCCGCAAAACCGGGAATGATATGGGCACGCATCACGGCATATGGCAGATCTGAAAACCGCATCGGGTTTGGGGATGATATTGGCGTTTCGGCTGGTCTGACATCACTTATGGCAGATGCATATGATGAACCCTGTTTCGTTGGCGATGCAATCGCTGATCCGGTATCGGGTTTGCATTTAGCTTTGGCGATACAGGCATTGCGTTTACAGGGTGGAGGTGCTGTGCTCGATATTTCGATGCGTGATGTGTTGCGGTACGCGATGGGTGATCTGCCTGCAGACCCGGCAAAAACGGCGCGGGAATGGCAAACAATCGCCAACCAAGACAATCAACCTCTTTATTCTCTGCGAAGTCCGGTTGGAGCTGTTAAAGCCTCGGGAGCTGATAACGGCAAATGGCTATGATCATTAAAAACGTGGATTTGGATGGGCAGCTCACGGATGTGCGATTGGCGGATGGATTGATCGCGGAGATCGACGATAATTTGACCGGGCTGAATATGATCGACGGGCACGGCGGGGCGTTGATCCCCGGCCTGCATGATCATCATATTCACCTCAATGGCACGGCGGCGGCCATGAATTCGGTGCGATGCGGCCCCCCCGAGGTAACCGCTGCAGCAAAACTTATCGAAGTGCTGAACAAACCTGGATCGGGGTGGTTGCGCGGTGTGGGCTATCATCATAGCGTTGCCGGGGAAATCGACCGTGCCTGGCTGGATGAACACGGTCCCGACCGCCCAATTCGCATTCAACACAGAGGCGGGCGGTTATGGATTCTCAATAGTCTCGCAATGAACGAACTTGAGTTATCTGAGCCAAATAACGGGCGATTTTACGATGCCGATCTGCACATTCGAAAAACATCAAGTTTTCCAGATTTGCGCCCATTGATCCAAAAGCTCCTGTCCTGGGGCATTACCGGCGTTACCGAAGTCACACCCAGCAATAGTATCGCTGAATTCAATCACTATTTAAAAAATACGGCGCCACTTCGTGTGACTGTCATGGGAAAGGCAGCATTATCCGACCTTGGCCATAACCAAGTGGGGCCGTTAAAGTTGCATTATCATGATCATGATCTTCCCGAGCTCGACAATCTGGCAACTGAAATAAATGCCGCGCATAATAGGGGCCGGAATGTTGCTGCCCATTGCGTGACGCGGGCTGAACTGATGCTGACCTTGGCGGCGATCGAACAAGCGGGGCCGTTAGCCGGTGACCGGATTGAACATGCGGCCATCGCCGATGAAGCCGCAATTGATTGGATGAAGAAGCTGGACATGATCGTCGTGACCCAGCCTAATTTTATCGCTGAACGCGTTGACGCCTATGTCGAAGATGTCGAGCCTCACGACCTCCCACATCTTTGGCGGCTGAAATCATTCCAAGACGTGGGACTGAAACTGGCTGCCGGGAGCGATGCGCCGTTCGGCGATCCAAATCCGTGGAAGGCCATGGCTGCCGCGGTGTCGCGACCATCCGGATTTGAAAACGAGGCGATTTCACCGGAAACCGCGCTCGCATTGTATACAAAACCGGTCAATGACGCTGGCGCCCCGGCCAGGCAAATTGCCGTAGGCGAGCAGGCCGATATATGCCTACTGGATTGCAACTGGGCGGACGCACGACGCGATCTCGCCGTTGTCAATGTCAGAGCAACATGGATTGGTGGAGAATTAGTCTATCATCTCGTCGATTAGGCCCCAATCGAGGGCGGTTTTCGCTTTTATCTTTTCCATGGACAAAGCCATGTAGGCTGTGCGTTGCCGACCAATCCGATAAGGAATGCTGGCCGTACCGCCGGCGCCGGGGATCAAGCCATATTTCAATTCCGGGAGCTGAAACCAGGCCTTGGGCGATGCTGAAATATGGGTGCCAAAGGCTGCCATTTCTGCTCCCGCGCCAACAGCCGCGCCATTGACATGAATGTGCAGGTTGTCACAAAGGCGCGCTAGACGCCACGCCGGAAGTCGAAGCGTGCGGATCCAATGAGCGGTTGCCGGATCAATAACTTCCCCGAACTCCGAGACTTCGCCGCCAGTTGAAAATACGCGTCCCGCACCCGTCAATTTGATCTTGTCCAAACTAGTATCCGTGAGAGCCATATCGAGCGCCTCACACAATGCATCGCGCATTTCAGTCCCGACCGCGTTTAGATTGTCAGGATCATTCATCACCAGTTCAAGTGTATTATTGTTAGTGGTCACTGAAAGAGGTGTCGGGGCTGCAGCCTTTTTCGGGGGCTCGGGTTCTCGATTGGCTAGCCAATTCGCAAACTCGGGCCCTTTCTGCACCGTGGCGTAGGCAAAACTCTCCGCGATTAAAGAAAACTGAATAGACAATAATTCAGTAAAACGTAGGTGTTGCACTAAAATCATTGTAGCCAAAGGCGCTTTTTCGATATTCTTGGCAAGCAAAGGCAATTTTGCATCATTGTCCAATACTACATCGCATGCAGGCGCAAGGTCGCCGTCACCAATGCCGATAACCGGGCAGGGCAGATCTTTGAGCCATTCTGCCAGTCCTCCTGCTTTTCCCGATATTTCAACCGCCAAATATGGGTTTGCAGAAGTGGGGCCGAAATATTCGCGTCGAGCGGTGGCCGCAAGAGCTTCCAATTCATTAAATGTTGTCAGTTTTGCCAATTCCAGTGCCGTTTCTCTTGACTTGATCTACGTGTTGGGTGAATATCCGAACATCGTTCGGAAATGTCAAATATGAAATCTAATCTCGCGAATACAGACGATAAACAAAGAAGTTACGGGCGTCCACGCCTGTTAACCCACGACGAAATTCTCGATTCAGCCGTAGCGCTTGGGCTCGAGGGCCTCTCCATGAAAAGATTAGCGACCTCGCTCAATGTTGGCACAGCCACATTGTATCAATATTTTGATAGCCGAAAGACTCTCATGCGCGCGGCTGCCGTTCACGCATTGTCCGACGTCGAATTGCCAAAAGACATCGATCAGCACTGGACGACCTATGCTTCAGAATTTGCCGGAAGTTTAATCGATATTTTGGCGGAAAACCCGAGTTATATTCACTCCAACCAACATTCGGATTATGGCTTTGAAGTACAGTTTAAGCTGGTGGAACAATTCTTGAGTGTCATGAATAAGCGCGGATTTGCACCCGAAGACGGGATGCGTGTTTTTAACATTGTCGGTACAGCCGCTTTTGCCGGGGCCACAGAAACAGTCAGGCAGCGGGAATTTGAAGTCGATGGAGAGAAAATGGCGGACGTCGCGCAGCGTCAGTTTAATCGTCTGAGCTCAGGAGAATTCCCGATGATGAGCCAGGCCATTTCAGCATTTACCGCGACGCCCCAAGACAAAATAAAAGCGCTTCTTACGGCAGCGTTTGCCACGATCGCCCGGGAACGGGGCGATAATCCTGATGATATCAAATTAAAGCTCTAGGGAAAAAGACATGAGCGAAGCAAATGTAAAAGATAAATCAGCCAAAATCCCCAAGGTTAAGGGGATTCCGTTTGTCGGCAGTACAGTGGAAATGGCCAAAGATCCGGCAGCGTTTTTTGTGCGGGCGTATCGCGATTACGGTCCGGTCTACCAGGTCAATGTGTTTGGTCGCAAACAATATGTAATCGCCGGGGTAGAAGCCGCAAAACTGATGTCGACCAAAAAGGGGCGGGAAGGACTAAGGTCGAAAGAGTTTTGGGACGACTTTGTCAATCACTACGGAGCGTCTAAAACACTGACCCAGATTGATGGGGAAGAGCACCGAAAAATGCGTGGGATTATGCGCAAGGGCTTTTCCAGAGAAGCTGCAGCCGGACGCTACCATCTGCTGACAGAAATCGCGGACAAGTCGATTGTGCGGGATTGGAAAACCGGTGAAAGCGTCCCGGTTGTGGAAGCCTTTCAATACATGATTGTGCAAATGATTGGTGAGATGATGTCCGGTGATGCACCGCTTGAATATGTTAAAGATATCCGCACTAACATATTGTTTTTGTTAAATGTATTGGTCGCGCGCGTGCGGCCGAAAGTATTCTTGAAATCGCCAAAATTCAAAAAAGCCAGCAAACGGGTCGATGAATTGGGTCAAAAAATGATTGCCCAGTTCGAAGCCTATGCCGAGTCTGGCGAACTTCCGGATAATTTGCTCGGTGATGTGTATCAGGCCCATATCGACGACCCTGAATTTGTACAGGCGCGTGATTTGGGCGTCCTCCTGACCGGGCCATATGTTGCCGGACTCGATACGGTTGCCAACACGGTGGCGGCTGCAACGTATGGGATTTTGAAAACGCCCGGTGTATTGAAGAAAGTGCAGGCGGAAGCGGATGAACTTTACAAAAAAAATACTGTCACAGAAATGGATATCCGTGGTCTCGATTATATTCAAGGCTGTCTCAAAGAAGCCATGCGGCTTTGGCCGATCGCCGTGGCGCAAATGCGCACCACAAATCATGATCTTGAATTCGAAGGGCATATTATTCCTAAAGATGAATTGATTTTTATCGGAACTTCCGTTCCGCATTTTATGGAAGAGTATTTTCCGAACCCGGAAAAATTTGATCCGGAACGGTTCAACGAAGAACGCCGCGAACACATGAAGCCAGGCGTGTATGCACCATTTGGACGGGGGCCACATTCCTGCCTCGGACAAAATCTTGCAGAAGTATTGATGGGCGTGATTATGGCGCGCTTGTTCCACAGGCTCGATCTGTCTCTTGATCCGCCTGACTATGTTTTAAAAACCAAATCGGCGCCGACACCGGGGCCGGCGATGAGTTTCGCCGTTAAAGTCAAAGGCGAGCGATATCCCGCCAAACAATTAATTCCAGAAGTGTTAGAAGAGTAGGAGGCCACAATGAACAAACCAATCGATAAAGACCATATCCAGACAGGTGAAGAGCTGGAGCGCTGTCCGTTTCCAATTCCTTATGGATGGTTTTGTGTCCATTTTTCACATGAGCTCAAAAAGGGCGACATCAAGATTGAAAAAATGTTCGGCAAGGAATGGGTGCTGTTCCGCGGCGAAGATGGTTCGGTCGGCATGACAGACCCGTTCTGCCCGCATTTGGGCGCCCATCTGGGGCATGGCGGCAAAGTTGTTGGCAATAATATTCAGTGCCCGTTCCACAATTGGGAATTTGACTCCGAAGGATGGTGTAAAAAGATTCCCTACGGCAAGGTCATGCCGGGCGTTGCGCGCAAGAAAGCGATACTGAAGGCGCTTCCAGTCGTTGAGAAATACGGCGCGATCTGGGTCTGGTACCATCCAAAAGGCGAAGAGCCGAAATGGGATTTGCCTGTTCATCCGGAATTTGAAGATCCAGAAAACCACGTCGAAACAAAATTTCATTCGTGGGATATCGGAACCTGTATTCAGGAGATGGGCGAAAATTCCGTCGATACGCCACATCTGAAATTTCTGCATGGTGCGCCAATTATTCCGTCCGTTGCGGCGAAGGCCGACCGTCATATCTGGCACTACGATATCATGGATGGGTATATCGTTGGCGAAAGCCATGGACCGGGCCTTGCGCCGAACCGTCACTCGAAAGATGGTGTCAGCATGTTGATGTATGCCATGCCGGCACCTGTCGATGAGGAAATGTCGCGTGTGCGTATGATGTTTACCTGGAAGAAGTATCCGGAGGGTTCAAAAGAGGCCGCAATCGGTCAACACCTTTATGAGCACTCTATTGGTGAAGCGGAAGGTGAAGATTCCGCCGGTTTTGAATCCGTTGATCTGATCGTTTGGGACAACAAAAAATACCGTCCGAAACCACTTCTTTGCGATGGCGACGGACCTATCTTGGCATGGCGCAAATATTTCAGACAATTCTATGTTGATCTGGATGAAAACGATCCTGCGGTGGCCATGTAATGGGCAGACTTTCAGGTAAGGTAGCCATCGTCACAGGCGCGGCGCGCGGAATGGGCGAGGCGACGGCTCGCTTGTTCGCGGCTGAGGGCGCAAAGGTCGCACTCGGCGATGTCATGGTTAAAGAGGGCGAAGCAGTCGCCAAAGATATTGGCGATGCTGCTTTTTTTCAAAAACTGGATGTGTCGAGTGATGAAAACTGGGCGAGTTTTGTGGCTGCGGTCGTCGACAAATTCGGAACGATAGATGCTTTAATCAATAATGCAGGCCTGGTGCATTTCACGCCGATTGAACATTTTAATCCCGACGATGCGAAAAGTATTTTGGGCGTTAATACAGTAGGCCCGATGTTAGGCGCGAAACATGTTGCTCCTATTATGAAAAAGGCTGGCAAGGGCTCCATTGTGAATATCAGTTCCGTTGACGGCCTTCGCGGCTGTAATGGATTGACGCTGTACACGGCCAGTAAATGGGCCTTGCGGGGATTGACCAAATCTTTGGCCTATGAACTGGGCACTAGCGGTATTCGCGTAAACTCAGTGCATCCCGGCGGCGTAGATACACCGATGGGAAATGCCAGAGGTCTGCCGCCGGATCAGCTCAATATGGCTTTCCGCCGCGTCCCGCTTCAGCGCATCGGACAGCCGGAAGAAATCGCCAATGCATCGTTATTTTTAGCGACCGATGAGGCGAGCTATATTTCGGGTGCTGAACTGGCCGTGGATGGCGGTTGGGGCGCAGGCTATTTCCAACCGGTTCTCCCGGGAGCGCCCGAAGGCTTGCCCCCGTAAATGAAAAAACTGCTTAAAATTTTAATTATCCTCGCCATCTTGTTGGTGGGGATTTTTAAATTCGTCTTACATCGTATGAATCATGAGATTGCGGCGGTCACCCCTTTGCCCATGAGTACCGAGGGCGTGGATTTAACAGCGACGATCGACCCGAATTTTCAACCGAAACAAATGGCACCGACGGGCGAACCACAACATCCGTACATGGCGGTTACCGACACCAGTGCCATGCATTCGGGCACATGGGAAAGTGACACCCATCCGGCACGCGCCGTATTTTCTAAAAACCCAAAGGTATTGACGCGACGCGCCGGCGGCACGGCACCCCGCCAATGCGCGACCTTTACATTCACGTCCGAAGGTTATCCGCTCATCCTGTGCGGCGGGCTGACAAGCTTCCGCCTGCAACTCTTGGATCCGGATGATCTGACTTTATTGGCGTTTTATGATTTGCCGATGCGACCCTCGACACTGGAAGCCGGGATCAAACGGGATTCAGATATTATCTTCACCGATACGTCCGGCGGGGCGTATTTCTACTTAGACCACGAAGACCGGGCCGTCCTGGCCGACAGCAAACAACGTATCCGCCGTATTAAGCCGGTCAAATCAGGAGACACGTGGGAGTTTGTCGAAACAGATAGCTGGGATATGACCGAATATCTGCCACGCGACTGTTTCAAACTGACCAATCAAAACCCCAAAGGCGAGTGTGATGCAATCACAACGGTTCAACCCGATTATAATGGCTTGCTTTGGTGGGTGACCCGCAATGGCCGCATTGGATCATTGGACATGGAAACCGGAAAGGTTGTAGCGACGGATCTGGGCGGCGAGGAAATCCAAAATTCATTCGCGCTCGACGAAAGCGGGGCATATATCGTCTCCGACCACGCTATGTATCACATGAGGCTCATTGACGGCATGCCGACACAGACCTGGCGTATTCCCTATGATCGCGGAACGAGCCGTAAGGTTGGTAGCATTAATCAGGGTAGTGGCACGTCGCCATCTTTACTCCGCGACTACGTCACTTATACGGACAATGCTGATGATCATATGAATATCCATGTGGCACGCCGGGGTGAATTGGAGGAAGGACAAGAACGTCATATCTGCCAGGTTCCCGTATTCACAAAAGGGGCCAGCGTCACGGATAATTCCATGATTACCCATGGCCGCTCAATCATCTTGGAAAACAACGCCGGCTATACCAACTCAATGATCCAGAAAGATTACAATGATGTCGAAGGCGGCGTTGTCCGCGTTGATGTGCGTGAAGATGAAAGTGGCTGCGACATCATCTGGACGAATGACCTCAAGGTCCCATCTGTCGTGCCGAAGCTCTCGCTCGGCAACGGCATTGCTTATTTCTATAGCTTTGATCTCTTGGATAACGGTGACCGGCTTTGGTCGCTGGTTGGGCTCGATTTCGAAACCGGAAAAGAAGTCATTCGCGTCCCGACAGGAACCGGCGAGGCGTATAATAATAATTGGGCGTCAATTGCGATCGCGCCCAATGGCGATACTTATGTGGGAACGCGTCGCGGCATTTTGAAAGTGACAGATCAATGAGTGGGTTCGGCCCGATAACTCAGTTGGGGTATCTGACGAATGATTTGGACAAATCAGCCAATTTGTGGGCCAAAGTCATGGGCGTCGGCCCGTTCACCAAAATGGCAGGCGTTATCATGCCAGCGACCATGGACGGGGCGACCGTCGATATCAAAATCAATCTCGCGCTGGCCTATCAAGACGATGTGCAAATTGAACTCATCCAGCCATTGTGCGACAGCCCGTCGCCCTATCAAGCAAACAAACGCGCCGGGATATGGGGCTCGCATCATACGCAATTCACCGTCGACGACCTCGATGCGGCCATCGCGAATTGCGAAGCCTCAGGCATGGAAATGGCGTGCGAAATAACGTCCGCAGGATCACGCTATATTTATATGCGCAGTGACGCTGGCTGGATCGAACTTACAACCCCAAATCCCGGTCTGGCCATGATGTTTCATATGATCAAACAATCTTGTGCTGATTGGGACGGGGAGAGTGTTTGGAATGTTCTGGGGTAGAGCGACGTTCGCTTCGGGGGCAAAGCGGACCTCCCGCGAGTGTCCTAATTGGAGCGATTTTAGGACGCTCACTAATGTGCGTTTTCGTTTCACAACTTCGCATCACTGTCTTCTTCGCTCAAGCCATGCCGTATAATGCGGGATTTTTTCAAAGCCGAATGTGGTGTGCGGGTTTTAAGTTTCGTGTCTTTGAGATTCCGCTAGCCAGATATTTTGTTTATTGGTTCTAAAGTATTTCACAAGTTCTGACGCTAGACGTGTAAGACAACGGCTTTCACAGCTAACAATTAAGCTAAGGAATAGGTACAATTATTATTTTTTATTGATCCGCGTAATCAGGGATTTTGCTTACCAAAAAATTCGTCCATTTGCCGTCGGTTAGGTACCAGGCCCGGATTTTCGGATGATTGACAATGTCTTTGTGAAACCACCAATAGATAGCGATAAAATCAAGTCCAGCCCATTCTGAATTATTTGCTTTTTCCGCAAGGATCAGTTCAACCGAACGTTCGAGGTCAAACCCTGACAAGGCCACAAACCCCTGAACCCCGGTGGCGTTATAGTTGGGACTGCGCTCTCTTATTATTTTCTCGGTGAGGGTTTTCGCCGCATCAAAATCACCCAACGCAAAATGAGCCTTTGTAAGAAAATCGTCTATGTTCATTCCGACATAATTTTCTTTTTCGATCAAACCCTGTACGGCCAACAACCGCTTCGCGATTTTTTCGACTTTTGACTGATCACCGGTCTCCAAATAATGGGTCAACAATATATTTTGGAGAAGCACGAAATTCCAAATATTTGTTCGACCTATGACCGTGTCCAGTGTCAATGTATCTTCAAATGCAAGAGATTGGGCAATATCGATGCCCCAAATACTGATCAAAGAATCATGTAGAAAGACATTATCAATAAGGTCGTCCAAATGATCGGCGTTTTGTTGTTTGAACGTTTCATAAGCGGCCAGGTCACCGGTGAACCGCAGCCTGGTTACAGCACTGGCATAATCATCATAAATGCTCTTTCCGGATATGTTTTCGAACCGCTTTGAGAGCAATTCAGACATTTCGGGGTTATTTTCAAAATAATACAAGGACCCCAACAAAATCCTTGCGTGCAAGGGGTCAAGTTCGTTTGCCTTGCGAAAAAAAGGTTCCGCCCCGGCACTATCCCCGTTCAGGACATGCCACCACGCCATTACATACCAACCCATCGCGTCTTCCGGATATTGCGCCAGAATACGATCAATCGTTTTTTTGCGCCCGTACTGGAAGCCTGGCTCGTTCGATTCTGCGACGCTATCACTGGCCAGGGCTAAGAGTGTTTCCAGATTTTCCGGGTCCAGTGAGACGGCCTTGTCGAGGGCCCGTTTACCGGTCGCCGTCAATTCACCGAGTAGTTTTTGTTGCTGTGGTCCTTTAAAGTAGTCGTTGTCTATGATGTTACGAATTGTGTGGTCACAAATTTCGTTCAACAACCCCCAGGCCTCCGTAAAGTCCGGATCGACCTTTACGGCTTGTTCCAGAAGCTTCCGGGTGCGTGTCAAACTGTCTTCGCTCTCGCGCTCTGTCCGGTCGATGCTGCGGGCTTTCTGATAAAGATCATACGCACGGACGCTGCGGGTCGGCATGTTGTACAGAGTGCCAACGGTATCAGGCTGGATTTCCAGATGGACAGCGTTGCTGATCTCGCGCGCTATCGCGCTCTGTACAGCAAATACGTCCAACAATTCGCGGTCATAATTGCTGGCCCATATATGTCTGTCAGTGGCGGTCTCGATAAGTTGGACGGTAACCCGGACATGATTGTTGATGCGACGAACCGACCCTTCAAGCACATAAATGACATCAAGCTGTTCGCCGATCTCAGTTACCGAAAGGCTTGAGCCGACATATTTTTCAGATGATGTGCGCGATGTAACTTCGAGACCGTCAATATATGACAAATTGGTCAATAATTCTTCGTGAACGCCACCCGCGAAAAAGGCATTCTCGCTAATCGCGCTCATGTTCACCAAAGGGAGTACGGCTATCGAGGAGCCTTCAGACCGGAGGGGGGCCGATCGCGTATCCGCGCTAAAAAATGAAGTGTAGACGACGCCGCCTGCAATCAAAATCAGTCCACCAATGATGATGAAGTTAATTTTGTGTCCGCTCCCGTCCGACGTGGAAGCGTCAGGCGTCGCATCTTGCGATCTTTTAATCCCGTCCGGCGTCAATTCAAACGCCCACGCGAAGACCAAGGCCAACGGAAAGCCGATCAGCAAGGTCGCGACGATCATCCCGTCAAACCAATCCGGCAATCCAATCGAAGTTTCGAGGATGGACGCGAATTGCATCAACAGCCATCCAACCACCGCATAGACACCGGCCACACGGAAGATATTTCGCCGTTTCAATTCCGAAAAAATATTACTCACAAACACCCCTCATTACGATGACCCAAGTTAGAGGTATTTAGATAAATTGCTATATGTTTATCGGGCGGTTCTATTTTCAATTCTCAATCATTTGAGCAACTTTCTTGGGGCGTTTTAGGACTCTCGGCGAGTGGCCGTAATCTCAAACATTACCAACGGCCGGTTTTGGGCGTTTTAGGACACTCGGCTAATGTCCGCTTCGGGGATTTAACCGACACAAAAAAATTAACCCGCAATTACTCCGCGGCGTCCATCTCCCAGGGGTCGCGTTTCGTGCCTTTGGTCACCCAATGCCCGTTTGATTTGGCTTGATATTTTTTGGCATCTTTGCGCGGATTGTAGAACTGTTTGTACCAGGCCCGGGCTTTGCCGAACGGGCCGTCACCGACCACTTGCATAATGCTCAGGCACGGTGCCTTGTTGGCCCAGACATCGAAATCTTGCAAGAGTGCGAGTTTTGAACCTTCCTGGAATGCAGGAACGGCTTCCTCGTCTTCGGGCGTCATCGGATGGTTGGGCGGCTCAACCGTTAATCCGTGCCAGGCTCGAAGTTGCCCGTCTTCGATAGGTGTGTGGCAAATCATCATCAATGAATTATAATACCCATTCATGCGCGAAAGCAGAATGCCGGGCCCGGTATACCAGGTGTCATTGGTCATGACGTCATCAGATAGCGTGCGATGCCCTGCGGCCAGTAACTGACGAATGACATGATCTTTACACTCGCTTTCGAAATATTCCATATTGGTTGAGCCGTGGATCGGGCCGAGATGGGCCTTATCGGTCATATTGTCGATAATTTCCTGTGGGTGGCAATCAAGCACGCCCAAATGATCGACCTTCCAATTGACCCATTTCGGGTCGTCCCACTCGGGGAGAGGATGTGGCTGAAAATCGGGTTCGCCATCCTCTTCGTCGTGCCACATCAGGATCAGACCGCCCCATTCTTGGACCGGATAACTCTTGATCTTTGCGGCTTTGGGAATGGGCGCCGGTGAATATGGTATTTCGTTACACATACCATCCGGACCAAATTTCCAGGCGTGATAAGGGCAACGGATATCGTCGCCTTCGACCTGTTTGCCGTCCATAACGATATAAGAGCTGTCATTTTTGGCGAGATGGGTTTTCATGTGCGGGCAATAGGCATCCATGACCACGACCCGTCCGGATTCGCCCCGGTACATGACCAAATCCCGTCCAAAATACCGTAGTGGAATTGGCTTTTTCGTCGCGTCCGGGCTCTCGCCCACCATAAACCATCCCCGTGGAAAGGTGAATTCGCCGATACCGTATTCTGCTGTCGTCGCCATAATGTCCTCCGTCTAAATACCTATATCATTTGTACGCATATCTCAATATTCGTCAGGCAGTTGATGCAGGTTGAGTGTTAAGCTCCGGTGCATGCCCTTTGTGGCCGCCGTCTTCAACGCAAGCTGTGCCGCCGGGCGTATACATCAGTGTGACACATTGATTGCACGCCGTGCAGCCAGAGTTGCGGATGTTTCCGGACTGCAATGCATTGATCAGGCCGGGATCAAAAATCAGAGCGCGGCCCAGTCCCATGGCATCAAAGCCTTCGTCCATAATTGTATTGGCATTGTCCATATTCTGGAGCCCGCCAAGATAACAGAGCGGCATATCGACAGCGGCGCGGATTTGCTTTGCCGGTGGCATGGAATACAGCGGCGTGAACTCCCGATCCGGCTCTTTGCTTTTTGGTTGCATCATCATGCCCAACCTGACGATCAGGTTTTTTGGCTTCACGGATGAGGCGGGCAGGGGATTACCAAACATTGTCGAGATAGATTCAACATTAAGCCCGTTCGATAGCTGAGCCATATGTGCGCCGGTTTTTTGCAATACCTTGGCGATTTCTATGCCTTCTGTAACCGTGTTTCCGCCTTCTTTGCCATCGGTTTGGCTATATTTGACCGTAACCGCCAAATCATTTCCAACCGCGTCCAGCACCTTAGACAGGACTTCAGCGGGAAATTTCATGCGGTTGTGGATATTGCCGCCATACTCATCAGTGCGGGTGTTGTAAAACGGCGTGATAAACTGCGCGAGAAGATAACCGTGGCCCATGTGGATTTCGACCGCATCAAAGCCGGATTCCTTCGCATGCAGGGCTGCTTTGACAAATTCATCGGCGATGGCATCCATATCATCGCGGTCCATTTTCTTTTTCATATAGCGCCCGGTCATGACCCCGAATTTGTTGAAACCGCCATTGGCTGAAATCGGTTTCATGGATGAGAAGTCCTTGGGCAGGAACGTAAATGCGCCAGCATGGGTGATTTGAGCCTGCGCCGCAGCACCGTGTTTGTGCACGGCGTCTGTCAACACTTTGAAGTCTGCGACCGTATCATTGGACAGGTGTGCTTGATCCACAAAGGTTTGTCCGTCTTTTGAGGTCGCACAATAGGCGACGGTCGACATGGCTGCGCCGCCTTCAGCAACCCTTTCATGGAACTGTACCAATCCTTTGGAGATAATCCCGCCTTTGCACATGCCTTCATTGGTAGCTGCTTTGATAAACCGGTTGCGCAGTTTCAGCGGGCCGATGGTCAGGGGGGTAAAGGCTTTTGACTTTGATTTGCTCATACGGTTTTATAAAACCGACTGCGAAATAAATCACGTCAAAAATGATGATTATGCGTGATTTCTCAGTATAAATGCTATAAATGCGTAGCAAATAAGCAAAAAAACTACGCATTTAGGGGTTAGCTGTACATGACGGAAAATACACAGGCCCCATCGCGTCGATACGCCTGGTTCGTCCTCGTGATGATGGTCTTGCTGTATTTGGTCAATGTGGCGGACCGGTATGTGGCATCAGGTCTTCTTGAGGAGATCAAGAAAACCTTCGAAGTCTCTGATACTTTTATGGGTTTTCTTGTCGGACCTGCATTCGCAATCGTGTATACCTTGCTGGCCATTCCGATTGCCCGCTTCGCGGACAGACATAACCGCGTACGTATAATCTGCGCCGGCGCCATTATTTGGAGCGGATTTACCGTTGCATCCGGCCTCGCGCAAACGCCCTGGACATTTGCAATGGCCCGTCTGGGCGTCGGCGTCGGTGAAGCCGCGTTTCTCGCACCTGCATTTTCACTCTTATCGGACTATTTTCCACCCAAGAAACGCGCGCTCGCTTTCGCGATCCTGAATTTTGGCGTTTATTTTGGTCAGATATTCGGACTGGTGGGCGGCGCTGCAATCGCAGATGCGTCGAGTTGGCGAACCGCCTTTATCGCACTGGGCGCCCCGGGCGTTTTGTTGGCCTTGATGACACTGGTACTTGTTCGAGAGCCCCAACGGGGCCGATTGGACGGCCAAATACAGGATATTGACGCTGCCCGACTGTCATTTGGCGAAACCGTATCTGCTTTATTCGCGCAGCGAAGTTTCCGTTTTATGACGTTGGGCACCGCACTTGGCGGCTTTGCAAGTTATGGATTTGGGATTTGGGCGCCGACATTATTCGCCCGCGCCTTCGATTTATCCCTAACGGAAGCGAATGCCCGTTATGGTGGACCGTCATTTCTGGCCGGTATAACCGGGGCAATTGTCCTTGGCATATTGTGCGACCGTTTATCGTCCAAAGATGCGCGTTGGCCATTTCGTTTGTCTGCTATCGGCTTGGTTGGGTTCTTTGTCACGATGTTTATTCTATGTTTTGTGAATGATATCCTGATCGCAACGCTCCTGACCTTCCCGGCTGGTCTGATGGCCGGCGGGTGGGTGATTGCCCAACAATCAGCACTTCAAGACCTATTGCCGGCGAAAGCCCGCGCGACAGGGACTGCAATTTGGGCATTTGCATTGACCTTCACGGGCTTGGCGCTGGGCGTGTGGTTCGCGGGGGCGGCGACCGATTGGCTTTCGCCGCAATACGGGGATCAGTCGATCCGGTACGCAATGGCCGCAACCCTCCTGTTCACGATACCTGCGGTTATATTCCTGCTGATGGCCGGCAAAAGCGTCGCGGCTGACCGTGAAGCCCTGTTGCAAAGACTAGGCTAAAAGCTGTAGCTGCC
>JABDMW010000015.1 GCA_013001295.1 Hyphomonadaceae bacterium
TGGCCAAATCGCGAAAACTTCCCCTGTTCAGGGTAGGCGATATGGCGGCAATCGGCGCTCCAATCGGGCTGTTTCTGGTCCGGCTGGCCAACTTCGCCAATCAGGAACTCTATGGCCGCGTGACAGACGTGTCCTGGGCTGTGATCTTTAAAGATAGTTTTGGCGCAGACCGCCTGCCCCGGCATCCGAGCCAGCTGTATGAAGCATTCCTCGAGGGTATTGTGATTTTTGTCGTGTTGTGGATCGCAACGCGCAAGTTTAAAGCCCTGACCCGACCGGGCCTATGTACCGGATTGTTCCTGCTGATGTATGGCAGTTTCAGGATTATGGTCGAATTTGTACGCGAACCGGATGCCACCTTGTTCGGGCCCCTGACCCGCGGCATGGCTTATTCCACGCCGATGGTAATTATCGGTCTGATGATGGTGATTTATGTACTGCGTCAGCCGCCGGTTGGTGTGTATGAAGGCGAGCCGCAAGACGAAGAAAAAGCTAAGTTACGTGCCGTCGCTTAAACACCGCATCATCAAGCACATCAAGCAGTCCGGGCCGATGAATATCGCCAGCTATATGGGCTGGGCGCTTCTGGATCCGACCCAAGGCTATTACCCAACCCGTGATCCGCTTGGTGTAGACGGAGATTTCATCACGGCCCCCGAAATCTCACAAATGTTTGGCGAGCTCCTGGGCATTTGGCTGCTACAAAGCTGGCGGGCTATGGGTGCTCCCAAGCGGGTTGAATTGGTCGAATATGGGCCTGGCCGCGGCATCATGATGGGTGACATTTTGCGTACGGCCTGTATGGACGCAGCATTTCTGAGCGCCATTCATGTCAGCCTGATCGAAACCTCAAGTGCCTTGGAGGCCAAACAGGCCGAGCAGCTTGCTGAATGTGGCGTGCCGGTGACTTGGGTCGCGAGTTTAGACGATGTGCCTAAGGGCCCAACGCTCGTCATTGGCAATGAATATCTCGATTGCCTGCCAATCCGGCAATTCGTGATGAAAGACCGGTTTGCCGGCCGCGCCGGATGGCATGAACGCATGGTCGATATCCATCCCGACAATCCAAACAAATTGGTGTACACGATATCGGAAAGCCCAATTTCCACCGTAGACCAAAATTTATTGCCGCGCGATATCCCTGATGCCAAGAACGACGATTTGATCGAAGTGTCCGCAGGTTTGGGGCAATTGGCCGATACGCTCGCCCACCGGTTTGCCCAGGATTTGGGCGCTGCCCTATTCATTGATTACGGTCCGGGCGAAACGGAATTTGGCGATAGTTTTCAGGCGCTGCAAAAGCACAAGAAAGTCTATCCTTTGGACGCGCCCGGCGAAGCGGATTTAACTGCGCGTGTTGACTTTGCGGCTTTTGCTAAGGAGTTGGAACGGGACGGATTGATCGTATATGGCCCGTGCCCACAAGGCCAATATCTGTCGCGCATGGGTATTGAAGTTAGAGCCGTCGCCCTGACCAAATCGGCGCCGGACGCCAAAGAAAAAATTGCCCGCCAACTCCATCGCCTCACCCATGCCGATGAAATGGGCACGTTATTCAAAGCCATCGCTGTACAATCAACCACCCTGCCTGCCCCGATCGGGTTTTCAACAAAGTGACCGGCTTGAAGATAAAATTCGCGCGCGCTTTTGACGGCGTATCGGGAATAAGTCATGGATTTTTTGGCCGCGCCGGCGGTGTGTCCGAAGGCATTTACAAAGGCCTCAACACGGGTCGCGGTTCGCAAGACAATCCAGACCATGTTACAGAGAACCGTCGGCGCGTGGCCGAGACATTGGGCACGCACGAACCACATCTCCTCTCTGCGCATCAATGCCATTCCACCAACGTGGTAATTGTTGACGGGCCGTGGCAGGACGGACGCCCGAAAGTCGATGGCATCGTCACGAAAACGCCAGGCATTGCGGTCTCGGCTTTGGCTGCAGATTGTGCGCCGGTGCTGTTTGTCGATCCGGTCAACCGGGTGATTGGCGCAGCCCATGCAGGATGGCGCGGAGCCCTCGCCGGCATCACAGACAAAACCATCGAAGCCATGGAAAGTATTGGCGCAAACCGCAAGTCTATGCGCGCCGCTATTGGACCGTGCATCGGTCCTGAAAATTTTGAGGTCGGCCCGGAATTTGTAGATGCTTTTATTGCCGACAATCCTGCGACCAAAGATCTGTTTCGACCGGGGAAGAATGACAGATCGCTGTTTGACATGAAGAGCTATCTGGTCCGGCGAATATCAGCGCAGGGCGTTCAGAAGGTGGGTGCCCTTCCCGACTGTACATATGCCAATCCGGACGCCTATTTCAGTTACCGACAGAATAGCCATAAAGGAATTACTGACTATGGCCGCAATATTTCTGCAATTATGCTGAATAATGACAACGTTTGACTTTGACTCATTTCACATCTCTGCTAAAGCACGCGCAAACATCGGCAAAAGACCGATTCAATTGGGTGGTAAGGGATCAAAATGAAGCTTCTCAGCGGCACAGCCAGCGACGAATTGGCAAAGTCCATCGCGGACGTTCTCGATGTCCCCCTCACTAACGTCAACATTGAACGGTTCCTAGATCAAGAAATCTTTGTCCGCATCAATGAAAATGTGCGCGGTGAAGATATTTTCCTCGTCCAATCGACAGCGGCTCCCGCCAATGACCATTTGATGGAATTGCTGATCATTATCGATGCGCTGGTTCGCGCCTCTGCTGACCGGATTACGGCTGTCATTCCTTATTATGGCTATGCCCGCCAAGACCGTAAAACCGGTGGACGCACACCGATATCCGCCAAGCTGGTCGCCAACCTGATCCAGCGCGCCGGTGCAAACCGGGTATTGACGCTTGATTTACATGCAGGCCAAATCCAGGGGTTCTTTGATATTCCAACTGACAATCTGTTTGGCCAGCCGGTTTTCGAAGCCGACATTAAAGGCGAATACCCCAGAAAAGAACATAAGAATCTCATGTTTGTTTCGCCGGATACGGGCGGTGTTGTCAGAACCCGGGCGCTTGCGAAGCGGTTTGAAGCCGACATTGCCATCGTTGATAAACGCCGTCCAAAAGCCGGCGAATCCGAAGTGATGAATATTATCGGTGAAATCGAAGGGCGCTCATGTATTTTGCTTGATGACATTATCGACAGCGGCGGGACCTTGTGTAACGCTGCGGCTGCACTGAAAGACCAAGGTGCGAAAGATGTGTCTGCCTATATCACACATGGCGTCCTGTCCGGGCCAGCTGTCGAACGGATTACCAATTCGGTTCTGAAAGAAGTGGTGATTACAGATACAATTGCCCAACCCGAAGCTGTGAAAAAGTGCCCAAAAATTCGTGAGGTCAGTGTTGCCACCTTGATCGGTGAAGCGATCCGCCGCATTGCCAATGACGAAAGCGTCTCAAAACTGTTTGATTAATCAACTGTCGTAGATCGCCGTATAGGTCAGATCAAAACTTGTATTCGGGGCTACGGTAATCGCCCATGATCTTGGGCCCACGTCCGAATCCATCCCGACATTTTCATTCTCGAGACGGAAAGAATTGTAGGTTCCAATTAGGTTGATTTCGACTTTGGCCGGCACTTCTGTAGCGTTATTGATCGTTTGTTCCATTTTAAACTCGTATCGCCGGCCTTTCGACGTTTTATAGTTTTTATGATCAAGGACACTGGTTTGAATTTGCACAAGATGGCTCTCGTCCAAATATATTTTCATCGGGTTATCTATGGCGGTATCCACGACATCGGTTTCCCCGATCACTAGGAGCTTTCGATTTTCATTGCGAGTGAGAACGCGCATCACGCCTTTGGGCAGTGGCTTGGCCAGTTTTCCATCGCGGCTATTGTCGAGCCGGTATTCAATGATCGCCGGAGTCACATTGGGGCGCTCTGCCCGGGGCTGGAGCCAGCCTAATTGAAAATCGAGCGAGTAGACTTTCTCAACCTCAACATCGGGCTCGTTGATGAAGATCACCTGTTTGGTTTGGTAGGCCGCCACGGTGACCGGTTCGGCGGTGCGGTAGAGCTTGTAATCTCCGAATTCTTCCTGGGTGGCTTCTTGCTTTGCCATCCTGCTACCCGTTACGACAACTTGATCCAAGTCACTCATTTCTAAAGATTCCATCTCAACCCGCGGCGGCGCAGACATGAAACCTAGATTGCTGTTGGACCTCTCCATATAAAGTGACGGGTTCACCGGTATTGGTGTTTGTGTTGATTGTCTGGGCCAGCAATTGGCATAGATCGATTTGGACGGAAAATCCTGTGCTTTGGTCTGGTAATTCCGATTGAGTTTGCCAGCAATAACAGCCGTGGGCGCTTTCATGAATGATTGTGACGTTTGATTGTTGATGGTGAGCCATCCATTGAGACCGCCGCTCACTTCATCCTTATTTAAATCCAATCGATAGTCAGATTTCCACGAAAACCGGTCGGCCAAATAGCTGATAACGACATCTTGCGGTCCGGCTTCCTCTGCGTCGACATCGATCGAGAGTTTCGGTTTATTGGTAAGACCTTCGGGCAGGTTTTCAAACCAGGTTCCCTCTGACAACCCCGAACACTGAAATGTTTCGATTTTACCATCGATATCAAATACAACGCCCTCACCAACCGACACGATCTTGGCACGGTCGCGGGTGACTTTGCCTGTTTTCTTGTGGGTACGGGTGAGCGTGACGTATTCGCCCACAGAGCGGTCAAACAGATTGGCTTTATTGAGCAAAGCATAATCAAAATTGCGTTCGATCGAAAATCCCGAAAACGCGCGCAACATGGCCGAAGATGCGATCATCCTGTCATTGACGCCGTCAAACACAATGGTGGATTTCCCGGCCGGTAGATCAATTGTCCGTCTTTCCGTGATCAGCGCCAGATTGTCCGGATAGATCGTCAATGCCGTCGCATCCGCACCGTCTGACACGACTTTTGGCAAGTCTTGACCGTTGGCGGGTAATGCCCACAACATTATCAAAAAAACTGTCAGGAAAAGACGCATAAGGTCTAGCTCCAGTCCTCACGGATTGTGAAGGTCAGCGTCGTTTCCCCTTCGGCAGGTACGTCAACATTCCAGGCCCGGCTATAAGCATCCGGCGTTCTCGATTCATGGCTTTCTTCAAGGATTTTATATTCGGTTCGCCAACCCCAGAGGCCTTGTCTGATTCCAACTTTTATAGCCTCATCCTTCGCGTTTTTTATCTCATATTTCATTGTAATATCAGTCACATACTTCGAAACCTTCTCGCTTCTGACCATGGTTGGCTGAACCGTAATGTCGAACGCTTCGCCCAGTTTGATCGCCAGTTCTGATCCGCCCGCGACATGGACGATATTGTCTTCGCCGATGAACTGGGATTGGCCTTTTTGATCTTTGGCATACACGCGCATAATGCCTTTAGGCAGGGCCTCTCCGAGGCCCGCATCGCGTGAATTGGTGAAGGCCAACCGGACATCCACATTGATCGGATCTTTATAGGTTTGGAACCCGGTCGTTTGGTATTCATAAATCTTGGAGGCCTCAACTTCAGTGGCGTCCACAAAGCCAACTTGTTTGGTTTGCTGACTGGCAATGGTTGTCCGCCCGGGAAGCGGATAGAGATAGCTATCGCCAATGCGTTCTTGCGGGCTCGACTCAGTACCGCCGCTCCGCACATTGCCACGATTGTTGTTGTAATTATTGAACCGGTTATAATTATTCCGGTTGTTTGCTCCCCCGCCGATCGTCCCTGCGATCAAGGACGTTTTTACATCGTCAAACGTGGTCTGCGTTTGGTTCGTGAGTGTCGCCCAGCCCTGGATATCCATTTTCTCGTCTTCTTCATTGAACAAGACCACATAATCGGCACGCCAGGACAGCCCGCCGGAGAGATAGGTCAGTGTTGCCGGTCTGGTCCCGGCCCTGTCCGAATCAACAGATACGGAGAGCGTCGGTTTCGCCCGCAGATTGTCGGGGATTTTATCAAAGACAACGCGGGTGGGCAGATTGTCATCGCGCAGGACTTCTATTTTTTGTCCGATTTGAACAACGACGCCATTATTGACAGCAAGAACCTTCGCCGTTTCGCGGGTTTCCTTGCCTGTCCCGGGATTGGTCCGGATAATTTCCACATATTCGCCGACAGCTTTTTGCATCAGCTTGTTGGGACTGAGCAAATCATAGTCAAAATTCTGCTCCACGATTTCAACACCGTCGGCAACGAAAGTAGCGCTTGGCGCGTTAATTTGTGAGGAAACATTAGGTAAAACGACGGTCGAACGCCCATTTTCAAAGCGAAAATCACGGACGTCTTCGATCAGTGCCCGGTTATCGCCATAAATTGTCATGGAAAGTCTGTCCTCTTCATCGGCAAAAACCTGCGAACACGCCAGAATTCCCGTTGAACAAAGCGCAAAAGCACCAAAACCTACAAATAACCGCCGCATATCAGCCTCCAAATTTGATTCCCGCTCATTAGTATACGTTACTATGTCACAATTGTGGCCATAAAACTATTGCTGTTTTTTTACAGAAATACCCCATAAAAGCAGAGTAAAGGTGCTTGCCATAGCGATTGCAATCCACTATACATCGCCAACGAAATTTCAGAATACACCCATCCAGGATATGGCCGCCCCCTTGAGGCGGCAATTTTGATGGAAAAATTGAGGAAGCCAAACGGCTTAAAGGATATAAAATGGACAATGCAGTTTTAGATATCGAAGTCCGCGAAAACACCGGCACAGGTAATGCACGTGCGGTACGTCGCGAAGGTTTGGTTCCAGGCGTTCTCTACGGTGGTGGACAGGATCCAGCAACCGTATCGTTGAAGCACAACGAAGTGTTGAAAGCCCTGAACACAGGTAATTTAATCGGTAAGATGGTCAACCTGTCTCACAAAGGCAAAACGCAAATGGCTATCACGCAGGACATTCAATTCCACCCTGTTTCCGAGAAGCCACTCCACATTGATTTCTATCGCGTGAAAGCGGACAGTGAAATCACTGTTGAAGTTGGTACAACGTTCATCAACGAAGACAAGTGTCCTGGTTTGACAATGGGCGGTACAATGAACGTGGTTCGCTATACAATCGAAGTTGTCTGTCCGGCGGGCGCGATCCCTGAAACGCTTGAAGTTGATCTCGGCGGATTGGAAATTGGCGACTCTGTCCACATTTCAGATATCAAATTCCCTGAAGGTGTGAGCTCAGCGATTACTGATCGTGACCCAACCGTTCTTACAATCGTTCAGACACGTGCTGAAGAAGAAGAGACCGAGGAAGATGTCGACGGCATCGCAGGCGAAGAAGGTGCCGAAGGCGAAGCAGCCGAAGGCGAAGCTTCAGACGGCGACGCAGACGGAGAGTCTTAATCAAGGCTCTCTTTTCGTGGTTTAAATTCGGTCGCCAAAACGCAAAGTCGAAGGAAGCGCCCGTGTTATTGATCGTCGGTCTCGGAAATCCCGGTGAGAAATACGCTGGCCACCGCCATAATATTGGATTTATGGCTGTGGACCAGATTGCGGATGCACACAATTTCGGCCCGGCAAAATCCAAATTCAACGGCATGGCACGCGATGGCCTTATCCAGACCAATGAAGGTCCGAAAAAAGCCATCGCGCTCAAGCCGATGACATTTATGAATGAGTCTGGTCGGTCTGTTCAAAAAGCGGCACAGTTTTACAAAATACCGCTTGAGAAGATCGTCGTTTTTCATGACGAGCTGGATTTAGCGCCAGGTAAGTTCAGAATGAAAGTCGGTGGCGGCATTGCTGGTCACAATGGTCTCAGATCAATTCGCCAGCATTTGGGTGAAAAATTTCACCGGGCACGTATGGGCATCGGCCATCCCGGACACAAAGACCGTGTCCATTCCTACGTCTTGTCCGACTTTGCCAAATCAGATGCCGATTGGGTTAATGCTCTGCTCGATGCCTGTGGCCGGGCCGCAGATTTGCTGGTTACCGGTGAATTCGAAAAATTTCAGACCAAGGTCAATCTTTTGGCTCCGTCTCCGTCTTCCAAGCCCCAAAGGAAATAGCCATGGGATTTAAATGCGCAATTGTTGGTCTCCCCAATGTTGGTAAATCAACATTGTTTAATGCGCTGACGCAAACTGCAGCCGCGCAAGCTGAAAACTATCCGTTTTGTACGATCGAGCCGAATGTCGGCGAAGTTGCTGTGCCTGAACCGCGTCTCGACGTCATTGCAGATATCGGCCAGTCCAAAGAGCGCATCCCCGCACGCATGAATTTTGTCGATATTGCAGGCCTGGTACGGGGTGCATCAAAGGGCGAAGGACTGGGCAATCAATTCCTCGCCAATATTAGGGAAACCGATGCAATCGCCTATGTACTGCGCTGCTTTGATGATGATGACATTACCCATGTCGACGGTAAAATTGACCCCCTGGCCGATCTGGATACCGTTCAGACCGAATTGATGCTGGCCGACATGGAAAGCCTGGAAAAGCGCAAACCGGCGCTGGAGAAAAAATCCAAGCAAAATGATAAGGAAGCGAAGCTCACGCTGAAACTCATTGACCTGGCCATGGCCGAACTGGAGCAAGGACGCCCTGCCCGTATGGCGGAGATTGACCATGATGATCGGTTCGCCTGGCGGGCCATGCAGCTTTTGACCGCTAAACCTGTTCTTTATGTAGCCAATGTTGATGAAGACAGTGCAGCCACAGGTAACGATTATTCACAGGTCGTGCTTGATCATGCCAAAGCCGAAGGTGCTCAAGCCGTCGTTATCTCAGCAAAGATCGAAAGCGAATTAGCGCTCCTGGAAGCTGAAGAACGCACCGACTATTTAGAAGCCTTAGAGCTGACCGAACCCGGTCTCGATCGTATGATCCGCACTGGGTATGCTTTGCTTGGTTTAGAGACCTATTTCACGGTTGGCCCGAAAGAAGCCCGTGCCTGGACTTTCCATGAAGGCTGGACAGCACCAAGATGTGCGGGTGTTATCCACACGGATTTCGAACGCGGCTTTATCAAGGCCGAAACTATCGCCTATGAAGATTTCGTCGCCAATAATGGCGAAGCCGGCGCCCGCGAAGCCGGCAAAGTCAGACAAGAAGGCAAAACCTATATCGTCAAAGACGGCGACATCATGCACTTCAAATTTAACGTCTAAAATCCCTCTCCTCGGGGAGAGGGTTAGGGTAAGGGGCATTTTTTTCAAATGCCAAGGCGATTTACTGAATAAAATATTTCCCCTCACCCTCGCTCCGCTCAACCTCTCCCCTAGGAGAGGTTATGTGTTATTTTCATTCCCAATCTAGCGACGGTAAGTTCTTACGATTGTAGAAATAAGGTATGACGAGCATTAAGCTTTAAAACTGTTTGCCCACTCAGCGGCTTTCCACTTCAACCTCATCGCCGACACCAATTCGTCCCAAAACCTGCGGGACGGCATTCCAACCAAACAAAACACCATCGAGTTCCGGATCTTTGGATAACCGACGTGCCCGAAGTGTACGGAGCGGTTCTTTGCCTTGTTTTGCACCCGTAACAGGATCAAGCGTCGTGACCACGCACCTTGAACATGGTTTGACCAAATCGAAGACCACATCTCCGATTTTCACGCTCTTCCACCGATCTTCGTTCCACGCTTCATCCCCGTCGATTACGATGTTCGGGCGAAACTGCTTCATGATTACGGGAGAACCGCCATTGGCCTCTATGTGCTTGTTGAGCGCCCGTAGCGACGCGGTATTGGTGATCAAAATAGGATATCCATCTGCAAAGCTCACAGGCCTCTCACCATCGGTATATTTTTCACTGGCGAACCGTTCTGCCTGATCATCCATAAAGACGAGGTTTGCCTTTCGTCCGACAAACTCGGACAGCGCTTCGTTGACTTCACCTTCGGACAATGCGGCATCAACAGTGCTTTTCCAGACCATCGTCTTTTTCCGAATAGCATCATCAGGAATAGCAACGTCAATCGGTGCTTTGTTTGGCAATGTCAGCTTTAGACCATCGTGAGAAATCTTCACCTTAATTTGTGCAAGTTTGGGCGTATCGCGCTGTGTGATGAATCGTCCATTTTCATCAACCAACATCCAGCGCCGATCGCCACGCAAACCACGCGCCTTAACTTCGGTATAGCGAATGTCGAGACCGCGCATGCTTTTGACAGGATATATATGGAGGGATGCAATTTTCATGCGTTTAGTATGGGCGTTCAAGCCCCGAAACGATAGTCTCTAAATCATTTAAAAACGCTACAAGCTCACCTTATCGGTTTGCGGTAGTTCCCATGGCTCAATCAACGCGTCCGCCTCCCAATCGAGATAGTCTTCGTCCGACATCAATTCGCTGATATAAGTGTCAGCCTTTTGCGAACGCGGAATATCGTACGATGCAAATCGGGTCGCATAGGGCGTCGCGAAAGCATCGGCAATCGACCAGTCATTAAACAGAAACGGCCCGTCATGTTTAGACAGCAAATCCTGCCAGATCCCGTCCATATTAGCGGCGTCTTCGAGGCAATCCTTCGGTAGTTTCGATTGTGTTCGTCGACGGAGATTCATAGGTGCATGCTCTCGCAACGCGCCAAATTCAGATTGCATCAGAGCGCAAAAGTCGCGGGCTTTTTGTCTGTCCTCGGCATCTTTAGGCCAGAGGTTCGGAACCGCTAACGCTAACCACTCGGAAATTGCCAAACTATCCGGGATAATTTCGTCGCCGACTTTCAAAACCGGTACTGTTCCAGCCTCAGATAATGCCAAGAGCTTATTTTTAAACCCGGGCACATCCAATTGTATCAATTCTTCATGAAAATGAAGTTCAGATTTCCGCAGTACCAACCACGGTCTCATCGACCAGGATGAATAGTTCTTGTTGCCAATATAGAGTTTTAATTCGGTCATATCTGAGAGTCCGACGCTGAGTAAAAACCATTGCATAAAAAAACCGCCGGCGAATGGCCAGCGGTTTTTTGAACTTAAATTTAGATCGTTCTAGTGTTCGACATCTCTCCAGATGTTTTTGTACGTCGCAAACATCAAGGCAGAGAAGATAAACAGGAATAAGAATACGGAAAAGCCGATTTTTTTGCGTACTTCCATTTTCGGATCGCCTGCCCATGCGAGGAATTCCGTAACGTCGCGTGATAATTGCTCAACGGTTGCAGCCGGCGCTTCAATCGTCTCGGTCCCACCATGGCCATCCGAAACAGTAATTGAGGCATACTCAATAATATCATCGACGAGCGGCGCCGCCATGGCAATTTCGCTACCTTCAAAAGCGGGATTGTAATTCATACCGATAGGCATTTCGTACTCAACGCCGTCTTTCATTTTATATTCGTGCGGCATGTCTTTGTAACTCACCAACAGATCGTAGATATAATCCGCTCCGCCAGTGCGGGCCTTGGTAATTACAGACAGGTCTGGTGGCAATGCGCCGCCATTCGATGCGCGGGCCGCTGGTTCATTTGGATAGATATCCGGAAATTTATCCGCCGGAATTCCGGGACGTTCAATTGGGTCACCTGTTTCGCCGTCAATATCAGGGATGAGCCAATCATTTGCCAAGGCCTTAACCTCGACATTGTCATTTGGGTTAGGTGTCTTTGGATTATAGTAAGGCCCACCCTTTTCGCCGAGATGGCGGAATGATAGATGCTCCAGCGCATGGCAAGCCGCGCAGACTTCCCGGTAGACCTGATAACCGCGTTGCACGGCCAACCGGTCATATGTTCCGAACATGCCATTGAAGCCCCAATCCTGATGCTCCATTTTATGGTCGCTTTTACCACCGCCGGCAGCCATTGCCACGGTGCCCAAGCTCAATCCGGACAGGCCGATAAGTGCGGCACCGATCAAAGTTTTTGTCAAACGGTTAGCCATTACGCAGTCCCCTCATGGATCGCCTTGGTGATTGATTCAGGCAGTTCTTTGGTCTTTTCCACGAAACCGAGTAACGGAAGTATCGGGAAGAAATAGGCGAAGTAATATATCGTCGCTATCCGCGACAAAGTCACAAACTTCATACCGTATGCGACGCTTTCGCCGTCGACCATTTTCTCACCGATCTTGATCGCGATATCATCCGGCGCTCTAGCACCGCACCATCCGAGGATGAAGCACATGATAACGAAAATGATGAAGAAGACGCGAGCCACAGGGCGGAAACGCATGGAGCGCACTTTTGATGTATCGAGCCATGGCAGTACAAACAGGATACCGATCGCACCGACCATCAGAAGGATACCAGCGAGCTTATCGGGAACCGCACGCAAGATCGCGTAGAATGGCAGATAATACCACTCAGGAACGATATGGGGTGGCGTCACCAGCGGGTTTGCGCGCTGATAATTGTCCGCATGCCCGAGAGCGTCCGGCAAATAGAACATAAAGAAGGCGAATATCAACAGGAATACTGCGACCGCAAAACCGTCTTTCATCGTATAATACGGGTGAAAAGACAGAGTATCTTTCTTACTTTTTTCCGTAATCCCGATCGGGTTATTCTGTCCAACATGGTGGATCGCCCATACGTGCAATCCCACAATAGCAGCGATCACAAACGGCAGCAGATAATGCAGCGAGAAGAACCGTTGCAGAGTTGGATTTCCAACAGAATATCCGCCGAGCAGCCATTGTTGCAGACTTTCACCCACAACAGGAATAGCGCCGAAAAAGCCGGTAATCACCGTTGCACCCCAGAACGACATTTGACCCCAAGGCAATGTGTAACCAAGGAAGCCGGTCGCCATCATAATAAGATATATGACACAACCGAGTATCCAGACGAGTTCACGCGGCGCCTTGTAAGAACCGTAAAACAGCCCGCGGAACATATGGATATACACAGCGAGGAAGAACATGGACGCGCCCGTCGCATGCATAGACTGGATCAACCAGCCGTACGGCACGTCACGTTTAATACGCTGAACACTGTCAAATGCGCCATCGACAGTTGGCACATAGTGCATGGCCAGGATGACCCCGGACAAAATCTGAACGATCAGACACATGGTCAGAATTGCGCCGAACGCGTACCAGTAATTCAGGTTTCTCGGGCTCGGAAATGCCATGAAATCCGCGCCCATACGGATGATGGGTAAACGCTTATCCAGCCAACGCGAAGCGGCATATTTAGGTTCGTATGTAGAAGGACCGTGCATAATCTTAACCTACCTTGATGACGCTGTCAGAGACGTATGAATATGTGGGAATTTCGAGGTTTTTAGGAGCTGGCCCTTTGCGGATCCGTCCAGACGTATCGTAATGCGACCCGTGGCAAGGGCAGTACCAACCGTTAAAATCACCAGCCTCGCCAACCGGGATACACCCGAAATGGGTACAGACGCCGACCATCACCAAAATAGCTGGATTGATATTACCTTCCGGCGTTGGAACAAAACGGTCTGCATCGGCCTGAGGGTCTATTAGATCAGCTGCGTCATCGGCTTCTGCCGCAGCGATCTCGGCTGCTGTTCTGTGCCGGACAAAAACGGGCTTTCCGCGCCACAGGGCTTTGATCTGTTGACCTTCAGCAACTTTTGAAATGTCGATCTCAATAGAACCGGCGGCACGTGTATCAGCTGCCGCGCCCATTTGTGAAACCAATGGCCAAGCAACCGACCCTGCTCCGACAGCAGCGGCTGCGCCAGTAGCAATGTAGATAAAATCGCGGCGGGACGGGTCTTCTGAATGGCCGTCTTCGTGCGTGTTTTCTTGAGTGTGCGTATCAGACATGATCGCCTTTCTTTAACGATATAATTGCGCCAAAATATGTGGCACATCTATAGTATAAATCCCCTCCAAACATGCGCGGCGTATCGCCGCAACGCATGTTGAACAATTCGGGTCTAGTTACTGGAAGTACATGCACTCTGACAAGTAAATATCGCCCAAGAAACGGAATAATTTTATGAAAATCGTGCTCTTTCAGCCGGACATTGCGCAAAACCTCGGTGCCGCTATGCGCTTAAGCGCGTGTTTAGGGGTTTCTTTGGAGATTATCGAGCCCTGCGGCTTCCCGTTAACAAGCAAAGCAGTCCGGCGCACTGCGATGGATTACGGCGTTCCTGACCAATTGATTCGCCATAAAAACTGGAACGCTTTTGAAAAATCCGAATCAACTGCCGGCCGGCGGATCGTTCTCTTAACAACAAAGTCGGCACTGCCGATCACAGAGTTTGAGTTTAACCCAGACGACACATTATTGTTTGGGCAAGAAAGCGCCGGCGCCCCCGAGCATGTTCATACAAGATCTGATGCGCGCATCTATATACCGCTTGCTAACGGTATGCGCTCATTAAACCTTGTCAGTTCCGCTTCGATTGCTGTATTCGAGGCCTTGCGTCAATCTGGTGGATTGCCGCCAACAATAGTCTCAGAATAATGTGGGAATATGACCGAAATAAAAAAACAAAAAGCGGGAGAGTGGTTTGCCACACTTCAGCTTCAAATTTGCAACGAGTTTGAACAGTTAGAGCGCGAAGCCAATAGCGGATATTACATTGGCGACCCCGGAACTTTTGAGTTCGAAAACTGGAAACGCGGCGACGGCACGGAAAATCTGGGTGGCGGTCGCGCCGGCATGATGCGTGGCCGACTGTTTGAAAAAGTCGGCGTGCACACATCTGTTGTTCAAGGTGAGTTTACCAAAGACTTTGCAGGTCAGATACCCGGTGCAGACAAGGACCCCAGGTTTTGGGCGGCCGGGATTAGCTTGATCGCCCATATGAAAAATCCACGCATACCGGCTGTTCACATGAACACACGATATATTGTGACAACGAAAGATTGGTTCGGTGGCGGCGCGGATTTGACGCCGACCCTGTCAGCTCAGCGGGTTCAGTCAAACCCGGACGCTATTGCCTTTCACAAAGCGATGAAAGAAACCTGCGCGAAGCATCCCGCAGCGGATTACAAAGCCTTCAAAAACTGGTGCGATGATTACTTTCATCTTGCCCACCGTGATGAGCCGCGTGGCATTGGTGGCATTTTTTACGACCGTCATAACAGTGGAGATTGGGAAGCGGACTTTGCTTTCACCAAAGATGTCGGCCTAAGTTTTCTTGACGTTTACACGAAGATCGTTCGTAGTCGCATGAATGAAAACTGGAGCAAAGAGGAACGCGAAGAGCAACTCGTTTTACGCGGTCGTTATGTGGAGTTTAATCTTCTTTATGACCGGGGAACCACATTCGGTTTGAAAACCGGGGGTAATGTAAAGACAATCCTATCATCCATGCCGCCCATGGTTAAATGGCCATAATTCTGAGGACTTTTTAAGATTAGAATCAACTCGCAGCCAACTCAATGTGATGAAGTTTTGTGGTACTGCTACGGTTAATTGTCGAATCTTAACCGAAGCAATACGCACATCTCTGCAGGCTTTGATCGAAATCCTCCCCTATCTGAATCAACCGATCCGCCTACTCGGTGTAATTGGTTTATTTTCGCAAGGTCTTTCTGTCAATTTCGGTATTCCGAAATAATGACTCGTTTTTGCTTCGCGGAGGGTATAAATTCTTAAGCGAAACAAATTCTGGCCCCAACAGCGATATGACGACGAACAACAATTTTCACTCCCTATTCGAGCACCTTGAGACAACGTCCTCCATCCGCGGCGCACTATTCCGGTTGCAATCAAAATTTGGTGAATTACACGGTTGCGACTTGGCCTACGAATATATGATGAAAGATACGTCTTTTGTCCGGGGCGACCTTGTCAGCATGACCACGCTTTCGCGCAGGTTCACTGACTTGTATTTTCCTGGAGGGGGGCCAAATTCGGATCCGGTCCTTGAACACGTCACCGCCGACTCCGACCCATTTCGTGTCAGCTTGCGAAAACTGTGCGCGGGAAAGCAAACAAAATTTTACGGAAATAAGTTTTACACGGCGCTGCTTGAGAATGGGTGCGAAAATTTTACGTCTTTTCCGTTCAAAGACGATATGGGCATTGGATTTGGCGTGTTCACGATCTTTGCTACGTCGGATTTCTTGGATCAGAAAGTTAAAGATGAATATTATCGTGAGCTCGCGCTGAACTTCCACAAATGCATGAAATCCGGGGGGCAGTTGGCACGTTATTTTAACATCCTTGATCGTGAACACCATGCATTGTCCAAAATGGCGGATGGAAAAACCGCTGCCGATATTGCGCAAGATCTAGACGTGACGCCCAGATCAATCGAATTGCGACTTCAGAGTGTGCGCAAAAAACTACAAGCGCGGACGACCACTGAGGCTGTTTATAAAGCTGTCGCCTACTCTATATTACCATAATTGCTATTCATTCCTCGTAAATTACGCGCGATGAATGAGGGCCAACGCGGCTATAAGACGGGTTTTATCTGCGGTGAACCCGGAGCGTATCCACAAGGCTTCCAATGCCGCCAGCGCCTTGCCCATGGACGTGCCTTTAGGGACTCCCGCCTCGATCAAATCTTTACCACTCAAAGGAAATTCAGGCCAATCCCATTCTCGCGCGGTATCAAACACCGCCAGCCATTGCTTTTTAATGATCGGATCGTCAGCTCCTGCCGCTCGTAACACCGATCGATCCATCGCAACCTGACGACCAGCCTTGAATATTTCAATTTTAAGATCTTTGTCGGACAGTCCCGGTTTTAAAGCGGCTCGGTCTCCGGCCCACCCCAATAGACGAGTTTTTTCCACGTTCGCCATCTTGAGCCGCCGGGTCAGACCAGCCATTGCGAATTCATCACGCGCCGCCATCGACATCAATCTTAGATATGGATCAGGCGTCAAATCAGTCATTCGTTCAACATCAATCAGCCGTTGAAGGCCTTCAGCATTGCTGGCCTCCGGGAGTAATTTTTCCAAAATACCGTTGATCAGCATGGCGTTGACTGTCCGGTGCGGAGACGGTGCCGCCAGCAATTTTTTGGTTTCAGACCAAATACGTTCCACCGACAATTGATTTAAGCCGTCCTTGAGATCGCGGCACGCTGTTAGCGCGGGCTTGTCCATCGCCTTCCCGTCGCCGTACCAGGCATAGAAACGGAAGAATCTCAAAATCCGCAGATAGTCTTCCTGTATGCGTTGGACCGGATCATCCACGAACCTGATCCGCCGTGTTTTTATATCTTCAACGCCCTGCCCGGTTGGGTCGAATATCTTGCCTTGAGGGTCCGCGTACAAAGCATTGACCGTAAAATCGCGCCGAAACGCATCTTCGGTCCAGTCTTTCGAAAATTCGACGGTAGCTCGACGGCCGTCCGTCGTTACGTCGCGGCGCAATGTCGTAATTTCAAAAACGGTATTGTCGGCTACGGCAGTCAGCGTGCCATGTGCAATACCGGTCTCGTGAACAGAAATTTTGTTGGCCTTCAACGCGCTGGCCACATCTTCTGGCAGCACCGTTGTCGCGATATCATAATCTGCAACCGGGGCGCCCAATAAAGCATTGCGGACACATCCTCCGACATACCGTGCACTATCGTCGGGAAGAGCGTCGAAAATACGCCGCGCAGGTTTGGCATTGAGCCAAGCGTGTTTCTTTGGATCAAGTTTCAAGAAAAGGCTCTTTGATACAGTCGGTACATCATCATCGCGGTCATTCCCCAGACATTGTGCGTGATCTCATCGTGACGCGGCCACGGCATGTCGTAAAGTACGTGTTCCTCCCCATTATATTCAATCCGTCTTTCAATATGATTGTCAGGGTTCATAAAAAACGTAAACGGAAGCTCGAAAGCCTCATCGACTTCTTCGGGCTCTGGGATGATTTGGACGGTCGGATCTACAATGCCCACATAAGGTGTCACCCGAAATTGCGATACGGCATTGAAGGACGGAAGTCGCCCGATCGGAAAAATACGATCGGCTTCGATACCAACCTCCTCATGGGTCTCTCGCAAGGCGCCATCAAGCGGTGTTTCGCCAATCTCGGTCCGACCACCGGGGAAACTTATCTGACCGGCATGGTTATTCATATGCAGGGGCCGGCGCGTGAACAGGACATGCCACTCATCAGACCTAGGAATGAGCGGCATCAATACGCTGGCTGGCCGTTGACCATCTCGTCTCGCGACATAGGTCTCGTCCTCGAACGCTAATGGCTCAAGTCCTGTTTTGATTTGCTCAATCACAGGGTCGGCAAGATACGTCTCAAACTTCATGAATTCCTGCCGGACCCAGCGGAAAAAACTCACCGCCACCGTAAACGCCAAGTTGGATACCATCCGGTGTTTCGACCTCAACCGCATGTTCAACCAATTCATAGAATACGGGACGAACGAGCATAGCTTCCAACCGTCCACGTACGCCAATCAGGGGCGTCGGCTCCAAAGTTTTTGGATCTGTCTCCACGCGCAATGGCCGATCCGGACCCGCTTCGACAACCTCGTCCATATTGGTCGTGAAAAAAAGTCTCTGGTCATTGCCGCTGTTCTCGACATCGACCCTTATGGCTTGGAAAGCGGCGCATTCGACCGTGATTTGAATTTTTTCAACCGGCGTGACTAAATAATGATGGCCGTCCTCGTCTTTGCGCAAGATGGAGGAAAACAATTTTATCAAGGGCGCGCGGGTGATACGCGTTCCTTCGTGCCACCAGCTTCCGTCGCGCCGGATGACCATATCCATTTCGCCGCAATATTCCGGATTCCACGTTTCAACGGGCAAAGCATTCTCGCCCGCCCCCTGCGCTCGTGCCATGGCGATCAAGGAAGCCAGATCGGTTTTTTCGCCGTCCCGAGCATTGCTTGTTTTTAATGTGGCCACCTGTAAGAATCCTTTTGCGCTTTGCTATCAATGCCTTAAACCTAATCCAGTCATAACATCAAACAAGACTAAATTACAGAGCATGAGAGAGATATGAGCACAAAGGCCAAAACTGCCAATTTAGAAGCTAAGTTGGAGACAGCGAATAAGAAACTGGTCGATGCAAAAAAGGCAATTGCAAACGTCGTCATAGGTCAGGATGAGGTTGTCGATCTGGCGCTCGGCGCGATCCTCAGCGGCGGACATGCTCTCTTGGTTGGTGTGCCCGGGTTGGCCAAAACCTTGTTGGTTGAAACCTTGGCTACCGTTCTCGGAATGGACGGAAAACGTGTTCAATTTACGCCCGACCTGATGCCTGCGGATATTATTGGTTCGGAGGTTCTCGAAGAAGGGGCAAAAGGCAAGCGATCCTTCCGGTTTATTCCAGGTCCGGTTTTCTGCCAATTGCTCATGGCTGACGAAATCAACCGCGCCAGCCCACGTACCCAATCAGCACTCCTGCAGGCCATGCAAGAGAGGTTTGTTACCGTTGCCGGCGTGCGACACGACTTACCAAAGCCGTTTCATGTTTTGGCCACGCAAAACCCAATTGAACAAGAAGGCACTTACCCGCTCCCGGAAGCGCAACTCGACCGTTTCCTGTTCCAAATTAATGTCGACTATCCGAAAGAAGTCACCGAGCGCGAAATTTTACTGTCGACGACTGGAATAGAGTCGGCAGGCAGCAAGAAGATAATGACGCCCAAGCAGCTACAAGATATGCAAGCATTGGTCCGCGCGATGCCAATTGGCGATAAGGTTGTTGATTGTATCCTGGCGCTGGTTCGTGGCGCTCGGCCGGATCAAAGCGAATATGAGTTCATCCGTGATAATGTTGCCTGGGGCCCGGGCCCGCGGGCCGGGCAGGCCTTGATGTTGGCCAGTCGTGCACGCGCCCTGCTCGACGGTCGCCTGTCCCCATCTATTGATGACGTATTAGCCCTCGCCGGTCCCGTCTTGCGGCATCGCATGGCCCTGACCTTTGCAGCACGTGCAGACGGAAAATCAATCAATGATCTAGTTGGTCAACTAGCTGAACGGGTGAGCTAATCCTTGCCGGTTGTTGTCGACAATCGATCAAACCTCAGGCGACGCGCCGAGCAACTGGCTGCACCTTTTCCCGGTCTCCTTGCCGAAGCGGAAAGAGTCGCCGCGATCGTAGCACAGGGTGTGCATGGTCGGCGCAGGCCCGGACAGGGCGAATCTTTTTGGCAATATCGTAGCTATACAGACTCAGACAGTGCCCACGACATTGACTGGAGACGCTCCGCGCGCAGCGATCATTACTATGTGCGTGAAAATGAATGGGAAGCTGCTAATACAGTTTGGCTGTGGCGCGATGGCTATGCAGGAATGGAATGGCGGTCTTCGAACGATACGCCTACAAAAATGAATCGGGCGAGCGTCTTATTGATGGCGCTCACCTCGCTTTTGATCCGCGCCGGTGAAAGATGCGCCGTGCTGGGCGAAAGCGAGCGGCCAAGATCAGGTCGTCACGGCCTGGAACGCGTGACACACCGACTGGCAATAAGCGAAGGAAAGAAAGCGGCTTTCGACGGCGAGTTTTCACCGCATGCGAAAATGGTGATTGCGTCTGATTTTCTTGAACCGACAGAGGTTTGGCGGGCAAGGCTTGCAAAGCTGACGGCCCGTCCTGCGACCGGCGTGCTTTTGCATATTGTCGATCCTGCAGAACGGTTATTCCCTTACAAAGGGAGACTGCATCTTTTGGAGCCGGGATCAGTACGGTCGAAAATTCCGTTTCTTGTCGGACGGGCAGAAAAAGCCAGACAAGCTTATATCGACAAGTTTGTCGCCCATGAGGAAGCCTTGCAAAGAACAGCGTCCCGCCTGGGATGGACTTTAATCACGCATCAAACAGATCAACCCGCTACATTGGCGCTCACTGCGCTTTACCGGGCTTTGGACAAGGACGCATAGATGGTTGTGGGTCCCGTGACATTCCTGGCCCCTTTGGCGCTTTGGGGCCTGCTTGTTTTACCAATTATCTGGTGGATCTTGCGGATAACACCGCCACGTCCTCTAGAACAGGTCTTCCCGCCCTTGCGCCTGCTGTATGACGTTGAAAAGGAAGAAGAAACACCACGCAGTACGCCGCCTTGGTTGCTGTTTTTCCGGCTTTTGCTGGGTGCGTTAATTGCAATTGCCCTGGCTAAACCCATTCTCTTTAATCAGGAAACCACGACCGAGCGGCCAATGGTGCTCGTGTTGGACAATGGATGGGCTGCTGCCAGCAATTGGTCCTTAATTACACGAGAGGCTGAGGCCTTGATAAAACAATCTATTTCTGAAAATCAAAAAGTGGCCGTGATGACCACCGCAAGCCCCACGACACCCAACGCGGCAGGTTTCATTCCGGCCAATGAAGCGCTTAAGATCGTTCGCGCAACGCAACCGACTCCCTATGAACCGAACCGAAAAAAGGCACTTGAAGTGTTGGACCCTCTCGATCTTTCATCCGCCGATGTGTTTTGGCTATCGGACGGGGTCGATTACGGCGTATCGCGCGAGTTCGCGGCTCGACTGAAAGATGGAGCCCAGTCGCGCATATTCGTACCGACATCTGAAACCAGTGCCCTGCTCGGGGGCAAGGCAGAGGAATCAGCGAACGGGTTCCGGAGTATTTGGCACCGGGTCGATAGCGCTAGCTTACGAACCCTTACAATTGCAGCCTATGGCCCCAAAGGGCGCGTCATTGGACGGAGCGACCTGCAATTTGCACCCGGCAGCAAAACAGCCGAAGCATTATTCGAGCTGCCCGCGGAACTTCGAAATCAGGTATCGGTTCTCCGCCCGGAAGGCATTGGGTCGGCTGGTGCCGTGACCCTACTTGATGATAGCTGGGGGCGTCCCTTGGTTGGCTTATTGGCCGGAAGTGACGCTAATGTGCAACCGCTTCTCTCAGAATGGCATTATATTGAAAAGGCATTGGCCCCAAATGCGGACATTTATAAAGGTGACCTTGACCAATTGACCGCCGTCTCGCCCTCAATCATTTTCATGACGGATCGGGCCCGTTCAGAAAGTGAAGCGCTCGAAAAATACGTAGAGGACGGCGGCATGTTGATCCGGTTTGCCGGACCGAAACTGGCCAAACGCGCCGATAATTTACTTCCTGTCCCGTTGCGAGCAGGAGGCCGCGAATTGGGCGGCGCATTGGCGTGGGAAGAACCGCAGAAAATTGCACCTTTTCCAGAGAACAGCCCGTTTTTTGGCCTCAATATATCTGAAGAAGTTGTTATTGAAAAACAGATCATGGCCCGGCCGGGCGCTGAGACCGACGCGCGGACATGGGCGCGGCTGGTGGATGGCTCCCCCCTGATCACATCCAGTCAAAAAGGACTGGGACGTGTTGTCTTGTTCCACGTCACAGCAGGGCCGGACTGGTCGCAGCTCCCGTTGAGCGGACTTTACGTAGACATGTTAAAACGACTATTGCCTCTTGCGCGGTCAACAGTTGCACCGGTTCAGACCTCAATTGGCAACTGGACAGCAGAACGTAGCCTCGATGGATATGGTCAGTTGGGTAAGCCGCCGGCAAATGCACAATCGATCTCCAACGATGCGTTTCCAGTCACGCGCGCCTCGTTTGAAACGCCGCCGGGATTGTATCGTCAGGGTCTAAGGCGACAGGCCCTGAACACTGTGAGCGATCCAGAAGCCTACGCCCTGTTAAATAGCAATGGCATGGATACTGCTTTATACGGCGGTCAAAAGCCAAGATCATTGAGCGGATTACTATTGGGAATTGCCGCGGTCATGCTGGCCTTTGATGCGATTTTATCGCTGTTGGCGTCGGGACGCCTTCGGTTTCCTGCAACGGCGCGAACAGCCGCGTCCGTTCTCGCCATTTGCCTGGGATTGATGATTCTTAACACCCAATCAGCCTTCGCACAGGATTATGATAAAGCCTACCGCGATGCGCTGACATTGCACCTGGCCTATGTCATTACCGGTGACGATCGTACCGACCGGATGAGCAAGGCCGGATTGGAAGGATTGGTTGAAGAGCTTAACCGTCGCACGACGATCGAACCGGTTGGTGTCAGAGGTATAGATCCGGAAAAAGACCAGCTTGATTTCTACCCGTTTCTTTATTGGCCGATCGATCGAAACATTCAGCCGTTAAGTGACAAAGCCAGTACCGCTCTAAACAATTACATGGCTTCGGGTGGTACCATCGTAATGGACACCCAAGATCAGGACAGTCAAAAATTATTGGGCGGACAAAATCACCCGGGACTGGCCACTATTTCCAAATCCCTCGACATTCCTAAACTCGGATTCCCGCCTGCCGACCATGTCCTGACAAAATCCTTTTACCTGATCCAGGTCTATCCCGGTCGTTGGGCTGACGGAAAAATTTGGGTTGAGGCTGACCAACGGGGTTCAGCCCGCGATGGTGTTTCCAGTGTCATCGTTGGCAGCAATGACTGGGCAGCTGCGTGGGCCAAGGACAGCGAAGGCCGATCCCTGAATGTAATCGAAAATGATATTCCGAGACAAAGAGAAATCGCGTTCCGGTTCGGTGTAAACCTGACCATGTATGCCTTGGCCGGGAACTATAAAGCGGATCAGGTGCATGCCGCAACGTTGATCAGGCGCATGGGGATCAATGAAAACACCGATCTCGTCCCGCCCAAAGAACTACAAGAGGAAATGCGTCGCCGGGACGAAGAACTGCGCAAAAGGCGGTCAGAATGAAGTCGTCTGTCGCGTTGGATCCCCTCCTCCCCATATGGCTGATCGTTGCCTTGACGGCGATAATCTTGATGGCGGCCATGTTTGCGGAATGGAAAGGCCTGAAAAGTTTCATCCTCAGGGCCATCGCTGCCTTCATTATGTGCGGCGCACTTCTAAACCCGCAAAAATTACTGGAACAACGCGCGCCGCTGCCGGATGTCGCGTTGATCTTGAATGACAAAAGCGAAAGCATGGCGATTTCCGATCGCACTGCCGTCGCCGAACAGGTCGAAGCCCGGTTGAGTGAACGCCTGGGCGAACTTGAAAATCTGGAAATCATCAAAATTGATGTTAATCCCAGCGAAGACGGTACACGGTTAACCCAAGCCATGATCGATGGGCTCGGACAATTGCCGGCAGACAGGATCGCCGGTGTGTTTGCGCTCACGGATGGCCAGGTTCACGACGTTCCGGAAACTCCCGATGGATTATTGCCAGACAATGTACCGTTTCACAGCCTGATCATCGGTGATGAAAACGCACGGGATCGCCGCCTTGAAGCGCTGATCACACCCAAATTCGGCATGGTAGGAGAGTTGGCAAATTTTGACATCCGGATCGATGATCCCGGTCATGAGGGCGAACGTGCCGGGCTGGAAATTCGATTAAACGGGGAATTGATGGCGGCGTTTGAAGCCTTGATTGGAGACAAAATTTCGATCCCGCTCGAAATCGAAAAACGCGGAATCAATACGGTTGAAATTCGCACGGCCGTGGCACCGAAAGAACTGACCACACTCAATAATGCTATTGTTGCTGAAATATCCGGTGTCCGCGATCGCTTACGCGTCCTTTTGATCACGGGCGAGCCACATATGGGCGGTCGGTCCTGGCGCAATCTCTTGAAATCGGATCCATCCGTCGATCTGGTTCAATTTACCATTTTGACCAACCCGGGTGAAAAAATGGTCAACGCGACTCCGCGGGAACTGTCTTTAATTGAATTCCCCGAACGGGAACTGTTTGAGGAAAAATTGTCGGAATTCGATCTGGTTATATTTGATCAGTTCCGCAGACGTTATGTGATGAACCGCGGCGGTCGAGCACGTCCGATGCTTAACCCATATTATATTTCAAATATCGCGCGCTATGTCGAGGAAGGCGGCGCCCTTCTCCTCGCAGCTGGCCCGCAGTTCGCGGGTGCGGAAAGTCTAGCCCGTTCACCTCTTATTGCCGTTCTTCCAGCGCGGCCGACCGGAGATACAACTACCGATGCTTACCGCCCAAATCTAAGTGAGAAAGGAACGCGTCACCCGATCACGTCGATTTTTGATGGCGATATCGCGGATCGGTGGGGGAAATGGTACCGAGCGATTGATGCTGAAGTTATTGGCGGTGATGTCTTGATGGTTGATGACGATGATCGTCCACTTCTCGTGGTTGATAAAATCAAGCGTGGGCGCACCGCCTTGCTTTTGTCGGATCAAGCCTGGCTCTGGTCGAAAAGTCATGATGGCGGCGGCCCTTACAATGAAATGTTCCGTCGGCTCTCGCATTGGTTGATGGGCGAACCGGATCTGGAAGCCGACCGTTTGGAAGCGCGCGTTGAAAACGGCGTCCTGTCGATTGATTATTTCGATTTGAATGACGAAACCAAACCCGTGGCGGTATTGTTACCTGATGGCAGCACCAAAAACGTCAAACTCACGCGGGTTAGACCCGGTCAGTTCCGAACCACCTTACCTGCGGAAACCCAAGGTGCCTACCGGGTGTCTACCGAAGAGCTGACATCCATCGCGGCAGCGGGCACATTAAATCCACTTGAATACAAACACATCCTGCCAACCAGCGAAATATTGGAACCGCTCTCTACGACCAGTGGCGGCGGCGTCTTTAAGCCGACAACAGAAAATTCAGTGCCGAGTTTGCGAAAAGTAAGCCCGGGTGCGAGCGCTTCAAGTGATACGTTCGCCGGATTGATCAAGCACGATCAATTCACGGTAACGGCTTCGCGCCGAACACCATTCGGTCCCACATGGTTATATTTTATTCTTATCCTGGCTACCCTACTGGGCGCGTGGCGTCTTGAGGGCCGTTAAGCGTAACTGTCAAAATGCATTGCACATTAGCCTTCAAGTAAGGTTTATGAGGGAACGTGTGGTCAAATCCGAGTCGGTCTGGGGATCAGGAGATATTTATGCATACTCTTTTTAAACTTACCGCTGCAGCGAGCCTTGTGTCCTTGCTCGGTGCCTGCGGCGTCGCCAAAACAACGGCGAAAGTTGCTACCCTTCCCGTTAAAGCGACCGTAAAAACCGGAGAACTTGCCGGAAAAGGCGTCTACTACACAGGTAAAGGTGCCGGCACCGCCGCCTACAAAACCGGAGAGTTGGGTGCGAAAAGCGTCTACTATACGGGAAAAGGCGCGTATAAAACGGGCGAACTGGCCGGTAAGGGTGTGTATTATACAGGCAAAGGCGCTTACACCGTTGGTACTGTCCCGGTGACGGTTATGAACAATGCCCTCGATACCACCGCCAAAGTCCTGTCTGTCACGACGCAAGTGGTCGATCTGTCGGGCAAAGTCGTCAATGTCACGCGCGAAGTCCAACGCTCCGAGGTAGACGCTTACGTCAATCAAGCCCGAGGCGCCGCTAATGTTGTTGGGATCATTATTGATATTGTAAAAAGCTAGAAAAAGACTGTACCACGACGTCTAACGGCAATGTGATGCCACGACGCCTATTGCCGCCTTGCCTAGAACCGGTTTTTTTGTTACATTGTTGCGTGAGAGAGGCTGTTCAGGAGTCTAATATGAAAATCAATACCCCCACCAAATTTTTGAGCTTAGCGATGATCGCCGGGACATTGTCGATGGCAAGCGTCGCTGATGCAGCAAATCGCAGAGGCTTTCAATCAACAATCAGCGCACCCAATACAGCGATTAAAATCAATGTAACGATCAGCGATGAGTTGGCGTATAGAGCTGACCATGTGTCGCCACACTTAAGAGACCGGCGAGGCTCGCGTGGATTAAGCAATGGATTTACAAACCGCGGCATGTACGGCGAAAAAGAACTCGACCGATTGGCCGAACGGCTGGAACAGAAAATGTATCGGTACATGGAAAAATACGGTGTTGAATCCAGCGACGATGCGACCACCGTGCTCAACCTCGTTATCACGGATGTTGACAATAATCGCCCGACTTTCAAGCAACTTTCAAGTTCGCCATCCCTATCATATCAAAGCTTTGGCAATGGCGGTGCGGAATTTGACGGGACGTTGACCCAGGGATCTGAAGAATTGGGAACCGTGTCCTATAGCTGGTTCGACAATGACATCAGACATGCGGCACACGGTCATACATGGAGTGACGCCAATCGCGCTATTGATCGTTTTGCGCGCAAAACCGCGAAGGAGCTCGCGAGCAACTAACGCACACCCAGCCATTTATGGGTTTGTAGGCTGAGACGCCATTGCGGGTTTTGCATGCAATACTCAAATGCAGCTTGGCGATGTTGATCCCCTCGTTGGTCATCCAGCGGCTGAAGTGAAAACCGTTTAAAATCAAGCTCGGCGAAATCTGCCGGGCTATTTTCTTTTTGAGGGTATACCAATTTCAACTCATCGCCGGAACGCTGCAAAAGTTCCGCATTTGCTTTCGGACTAACGCATAGCCAATCGATCCCGCCGGGCGCTTCAATCGTGCCATTGGTCTCTACGGCAATATTAAATCCTGCCCCGTGTAATGCAGCGATAAGATGAGCGTCCAACTGTAACAGTGGTTCCCCGCCCGTACAAATGACCCACGGTTCACCGATGGGTTTGCCATCCCGTTTCGGCCAATAAGACATCGCTTCGTTGGCCAGATCTTCAGGCGTGGTAAAAACGCCCCCGCCGACTCCGTCCGTGCCGACAAATTCTGTATCACAGAACTTGCAAACTGCACTGGCACGATCTTTTTCGCGCCCACTCCAAAGATTGCAGCCCGCAAACCGAACAAAAACACTCGGACGTCCCGTTTGCGCACCTTCTCCTTGTACAGACAGGAATATTTCTTTGACCGAATACTTCATCGATTAAAAGTTCCGGTAACGTAATTTGCCCAGCCATTGGCGCGCAGTTCGCAGGCTGGACACGCGCCACAGCCATGCCCCCAGGCATGCAAGTCGCCGCGCTCCCCCGTATAGCAGGTATGAGACTTCTGAACGATCAGATCGACGAGGGCTTTGCCGCCCAAATCCTCAGCCAGTTTCCAGGCCCCTGCCTTGCTCAAATGCATCAAAGGCGTCGAAAGACTATAGTCCGCGTCCATCCCGAGATTTATCGCTTTCATCGCGGCATCAAGGGTTTCCTTGCGGCAATCAGGATAGCCCGAGAAATCCGCTTCGCACATGCCGGCAACAAGTTGGGTAATACCCCGATTATAAGCGACGGCGGCAGCAAAATTTAAAAAGATCAAATTTCGACCCGGCACAAAGGTATTGGGTAGCCCGTCGCCAGTATCATCGATGTCGATATCCCGTGTTAAGGATGTTTCGCTGATGCCGCCCAGGGCCGGGATATCAATGATGTGATCTTTACCCATTTTTGGCGCCCATTGCGGGAATTCAGCTTTAATATGGGCCAAAACATCCATACGGCACTGCATTTCCACCATATGCCGTTGTTCATAGTCAAAGCCGACCGTTTCCACATGGTCAAAACGGGACAGCGCCCACGCAAGGCAGGTCGCGGAGTCCTGCCCGCCTGAAAAAAGGACCAATGCTTTGATTTTGATATTCATAGGCGTCCTATATCGCCTCTTTTTACCCGTGCATAGTAGTTGGCATCGATTTTGAAACAAGAATTACACCTGTTCGATAAAGAGAATCAGCGTAAACGTGAAAACAGAGGGTGTTATGGGGATTAAAAAGAAAATATTTTTTACATGGGTGGCACTTGAAGTGGTTCTGCTGCCGGTATCCATCCCCGCGACCGCTCAAATTGTCGACCGTATCGCATTTTCCGTTCAGCCCCGTATTGCGGCTGTGGAACTGGAAGCGGAACCCGGAATGTCGCGTTATATTGTGGCGTCAAATGCGCCATTTGCCGTGATTTCTGAGGGCGCCATCGGTCAAATCGATGTCGATATCAAAGTCCACGGCAACCTCAATAAAACGCCTTTTGGGACGAAAGCGCAAAGCCCGGGACCAAAGCAAACATGTACGACATCGATCAGCGGATCCCCGAATATCATTTATACAGCCGACCGGAAGACCGCTGCCAAACGCGGTGAAATCCTGCAACAAGCCGTTATGGTTGAAATGCGTTATGACCCGGCCATGAAGCCAACACTTCGTTTTGAGGCAGCGAAATCACAAGAAGCCCTGGCATTGCCAACCGCGCAGACATGTCTCCATAAATCCAGCTAATAAACCCAGTTATTTTCAAACATTTTTGAATAGATTATGTCGCGGTTTTTTAGCTTTAAATCCCGGTAAATAACACTATGGTGCGGCTTCCAAACAGTTAAGCTGGAACTCCGCCTCATGAGCACCGAAACGCAATCACAGGATTATTCCCGCAGTCCAGGGGCCGGTTTCGCTGAAACGATCGAAAAAGACAAAGGCAAACGCGCGAAAGCCCGTTCGTTCAAACCGCTTTTTAAACTGTGGAAGTTTATCGGTCGCTATCCCGCGCGTCTGACGTTGTTTTTAATTTTCCTGGTTTTATCTTCTCTGATGACGCTTGGCCTCACATTTATTCCCAGAATTGCCTTGGATTGCCGGGATAGTTCAGGGGATATGGCGCCATATTGCGATGCTATTCGGAACATGAGCGCAGGCAAGCTCAACGGGCTGACATTGTTCGCAATCATTTACTCGATATTTTTTGCTTTCGCAGGAAGTACGCGTGCTTATCTGATTAACACCTTGGGAGAGCAAGTGGTCGCGGACATGCGTACCTCCGTATACGACAATTTGATGCGTCTTAGCCCGGCTTATTACGAACGTATTCGTACGGGCGAAGTCCTGTCACGCCTGACCACGGATACGACTTTGGTTGAAACGGTTGTAACCGGGTCAATATCATTTGCGATCCGGTCGCTTGTCACAATAATAGGCGCGATCATCCTGATGTTCTTTCTCAATTGGAAGCTGACATTGATGGTCGTGACTGTCGGGCCGGCGATCGTCATACCTGCGATACTTGTCGGCAAACGGATTCAGCGGTTATCTCGAGACGGTCAGGATAAACTGGCCGGTGCTTCGGCACGCGCAGGCGAAAGCTTGTCGGCCATCCAGACTGTTCAGGCATTCACCCGCGAGAAATTTGAATCCGAAGGATTCCGTTCTGATATTGTTGCAATGCTGAAAATCCAAAAACGGAGACTGTTTATTCGGTGGTTTTTGACCATTTTCATTATCGCGTCATTTTTGATCTCATTCACCTTGATTATTCGCCAAGGCGCTCAAACCGTACAAACCGGTGGTGCCGCCAGTGGAGAAATGATCCAGTTTGCCATCCTCGCCCTCTTCGCTGTCATGCAGGCTTCAATGCTCACCGAAACCTGGACCAACCTATTGCGGGCCGCCGGCGCGTCAGAACGTCTGTCAGAAATACTCACAGAATCCCCAGAAATCGCCGCCCCGGCCAATCCGAAAATCGTCGATCCGGCGACGGGGAATATCAGTTTTGAAAACGTCACATTCTCCTACCCGACCCGCCTCGAAGAAAAGGCGCTCGACGATATTTCGTTTGAAATCAAACCGGGTGAAACGGTGGCATTGGTCGGGCCATCCGGCGCCGGTAAAACCACGATTTACCAGCTCCTGCTCCGGTTCTACGACCCGCAAAACGGTCAGATATTAATTGATAATGTCAACCTGCCCGATATGGCCCCGAAAAACCTGCGCCACCAGCTGGCGATCGTTCAACAAAACACGCCGCTGTTCTCAGGGTCTGCCATGGAAAATATTCGCTATGGCCGGATTGGTGCAACAGATGAGGAAGTCATCGAAGCAGCAAAAGCCGCCTATGCCCATGACTTCATCATGAAGCTGCCGAAAGGCTATGAAACCGATCTTGGAGAGCGGGCGACGACCCTGTCCGGCGGCCAGCAACAACGTATCGCCATCGCCCGCGCCATCTTGCGCAATGCCCCAATCCTACTTCTGGATGAAGCGACCAGTGCATTGGACGCCGAAAGCGAACGGGCCGTACAGAAAGCCTTCGAGACTTTGTCAAAAGGACGAACAACGCTCGTTATTGCTCACCGTCTCGCGACGGTTCTAAAAGCCGATCGGATTATTGTGCTCGAAGACGGGAAAATCGTCGACACAGGCACACACAAACAATTAGTGAAACGCGACGGGCTGTATGCACGGCTGGCTGATCTGCAATTTGATCAAGACGCGCTCAATTAAACCCTATAGATCAAGCGGTGCTGGTGTCGCTTTATACCCGATATACAGCGGGTGTTTGGGGTGACCTGATGCATTGACTTTAAGTGCGGACAATCGTCCTTTTTCCTGTCTGAAAATATCAATCACGGCCTGGCCACGGTCCAAATGGGCGCCATGTTCGCCCCACCCGCCAACCACGTCAATCTCATGACTGCGTTTGGCCAGATCGCGGATCCATTGATCATTCTCCGGCCCGACCGGATCGGTATGGGCCCGCATGACTTTTGGATCTGTCGCTCGGTAAGCGAAGATATTTAACACAACACTGCCCCCATAGCCCCACATACGGGCGCGGCGTTCGCAGCGTTCAACGGTTGGATCATTCTTGACTTCATCGGCGGTACTTGGATTCAGCATCAACCAATATAACGGCTCTTTGCTCTCATCCCAGATTTGCGACAAGCGGTAGCGGTATTTACGGCAGTCCGAAAATACCGCTTCGCGTTTTTCATTTAAGAGATCGACCATATTATTGAGCGTCCAGAAATGCGGCGACTTCGTCTTGTGTCGGGGCGCTGTCGGCGGTTAGCCGCGTGACAGATATTGCCGCAGCGGCGGACGCATATTTGACGGCCTCTGCCGGTTCCATTCCTCGGGCGATCGAGACCGAAAACACGCCGTTGAAAACATCGCCGGCACCTGTGGAGTCGACAGATGTAACGTCAAATGGTTCAACAGTTTCGGCTGCACCGCCATCCGAGATCAGCGCACCGCGGCTGCCAAGCGTAATCACAATCGTGCCCGCGCCATATTCCTTGAATTTTTGGATCGCGTCTTCCACTCGTAACTCGCCCTCTGGATAAAACCCGGTCAGGGTTTCGGTCTCGGACTCGTTCGGCGTGACGTAGGTCGAGTGCTTCAATAACTGGATTGCTGATGGGTCTGCGGGAGCCGGATTGAGCACGGTTGGTACGCCTGAAGCATTGGCGATCTCCAGCGCTTTCGCGATCACGTCGGCGCTGACCTCTGATTGTGTAATAACGATATCCGCCGCCTCGATACTGTCTTTCGCAGCAACCACGTCTTTGGGCGTCAGCGCTTTATTGGCACCCGACGCGACGCTGATCATATTGTCGCCTGCATCATTGACCATAATCGCCGCAAATCCGGTGGGCGCTTCTTTCGAGCGCACGACGCGGGAACAATCAACACCGTTGGCAATCAAATGCGCAATCGCTTGTTCCCCAAACCCGTCATCACCAACACAGCCGATCATCTTAACATCGGCACCTATACGCGCTGCCGCCACGGCCTGATTGAGGCCTTTACCGCCAATCGCAGTTTTATAATCCTTGGCAAACAAGGTTTCGTTGGCTTGCGGAAATTCCGCTAAATAGGAGGTAATATCGTAATTGATACTTCCCACCACAACGACGTTGACATCACTTTGTTTCATGTTTAACCGCGTCTCCCCGCGTAAGTTTTCCGATGACTCGTTTATACGCATAGCCGGAAAATTGACCAAGGGCAAAGACCGCAATTGTATTCGATTTATCGGATTAAATGCGGTAACCTAACCGGACGCAAGGAGAGCCAAATGGCAGAAACGACGACACTTTCGAAAAAGAAATTACCGGAATTGAGTTTGAACTCATATATAAACGGAAGTGACGACGAAAAGAATGCTTTTGCCACGGCGTTGAATGACAGCCTGATCGAGTTTGGGTTCGTCATCATTAAAGACCAGGACTTGGTGACTCCTGAACTGATTGCCGACGCATATAAAATCTCTGCCGAGTTTTATGCCAAACCGGTTGAAGAAAAACGCAAATACATCAATTCCGGCGGCGGCCATCGCGGGTATACGGCGTTTGGGACGGAACATGCCAAAGACAATGCCACGCCGGATCTCAAAGAGTTTTGGCATGTGGGACAGCTTAACCCGCCAAAAGACGGCGATCATTCCTATTATGAGGACAATATCTGGCCGGACCAAGACGGGTTTAAACCAGTCTTTACCGCTATGTATAAAGGCCTTGAAGACATGGGTTTGATTATGCTTGAGGCACTCGCCAGCCAGATAGATCCTGGCAATGACTATCTTCCGGACATGGCTAAAAACGGCAATTCCATCCTGCGCATCCTTCATTATCCGCCGATTGGGAAAGACACCATCCCGAATGCAGTGCGCGCCGCCGCCCACGAGGATATCAATCTCATCACACTATTGATTGCCGCCAACGGTCGCGGGTTGCAATTGCTGACACGGGATAACGAATGGCTGGAAGTTGAAACCGATCCGGAGAATGTCATTGTTGATGCCGGTGACATGCTCGCGCACATTACCGGCGGGAAAATCCCGTCGACCACCCACCGCGTGGTTAATGCGGGTGATCTAACTCAAAGCCGCTACTCAATACCGTTCTTCATGCATCCAAGACCGGACAGCGTACTCCGCCCCATTGATGGGTTTTGCGACAATCCGGAAGATGTTGAAGTCATTACAGCCAAGGAAAGCCTGGAACGCAGATTGAAGGCGATTGGCTTGATGAAGTAATTAGCTAACTAAACGTCGCCAAACATTCCTCAAGCAATCGGTAGACGCCCTTGTCGTCGACCTCATAGGCCCAGTGGGTGTTTTTGGGGCGCTCCTTTGGATCCATGCCTTCCCAGAAATCGACGGCGGTATGACCGACCGTGAGCTCGGAATTGCACTCGACTTCAATATTGCAGAACTTGGTTTTAAACAGGGATGGATCGAGGAGATAGGCGATGGTGCACGGATCATGCAAGGGGCCGCCATCGGTGCCGTATTTCTCGCTGTCAAAAAAGCTGTACGGCCCGAGAATTTCACACGCCGTGTCGGCAACCTTGTTGCCAATGGCTTTGATCCGCGCAAGACGGGCGTTGGACGCCAGGACCTGATGGGTGACATCAAGCCCGATCGTGACAGTCTTCACGCCGGACTTATAGACGATATGAGCAGCCTCAGGGTCGACGAAAATGTTAAACTCGGCCGAAGGTGTGACATTGCCTCCCATGCGAAGCGCGCCGCCCATCAATATGATTTCTTTGACTTTTTTCTTGATCCCGGGCGCTTGTGAAAACGCGGCTGCTATATTGGTCATCGGGCCGGTGACGATCAATGTGACTTCGCCGTCTTCTTTTTCGCGCAAGATATCGACAATGAAATTTACGGCGTGTTTTTCCTGAACCGGCATTTCCGGCTCATAGACCTTTACTCCATTCATGCCCTCTTCACCGTGCACTTCATCAGCAGTAAAAAGCCGACGTTTGAGCGGGGCCGCATAACCCGCATAAACCGGGATATCCGTTTGGCCGCAGATCTCACAGATGATCCGGGCATTGCGCGTGGTTTTATCGATGGACACATTTCCAGCAACGGTACAAATGCCTAGAATGTCCAACTGGTCCCGTTTGGCGAACGCCATCATCAACATAACGGCATCATCCTGACCGGGATCACAATCGATTATAATCGGTGTTTTTGTCATTCTTGTTCCTAGCTTGTAAATCCACGGACGGGGAAATCTGCCCCGCGTTGTATCCAGTTTTCCTTAACGTAATCTGCATGGCCGTCGGTCACATGGAGCGTTGTCGCATGACGGGCTTTATCGGATGTATTCGCCGCACTGTAATGGGGCAAGGTTCCTTTGAAACACACAAGTGTGCCCGCTTTGACTTCCAAAGGAATAGCGGTGTCGGTGTCGGGCCACGGGGTCGGATCAATCTCGTTCATTTTCGGGAATTCGCCGGTTAGCGTATAGCGTTCACGCAATGGCCCTTTGTGGCCGCTTGGCTCAACCCAAAGGCAGCCATTGGCAAGTGTCGCGTCGTCAACGGCGAACCAAAAGGTTATGACAGACATAGGCTCCGTATAAAAGAAACTTCCATCCTGGTGCCAACCGACCTCCCCACCGATCCGGGGTTGTTTGAAAATATACATGGATTGCCAGACTTGTGGTTCGATCATGCCCAGGTCATTTGCCAATTCATGCAGTTTTTCACCCGAGGAGAACGCCTTAAACACCGGATCGAGATCATGCATGGCGTGACCGATTTTATTGATTGATTGTTCGAGCGGTTGGATCAGTTCGCCCTCGTCATCAAACGCCTTCTCTTCGAAAAAACATTTCACTGTCGTCGCGGATTCGATGAAATATTTATTTGCAGCATTCGCCAGGTTACGCTTTTCCCGATCTGTCGTGAAGATGGCTTTCTGGACTTCCGAGTTATCACCAGCGGCAATTTCCAATGCGCGGGTTTTAAGCTCAGCAAGCTCGTCGGCCGACTTAAAATTTGGCAAGACGATGTACCCGTCATCATTAAATTTGGAAATTTGATCGGCCGTCAACATAGAGGCAATCTAACGGTGATTGACATCAGGTCAAAGAAAAAGCCCCGCACAAGGCGGGGCTTTTTGTCGAGAGATTAAAGTCTAATTTTTAGCGCGGAACGATACGCCAACAATACGCGGTTCTGTAACGAAACCTGTGTTGTTGTTAAAGTCGATACCGCCGGCCAAATTGACTTCATTGGTGATGTTGCGGGCAAAGGCTGCAACTTCATACTGTCCGTCATTAAAGCCGAGACCAAGTTTCAAACCACCTTCGAAATTACCGCTCGTGTTGTACTCTAGGGATTCATACAAGAATAAATTCGTCTTTCCTTGAATGCTCCAGTCTGTCGACGCGATGAATTCCATCCCGTTTGTCCCGATAGGCTGACGGTAATCGGCAATAAAGTTTGCGGTCAATTCCGGTGCATTCGGGAACGGGTTCCCGTTCACAACAGCAAATCCGTTGGCATTTATGGCGTCTGTTGGCGTACATTGTCCAGAGCCACAAGTTGGAACGGCCAGAAGATCGTCCTGGATTTCGGTTTTGGCATAACCAATACCGGCAGTCAGGTTCAGATTGTCAGAAACCGCCCAAAGTACGTCGGCTTCGAAACCGTAGCCAACACCTTTGTCTGCATTGACCAAGGTGATGTTGTTGCCACCGCCACCAACAGCTGTGAACTGCTGATCATTGACAACATAGTAGAAGGCAGCCGCGTTAAACCGCATCCGGTTATCCATCAGGATTGATTTATAACCGACTTCATAGGAGTTGATTGTTTCCGGCTCCGCTGTGGATACAGTGCCGAAGAAGGCAACGTCACGGCCCTGAATTGACGGCCCGCGGAACCCGCGTGCAATCCGTGCGTAAACATTGGCATTGTCGTTCAGTTCATGGCTCAGGCTGAAATCCCAGCTCAGCTCAGATGCGGAAATTTCCGTATCAGCAACCGGGCCACCTGGCGCGTTTTCAACGTGCAAGAATGCATCATCTTTCGTGAAACGAAGACCGCCTGTTAATTTCGTCCGGTCTGACATTTGATACCCGACTTGGGCAAAGGCCGCCCACGCATCGCGCTCATCAAACAATGTTGATGGCGGCACGAAGCCCGGATCCGTCAAAGCTTCGATAGCTGAGTCAAAGTAGAAACCACCGACTTGCCAGCTGAACGGTCCGTCGCCATTGCTGGCCAAGCGGATTTCCTGCGTAAACTGATCGGTATCATATACATTACCGGTATCAGACGGGAATGGGATGAAGCCCGGACCTGAAATATTTGTTGGGCCGAAGATAATGAAGCCACCATCAATGTCACCCCGAGAATCGCCTGATGCGTTATCAAAGGCCGTGATCGATGTTAGGGTCGCATTGCCAAGATCATAGTCGATTTTCAGGCTATAGCTTTCTGAGTTGATCGATTGCGGATTGTTGGCGCCACCATCGTAAGAAATGAATCCTTCGTGGTAATTGCTGTTAATCTCGTTGCTTCCAGTCGAAAGAATGTTCGCCCGGAACAATGTCGCTGTTCCTTCTTCATCCCGCGCTTGCGCTGTCGCCAGGACAGACAGGTTTTCGGTTGGCGTGAACAGGAGCTGGAAACGTCCGGCAACATCCTGGAAACCACCAAGAGCGTCGTCTTCCAATGTAAAGTCATTGTTGACGTAATCATCACGGCGGATCAATGCGCCAGAAATACGAGCCGCGATCTTGCCGGGCATCAGAGCGCCGCCATATGCAGCTTCGACCTTGGCAGAACCGTAGGTACCAAGACTGGCAGAGATGCTCATATCCGTTTCATCAGATGGCTTGATGGATGAAAACTTGACGATACCAGCCGGTGTATTCCGGCCAAACAATGTACCTTGTGGTCCGCGCAGCACCTCAACCTGTTCCATGTCAAAGATCGGGAAGCTTTTCAGCAGCACGTTTTCTTTAACGACGTCGTCCATGATGATGGACACAGGCTGTGTCGCCTGCAAAGCAAAGTCAGAGTTACCAAGGCCGCGAATATAAAAACGCGGGGCGGTCCGGCCATTTGAACTTTCTGCGTATAGACCCGGGGTCCGGTTTGCGAGGCTAAGAATGTCGCCACCGCCAGACAAGATAGCGGTCAGGTCTTTTTGCGGGATGGCCGTGATGGAAATCGGCACATCCTGGATGTTTTCTTCCCTTTTCTGCGCGGTCACGATGATTTCATCGACCTGAGCAAAGGCGGAACCGGTGAAAAGAAGTGTTGAAGCTGCAAACATGCTGGAACCAAGCAAGAGAGCCTTTTTTGCGAAATGAGTTGATGAGAACATGGATATTCCTCCGTTATGTTCGAGATGCAGGTTTTTCAACCGCGGAAATAATGAGGCTCACATACCCCCCCAAACGATTCCCGTCCATATTGGAAGTCGGATATGCGTTCGAATCTCTATATGTGTGGCAAAATTACCACCGATTCTGCGCGCTCATCCCGCCATCCACGACAATATTGGCGCCGCTGATCCATTTGGCAGCCGGACTCAGCAGAAAATGCACGGCATTGGCGACGTCTTGACCCGAACCGAGACGCTTTAGCGGTGCGCGATCGTGCCAGCGGGCGACGCCCTCCGGCCATTGGTCCTGGATATGTGGCCGGGCAATCAATCCCGGTGATACAGCATTTACGCGGATATGATATTTGCCAAGTTCCAGCGCACTGGCGCGCGTATACATCAAAACGGCGGCTTTACTGGCCGCGTAATGGGCGTGATCTTCAGCCGGGTCCAACCCTTCAATAGAAGCGATATTGACGATAACGCCGGGACGTTTCGCGGCGATCAACGCGTTGGTCAAATGCTTGGTCAGCGCATAAATCCCGCCCATATTAACATCATGGATGTCTTTCCAAGTCTGATCATCTGCATCAGCAATACCGGCAATGGTCTGCACTCCGGCATTATTGACCAGATAATCGGGCAAATTATCGCCTTTCACCATGGATCCGATCATATTTTCAATCGCCGCTTCACTTGAAAGATCGCTTTTGACGATTTCGGCGTTTTCAAGTTCACCTGCCAGTTCAACGGCCTTTTTATGATTTGAATGATAATGGAGGATTGTTTTTGCGCCGGCTGCCGCGAGCCTGCGCGCGATATCTGACCCAATTCCGCTGGTTGCGCCCGTAATCAAAGCGGTTCTGCCGGTTAAATCATAATCTTCTGCAATTTCGGCCTGCATTTTGCGCATCCAGTTTACATCACCAATATGTTGTTGCAGTCTACATGGACAAACGACTTCATAAAGACCCAATATGACCGAGACAAAAGCGCAGCCGTTCAGATCCTCCAATCAGGACGAATTTTGGATGAGCGAGCGGATTTATGTGACCGAATTGATGAATAGCCCGGAAGAACCAAACCTGTCTTTGGCAAAGTTTCGGGTGTTGGAAGGTGTCACTACCCAGCTTCACAGTATCGGCGTTCAGGAATGGTATGTGATTGAATCCGGCACGGTCTTAATGAATATCGACGGCGACACGTTTGACGTAAAATCCGGCGACTGCTTCAAGATCGAACCGCACCAGCCGCAACAGATCAAAAATACGGGAATTGGCGATCTGGTTTTTCAATCCATGTGCATTCCCCGATGGACCCCCGACACCTATAAAAATCTGGAAGATTGATATGAATGTAAATGGTAAACCAATGCGCACAATTTGGGTGGGCGATGACGGCAAATCCGTCACCATCATCGATCAGACTTACCTGCCCCATAAATTGCAGACCACGGATCTAAATACGCTCGAAGATGCCGTATCGGCCATTGCCGATATGAAGGTGCGCGGCGCACCCTGTATTGGTGCTACCGCAGCCTATGGCATGGCTGTTGCAGTCCGGAATGATCCGTCGGAGGCGGCCATCAAACAGGCCTATGACGCCCTCAATGCCGCCCGGCCAACAGCAGTCAATTTGAAGTGGGCGCTTGACGAATGCATGGACACGATTGATGGGCTTGACGAAAGCGACCGTGCGAGTGCCTTGTTTCAACGAGCAGGCGAAATATGCGATGAAGACGTCGACATTTGCTCGAAGATTGGCGACTATGGACTTGATTTACTTAAGAATATTTCCAAAGAAAAAGAAGGCGACACCGTCAACATTCTCACCCATTGCAACGCCGGTTGGGTGGCCACGGTTGATTGGGGCACCGCCATCGCACCGATCTACAAAGCCTTTGACGCTGGGCTAGATGTGCATGTCTGGGTCGATGAAACCCGTCCGCGCTCACAGGGTGCTCGCCTGACCGCATGGGAGCTCGAACAGCACGGTGTGCCCTACACCGTGATCACCGATAATAGCGGCGGCCATTTGATGCAAAATGGCCTTGTCGATATTTGTATCGTAGGTACAGACCGCACCACGGCGACCGGCGATGTGTGCAATAAAATCGGCACCTATTTGAAGGCGCTCGCTGCCTTTGACAATGAGGTCCCGTTTTATGTTGGCGCGCCGTCAAGATCGATCGACTGGGAGATGCAGGATGGACTCACCGAAATCCCGATTGAAGTCCGCAGCGGCGAAGAAGAAGTCGGTTGGATATTCGGTCGCGACGAAGACGGTGTTCTAAGACGCGTCACGACAATGCCCGATCCTTCGAAATCCAGGAATGACGCTTTTGATGTGACACCGCGTGAATATATCACCGGCCTGATAACTGAGCGTGGCGTGTGTGATGCCAATCGCGATGCCCTGCGGGTGTTATTTCCGGAAAAAGGTTAAGCGAGCCCGCCAAAGGCTGCACCGGCCAGGCCTGTAATGACCATCGCCAATGTTCCCCAAAAGAAGACCCGAACGACTGATCTCAGGACGCTGGCACCCCCTGCCCGCGCTGAAACCACGCCGAGCAAGGCAAGACTCGCGAGCGCGGTAATCCCAACAAACAGTGTTATATGCTGTAACGGCGCCAAAACCGCGGCCATAAGCGGCAATGCCGCACCTACTGTAAAGGCCACAGCTGAGGAAAACGCCGCTTGCACGGGCTGTGCGCTGACAGTTTCCGAAATCCCTAATTCATCGCGCGCATGAGTCCCAAGCGCATCATGGGCGGTTAATTGCTTGGCCACTTCCATGGCCGTTTTCTTGTCAACGCCGCGTTGTTCGTAAATTTCGGCAAGTTCATAGAGTTCGGCTTCCGGGGTTTCTTTCAGCGCCTGCGCTTCCTTTTCCAGATCAGCTTTTTCAGTATCGGCTTGGGAGCTTACGGAAATGTACTCGCCGGCCGCCATCGACATCGCCCCCGCAACCAAGGCGGCAAAACCTGCAACGACAATTGCCGGTTTTCCTGCCGATGCCGCGGCGATCCCCACCAAAAGGCTGGCCGTCGACACGATACCATCATTGGCCCCAAGCACAGCCGCGCGCAACCACCCAATCCGATGCACCAAATGGTCTTCATGGTGGTGGTGGTGATCGTCCAGAGGATTATGGGTTTCAGACATAGGGCTTTTCTTTTCCGACTCATATTTTCGAAAATACCTTAGCGGGCGTGCCTATAGGTTCAAGAAAGATCGCTAATTGTGGGACTGTTTGACGCGAAATTAGGTGAGTGGGTCTGCTGTGAGGGCCTTTTCCAGTTGATCAATCGATTCTTTTAAGACGCATGCCTCTGGACTCTGTTCTGATGCGTCTGTTTTCTTCGCTTTTAGTTGCGTCAAAATCGCTGTGGCTTTCTCACCTTTGCCAATTTCAATATAAGAAAGGCCCAAAACGGCTTTCAACGCATCCATATCCGGATTGTCCTTCACAGCTCGCTTCAAATATCTGACCGCGGATTTATGTTGTTTTTGCTCGATATTCACGAGCCCAAGATAAGCATTGGATTGCTGATAATAAGTGTACCCGCCCATTGAGCGCTTAAATGCCAATTCCGCGCGGCTCAACTTACCTTCTTCAAAGAAACGAATGCCTTTTTTGTAATGATACAGGGAGCGTGGCGTCTGTCGCGGTTGATGTTTGTGATAGGCTTGGTATTCGCGATCACCATAAACTGGTTTGTTATAGTCATCGGCAAGCACTGTTCCTCTTTCAATCTTTCCCGCAAAAGCGTTAAATGACGCCGAAGCCAGCAACATGGTCACGGCGAATGTACCTGAAATTCTGGCTAACACGCTCATCACGACACTCTAGATACTAAAAGTTACAAGGGTAGAATATCACAACCAATTGTAATTTACAATTCGACCTAAATACCAATTCGTCAGAAGCCAAATGGCGACTTTACAAAAACCCCTTCACCCTTAAAGTCCGCTCCAACAAAATCATAAAGGTGGGGAATCATGCCAATCGCTAATATTCTGGGTGTACTCATTATTCTCGGCATCGCCTATGCAATGTCAGAAAGCCGGAAATCGATCAATGTAAAGTCAGCCGGCCGCACGCTAGGACTTCAGTTCGCCATCGCTCTCCTTATATTGGCAGTCCCCGGCAGCCCGGCCGTGATGGACAAAGTTTCCTCCGGCGTCACCAAAGTCATTGAGTTTGCCAATGAAGGCACAAGCTTTGTCTTCGGCCCTCTGGCCGATCCGTCCAACGGCTTCATCCTGTTTACCCAGGTCTTCCCGATCATCATTTTTATTGCGACTGTTTTCGCGATCCTGTTTCATTTGCGGATTATGGATTTGATCATCAAAACCCTTGGCGGAGCCGTCCGGTTTGTCACCGGTGCATCGCGTCTGGAATCAACGGTATCAGCCGCGAGCATTTTTATCGGCATGGTCGAAGCGCCCCTGGCTATCTTGCCATATCTTAAAAAAATGACGCGTTCTCAATTGTTTACGGTCATGTCTTGCGGGCTTGCCAGCATCGCAGGCACGGTGTTGATCGCATATACTGCACTTGGTGTGCGGCTTGATCTGCTCCTCACGGCCTCATTTATGGCCGCTCCGGGTGGCCTGTTGATGGGGAAACTCCTCGTGCCGGAGACCGGCGATCCTTACGATATTACCTCATTTAAAGATGCCCAATCCGATGATGACCGCGCCTCAAACGTCATTGAAGCTGCGACCAAAGGCGCACTAACCGGTTTGAATATCATGATGAGCGTGATTGCCTTGATCATAGCCTTTGTCGCCGTCATTGCCCTGATCAATGCCATCTTCGGGGGCGTCGGAAAATTGATTGGCTTCCCCGGATTATCCCTTGAGCTTTTGTTTGGGTATTTGTTTGCCCCAATAGCCTGGCTGATAGGCGTCCCCGCTGATGAAGTCTTACGGGCGGGTCCTTTCCTCGGTCAGAAACTGGTCGCAAACGAATTCCTCGCCTATTTGAATTTCACAAAAGATATGGATCAGTTTAGCCAGCAAGGCCAGATCGCAATCACGGTCGCGTTATGCGGGTTCGCTAATTTCGTTGGTGTCGGTATGTTGATTGCTGGATTAGGCGCGGTTGTACCGGAGCGTCAGAAAGAAATCTCCGGCCTTGCGATGAAATCCCTCCTCGCAGGCACGCTCTCCAACTTTATGAGTGCTGCACTTGTTGGCATCGCGATCGCCTTTGCCGGGTTCATCGGAACCGCCTAAACCGCCCGCATCGCTTTGGTTGCGGCTTCATGAACACCGGGGCGGTGTTCCTTGATTTCGGCTGTTGATAATCCGCTGAGCTCATGCGGCATTACAAGCCAATCATCGGTTTCGTGCAAAACATAGTCCGGCTTGCGCCCTGTCCGGTTGTGGCTTGGTTTATAATACGGCACTGCGATTTTAACGTCAGACGGCATATTGGCCCTGAGTTTTTTCTTGAGCCGGTTAATCACGGCTTTCGTGCTGCGGCCCGAGCTGAACACATCGTCGACAATCAAAAGTGAGTCTTCACTATTCACACGGTCAACAAGAAAACGCGTATTGTGCACCTGAATGGCCCGGGATGATTTGATTTGATTATAGTGATCAATTCCCCGGTAGGAGGTGCGCACAGAGATATGATCCACTTTCACGCCAACATAAGCCAGGAAATCATGGATGACGATGCCGACAGGTGTGCCCCCGCGCCATATCCCGACAATATAGTCGGGCCGGTATCCGCTTTCATAGACTTTGACCGCTAGTTTAAAGCTGTCTTCGACCAATTCCTGGGCGCTTAAAAATCGTTTTTCCATGGAAATCCCTGTTTTCCGCAACATTGTATTTTTGATCAGGCAATAATGTAAAGCCCTGATCTTTAACTGAGAGTGATTTCTTGAAATTCTTCCCTAGCCAGTGCCGGTATTCCACGTTAAAACACAGTCGTATTGGCAGGGTTGGCATGGTCGAAAAATCTTATCCGAAACCGCAAGAAACGCTTGATGACAGTATCGCGCTTGGCGCGATGATTTTAAAGAGTGGGTTTCGCCCGGACGTGATAATTGCGCTCTGGCGCGGCGGCACACCCATCGGCATCGCGGTACAGGAATTCCTCGACTATTACGGCGGATGCAATTCAGACAATATCGCCATCCGCACAAGTTCCTATCACGGAATTGGCGGGCGTCGGGATACCGTTGATATTTATGGGATGTCTTACCTGCTTAAAAATCTGGATCGCGATGACAAAGTCCTGATCGTCGACGATATCTTTGATACCGGAAAAACCATTAAAGCCGTGATTGACCAACTGACCGAAAAGGCGCGTAAAAACACGCCGCAGGATATCAGGATCGCTGTCCCCTATTACAAACCTGACGCCAATTTGACCGACCGGATTCCCGACTATTATCTGCACACGACCGATAAATGGGTCAACTTCCCCTACTCAATAGAGGGCCTGACCAAAGAAGAAATCCGCGACAACATCCCCGAAGTCTATGAAATCATCAAATCAGCGATTTGATGATTTGGCAAGGATATTGCATCCGCCTTCTGTAAATACTTTTGAAACAACATGTTTTTATGTATGTTGTTGATTAATTATGGGCGCAATTGCGAGCTTAATTAGACCTGCGTGTATAGAGATGCCGGTTTAATATGCAAGAATTACGGGGCGGGCATGAAGATATTTTTATTGACAACGAAGAGCACTTTTTCGGAACGGTGTAGTGTTCCGTGCCATTAATCGACTTTAAACTCCTGCTTTTAGTCGCAATAATATTTATTCCACTTGAAAGAATATTTGCGTTACATCGCGAACAAAAACTATTTCGAAAAAACTTTTTAAATGACCTGATTTACCTGGTTTTCAACAGTATCCCTATTATAATAATTGTTGGTTTATTGGTCCAGATTGTGATATCTGGACTCGGGCGTATCATTCCTGAAACAATTGGAGAGGCAGTTCAATCTCAACCCATTTGGTTACAGTCAATAGAGGCCATAATTATCGCCGACATTGGTTTTTATCTTGCTCACAGAACGTTTCACGCGGTACCGTTTTTGTGGCGTTTCCATATGATTCACCACAGTATTGAGGAAATGGATTGGATTGCCGCGCACAGGGTCCATCCGGTAGATCAAGGTATTACCAAAGCGACTTCGATCATTCCTTTATTTGCTCTCGGGTTTTCAGGGGAAGCAATTGCAATTTACGCATTTATTTATCAATGGCAATCTGTATTCATCCATTCAAACGTCCGCATACGGTTCGGACCATTAAAATGGATATTGGCTTCGCCACAATTTCATCATTGGCACCATGCAAATGAAGAAAAAGCATTCGATAAAAATTTCGCCGGACAATTGCCTATTCTGGATGTAATCGGTGGCACGCTTTTCATGCCCAAAAAAGATATGCCAATAAAATATGGTACGGAAGGTGCACCCAAAAACCTCTATCATAAACAGCTAATTTTTCCACTCTTGCCAAAATCAAGTGAAGACCAAGTTGGGGCGCATAACGGCTCAAAAAATTCGGAGGTGAAGCAATGATCAACAAGATTGAAGATAATCTGGGCAAATCACTAATGATCTTTGTGTTTGCAATACTTGCATTTATACAATCTGGATCGGTGGCTTATTTATTTAGATTTCCCGATCAAATTGATAATTGGTGGCTCGTTTTGATCTCTCGATCTTTCAGCCTGATTTTTCTTGTTATGGTAGTCCTATTTACACTCCTGAGACTTCCACCAAAGGATAATGCAGATGGAATAGAACCGCGAATATCGTCGATAGTTGGTACGTTCGCCATGATGGCTTTGATTGTGTTACCTACCGGCGAAGTGAGTGAAGGATTTCGTGTTTTTTCAACAATCATGATTGTCGTGGGCACTTTGTTATCAATATATTGTTTGCGTTGGCTCGGTCGGTCATTTTCGATTATGGCGACGGCCCGAAAGCTGGTCACCAGTGGGCCTTACGGGATAGTTCGACATCCTTTATATCTAGTAGAGGCGATAACAAGCATGGGTATTATTATCTCGAATTGGTCGGTCGCAGCTGTTGTTGTCGGAACGATCCATTTTGCATTCCAATTCCGAAGGATGTTTAATGAAGAACGTGTTCTACGACGCACTTTTCCTGAGTATGAAAAATATGCTGAGCAAACGCCCTTTATTATTCCGTTTTCCAAACGAGCCGCTTAGGCGTGAAGCGTATTAAGTGAGAGCTCCATCCAATCATGCAACAAAACCCGGCCTGAAAAAAGGAATCGTTTGCGTGATCTGCATGTTATTCGCTTTTTGCGTTAGCTGGTACTTTCATGACACATTCTGGTGGGGGCCAGATGATGGGCTTTTCGCTTATATCGCGCAACGAATTCTTGAGGGCGATGTGGTTCATAGAGACATTCAGGCCTTACATCCCGGACTGTTGTTTTTAATTAATTCTGCTTTACTTGGCATCACGGATGGCGATGTGGTCAGCCTCAGATATCCTTTGGTAATGTTGACCCTAATTCAAACGTGGTTGGCTTATCAACTCACTTTGTCAAAGGGTTTAGTATCCGCCATTTGTGCCTCATTGTGCATGATTGCTTTCAGCTTTGTTCAATTCATAAATCCAACACCTAATTGGTATTTAATAACGATCACGCTGGCTTTAGGGGCCTTCCTAACGATCTCCGACATGCAATCTAATCGAGCGCTTGTATTAGCAGGTGCAATTGTTGGGATTGCTTTTCTTTTACGTCAATTGACTGGCGTATTTTTGGCCATGGCCATCACAACAATTCTGTTTCTAGTTTACTCAAATCCTGCAAGTTCTGACCGACAACACGCTGGCTCGTCTATTCTTGTTATATTGGCGGTTTGTTATTCTGTTTTTATTTTTCAAACAGCACAGATCGCCGGACTTTTACTATTTGGTATTTTTCCGTTGGCGTTGCTTGGGATTGCGGCATTCAAATGCAATTTAGGTTGGTCTTCTGTCTCGCGAATAATAACGCGCCTCGTTGCGGGTGCCTTGCTCACGGCATTACCGTTGATTATATACCATTTATCGACAGGATCACTTGGCGGCTTTATAGAAGAAACCTTCATAAGGCCATTTACATTTTTTGATGTTCCAATGGTTGAACAAGCCAGTTACTTAGCATTAATTTACTACCCGATTGAAGATATATTGGCTGGAAATCTGAGCTCTATTTTCACTTTAATATTCTGGTTTACACTTCTAATCATTAACTTGGTTCTATCAATTGTAGTGTTGAGAAATTTGACGCTTGCTCCCTCCAAACCTGTTGTCCTTGGCATATTGGTAATTTTTCATTCCTTGGTTGCCCTAATCTACGAAATACCTATTTACCTTTTTTATTCGACTGGTCTAATATTTGTAGCCTTACTTACATTCAATCTTAATTCAATCATCCGACGATTGTTGGTCGCGGTCACGACGGCAACATCTATATTCGCATTGGCTTTTCACGCGAGCCAACCCCTCGACCGAACCTATAAAAATATTGCGTTGAGCAAAAGAGTAGCATGGAATACGCATATCTTACCAACCACAACAATCAAAACCAACCGTCAAACATCTGAATTTTATGAACAAATTCTCATGTCTGTGGAAAGCTGCGCGCTTCCGTCCGACACGTTATACGCTTTCCCTTACAATCCAGAGCTTTACTTTTTAACGCGGCGTAGATCAGCATTTAAATTCATCAACAGCATATTCGGCATTACGCAATCAACCGATTTATCTAATTATATTGAGGCCGTGAAGGCATCCGATCAACCGGGGTTGATCCTCCACAATACGACAGACATCCATAACACACCTAATTCTGATAGCTTGTTTGCCGCTCTCGCACATCTGTATGTTAAGCGTGGGCAAGTCGACAACCTGACCGTCTATCAAAGAAAGGGACATAAAATGTCAGACAGGTGCCAGATAAGTTTCTTAGAATTCGGGGAAAAATGATGTTGTTCACTCCCCAGTTTATTGTAATGACTAAAAAACTAACAAGTGCAAAATTCAAGTATATATCCCAAGCAGAAAATTTTAGAGATTTCCGTACGTTTTGCGATCAGCAATAGTTCAATATTTATGTTTATCTAAATGCCTCTGCAACTATTTCTCTTTAAACGAAAGAATCGAAAAATTGAAATTCAATCACAAGACCCACACCGCGAAAAACGTGTTATTTGTTTTGTGTCTCTTGACTGCATTTTTAGTTTCGATTTTTTACCACAATCGATTTTGGTGGGGTCCGGATGATGGATATTTTGGGTATATCGCTGAAAAAATATTAGATGGGAAAGTTATCCATCGAGATATCAATGTCCTACATTCGGGTTTAATATACTTTATCAACTCGGTTTTTTATAAACTTGCCGATGGCGACTTGGTCGGACTTCGATATCCGCTGATTGCGATGACTATTATTCAAACCGCTATCGCGTTTAAATTGGCGGAGCACCGTGGCATCCTCGTATCCATCGCAGCAGCGAACGTTGCGACCGGCTTTAGCTTTATTCATTTTATCAATCCATCCCCCAATTGGTATGCGTTGTTTCTGGCTTTTGTTTTAATTTACGTCTTGAGTAAATGCGACGTTCGGAGAATGAAGATCGTTATTTTGATCGGCATTCTTGTCGGGGTCGCCTTCCATATCAGGCAACTGTCAGGGGCGATCCTTGCGGTTGGCGTTTCAACCGTGATCTTATTGAAAAACGCCGACGGTGACGATGATAAGAGCTATGCCGGCGGGAGAATTATTCTTTTACTTTTGGCACTGGTGACAAGTCTTTACGTTTTGAATGCTTCAAAATTTTCAGCTTGGTTGATTGTCGGAGTCTACCCACCGGCGGTTCTCGTCATCAGTGCATTGAAGTCGAACGTGAGCTGGAGCCGCTGCCTCCAAATTATCGGCCTTTTGATACTTGGCGCGATCATATCTGCTATTCCGCTAGCTATTTATTACGCGGCACATGGAGCATTTCTGGACTGGTTGCACGGCACATTCATAAGTCCATTCACATTGGGAGAAATGTCGTTCTTAAAAGCCCAAAACTATTTGGCAGTTCTGGTTGTTGCATTATTGGATTTAGGCTTTGGAAATTACGCTGCTTTGGACGGGTTATTTTATTGGATAGTGTTTTTGACGGCTCCGACGGTTCTAGGCGTGCACGTTATAAATCGATTGGTCAAAGGCAAAGACGACATTCCTGTGGAAGGAATACTTGCGTGTATATTCAGTCTGGTCGCCATTCATTACGAGTCCTATCTTTATTTATATTTTTGTATTGGCGTTATATTTTTGGGCACTTTGCTTACAATCCAAAACCGAAAGGATCTTGCCTGGTATAGTTTCGTCGTAATACTCGCAGCAATTCTTGCTATTTTCTTTCAAGCGGGTGAGTCTTTGACTCGCGACTACAGAGCTACGGCTTCGCTCACAAAAGCAAACTCAGAAAAAGCGTTGGTTCCAAATCATTCTATAATTTTTGAGAAAAAGAGCCGGCTGGAATATTTAAAAATCATGGAAATAGTAAATAAGTGCTCATTAAAAAATGACACAATGTATACATTTCCGATGAACCCTGAACTTTACCTTATGGTTGACCGGGAACCAGCTTTTAAATTTGTAAAAAGCTATATTGGGTTAGCAACGAAGTCAGACTTAAAACAAAGTGCTGCAATCTTAAATGGCCCGGACGCTCCATCCTTAATTATTTACACGGAAAACAATAAATACATCACGCCAATGGCATTAGAACTATTTGAGCAAGCCAAACACAACTACACGAAGCTCGGCAAGATTGGGCGGTGGACAGTGTACCAACATTTGGACCGAGTGAATCCTGAGAGTTGTCCAGATTTACCAGCTGTCAGCGATCCCTAACGGTTTAACGATAGAATGATGCGCAAAAAAATGCGGGCAATTCACGCTTCAAAACAAATGCATTCACCCATGAATAATTGATATTCCTGTGATCTCGCTGAAACGCCTATGACACCACGCGATTTAAGTGCTAGACTTAGTCAAAATCTACAAAAGGTAAACCTATGGTTCAGCTTATCATCAACGGCGCTCCCAAAAATATCGATATTGATCCCGACACACCATTGCTCTGGGCGGTACGTGAACACCTTAAACTGACCGGAACGAAATTCGGGTGCGGCGTGTCTTTGTGCGGCGCCTGTACCGTTCATATGGACGGCGAGCCGGTCCGGTCCTGCGTGACAACGCTTGCAGCGGCTGAAGGCAAATCGGTTACGACGATCGAGGGCATCGCCGAGCCGGACGGGACGCTACACAAAGTCCAGGAAGCCTGGATCAAGCATCAGGTACCGCAATGCGGCTATTGTCAGTCCGGCCAGATCATGTCGGCTGTCGCCTTGCTCGAATCCACGCCCAACCCAACCGATGCGGACATTGACGCCGCCATGAGCGGCAATGTTTGTCGCTGTGGCATGTATGGCCGGATCAAGGCCGCGATTAAAACTGCGGCGCAGGAGGTTTAGATGGGTAAGTGGACAAGACGCGGATTTATAACGGCGGGTGTCGTTGCAGGCGGCGCTCTGGTCGTCGGTGTTGCGATCAGACCTGGGCATCGCGCACCGAAACTGGCCAAATATGTCACCGAAGGTGATGAGACGCTCCTCAGCGCATGGGTCAAAATCGCGCCGGACAACAAAATCACCGCCATTATCCCGCACAGTGAAATGGGACAAGGCGTGCTGACACCGTTGGCACAGATGCTGGCGGAAGAATTGCATGCGGATTGGGAAACCATTGAAGTGATGGAAGCCCCGGGTATCGATGAATATTCCAATTATGTTCTCGCGCGCGAATTCCTGGCCGGCGATAAAAATTTTCCAAAATTGCTGATGCCAACGGTTGATGGTGCCTTCATGAAAATCACCCGGTCCATGGGCTTGCAGATTACCGGCGGCAGCACCTCTGTGCGCTTTACCGGTGCAGGTGGCATGCGGACGGCGGGGGCCGCAGCGCGCGAATTGATTATGGACGCAGCCAGTAGCCAATGGGACGTTCCCTTAAGCGAACTGCGCGCCGAAAACAGCCATGTCCACCACGACAAGTCCAACAAATCGGCGCCCTATGCTGAATTCGTCGTCGAAGCGGCGAAACACAAACCAAATTTAAAACCGAAGCTGAAAGCAAGAAGCGAGTATGAAATCGTCGGAACGTCACGTCCGCGGTTTGACATACCATCCAAAGTCGATGGCACGGCAAGTTTCGGCATTGATGTTGATGTGCCGGGGATGAAAGTCGCGACTGTCAAAGCCTCACCCGTACACGGCAATAAAGTCACGAGCATGGATGCCACAGACGCCAAGCAAATGCCCGGCGTGATTGATGTTCTGAATATGGATGATTTCGTTGCGGTCATCGCCGATGGGTATTGGCAAGCCAAGCAAGCACTTGATGTAGTCGATGTGACCTTTGCCGAAAGTGAAGCGGATAAAGTCAATCAAGAAGGAATTTACGCCGCCTACAACCAGGAACTCGACGCCGTAGACCAAGGCGGCAAGGCCAAGAAAATTCATGCAAGCGGTAATGCCGGCTCAGCGCGTGAAGGCGCAGAAACAGTGTTTGAGGCGGCCTATCAGGTTCCTTATCTGGCGCATGCCTGTATGGAACCCATGAATGCCACCGCCCGTTTTCACGATGGAAAATGTGAGGTTTGGACAGGTACGCAAAATCCGCTCGGGATGCAGATAGAAGCAGCTAAAGCAGCTGGATTAAAACAAGATGATGTGACCATTCATAACCAGTTTTTAGGTGGTGGGTTTGGACGCCGTTCCGACAAAGACTATGTGGTGCAAGCCGTTCGACTGGCCCATAAAACCAATTTACCAATTAAACTGATCTGGTCGCGCGAAGAAACGACCACGCAGGATCATTACCGACCAGCTGTGGCTGCGCGCCTCAAGGCCGGGCTCGATTCCGATGGTATGCCGGTTTCGTGGGAAAGTCACTTTGTCCACAAATTGGATCCGCCGGAAGCCAGCGAAATCCCGTACAATATCAACGACAAATTCATGGGGTTTGTCGAAAGCGCAAACCATGTGCGGCTTGGTCCCTGGCGGTCAGTCGATCACACCCAACACGGGTTTTTTACCGAATCTTTCATCGACGAATTGGCGCATAATGCAGGCCAGGACGGGTATCAATTCCGCCGTAAATTATTAAAAGGCAAACCGCGGCATCTCGCGGTTTTGGATGCCGCCGCCAAACTCGGCGATTGGGGCAAATCCCTGCCGGAAGGCGTCGGACAAGGCATATCCATTGCGGAATCCTTTGAAACGATTGTCGCCGAACTGGTTGAAGTGGACACACGCGGCGCAGAACCGGTCGTGACCAATGTTGCCGTTGCCGCAGATCCGGGCATGGCGGTCAATCCCGACGGATTTAAGGCGCAAATGGAAAGCGGCGTCATTTACGGGCTGACGGCAGCACTCTACGGCGAAATCACCATTGAGGATGGCGCGGTTCAACAATCCAATTTCCATGATTATCAGATGGTGCGTATGGACAACTCTCCCAATATCGACGTGATCATTGTTGAGAGCGATGCCCCCATGGGCGGCGGCGGTGAACCTGGAACGCCACCAATTGCGCCCGCCGTGACCAATGCGATTTTTGCAGCTACCGGAACCCGCGTGCGCAATTTGCCGATCATGAATGCCGAATTCGGAACTTCGAGCTAAGGCGAGCGCATTTGCTTTCCGGCTTCGCGGATAACGTCCTCCCCTTTTGGCAGGCAAAGGCACGCTCCGGATGCAAGATGTGTCTGGCGACCTTGGTCGGCATTGATGGATCAGCACCGCGACCGCTCGGCAGCCAGATCGCTGTTGCTGATGACGGGGATGCCCAAGGATACATTACAGGAGGATGTGCAGAGGCCTCGATCGTCGCCGAAGCATTGCGTCTGATCGAGCTGGGTGAGAATCGCCTGGTTCGCTATGGTGAGGGATCGCCATATAAAGATATCGCCCTGCCCTGCGGTTCCGGCATCGACGTCTATTTCGATACGAAAATCGAACCGGGGTTGGTTGCGGGTATCTTGGAAAATCTTGAAACCCGGCAACCGGTTGCGCTCGCATCAAATATAGCGAACGGGACGTCACAAGCGGCACCGTATGAATCACGACTGCCCGTTCTTATTGCTCAAATATTTACGCGTCCCTATGTGCCCCATTTTCAACTTTTTATCGCGGGCAAAGGCCCGGTCGTGCCGGCTCTGGCAAATTTGGCTCACCATGCGGGGGTGAGCGTCGTGGCGGCGTCTCCGGAACCTGCGACCTTAGCCGAAATCACCGACACAGACATATTGACATCTCATGTGAATGCACCTGAAGAGTTCGCGCCCCGCCCTCTGGACCCGTGGTGTGCTGCAGTGACTTTGTTTCATGACCATGAATGGGAGCCGCCTATTCTCACCCATTTTCTCGGATCGGATTGTTTCTATGTGGGCGCACTTGGAAGCCGCAAAACCCATGCTATCCGACTTGAAGCGCTTTTTGCTAACGGCGTGCCCACAGATCAGCTTGAAAGTTTGAAAGGTCCCGTGGGCTTGGATATTCAAGCCAGTACACCCACGGAAGTGGCGATTTCCATTCTTGCTGAAATTATCCAGACCTACCGAACCGCGGAGCGGGGACCGCCGCGGTGGCAGAGATGAACATTACCGCCATCATTCTGGCTGCAGGCCAAAGCACCCGCTTTGGCGCGGATAATAAACTGTTCGCGGCTTACAAGGGCGTCCCTCTAATCGATCATTGTCTAAATTTGGTGGCTAGCGCTGACTTTCAAGACCGTATTCTCGTGACGGGATTTGAGCATGAGCGTCTGGAAAAGCATATTGCGGGATTGCCCATAAAACCCGTCCGTAATCCCCATTATTCAAGAGGTCTGGGGACATCGCTCGCGATCGGTGTCGATCGCATCAAAACTGACACCGACGGTTTCATGGTTTTTCTCGCAGACATGCCGGATCTGACGCTAAACATCGTTGGCCAAATCAAAACGGGTTTCAAAAATCGAAACCCCGATCAAACAGTCGTCAGACCGACATTTAAAGGTGTTCCGGGACATCCGGTATTGATCTCGTCAGTCCTTAAACCTGAAATTCAAAATCTATCTGGCGATCAAGGCGCTTTCGACATCATTCGAAAACACAAATCCTCAACGCTTGAAATTGATGCAAATACGCCGACTGTCATTCGCGATATCGATCGACCAAAAGATCTCGCATGAAAAAGACCGGAACGTCGAAACGCCCGGTCTTCTTGTCCGGCCCTGTGCCTTATTCGGCGTCGAGCGCCGCTTGAGCTTCGTCCAGTGCTTTACGCGCTTTTTCCAGTTTACGCTTGGCTTTGGAACTTAATTCTTCGCCTCCTCGCATTTTCTCAGCTTGATCAAGCAGACTGCGCGCCGCGCCAACCATAGCTGCAGCATGGTCACCTTCGCCGAAAGCATAGTCCCCTTCGGAAAAGACAAACACATTCTCATCTGCTTCAACCGACTGGCCATCCTCGCCTTTTTTCATACGCTTAACGATAATCTTGCCATGGTCGCCGTCACCCATCGCATGCATGCCATCATGGCCCATGATCTTGATACGCTTTTGACCGGGCTCGCCATCTTCCATGACCATGATATCGATATCGCCGCCCATCATCTTCATGGGTCCGAGCTCGTCTTCTGAAACAATCGTTTTATTGCCGTGTTCGTCAACGCTGTAGATCGTCTTGACGCCGTCCTCTTCAATAATTTCAAAGGTTTTGGACGTCTCAACGCCATCGTTGTTTTCGACGGATTTAATGACCTTTTTGATTTTTGTTTTAACCTCAGGGTCGTCTTGTGCGCTGGCAATTGTAATCGGGGCCGTCACAGCCAAACCGGCTGCGAGAAAAGCTGCAACGCCGACGCGCGACAGTAGTCTGGATTTATGTGTTGATGTTTTCATAGTCATAAGTCTCTCCTTTAGAGGGTGGTGAATAGTTAAGCACAGTGGATTGGATGTGACCGCATGTGAAGACGCCTGTGACTGGCGGCTCAAGCGGGCGGAATGAATGAGGGTTTCAGCATATGTTTTCTTTGTCGATCCGTCGCCCCCGACAGTTCGCAAGACATAGGCATCACAGGCGGCTTCCTGATCGGCGCGAAATTTGGCAGATCCGAAATGGACCAGCGGGTTCGGCCAATTTAAAGCCCGGAAGGCCAGCGTGAAGAACGCCGCGATCAAATCAAAACGCTTGATATGTGCGAGCTCATGAGTGAGGGCGAAGAACTGTTGCCTGCCGGCGAAATCGGTCTCAAAATTGTCTGGTAAAACGATAACGGGGTTAAATATTCCTGTGACCAAAGGCCCGACATTTGAAGTTGCCACGCGAACATTTACCGATCGGCTCAACCCGACGACTTTCGTCGCTTCGGTCAATTTACGTCGCACACGTTCCGGCGCCGGTTCACTGTTTTGCAATATACGATCAACGTAAGCGCGTTGCTGGGCCAATTGCTTACTTAACCAAAGAACGGCCACGCTGATCCAGATGATCAAAGCCGGCAATTGCCAGTTTACCGGGTCAGATACCGGCGCAGCGACAACAGGCAGGCTTGAGGAAAACTCAAAAACTTCCTGCGGCGCAACCGGTTGGGCTTTCAACCAATCAGGACGCGGTAACGTTATCGGAATTTCAGGGATGAACAGGCGAATGAGCGGCAACAGCCAGAGGGAATAGGCCGCAGCCGCTCCAAACATTCGACCAAATGGTCGTCTGAATACGAGGATTAATGCAATGAGGATGGTAATATCGAAACCGGTCGATAAGGCCCAATCCATGATCAAATCAACGGTCATTTTTCAACTCCGCCAACAAAGCTTCCAGATCAGCAATGTCTTCGTCGCTCAAGCCTTGGCCTTCTGCCAAATGGGCAACCAACGGGGTTGCTCGACCTCCGAATAATCGGTCAGACAATTTTCGTGCCGCAGTCCTGGAATAGTCCGCGCGACTTATCTCCGGCGAATACAAATATCGCCGCCCGTCTTTTGTGGTGGACAGCGCGCCTTTATCGACCAGACGGGATAGCAGTGTTTTTATGGTTTTGATATTCCATTTCTTCGCCCCGGCCAATCCATCGGCGATATCACTGGCCGCGAGCGGGCTGTGGGCCCACAGCACTTCCATGACGCTTAATTCCGCTTGTGAAATTTTCTGGCTCATACCCGTCCCTATTGATTACAAGCGTAGTCATATGATTGATTACAAATGTGGTCAATAGGGAAAGCTCGCATATTACATTACAAAATGGACATATGCGATTAGCCAAAAAAACATCCAAAATTGATTTCATACCTGATGTTCTTACTTTGGAAAATTTTCCGACCATTAGTCCAATTTCGACAGATTGCCTTTGATATTCATGATCCCGATTGCAAATGTTTGCCATTTGATATTTTTGTGCTTCTGTCCAGTATTTCCCATTCGCCTGAATGGTGTTCGACGAGCGCTGTGCAACTTTCAACCCAATCACCATCATTCATATAGGTGATACCGTCGATTTCGCGAATTTCGGCAACATGGATATGGCCGCATATCGCCCCGTCATACCCTTTGCGTTTGCAATAGTCTGCGACATGTTCTTCAAAGCCATGGATGAAGTTCACGGCGCGTTTGGTGCGGCTTTTAAGGGCTTTGGACAACGACCAGTAAGGTAGACCCAACAATCGACGGACGGCATTGAGTTCGATATTTATCCAGAGCAGTAAATTATAAAGATTGTCGCCGACGAACATAATCCATTTCAGATCTCCGCGCATCAGCCCGTCAAACATGTCGCCGTGGGAGACGAAATACCGCTTGCCGTCAATACCTTCGTGGACAAAGCGGTTTCTGATTTTTATTTCGCCGAAAGACACGTGAAAGCGCATAAAGGCGCGCAGAAACTCATCATGGTTTCCGATGATATACATCACTTCCGTGTCGCGCTTGGCCGCCGTCAGGACGCGTCGAATGACATTGGTATGACTTTGCGGCCAATACCATTTTTTCTTCATGCGCCAACCGTCGATTATATCGCCAACCAGATACATTTTCTCACACGTATTGTGCTTGAGAAAATCGCACAGCAAGTCAGCCTGAGCACCTTTGCTTCCCAGATGAACGTCCGAGATGAAGATCGAACGGTATTTCGGTGCCGAATGTGGCACCCCAATTCCCTAGAACGAGCGCTTCACATTGATCGCAAATGTGCGGCCAATATCATAATCATCCACGATAACCGAGCTATTACCCAAAGACTGCGAGGCTTCATATCCTTCACCCAGGATATTTTGCACTTTGAAGCCAAGCTCAAATGGCTGGCCGGCAACGTTCATGTCCCAATTAGCCACGAAATCCAAAGACACCGGTAATTGCTCCAGGATCGACGGCAATCCGTTGGACAAATCCTCAACCGCGCGAATTCGCTCCGAAGAGTAATTCAGCAACAAGGTGGCTTCCCATCCAGCTTCATAGTCTTCAACCCCGATTTGCAAGTTCACGAGATGGTCGGACTGGCCCTGAAGCGGACGGCCATCTGTATAAAGTCCGGCAGCTGATAATATGATTGGCGTGACCCCGAGTGCGGGATTTACGGACGGCGGTGTAATAGCAACATCACCATCTGCGCTCACTTTTGAATCCGTGTAGGTATAGTTTGAGCGGAATACCAAGTCCTTACCCGCGAACAACTCGCTTTTTACGCCCAACTCTTCAAACGCGAATTTTTTCTCGAATTCGACTTCGATTCCATATAGCTCGGCGCTGGGTGCATTGAGGAAGCTGGTCGCATTGGATTCGCCCAATCCGTTGAATATGAATTCCTCAATCGGGTCGGTGAAGTCTTTGTAAAATCCGCCAACGGTGAAAAACTCTTTCGGGCCGAAATACCATTCCACGCGTGCATCCAGATTGGTGCTTTCAGAATTGCGTAGAAAGGGGTTTCCAACGAAACGGTCATCTGTGTCAGTGTTGACGAATATCGAGGGCGTCAATTCCCGGAACTGTGGCCGGTTAATGGTTTTTGAAGCCGCCATTCGCAGCTGCAAATTGTCTGCAAATGTCCAGGTCAGCGTAGCGGCCGGCAGCAAGTAATCTGCTTCCAAAGCTGCAAAATCAAATCGACTATCGGCGATTTGGGATTGAGCGATCGCCGTATTTTGCGTCGAGTCTTCATAGCGAACACCAACAGCAAACCTGAGTAGCTCATTGATCGCGACATCCAGTCCCGCATAGCCAGCAAAAACTTCCAATCCTGCTTCCGACAAATCCGGAAACCCTGTTGTACCACCGCGGCGTATTTCCAGAATACCGGCATCCACGACAGCATCAGAGAAAATCAAATCAATACGGCTGTTTCTCAATTCCGCAGGAATAGACCCGAAATACCGAAAATCCGATTGTTCACTATTGCGAGACTTGTCCAAATATGTACCGCCGAATTTAAATTCCACTTCACGCGCGGCCACTTCCATGGGCACGACGATATCAAGCCCGACATCAAATGTTTCATCATCAAGAGAAGAGAAACGGATATCGTTATTCGTCCCGGGCCGGTTAAATTGAAACCGGAAGCCTTGGCCATCTTCGTAGTCTTCATAATTGACCCGACGCTCATAAGGTGCGTCACGCCCGGCTTCCGCATAGGCGGCCCGCCAAGTGATTTCGGCATCATTCAAGCTCGAAATATAATGTTCGCCGAGGATTTGCCCCATATAGACTTCCCTTTCGAACCATTCGGTAAAGTCCTGGCGAAAAATACGGTCTTCCCGGTCCACACCCGTTTGCACACGGGCTTCGGCGGAGCTTTGCCGTGTGGCCAGTCCGACCAGCTGAACAGAGTTATTTTCGTCGAATTCTAGGCCTAAATCCAACAATCCGTTCAGCGATATTTCATTTTCTGTGCTTTCCTTAAACCCATCATCAAGCAGGACAAGTTCGTCTCCTGCACCGATATTGACCGTATTGTCCTCACCACGACGGGTTTCCCATTCATTTGAATATCCAACGGTCGCAAGTACACCCAGGCTCATACCATTGTCCATATCATAGCGGTTGCCGGCAGAAATCCGGCCGCCACCATTGAAAGGAATCTCTTCGTCTACATCGACAATCAAGGTCTCGAATGTGTTGAAATTCTGCGTGGGAACACCATTGGCGTCGAGTGGTGGAAGATCGCGAATACTTCCACCAAAGCCGGTCCAGTCACTGTCGCTGCCGGGATAAACGAATCCTCTTCTCAACGTGGTTTCGGTATTGGCGCTCGCGGAAAGAGATAGTTCCAGAAATTTTTCGTCGGGCAGACCTTTGGTCTTCATGTTAATGGCACCACCACCGAATTCACCGCTAATTTCAGGTGAAAACGTTTTGGCGACGACGACATCAGCGAGAACAGATGTTGGGAATAAATCCAATGGTGCAACCCGGCGAAGCGGCTCGGGCGATGGCAATGGTGACCCGTTTAACGTCGCGGAGGAATAGCGTTCATTAAGTCCGCGAACGATAACGAATTTACCCTGTGAAAGCGACAGACCCGTGACCCGGGTCAAAGCGGAAGCAATATCGCTGGCACCGGTCGTTTCGAACAATTCCTCGTTCAGAACGCTGGTGATTTCGGACGTAATCCGCTTGGCATTCGGGATATTGCGTCCAACGACAACGATCTCATCAAGCCCTTGTTCTGGAGCCTCCTGAGCCCAGGCCTGCGGTGCGCTGATCAATGCCGAACTAGCAAGCAGTAATGAGAGACCTGAAGATTTAAAGTTAAGCATTTTTTGTTCCACCTTTAAAATATTTAGGCGGGCTGATAGTGGGGTTAGCAACTACCAGCCCTGCACAAGGCAAATACATGCCCTGTGGTTGGTTAAGTGAACGAGACATCGAAGTCCGTTCCTGTCCGGTTATGGAGTGACCAATAAAGTCCATCCCTCGTACCAAGTATCCGCGGCGTCCTCGACGGCGCCGACATAGGTCACGCTGTCAAAGAATGGATCGATTGTTGATGGATCTGTCGCGATGACGGCCATTTCATTGGCGCCTGGAGTGAACTCCATGAGTGTGCTGTCTTGAGCCGGTGTGGCTGCGTCACCGTCGACATTGTTGGCACCTGATGCAAACGCTGTTGTTGCGGCTGCATCACCAGCGTCACCATCGCTCTCAATATTAGCATTGTTATCGACCAGATAAATACTGTCATAAGTCAGTGTCCCGGCAGCGACCTGGTTGGCAGATTCCGTATCATCAATATCGAGACCCGCATCCTGGAAGCCGGTGACAATGCCGTTGAGCATTTTCGCACCGGTACCAGCGCGTAACATCACACCAGTGTCGCCGGCAGCGCCGCCGATAAATGTGAAGTTTGAAACCGTCGGCATTGAACGCGGCGTCAATGTGTTGTTTGACGAGCGGTTATCACCTTCGATCCCGCGGTCACCGGCATCGGGCGCTTGTTTGACAATCACATATTGTGCATTGCCCTGCCAACCATCCGTCCAGTCCATGCTGTCATCACCATTACCTGTCAGAACAACGTGGCTAACATTGACGGTTCCGCCGAAGAATTCGACACCGTCATCGGCATTATTATGCACCTGAATGAAGTCAACGGTTGTTCCTGATCCAACACCTTGGAATGCGATCCCGTTCAGTTCGTCTTCATCGTTGATCAGATTACCGGCGAAAGACACGCGGGTGTAGAACAGGTTTCCGCTATTGTCGGTCGGGGAATTCCCACCGAATAGACCGGATGAGCCCTCACCTGATTTCTCACATGCCGCCGTTCCCCCGGCTGCAGTTGCATCGATACAATCGTTGATTGGGGCGCGACCATTGATAACCAGACCGCCCCATTTGGCGCGGTCATTGGCCAGGTCTGCTGTCCCGAATACATCGTCGCGGCTGGTCATATTGACCGGGTTCGTCGCGGTCCCGTTTGGGCGCAATTGCGAACCGCGCGAGACTACAAGATAGTCTTGACCGGAGGCGCCAAACAAAGTTGTGCCGGCGTCAATTGTCAAAATCGCTGAGCTCGCGCCCCCGATCGGCGCAGCAGCGTCACCGCCAACATCTTCACCAACAAAAACCGCACCCTCAAGCTGATAGACAAAGTTGTTGTTCAAGCGGACATTGGACGTCAGTGTTCCGGTGATTGAACAGATTTGCTTTCCACCGACAACATCGCCGGTGGAAAGTGTACCCGCGGGGCATTCGGTCGGGTCTTCAAAAATTCCAAATGACCATCCGGATGCCCAATTGCTGTCCGCAGTCTCGGTGTCGCTGAACGCACCAATATAATCAACATTGTCAAAGGCAACATCCGAGGAAAGATCACACGCAGCGACGGCAGCCTCCGCTGGCCCGGGGAACACACTGTCTTGCAAAGAGTTGTTGCCTTGGACCGTATTGTCACTGTTGTTAAAGAAAGCTTCCGTGTCGAAAGTCTCACTGCTGTCGCCACTTTCAACATTGTCGGCGTTGTCCAGCAGAACTGAAGCGATGCTGACATTGCCGGACGCTGCGCGATCCAGAGTTTCCTGATCGTCAATATCAAAGCCTGCGTCCTGGAAGCCGGTAACAACACCGTTACAGAGTTTAACATCCGTACCGGCTCTGACGACGATACCCGTATCACCCGCTGCGCCACCCAGGAAGGTAAAGTTGGCAATGGTCGGGTTCGACCGTGGTGTTAGCGTATTATTTGAGGATCGGTTATCGCCTTCGATACCCCGATCCCCTGCGTCCGCGCCCTGACGAACCAATGCGTATTGAATTTTGCCTTGCCAGCCATCTGTCCAGTCAATGCTGTCGTCGCCGATACCGGTCAGGATCATGTAATTACATTCGACAGTTCCACCAAAGAACTCAACGCCGTCATCAGCGTTGTTGTGGATCTGGATGTGGTCACACGTAGTGCCGTTTCCGACGCCTTGAAACGCGATGCCGTTCAACTCATCTTCGTCATTAATCAAATTGCCGGCATATTTAACTTGCAAGTATTGAAGAACACCGGAGTTGTCATTTGGGTTCGACCCGCCAAATAATCCGGACGATCCTTCGCCGGATTTTTCGCATCCCGCTGTGCCGCCGGTTGCCGTGGCATCAATACAGTCATTGATCGGTGCAAACCCATTGATCACCAGACCGCCCCATTGTCCGCGGTCTGTATCGGGGTCAACCGTACCTTCAATATCCTGGATGGACGTCATAATAACCGGCTCGGTTGCGGATCCGCGCGCATTCAAGCGTGAGCCCCGTGTCACGACGAGATAATCTTGCCCGGCTTTACCAAAAATTGTTGTGCCGGCGGGAATTGTCAGGGTCGCATTGACACCGCCATCTTCGCCGACAAAAACCGCCCCGTCCAAAGCATATGCATTTTCTGCCGTGAGCGTCAGGTTCTCCGTGATTGTGCCCGTGATTGCACAGGCTTCTACTGTTGCACCACTTGCGCTTGTTATGGTCTCAATCGTTGTGCCGGTTGGGCAAGCATCGTTGGGAACCAGGTCCCTGTCAGCGCCAGCTGAGGTACCGCCACCACTGGAGCCGCCACTGCCGACTGTTACCGAAACGGCAGATCCCGGGGAGGATGTTGTACCGCCGCCACACGCAGCTAAAGAAAAACCGGCAACCGTTGCCAGCAAGATATTACGAAGAGACGTTGTCATTGTGAAATCCTCACCTAAACCCAAAACCATTTCGCTGTGGGCGGAGAGGTGAATCACCTGCCTAACCCCTGGAGCGATGAGCGGGGTTATGGGGTGGGTGCGTGACAAAAAAATAACGCAAAAATGTAAGTTTTTTAATTTATATTTGAACGAAACTTATAATTGACTTGAAGGATTTTTTACAGTTTTTCGTCGGTTACATGAAAACTGAATATTAATTTGAACACAAAAAAAAGGTGCTCCGCTGTCTACGAAACACCTTTATCATAATGTTAAACTGTTGAATTAACTTGGTATTTTAAACCGTTTTAACTCATCGCGCGGCGCTGCCCAGTCGGGCCGCATATCCGCTGCCTGTCTGAAATCGGCGTATGCGCCTCTGGTATCGCCCGTGAGCTCTTTGGCAATTGCTCGCCCATAAACGGCCAGCGGCGCGGTTTTTTTATGATTCTGGCAATCAGAAAAATAATCCAACGCTGTGGAATAGTCTTCCTGCATGATGGATGCAAAGCCTTCGCCGAGATAGGCGAACTCGTTTTCTTTATTCAGTTTGGCCGCAGACTTAAAATCCTTGCTGGCTGCATCATATCGACCGGCGGATAATTTCAATAGTCCGCGCTGCGTATAAATATTGGATTTGATCGCATAATTTGGAACAACCGTTTTAAGGGCCTTACTGCACGCCCGGATCGATTTGCTGGATCCGTCCGTGGATGACATGCACGTTTCCAGATTTTCCGCCGCTTCCGAACTGACTTTCGGCAGGCCATTGGCTGTACTTATGTCTGAAAATATTTCGGACGCAGAAGCTGATGTAGCGCTCAGCGCTAGGATTGAGATTGAAGTGATTACAAATTTTTTCATGGTGCCTTCTCCTTTGAAAAGCCACCAACGTAGACTAACTGCGAATGTGTGCCGTTGGCATACACAACAAAAGCCTAACCCCGGTATGTCGAGATTTATGACATAATTGTTTCTAAAGTGTCAAGATTTTGTCATGTAATTGATAAAAATGTCAGCGAAATTCGACTTATGTGACATCTGTGTGACACTTCTGTGTCAAAATCCAAGATCAAACGTGTTTAAAGCACAAAAAAAGGCAGGGTCTCCCCTGCCTTTTCTCTAATCATTGCTGATAAAATTAGTCGTCAGCGAGTGTGATGTTGCCAGCGGCTTGTTTGCCACGGTTTTCTTCAATCTCGTAATTGACTTTTTGGCCGTCATTCAAACCACGAAGGCCGGCTTTTTCAACTGCACTGACGTGAACAAACACGTCATTGCCACCATCATCAGGTGCGATAAAACCATAACCTTTTGTGGTGTTGAACCACTTTACTGTACCAGTTGCCATAATATTACTCTTTCCAATTGAGCGTTAACTTCCCCAATCACGCCGGCAAGGCATGAACGGGACTTTGAGTAGAGATACGCGGGAATTGGAATGGTATTAAGACTTGGGAAACAGAGAGTAGATCAATAGATCGACTTACGTTTGACGAAGGATGCCGTGTTAGGGCTCTTAAAAATTCAATCTTGACTCACGTTAGTTTGTACCAAAACTCATGAGGGTTTATATACACCTTAGCGTTTCGCGCAAGTTCTATTGTCACGAGTAATTAATATTGAAACTCGCAGGAACTATCGTTTGATAACAATATTCAATTCGCCAATCTCTTGACCGATAGATTTAAAGGCATCTTCAAATGCTTTGGCATCCGCAGCATCAAAGTAATAATCGGACTTGTCTTTTTTGCGGTCTTCTAGATCCTTTTTGTTCTTGAAGTGACCATAGGCGTTCCCTTGACCATTATTACCTGGCCCAGAATTATTGCCGTTGCCATTGCCATTACCATTGCCATTATTGCCTTTTTTGCCTTTCTTGCCTTTTTTGGTCCCATTTGGTGACGCGCAATCGACGAGCAGGTATTGGCCTTTGTCCGGAGCAGCAAATGCGACTGAGAAAATCTCAATGCCCTCATTGCGCATCTGCCAGCACAATTCGGCCGATTCTTCATCCCAAACTGGCTGATTATTGTCGCCGTCGGTCATGAAAATAACGAACTGCCGCAAATTGTCAGGCTGTACGGGATCATTTTTGAGCTGGTTATAAGCATTTTGAAGCGCTGGCGTTGAATTGGTGCCGCCCCCCGCGACCAAAGCATTGACGTCAGATTCCAATCCGGACCATCCATAGTCCATTGGAAACTCTTCAACCATCTTTGTGTTGTACGCCGACATTCCTGACCTGATTTTATCCTCAAGCAATGAGGGGTCCGGTAGGCTGTCTTCAACAGCGTCAAACAAGCTTGCCGTCGAGGTTTTTAAAACTTCGATTTTGGTTCGGCCATCCGTGGTGACATCACCCATGGATCCGGATACGTCTAAGGCAAATGCGATAGACACTGGGTCAATTTCCAGGGTTTGGTAACCAACAACACTGGTCCCGGAAAGATTCATGTTTTTATTGCCCGTCATGCCCATCATCAGCATCTCAAGACTGGCGTCGAGCCGAACCGTCACCTCGCGCGCATCGTCGTCAAAAATTATTGTTGGTTCGCCGAGTGAAAATGCCCGTCCATTCGTCTTTGCATTGGTCTCAATCATTTCCTCGACGATTTCACGGCGCTCATCATCGTCGATATCGGCGATTTTCGCACCGGCTAGTGCTGCTGAATCAGCCAAATCGTTCAAGGTGGCACGCGTCGATGCCATATGACGGAAATCCATTGACACGGCAATGCCGAGAATAAGCATGGCGACCGACACCGCAAACGCAATGGCGAAGCCACCGCATTCGTCCTTGGCGAACTCGCCGAACGATTTTCTAAACTGTTTCATCGATCTTCCCACGACAACGATACTTTATATTGCAAAAATACTAATATAGATCCCTTAACATCCAGCCAAAGTTCATAGTTAACCGGGCGCTAATATATGTTAGCTCTTTTACGCTGCGCAGCTATGCCCTAAGACTTAGAAACACCAAAATGCGGGGAATGATGCGCCTAATTATATTGATGATAAAATTCGTTGCTTTGAGCGCAGTTGTCAGTTTAACGGCATGTTCCCCTGAATTACCTCAAAATGAAACCGATCGCCTGTTCGCACGGGCGGAGAAAATCACAATTGTCCGTGATGATTTTGGCGTGCCCCATATATACGCCAAAACAGATGCGGATGCCGTTTTCGGTTTGTTATACGCTCAGGCAGAGGACGATTTCCCCCGTATAGAGCGAAATTATATCTGGGCCACAGGCAGGCTGGCCGAAATTGAGGGCGAGAGCGCGCTTTATAGTGACTTGCGGGCCCGCCTGTATATGACCGTCGATGAAGCCAAGGCCGCGTATGAAAACGCCCCGCAGTGGATCAAGGATCTGTGCGACGCTTACGCCGACGGGCTCAATCATTATCTGGCGTCCAATCCGGACGTAAAACCTAAACTCCTGATCCGGTTTGAACCCTGGATGCCAATGTTTTTCTCCGAAGGTTCGATCGGCGGCGATATTGAACAAATCCCTCTTTCCGGAATCAAGGCTTTTTATGCGGACGGAACCCCGCGCCAAGCACCGGAAATTGCGCCGGAAATCGCGCCAAAAAAACCCGATCCAATGGAAGAGCCCGGCGGGTCCAATGGATTTGCGATTTCAGGCGACCTAACCCGATCCGGAAATGCCATGCTGCTGATCAACCCGCACACGTCGTTTTATTTCCGCGGTGAAGTGCATGTGGTCAGCGAGGAAGGCCTGAATGCCTATGGTGCGGTCACGTGGGGCCAGTTCTTTGTCTATCAGGGGTTTAACGAGAATAATGGCTGGATGCACACCTCGACCTATCTCGATTTTATGGATGAGTTTGTCGAGCAGGTGTATGAGGAAGACGGAAAACTACTCTACCGCTACGGCAACGAAAACCGGCCGGTTAAAGTTTCAAGTGTGAAACTGAAATACAAAGACGGTGATGCCGTAAAAGAACGGACATTCCCGACTTACCATACCCATCACGGCCCGATTACCCATATAAGTGACGGAAAATGGGTAGCGACCAAGATCAACTGGGATCCGGTCAATGCGCTGAAGCAGTCGTTCTTGCGTACAAAAACCAAAGATCACGACGAATTCCGCGAGATGATGGATATCCGTACCAATTCGTCCAACAACACGGTTTATGCAGATAACAGCGGCAATATCGCATATTATCACGGCAATTTCGTGCCCAAACGGGACACGCGTTTTGACTATTCAAAGCCGGTGGATGGCAGCAATCCAGCGACGGATTGGAATGGTATTCATACGGTGGATGAAAGTATCACCCTGCTTAATCCGAAAAACGGCTGGATCCAGAATTGCAACTCCACCCCATTTACGGCGGCTTTGGAGTTTAGCCCAAAGCCGGAAAATTATCCGGCCTATATGGCGCCGGACCCGGAAAACTTCCGGGGTTTGAATGCTGTACGTGTTCTCAAAGATCAGAAAGACTTCACGCTCGATAAGCTGATCGATGTCGCTTATGATCCCTATCTACCGGCGTTTGAAGTACTTATTCCCAGCCTGCTTGCGGCATATGATTCACAGCCCAAGAAAGATACTGAGCTCGCCCGTGCAATCGACGTATTGCGAAAATGGGATTTCACAACTTCTAAAGAAACTGTGGCGATGTCCATCGCACACTATTACGGCAATCTGGTTTTGGATCTTTGGCCGGAAAACAGCGAACAAAGCAGAATGGAATACCTTACAACGTTCAGCGCCAACTCAGACCCAAATTTGCGCGTACTATTGCTTAGCCAAAGCCTCGACGGGCTTGTTGAAGATTTCGGAAGCTGGGAAACGCCATGGGGAGAAATCAGCCGATTTCAGCGACCAAATGGCGATATCAAACTGACCTTTGACGATGAGGAACCGAGCCTTTCCGCAGGCATGGCCTCCGCAGTTTGGGGTGCCCTAGCCGCATATGGACAACGCGGCGATGTCACTACCAAGAGAATATACGGGACGCGCGGGAATAGTTTCGTCGCGGTTGTTGAATTTGGGGATAAGGTCAAAGCCAAAACGCTGTTGGCGGGCGGTCAGAGTGGCGACCCTGCCTCTCCACATTTTTATGACCAGGCCCAACGCTATGTGGATCACGACTTTAAAGATGTTGCCTATTACAAAGACGATGTGTTAGCGCGGGCCCAACGCACCTATTACCCGGGCGAGTAAGATGTTTAAAAAACCCTCTCCAATTTGCGGACTAGTCATGACCGGCGGTGGTGCGCGCGGCGCTTATCAAGCCGGGGTTTTAAAAGCGCTTTCAGAATTTTCTGATCATGAGGCAGTTCCTTTTCGCGTGATCACCGGCATATCTGTCGGTGCATTGAATGCTTCCGGCCTGGCGTCCCGGTTTGAAGACTTCGACGACTCAGCTCGATCCCTGGAAGGGTTCTGGCGTTCACTCACCACCAATAATGTCTTTGACACACGATTGACGCACATGGCCTTTACCGGGCTTCGCATGGCTTTGTCCGAATTCATGCCAAAAATATTACGGAATGCACCGAAATCACTGCTCGACAATCGCCCTTTGTGGACACGGATGAAGGAAAGCCTCGATTTGGAAAAAATCTCGGCGGCAGTCGAATCTGGCGACTTACACGCATTGAGCGTGACGTGTTCGGGATATACCAATGGCCACGCGGTTACGTTTTTTGAATCCAACCAGGACGGTCAGGAATGGCATCGGGCCCGTCGGGATGGCTGCAAGACCGATCTGAGCCTCAAACATGTGATGGCGTCTGCCGCCCTTCCTGCCCTGTTTCCGGCCGTTCGTATCGGGAATGAGTATTTCGGAGATGGCGCGCTCCGGCTGACATCTCCGCTCGCCCCAGCCATACATCTTGGCGCGGAACGCCTGTTTGTTATTGGAACCCGCGATACCGCCCACTACACGGGCCCGGAAAGGCGTGCCAAGCCTCGCTATCCCAGTATCGGAGATCTCGGTGGATACGCACTGGATACCGTGTTCAATGACAATCTGGAGGCCGATATCGAGCGATTACAGCGCATTAACAAGCTGATCGACCATATCCCCAAGTCAAAACGCAAAACCTTGTCCGTCAAACCCATTGAATATCTGACGATTTATCCGAGCCGTTCCCTGAAGGCCGTCGCTCTTGAGCATATCGACGAAATGCCCAGAAGCTTAAGGTGGATTATTTCGCGGCAACGTCCTTCAAATTCCGTGGGGCGGCTGGATAGTTATCTCCTGTTTGAGCAGGGCTATATCGGCGCGCTGATTGATCTTGGATATGCCGACACAATGGCAAAAAAAGACGAAGTGACCGCCTTTATGTGTGGTTGAGTGCCTGAAATTAACCTCTGATAAACCATAAATTCCTTCAAACGTCCCGATTTGGCCCGAAAAACGGGTCTGGCCTGAGAGTTGCTAGAGTTACTGCAAGATTAAAACCTGCACCGATTTAGGACGAAGGGCGTATAATGTTTGAGAACTTTCACAAAACCGAGGACTATCCGGAAACACTGGTGAACGCCTTCGATCCGGCAAATGAGTCCAGATCTGAACCCCGTCAGCGATGTTTTAAAACGGGTCGTATTATTCTCAGCGACAATGGGCCGATATATGATTGTGTTTTCAAAGACTTATCCTGGTTCGGAGTGCGTTTGGAAATGAAGACTTTCATCCCGCTTCCTTCCAGTTTTCGGCTGGCACTTAGCTATGGCCAACATGTGAAGGCGTTTCAGTGCAAGCAAATCTGGCGCAATGGCAATGAAATCGGCGTGATTTTTGATACAAATCCATAAAGGGACGAACAGTAAATCGTAAAACACTCACGAAATACTGACTCAAAACAAATTGAACGCGTATTCAATGAACTCATTTTTTTCATCATCTAGAACTTGCCTACCGCGAATTAATCGTGTTTGGATAAGACCGATTGTTTTGAAATATTGCGAATTTGTTCAATTTAACCAATCATGCGAAATTCGGTCTGATCATAGATTACCTTGGGGGGTAAAATGATAAAATTACCGATCTTATCGGGCATAGCGATATTCGGTCTTATCGCGTGTACATCAATGCCGGCAGCGCAACCGTCATCATCTGACGGCCCGGGTCCTACCGAGCGTGTGGTTGAAACAGTGCCTAAACCAGATATCGAAGAAGACATCGTAACAACCAGTTCAGAAACTGAAGTCACAAATGGAAAATACAAACGGATCACCTATGGCCAAGAGAAGGAATTGGTTTGCACGACACCGGTTTTAGCCAAAGGCAAACTAAAAAATCGTCCAAACCTTCAAATCATGTGGGAAAATTATTTATACCCAAGACCAGATGGGATCTGGAGTGAAATCGGCGGTATGGTTGAAGTCAATGGCAACCTCCCCTTAGATCAGGGTCGATGGACAAACGCCTGTGCAGTACGTCTTTCCTACATGCTCAACAAAGCCGGACACAAGATACCCAGAGATGAAAACAATAAAACGGTAAGCGGCGGCAATAAAGATCAGTACTTTTATCGTTTGGCAAATTTCGAAGAATATTTAATTGATACATATGGCGAACCCGATATTGATATAAGTGACGGCACCGCCAATAGCTTTGATTTGCCCATTACCCCGGGTATCGTCCTGATGGATTTTCCAGACAACTCTTTCACCGGTCATGTCACAATCTGGAATGGCGCCGGAACTGTTGATGGAGCCGAAATTGGTGGCTATCGCGTTCTTTTCTGGGATTTACCCTGTTTTATCCCCGAAGACAGGCAGTCGAAAGGCGGGGCGTCAACGGCGACAACCTCACCTTAATTACTCGCGTAGGCTCTGGGAATGTTGGAATTCGGATGATACCGGAAATGGCCGTGAATATCTGTGTTAAACAGAAGATCATCTTCGACCGGCCCTGCGCCCACATTGTGAATAATCAAGGGCGTTCCCCACTCGGTTTTCTTATCTGACACAATACCAATATGAGGCAAGCGTCCGCCTAACCGCCAGGTTACGATGTCCCCTGGACGATAATCTTCTGGATTTTTTGTAATCGGAAGGTCTGCATTCTTGCGTTTCAAAAACTTTTCGATATTGGGCACCCGTCTGTGATCGATATTTCGATCAGGCCGTTTCAATCCCCACGCCTTGGGGTAAACGGTAAAATTACGCCGCATATCTTCGTGGATCGCTTTTTGAAAATCATAGTTATACGCGGCACGATAGGTTCTAATCACGACATCCGTGCACACACCCGTATCCGCAGGTACGTCGCCGAGTGGATAATTAAGCTTCACATATTTGGGATCGTAACGAACATCTTCGTATGTGCGCTCTCGCGCCGCCAGCACGACGGTCTGCTCCATACGGATGACAGCTTCTGGAATTTGGCTCGCAATACCACTGTTCGCCATAGCGACAGCAGGAAACATCAAGCAAATTAATAGGGGCAATATAATTCGCATAAGGCGGAATATTTACAACAGCCCAGTTAATCAACCCCTAAATTACAGCTAATTTCTAATAAAAGCTTTTTTAATACGCTCAGACTGTTCCGCAGACGGTAGAAAAACCGGGTCCATTCGCTTCTTGCTACGGATCTCATACGCGTGTCCAGCTGACAGGATTTCAGCATCGGAGCCAGCGGGTCCCATAAATGAAATCCCGATGGGAAGCCCCCGCATTTCCCCCATGGGAACGGATAAATGAGGATAACCGGCGATCGCTGCTAACCAGCCGGCACCGGGCCCTCCGCCAGCATTGTCGCCCGTCACCGGGTTGATTAAAAATGACGGACCGCGAGACGGCACAACGACCAATTCAACATTGTAGTCCTTGATAAAATTATCGAGACCGTTCTCACGTGTCGCACGCAGTATTTTTGTAAGGGACTCCAGATATGCCGGATCATCAAGACCGGCTTTAGCCTCGGACATCTCAAAGATATCCTGGTCAAACAGCGGCATCTCCTGATCAGAGATGGTCACGTTATACGCAATAATATCCGCCAACGAGCGCGTTTTCACGGCACTGCCGGTTGACGCTAGATAATTATTGAGTGTGGCCTTAAACTCGACTTTTAACACATCAAAAGCATCACTCCAAAACCCGTCAGGTGCCTCGAATTCGTCAATGTCAATTAATATAGCGCCGGCATCTTCAAGCACGTCCAATGCCTCTGAAAACATAAGGTTTATCTCGTGCATATCACCTTCAGCAAACCGCAAAACGCCGACGCGCTTTCCTTTGAGGCCATCAGAGCTCAATTGGCCAGTAAACCGTAGCGATCGTGATCCGGACACCATCCCGTCAAGCATAAGCGCCGCATCGCGCACGGTGAGCGTCATGGGACCGGCCGTATCCTGTGTTGACGAAATCGGGATGATAAACTCTTGAGAAACAAGCCCGACAGTGGGTTTAAACCCAACGATGCCATTTGACGTGGCCGGGCAAATAATCGAGCCATTGGTTTCTGTTCCAATTGTCCCGGCCGCGAGGTGTGCCGCCATCGCCGCACCACTTCCCGCGCTGGACCCGCAAGGGGATCGATCAAGGATGTGCGGATTACGGGTTTGTCCGCCAAGGGCGCTCCACCCGCTTATGGATTTCGTCGAGCGGAAATTGGCCCATTCCGATAAATTGGTTTTCCCCAGTACAACCGCGCCTTGTGCTCGCAGATTGGCAACCAACGGCGCGTCGCGCCCATTCAAATTGTCCTTTAGCGCCAAAGCCCCAGCGGTTGTCGGCATGTTATCGGCGGTTTCAATATTGTCTTTGATTAAGATCGGTACGCCGTGCAAGGGTCCCCGCGATTTCCCGTTTTTCAATTCCATGTCCAAGGCCTGCGCTTGTTTAATGGCGTCGGGATTTATCGACAGGACGCTTTGAAGCCGCGGCCCGGCCCGGTCCAACAATTCAATGCGTTGCAAATATGTTTTAACGGCGGTCTCAGAACTGACATTGCCCGCCTGAATTTCGCGAGAGAGTTCGGATAATGTCCAGGCTGGCTCAAAGTTTATGACCCGGCTTTCGGTTATCTCTTCAATAGAAGACTGTGTCGCTTGCTGACATCCGAACAGTACCGCTGACAAACACACCGCACCTAAAAGTCTAGAAATTGATCGCACCCGAGCCCCCTATATTTTCTCTAGCTTAGAATTTCAATGAATTCGGTGCAATAGTTCAATCTGACTGGTCAACGCTTCATGTTTGGGGCAAACCTAATTGATGAAAATTGAGTTGAAAACTTTAAGCTTCACCTGTTTGGCGATGCTTGCCTTTGCAGCCAATTCAATCATCGCGCGACAGGCTTTGCTCGCCTCAGAAATTGGCCCCATATCATTTACCGTGATCCGTCTGTTCGCCGGCGCGATTGTCCTGGCTCTGCTTGTTGGACTGCGAAAATCCTGGCATTCCGGCAGTTGGATAGGTGCCATATATTTATTGATATATGCAGGTTTTTTCTCGCTCGCCTATGTGTCCTTACCGGCAGGAATTGGCGCATTGATTTTATTTACGGCTGTTCAAATCACAATGATCGGCAGCGGATTAATCCATGGAGAACGGCTGACTTTCATTCAAGGCCTGGGGGCTTTGTTGGCTTTCGCAGGTTTAGTGTTTTTGCTAAACCCCGGCACAGATGCACCTCACTTGTTTGGGTCCCTTTTGATGGTTTGCTCAGGCATTGGTTGGGGATTGTATTCCCTCAAAGGCCGAGGGAGCCAAAACCCAACAGCAGAGACCAGCGGAAACTTTATCAGGGCCAGCGTCCTTGCGTTTTGTGTTCTTGGCGCAATTCTATTGGTCCGACCTGAATCACCTCCCCAAACAACAGGAATTTTGTTGGCTATTTTGTCTGGCGCCATCACGTCCGGAATGGGATATGCGATCTGGTATACTGTTTTACCGAGTTTGAGTGCTGTTCGCGCCGGACTGGCGCAATTGAGCGTGCCTGCCATCGCTGCTCTCGGGGGTATTATACTCCTGGCGGAAGCCGCAAGTCCCCGCTTGATCATATCGAGCTTGGTCATTCTAGTCGGTGTCGCGATTGCTACGCTCTCAAAATCCCGAAAGATCAACTGATTCACGCGGCGCGTTTTAGTTTCAAAACGCTTTCATGGAGGATTTCGAGAAAACGGGATCTATCCGAATGTTGAAAGGGCGGCGGGCCGCCAATGTTTTCGCTGCCCACTCCAGCGCGCAAATCAGCCATGATTGCGCGAACGGCAATCGCCGAGCCGATACTGTCAGGAGTGAACGGTTTTCCGTTTGGCGCAATCACCAAACTGCTTGCACTTAAGCATCTTTCAGCGAGGAGTATATCGGACGTGATGACAATCGAATTCACATCTGCGCACTCCGCAATATAATCATCAGCTGCGTCAAAACTATCTGATACGATTTTCCGGTTGATCAGCGGATGTTCCAAAATGCGCATATACGAATTGCTGACAACCCAAACAGGAACATCGTGTCGTAAGGCGACTTTGTACGTTTCCTCACGCACAGGACAGGCATCGGCATCTATAAAGATCTTAATATGTTCAGTTTTATCAATTGTCGTCATGTACGCGGTTCTAAGCGATCAAATTCATTTGAGGAACCGAAATGTTAATCCACGACCTATTCATGCCCGACCGTTCTATACTTAACGACCTAATGGCGGTGCTCAATAATGTTTTCCAATGTGCTACACCTCACCCCGTTGGATCATGAAGCCCACTATGAGTAAATAGTTTCAGAATCATACGCCAAATTTAAAATTTCGACCAAACCGTGACCTTGGTCACGTGTTAATGATTGCCAAAAATGCCATAAAATAGTCACAGCATTCGTTGGTGCCAGGGGCAGCCGGAGAAAGCGGTCAGGTTTCGAATAGAAACCGGGGCAAAACCGACCTCCATTTAGCACCACCAGTGATGTAAACGGGGCGCGAGCGGCACTTGATTCTCAGCTATCAAGTGTCGTTTTTCCTGCGCTACTCCCACAAATTTCGCCTATTAATTGCATTTTGGTCAACGATGTGTTAGCCTTGGGCAAACTGTTGGGGGGCCAGTTGCGACATGCGTCGAGCTCGCGCCCTGTTTTCGACGTAAGGGCCCTGCACCTTCGGGTGCGGGGTTTTTCATTTGGATCTCGATTGAATTAAACTGACCGAGAATCGGACTTTACTTGAATCCCGAATTTTCCATCCAGGCATCGATGCGCGCAAAATCCGGCGAGACAGCGACCCATAAAACATAATAAATAATCATGCTCGACAGTAAAGTGATGAAAAAAATCATTTGAAACGATTTTTTGCTCCGCTTGTGTCGGAATAACTGCTGGCTGGTAAAGGCGCCAATGGCACCACCAAGGGCCGTTAAAAAATGCATCGAAAATTCCGGAACACGGGATGCCATTTTTTTCTTATCGCGCGCATTATGGTTGATAATCGCCCGCCGTTTATCAAGATAATACATGGACGGAACAACCAGTAAATTAAGTACAATGAGAAATCCGATCGCGATTGGAATGGCATGGACTTTTGTCAGTGTTGACGAACCGAGAATAAACTCACCTTGTTCAATTAAAGGAAGTGCAAGCAATGTCCCGACTGCGATGGCAAATAGTCCGCCAAGCAGTACCCATCTGATGGTCAAATTTGATATTGATTGAAAAAGCATCGCCGGCACTGTCGCCAGAACGATCGCACAAATAATTAGCAATTCCATAAACCTACTGAGCGCCCCTCTATTGGTTTAACATCGTTTTTCTACAATTAACGTTTTGTTTACTAGTTGAAAAACGTGCAAATGTCAATATTTCACGCGGTAAAATCTATAGTTCAATTATCCCAGAATTTATTGGACCGTTAACCATGTTCCTGTTTTTTATGTGTTTTTCTAGAATTACTATGCCAAAGTACGAGTCTATCGAAAGCTCGATAAACCTACTCGGCTGGGGGGCTGAGTACTTCCTTGTCGAAACGCGCCTGTTTCGGCAATGGTGCAACCCGGACTGTTTCACAGTTCGGGTTTTTTAGTGTCTCAATATTGGTCTATGTATTCATACCAACTCAATTTTGACAAACCCCGTTTATCAATGGCACAACCCTCCAATAAAAGGAGCGATTCGCGTGACCGATCTTTACTGGGTAAAAAGTCTTGATAACAATTGGCTGGATCTTAAGCGTATAGATCTGCAATTAATGATGCGTAACCCATCCAGGCCACACGGCATATACATTATCTGGCATGGCGGAGCGAACCCGAAAATTATTCGGATTGGGACCGGTGATGTCGTGAAAAAACTGATCGCTCACCGCGCCAATCCGCAAATTACAAGATATGCGAAAAACGGCCCTTTAATGGTTACGTGGGCAGTGCAACCCGATCCTCGTCGTCAGGCCGGGATCGCAAAGTACTTAACCGAACAATTTTATCCTCTTGTTCGGGACGTTCCGCTTGATATTCCTGCAATAGCGGTACGGTCTCCGTTTGCTTAGCCGCATCCAGACCGGCTGAAAGTTCTTTAGTGATATTCGCGAGCGTCACAAGGTTGTGGTATGTCCAAGGCGGTTCTTTCCCTGAATCAACCCTGGCTTTTGCCCATGCTCTAACTTCATCTAGTGTTGCTTTATCCATGGACGCTAACTAGCTGAATTGTTTTGACAAATTATTAAGCACGATCAAAACATTGAGAATATCTGAGAATTCCCCACTGTCGCCTAGACTTTGGACGGGCACGTCACTACATCAAAGCAATGCCGCGCGGAACCAAAACAACCGTCCCTAAAGAAGAAAAGCTGTCATATCAGCTCAAGAGCTTTATGCGCTTGTGGCCGTACCTGTGGCCGAAAGAAAAGCCGACCTATAAAATCAGAACGTTCATTGCCCTGCTCTTTACAATCGCAGGTCAGTTTATATTGGTCGGGGCCCCCTTCTTTCTAGGTCGGAGTGTTGATGCTGTAAAAGCGTCGCAAGAAACGGCCTCGACATGGTCCACAGCCGGGCTGTTCATTGCTGCCCTCATTTTAGGGTATGGCGGGCTCCGGTTTGTATCGATCCTGATCAGCGAAGCAAGGGAGTACTTGTTCACGCCTGTCGGACAATATGCCCAACGGCAAATCGCGACCGCAACCTTCGCGCATCTACACAAATTATCCCTGCGATATCATTTGGAAAAGCGCACCGGCGGCCTCTCCCGCATAATTGAACGCGGTATTCGTTCTATTGATTTTCTATTTCGGTTTCTCCTGTTCAATATCGGCCCTACCCTGCTGCAACTGGCCATCGCAGGTGCCGCTTTCTGGCTTGCCTATGACTGGCGATTTGCACTGATCGCCGTTGCGATCGTCTTAATGTATATCTGGTTCACGATTATAACGACCGAATGGCGGCTCGCCTTCCGGCGCGAAATGAACAAGCAAGACACCGAAGCCAATGCCAAAGCGATCGATAGTCTGTTGAACTACGAAACCGTCAAATATTTCAACGCTGAAAATTTCGAAGTGTCACGATATGACGGCGCCATGGAGGGCTACCAGAAAGCCGCGATAAAATCGCGAACATCCCTCGCGACCGTCAATATCGGCCAATCGTTTCTGATGAATATCGGCCTGGTCGCCATGATGCTGTTGGCGGCCATGCAAATTCTAAAAAATGAAATGACCGTCGGCTCTATGACCACGATCACACTGGTTATGCTGCAGGTCTATCGGCCCCTCAATATTTTGGGCTTTGCTTACCGCGAAATCAAACAAGCCTTGACCGACATGGAAAAAATGTTCGCACTCCTCGATATCCCACCTGAGGTCAAAGATAGCCCAGGTGCTGAAAAGCTACGCGATGTCAGAGGCGCGATAAAGTTTGAAAATGTTGCGTTCCATTATGAAGCCGATCGCCCCATTCTCGAAGATGTCAGCTTCACTATAGAGCCCGGTGAAACGGTGGCCATTGTAGGACCGACCGGTGCAGGAAAGTCGACATTGTCGCGAATCCTGTTCCGGTTTTACGATATTCAGTCTGGTCGTGTTACAATTGACGGCAAAGATATTCGCGATGTGACGCAAGACAGCCTGCGGCGCGCCATTGGGATTGTTCCTCAAGACACTGTCCTGTTTAATGATACAATTTTATACAATATTGGTTACGCCAACCCCTATGCAACCCAAGATGAAATAGAAGCTGCGGCCAAGGCGGCACAGATCCATGACTTCATCATGTCTCTACCTGGCGGATATCAAACGCAAGTGGGCGAACGCGGACTCAAATTATCGGGCGGCGAAAAACAACGTGTCGCGATCGCGAGAACACTTCTAAAGAAACCTGCAATTCTCATTCTTGATGAGGCGACATCAGCACTGGACAGCGTAACGGAACGGGAGATCCAATCCGCACTTGATGAAATTTCCAAAAAACACACAACGCTGACGATTGCCCATCGCCTGTCAACAATCGTCAATGCTGATAAAATAATCGTTATGGAAAACGGTCGCATCAAAGAGCTTGGCTCTCATGCCAACTTACTTGTGAAGAATGGCTTGTATTCAAGCTTGTGGGCACAACAGGAAAAAACGGTCATTTAAAACTGGCGTCTTCAAAAAAATAATGGGCGGCGCAGTCAGGGCGCGAACGCGCCACCCTATCCCGTATTCCAAAGGATCGCGGGATATCCATATCTCAATACAAGATACGAATTTCAAAGGGAGCGAGGACAGCGCTAAGTGATGTGGGCCACTTGTGCGCCGTCCTCTCCATGCCATTCTTACGGGGCATTGGATATTGAGACGAAATTCACGAAACAGGCAACAATAGCATTACCGATTCCGATATTTATGTCTCAACCCAAATTCGGACGAGTCGTGGGCGCTTCTCGAACCGATGCGTGTAAGAGATGATAATAAACGCGTCAACGTCAGTGATTCACAGTGAATTCACTGCTATTTACATAAGTATAACATGGTTTTCTTCTTCTAAATCCAGGTTTTGAGGAATTTTTGTCCATGCGCTAATTAATAGGTGTCAAACCCACCAGTATCAAATCATCGACCGTTTTCTGGTATAGCCCGGTTGGAATTCGCCGGCTTTTTATCACGCTTTCATATTGGTTCGGAAAGAAAGGGTATTTCTCGACCAGATTATTAAATGCGGTTTTCGCCTCATCCATCCGATCATTTTGAGCTAGCACCACAACGTATAAAATATGTGATGCCAGCGAGTTATTATTATAAAATTTGCGGGCGTATTTTAGGGCGTCTTCACTGTCGTTTCTCAGATAATAATAAATAACCAGCGACCCGTAATACCAAGAAGGCGGGGTCGGGTTGAGCAATAAGGCTTTTTCGATCAATGGCAATCCCTGCTCCGGCCTATCCATCCGCATCAGATAATTTCCAAACAAGGCCAAAACTTCGGCATCATTTGGATTTAGTTTCAAGGCGGTTTCCGCCGCTTGGATAAACGCTTCATTATTGCCAACCCAAAATTGTGCAGAAGCAAGATATTGGAATGCCATTGCATTTTCTGGATCCGTGGTAACCGCGCGCATCGCTGCGGCAAGCGCCCGTTGGAGTGGCGGGTCTTGATCAGGACGCAGGTTGAATTTATTAAAATCCTCATCCGCATGCATCCATGTCAACGCGGCCCAACCCGATGAAAACTGAGGCATTTCCGTTGTCGCAACTTCCAGACAGTTTCTGATTTCGCGATGCCGCTCCTCGGACTTGCTGTTCAAATACTGGTAAAATCGCATCAAACACTTATAATGTCTGATGTGCAGGTCTCCCATGATTGATTGTTCTGCTATAAATCTGGCATGAATTTGACTATCGGGTTTTCCCAGATTGGCCGCAACTTGAACGGCGATATCGGACTGAATTTCCAACCAGGCGGCGGAGTTTTCAACTTGCCGGTCATAAGAACGCGACCAAAGCACTTCACCATTTGAAGTTCTTGACAAAATACTGGTTATCCGCAGTTCAGTATCAGATTTCTGTATTGAACCACGCAATAAAAATTGCGTTTTGGCATTTTTCGAGACCTCAGCGACCGTCGCATCCAGGTCGGAATTTAACTCGACAACAAATAAGTCTTTAAAACGAGATATTTTATCGACCAGTTCGTAGTGTAACCCTATCCGCATACTCTCTAACTCGCGAGAATTTTCACCATCAACACTTGGAGATATTATTTCAAATGGTGAAATGGATAACGATGGTCCCATAGAAATTTGGGCCGCTTGTTCAAATGTCTTAGCTTCGCCTTGGGTATCCGGCAAAAGAAAGAATGAAAGTATTGAGACCACACCTAATGACAACGCGATCAAAGTCGGCTTTATCCAGAAAACGCTACGAATACGTCCAAAGTCTTCTGTGTTCTCCAATTCGGTGTCACGCGGCTCCATCACGGGTTCATCGGCGGCAGAATTTATTGATTCCATCAAATAAATATGTGGGACATATCGACCTTTTGGAATATCAATCCGTACCGGATCATCTTTTCCATGAGTCAAATAATAATGATCAAGTGCCCGCCTCAAATTTCGAGCTTGGACCCGTACGATTGTATCACTTTGAGGATCAAAATGTTCGCCACGGTCAAATACATCAAGACCGATAGAATAGCCCTTCAACTGGTCCGTTTGGCCATCCAAATACTTTTCGACAATGTAGCGCAAAAACTTCAGTTTGCTTGGCGATGAAGCAAAACCGTCATTCGTCGCAATTCGTTCCAATTGCTCAACTATTTGAACCCTTGTCGGCTCTATTTCCACTTTTACCTCACCGCCCGGAAGATAACTATACATGTCAGATATTTGTGATCACATCAAGATTATCTATGCAACCGTGCTGCGAGTAAACCCAACGGTTTATTGCGGTATAAATTAGTAACTGACCAATGAGTATGGGTTGGAGCTTTAATACGGATAATTCAACGCAGCGCTTTGAAAGCTTATGATTCGCTTATCGTTTAATAAGCATTTGTCAGCCCAGCAACAATCAGGTCATCACGAATTTTAATGGACAACGGCGTCATATATCTTGGGTTATTCATAACTTGCTCAAAAACCTTGGGAAAACGGGGATTTTTCTCCACAAAAATTTTATAGGCCATTTTTGCTTCCGGAATATTGTTATTTTGTACGAGCGTAGTTATAAAATATATATTTGACAAAGGTGTATTATATTCTTTGTACTTTTTCGCATATTTGAGCGCGTTTTCTGGATCGTCAGTCATATAATAATAAACTGTGAGCGAACTATAATACCATGATGATGGGGTTGGATTAAGCAAATGAGCTTTTTCCACTATCGCTTTGCCCCGTTCATATTCTCCAAGCCTTATGAGAAAATTTCCGAATTGCGCTAAAATATCAGTATTATTGGGATTTAATTCTAACGCGATTTTTGCAGATTCCTTAAACGCGGCGAAGTCGCCTCTCCAAAAATGTGCAATAGCAAGATGATGATGGGCCATTGCATTTTCAGGGTCCAAGCTCACGCTGCGGAGAGCAAAATTAAGCGCGCGTTGCATCGGCGGAGGCGCATCGGGGCGAAAATTAAACCCACTGAGCTCTTCATCTGCATAAATTCGGCTTAATGCAGCAAAACCGGTTGAGAAATTCGGCGCGTGAGATGTCGCTTCTTCCAGGCAAGCCCTGATTTCCCTATGTTCTTGCAACGTCTTGTGATCCACATAGACGTAGAACCGCATCAGACAATAGTAATGATCGATATGTACTTCGGACAATTTAGATTTTTCGGCTTCGAACCGTGTGTGAATTTTACTATTAGGTTTGCCAAGACTAGCGGCAACATCCGCCGCAAGGTTTGACTGAATTTCAAATATATTGGCTGAGCTATCCAGTCTCCTATTATAATTACGGCTCCACAGGACTTCGCCACTTGATGTCTTGGACAAAACAGAGGTAACCCGCAATTGGCCACCAGTCACTCTGATTGCCCCATTCAAAATAAATTGAGCTTGGATGCTGCCATCCATAATCTGGTCAATATCGTCGTTATTCAATTCCAAAACAACTATATCCCTGAATCGGGATAATTTATCAACCAGCTCATAATGTAATCCAAATTTCAAACTGGCGAAATTCTGCTCGCTCAAATCTGCATTCCGTGCCGACACAAATTCAAAGGGAACAATCGCAACCGATGGCCCCGACGGCATTTGCGCCGCCTGATCGAATACATTTGTTCCGTCCTGCGTGTCGCGGGACAATAAGAATGCAATCAACAAAACCGTCGCAAATACAAGGAGGATCAAGGCCGGTTTGATCCAGATATTATGCAGATTCCGCACGGTCGACTCCTCAACTTGAAGTTCGCAGAAAGGCGTCTCTGATTTTGAGCCATCGGAAGTGCTAGCTGCAGCATCTATAACGGTAAAACGGGGGACATAACTTCCTGTAGGAACTTCAATACGGACCAGGTCATCTTTTCCAGAGGTCAGATAGTACAAATCGAGGCTTTTTCGTAGATTTCGAGCGTGTACCCGAACGATCGTATCAGCTTGGGGGTCGAAACTTTCGTCGCGCTCAAAAACATCAACACCAATCGCATACCCTTTCAGGCTGGATGCTTCACCGGCCAGCTTTTTCTCCACGATATAGCGCAAAAACCGTTGTTTCCGCGGGGACGCGGAAAACACTTCACTCTCGATAATTTTTTCTAATTGCTCAAGGATTTGAACCTGAGTTGGTTCATCCGCCACTGCCACACCTCTCGACCCACCGCACGTGACCTATACCAGAAGATCAGGCCACGAACAAGTTAAGGTTACATGATCGCTTTTTGAACTCGGCCTTCGCCGGCAGATAGCATTTCGACAAACTTTTCTGCATTGATCGTGACATCGTCCTGACCGATTTGATCAAATGGATCTTCGAGATGGTCCTGAATATTGTCCAATCCGACCAGAATAATCGCGAAAAGGATCGGCATGACGTACACCAGATATTGATTATATCCAGCAGCTTCATTGGCGAAATATGGTCCGTACAAAATCGGCAACAGAATGATGAAAAAGTCGCTGAATGCGCGCAGTGTCCGGGGCGTCCTGTATTGATGAATGTGTTTGATGCTCTCGAATGAAACGATCATTTTGGAGATATATTGGTTGCATCGCGAACATTCGCCGCCCGGCAGACCTTCGCCGCGCATGCGTTTGACGAATTTCGACAAGGATGAGAATGAGCGGTAAACTTCGCGCTCATATTTCGGTAGATCGCTCACTTTTCCTTTAAACATGTCCCGACAACTGACGAGCAAATGCCCCAGAATTTGTTCAATTTCGCTAATCCGGTCCGGGCTTTCTTCCGGAAGCCAGTCACGGGCAGCGAAATATACTGCGCGTCCGTGCGCTTTAATCGACCCATAATGCCCAAGCGCGCTTTCGCGGCGTTTATAGGCATGTCCAATTGAAAAAACGATCGGGAAAATAATCGCGGTCGCAATGATCGTAAGCGGGTAATCCGCTTTCAGCTCATAGTGGAGACAGAGCCAGGTCGACAGCACACCCAGTGCTGCGATCAAGATACTCTTGAGATTGATGATCAGGAATACATTAAATAGGCGTTTCATGCGGCGCGTTATGCCTCGATGAGGTTGCAGAATTATTAAAAAACCCGCCCCCGGGCGAATTATACCAAGGACGGGCTGTAAATAGGCGCTGAGGGAAAGGCCTATTTGATATTTACTTCCGACAAAAAGCTCTTGGATTTGGCCACATGATCAGGATTCCCGTATACATTGACTTCACCCACACCCGCTGTTTGTACATCAACGGAGTGGCTCGCATACAGATCTATCTCGCCCACACCCGCGAGCTGAACTTCGGCCGATTCACATTTCAAGTCTCTCGCGTCCAACTCGCCAACACCGCCGACTTCGATATCGAGAGTTTTGCATTTCCCGCTGAATTCAATTCCACCGACTCCACCGATCTGGACCTGCAAATGATCAGCGTCGATTCCGCTAATTTTACCGTCGGCGACGCCACCAATGGCAACTTCGCTCAATGCCGGCATGGTAATATTGATCTCAATTCCGTTTTGATTACGCTTGAAATTTCGGAATGCTTTCTTTTTTCGCCCTACGACGAGCGTATCGCCTTCGACCTTTATCGTCATTGCTGTCACTTCATTCTCATGACCTGATGTCCGAACCGAAAATTTTTCTCCCACCGTGACGTCAAGATCATAAACACCGCCAATTTCCAACTTGTCAAAGCCGGAAACATCGTGGGTTTCATTGATATGCTTTTTATCGCCTTTCCCATGGGCCATAGCCGTAACAGGGACCGTCGCAATGGCCAAAATTGCCAGAAAAGCAGGGACGAATTTGAAACTGGGCATAACACTCTCCTTAATCACTTATTGTTTATCAATAAGAAAAAGGAGGTGAAGAGTCAATATTTATTATCGAAAAACAATAATATTATTGTGCCGCTTCCAAAGCCTCGGATTCTGCAGGATTGGTAAAGATTAAATATCCGTCGTCCAAAGGGTGATGAGCCAGCACTTTCCGGTCACGTATATAGTCCTGGGTATTCAGCCATGGTTCGCGGTCTCCCTGGTGTGGGAACATATGCAATACGCGACGGACATAACCGGGCGCAAAATCCAACCACGGTCGTTGCGGCATGTCGTCCGGCGCCCGTGGCGTCACCTGACGCACGCCATTTGCCTCCATATAATTGATCAATCGGCACATGAAGCGGGCGTTGAGATCGGCGCGCAAGGTCCACGAAGCATTCACATACCCAAATGTCGATATCAGATTCGGGATGTCTGAAAACATCATGCCTTCATAGGCAAACAATTGCGTGAAATCCATTTCCTGACCGTCAACCATCACATCAATGCTTCCAAGGACGACCAGGTTTAGCCCTGTCGCAGTCACGATAATATCGGCGTCAAGATGTGCTCCTGATTTCAACGCCAGTCCGGTCTTGGTGAAATGGTCAATATGATCGGTCACGATTTCGGCTTTACCGGCATTGAGTGATTCATAGAGATCGCCGTCCGGGATCAGGCATAGACGTTCATCCCAGGGATTGTAACTTGGCGTTAAATGTGGATCGAAAGGAAAGTCATTTCCCAACGCTTTTATCGCTTGTTTGCGTAAGTATTTCTTGATTTTTTCCGGGCTTTTTTGCGACGTCTTATAAAGAAGGCTTTGCCGCCAGACATTCTTTTTGCGCACGAGATTATACGCCGTTTGTTCCGGCAATATTTTGCGTAAAAAATTACTGATCCAGTCTTTGGACGGCGCATTGATCATATAGGTCGGCGAGCGCTGCAGCATTGTTACCTTCGCAGCCTTATCCGCCATCGACGGCACCAATGTAACCGCTGTTGCCCCGGATCCAATCACGACAACTTTTTTGTCTTTATAGTCCAGATCTTCGGGCCATTTCTGTGGATGCACGATCATGCCCTCAAAATCCTCTCGGCCTTCAAACACGGGGGTAAAACCCTCGTCATAATCGTAATAACCGGCGCACATGGACAGGAAGTTACAGCTGATCTGGCTGGTGCCCTTGCCGCTTTTGTGGGTAACATTCAGGGTCCATCGCGCATTATCGGACGACCATTCGGCGGAAATCACTTTGTGATCATACCTTATGTGCTTGTCGCTGCCGTCTTCTTTGGCGGTCTCATTGATATAATCCCAGATCGCCGGGCCATCTGCGATCGCCTTTTTCTCTTTCCACGGTTTGAAATCATATCCAAGCGTATGCATGTCGCTATCGGAGCGGATACCGGGATAGCGAAACAGATCCCAGGTGCCGCCGATCGCGTCCCGGCTCTCAAGGATGGCAAAGGTTTTGCCGGGACATTTTTCAGTAAAATAATGGGCGGCACCGATGCCGGACAGGCCGGCTCCGACAATAATCAAATCGAAATGCTCAATAGTGGCAGGCATCTAGACTTCCAACTTCCCGAATGAGAGCTTGGCCAAGACATTGGGATAGGCAACCGGGAATAGCCGCTGGATGAACTGAACAAGCCGGGCGTCGCGCCCGACGATGATACGGCGCTTTCGCTTGGCCGTGCCGTTCAAAATGATCTTGGCCGCTTTTTCCGGGCTGGTAATGGCGAGTTCATCAAAATCGTCAGCAAGTTCATCACGGGATTGCCCGGTATCGGGCAAGGCATCAACCTCGGCATTGCGGGCAACATTGGTCGCGACACCGCCTGGGTGAACAGATCCCACAAACACACCATCTTGCTTCAATTCCTGAGCCAATGTTTCGGAAAATCCCCTGACCGCGAATTTGGAGGCGCAATAATGCGCTTGCCCCGCATAGCCGACAATGCCGAAAATACTTGATATATTGGTGAAACCGCCTTGTGTTGCTTTAACCTGCGGCAGGAATGCTTTGCACATGCGCACGACACCCCAGAAATTCACATCCATGATCTTCTCGACAGACGAAAGCGGGGTTTGATCAAACCGGCCCAATCGGGTCAATCCGGCAATGTTGAATACATAATCGGTATCACCGAGCGAGGTTTTGACATGGTCCGCATAGGCCGCAATCGCGTCACCATCGGCAACGTCCAATCGATCGATAAGCACCCGGTTGCTTTTCTCAAGCCCGGCCAGTTTCGCTGTTTCCTGCAGATCGTCTTCATTGATATCGGATATGGCCAAGACTGCACCGGCTTTGGCAAGGCGAATAGCGGTCGCGCGTCCAATACCGGAGGCGGCTCCTGTAACCACACAAATCTTGTCGTGAAATACCGTATCGATGGACATTTATCCCGCCTGCTTATTCAGCGGCTAATTCCACCACCGGTTCCTGATGTCCAACATCATTAGCAGGTTTAAGGAGTTTGTCTTTAACTTCTTGCGGAATAGCATTGTATTTGACCGGGGTCGGAATATCGAGTCGTTCACGCACTTCCGAAAGTGGCAGTTGTAATAGCTCCTCAAAATTCACTTCCGGCAACCATTTCATTTTCTTACTGTTTTTGATCGCTTCGCGGCGGATCGACCAGATCGGAATAGACCGGTTTTGCTTTTTCATCACCAGGCCACCGATCAGTGTGATCAACATGAATGATTGATTATAGGTCAATGTGCGTGATGTCTCGAGCAAGCACAATTCACCCAGCGCGTCGCGATTATAGCCTGTGACCACATGCCAGACATCATGAACGGTTTCATGGTGCATGAACGCCCGCTCATATTCAGGATATTCGCCGCCGCGCATGGCAAGACCGGATTCTTCCGCGACTTCGATCAAACCATCAGGCGTCAAGCCGCCACTTTCCATAAATTCAAGATAGGCACGTCCGAAACTGCCTTCCGGCATGGCCCGCAAGCGGTCGAAATCAGCCAGAATTTTCTCAAGCTCAATCGGCTCTTCGATCACCCGTTTGCCGTAAGGTGAAGCTGCAAAACGCGCGAACAGTTTATTGTGTGAATCCCGCGAAAGCGCGTTGGAAATCTCGAACACCTGGGTGGTGTCTTCCTTGTTTTTTATCAGACGGTAAACAGCCTTTACCGCATCCCAAGGTCGAAATGGCGATGGTGGCGGCGCACGATATCCTTCGATCATTTTATCGTTGGCTCGTTTCGTTTGCGACTTTTGTGTTGGAAGCATGATTAATCCAGCTTGTTACATGTACTGAGAATGTACGTCCAAATTGGAATTTTCGCAAGCCAACCAGCTGAATGCGGACCATGCAAAATTGTTCTAGCCCATGCCGCCGCCGAAGAAATCCAGTTTCCCGAGCGGCACGCCATTATGCCGCAAAATATTATAGGCGGTAGTGCAATGAAAATAGACGTTGGGAATGATGAATCCGTGAACATATTCCGCGCCAACAAATTCACGCTCAGTCGGGCCTAAAGGAATCGAAAACTTACGCGATATTGTTGGATCGATCTGCTCGGCCGTATAGCCGCCAATTTCCGCCCGCGTTTTGGCAATCCGGGCATATAGCGCCTCAAAAGTATCAAGATCTTCGTCGTACACCGGAGGAGTTGTCCCTAAAAGGCGGTGCGGGACAGCCTTGATCAAAGAGGTCGCAACGTCAACCTGCCCGGCCAGTGTAAACATATCCGGTGCCAACCGCGCCGATATGAAAACTTCTGGGTCAATATCCCGCTCTTTGGCGTTAGCTTCGCCTTTTTTTAGCTTATGCTCCAAATTGACCAGTGCCCGATCAAGGGTAGGTAGAGAAGATTGATAAAAAGATATACCGTGCGTCATGACAGGCTCCAAAGGAATTGAATATGAGCATTGTACTTACGCGCCTTGTTTCGTCTTGCCAATGCCCATCCGTGAATACGAGCAATGCAAGTTTTATTTTCTGGATTGTTCCGCCGGTTGTCATACACTGCCGACATGAATATTGCCGGGTTCTGGACGGGAAAATACGTATATGAGATGAGCGGCATGCCGGCCGTCAAATTCTATGCCGACATCGAACAGGATGGTGCGCTGATTTCGGGAACGATCACGGAACGCAATACTTTCGATTTACATGCCGGCGACATCTTGACCGCCGCGTTGGATGGGCATTTATCGGGCAATATCGTTAGTTTTGAAAAAACCTATCTCAACAGCGTGGCACAATACGCCATCATGTACTCAGGGTCCGTATCGAAAGACGCCAATCTGATAACCGGAAAATGGGATATCGGAGAATGGAACGGAAATTTTGAAATGAAGCGGGCCACCGAACAGCAAAAGATTTCTATCCTTCGTAAAACCCGGATCAAAGAAAAGGTCTAGCGCCCGTTCCGTACAGCTAGTGATCGATACTCATGCGACGCATCACTTCGATCAGGATCGCTGTATTAAGACCAAACAGGAATAGGCCGTTGGCTGACAAAAACCCTGACAAAAGTCGCCAGTCCACCGGCAGCGTAAGATCTCCAAGCCCGAGCGTCGTAAACGCGACCATGGAAAAATAAAGCGCGCCTTCCAGTGTATCGAAGACGTCCAGCGATCGGAGCGCCAATGCCCAGATCCAGATGGCGATACTCATGGCAGCCAGTAACCACAGGGTGATCCCGATCAGGACAAGAGTGGTTTTGCGGATATTTGTCACTTGCAATACCGGGTCAAATTTTTTCAGGGACCGAACCGTGATTTCGATAAAAATCACTTCAATGACAAGCGTTACGATGATCAGTACCGACCCAAGTAAAATCTGTTCTATCATAAGCTTCCCGATATTTTTTGAGGAGATTACCGGGACACTTGATCTTGCAAAATGATGTTGGTCAAAAATCACCACAAGAATTGGCAAAAATCCGGTCTTGCCAGCGACAATCTGCCACGTTAGGACAAATAAACTGCAACGGCATGAGTCATACTTATGAAGCCTACGGATACCGCTAATCCGGACTACTTTCACAAAGTGGTCGATTGTCAGTGGGCTTGTCCAGCCCACACGCCCGTTCCCGCCTATATCCGCTTAATCGCTCAAGGCCGATATTCAGACGCCTATATGCTCAACCGGGAAAGCAACGTGTTTCCGGGGGTTTTGGGCCGTGTCTGTGATCGGCCCTGTGAACCGGCCTGTCGCCGCACAAGGGTTGAAGAAGATCCGGTGGCCATTTGCCGCCTTAAACGGGTCGCTGCTGATCACCGTGATGACATCACGGATCGCCTGCCCAAGAAGCCAAAAACCACCAATGGCAAGAAAATCGCCCTTATCGGTGCAGGCCCGGCTTCATTCACGGTCGCGAACGATCTGGCCCCCATGGGTTATGAATGCACTATTTTTGAAAAATTTGGAAAGCCTGGCGGCTTGATGCGCTCCAACATTCCGGCCTTCCGCCTGCCGGAATCGGTCCTGATGGAAGAAATCGGCTATATTCTCGACATGGGCGTTGATCTCAAACTCAACACACCGGTCGAAAGTATGAGCTGGCTGTATGAACAGGGTTATGACGCCATCTTTGTGGGAACCGGCGCGCCGAAAGGCAAAGACCTCAATCTCGACGGCCGGGCGGAAACCAGCAATATTCATATCGGTATTGACTGGCTGGAGAGTGTCGCCTTCGATCATACCGACAAAATCGGCGAAAATGTCATCATTATCGGGGTTGGTAATACGGCGATGGATTGCTGCCGGACATCCCTGCGTTTGGGGGCTAAAAACGTCAAGGTCATGGCCCGCAAACCGCGCGCCTTTTTCAAGGCCTCCCCGTGGGAATTGGAAGACGCCGAAGAAGAAGATGTCAATATCCTGATCAATCATTCTCCTAAGTCATTCGTGCATGAAAATGGCAAGCTGACCGGCATGGTGTTTGAAAACATCGAATATGACATCGATGATAACGGCAAGATTGTCGGGCAGGAAGTGGTCGGCGAAACGTTGATCCCGTGCGACGATGTCATCTTGGCAATTGGACAGGACAATGCTTTCCCGTGGATTGAGCGCGACGCAGGTATCGAATTTGATAAATGGGACGTGCCGGTCGTCGATAAAACCACATTCGAGAGCACCAGAAAGGGCGTTTTCTTTGGCGGCGATGCGGCCTTCGGTCCTCTAAACATCATCTGGGCCGTGGAACATGGCCATCAGGCCGCCATATCCATCCATAAACACTGCCAAGGCACGGATCTGATGGACCGTACGCCCGATGAAATTACATTAGAGTCGACAAAAATGGGGATGAATGAGTGGCGCTATTCCAATGCTTATGACTCGTCGGAACGGCGGGAAATGGAACATGTGGACATGGTCAAAAGGTTCCAGAAACTGGATACAGAAGTCGAACTGGGATTCACAGCGGAACAATTCGCCACCGAAGTGCAACGTTGCCTCAACTGTGATGTGCACACAGTATTTGAACCAAAATTATGCGAAGAATGCGACGCCTGCATAGATATTTGCCCGGTGGAGTGCCTCGCAATCGTCCCCCACGCTGAAACCGAAGCGGAATTACGCGCCGATCTAACGGTGTCGGAAAAAGTCGAAGGTCAGGACTTGTATGTGTCCGGCGATCTACCCCTGACAGGCCGGATCATGATCAAGGACGAAAATGTCTGCCTGCATTGTGGCCTGTGCGCCGAACGCTGCCCGACCTCGGCCTGGGATATGGCGGAAGGTATTTTGGAAATCCATCATGCCGATGAACAAGAGCCCGCCCATGCGGAGGCCGCCGAATGAGCGCCAATACGTTGCGGCAAGGTATCAACGACTTTGTCATCAAAGTCGGGAATGTAAACGGCACAGGTTCGGCCAGCGCCAATGAGCTGCTGATGAAGGCTATCTTCCGGATGGGAGTGCCGGTTGTTGGTAAAAACATCTTCCCCTCCAACATTCAGGGCCTGCCGACCTGGTATGAAATCCGGGTCACGGGCGAAGGCCATGCCGGACGTGCCGGCGGTGTCGACTTGATGGTGGCCATGAATGCCGAAACCTATGAGCGGGATCTAGAAAGCCTGAGCCCTGGAGGTGTGCTCCTCTATGACAGCACCTGGCCGCGACCTCATTTCTTGTCCCGATCAGATATCACAGTCATCGGCGTTCCCTTGTCCAAAATGGTCAACGCCGCATTCAAAGTGGCGCGCTCGCGAATCTTGATGAAAAACATGGCCTATGTCGGCGCGGTCGCTGCCCTGCTTGATCTCGATATGCAGGTCATTCACGGCATGGTCGAAGACATGTTCAAGGCCAAACAAAAGCTGATCCCGGCCAATGTCGAAGCGCTGGCGCTTGGGTTTGACTATGTCAAAGAGAACTACGAAGCGCCACTACCCTTCCATGTCAAAGCCTTGGACAAAACCGACGGGAAAGTCATGATCGATGGCAATACCGCCGCTGCACTCGGCTGTGTCTATGGCGGCGCGACATTTGGTGCCTGGTACCCGATCACACCATCTACATCGTTGATGGATGGATTTCAGAAATACTGTGATATGCTCCGGGTCGATGAGAAGACCGGCAAGAACAAGTTCTGTATCATACAAGCCGAGGACGAACTTGCAGCTGCCGGGCTGATGATCGGTGCGGCATGGAACGGTGCACGGGCATTCACGCCCACTTCCGGGGCCGGTATCTCGCTGATGAGCGAGTTTATCGGATTCGCCTACTACACTGAAATTCCTACAGTTTTCTTTGATATCCAGCGGGTTGGACCCTCAACCGGCATGCCAACCCGAACCCAGCAGTGCGATATTAATCTATGTGCCTATGCTTCCCATGGCGACACCAAACATATTGTCCTGTATCCGTCCGACCCGGGCGAATGTTTCACCATGGCGGTCAATGCTTTGGACCTGGCCGAACGTTTTCAAACGCCCGTTTTCTTCCTGTCCGATCTCGACATCGGCATGAATGACTGGATGGTCGATGAGCTCACTTGGGATGATAATTATCAGCCCGATCGCGGTAAGGTTTTGTCGAAGCAAGAACTCGAAGAAATCGATACATTTTATCGTTATCTGGATGTGGACGGCGATCACATCCCGTATCGCACCCTGCCCGGAACGCATCCGAAAGGGGCCTATTTCAACCGGGGGTCCGGCCATACCAAATACGGCACTTACACAGAGGACGGACCGGAATACAAAGAGGTTGTTGACCGGCTGTTGGCCAAATGGAAAAGCGCGGCTGATGCCGTGCCCGCCCCGATCATCAGCAATTCCGAAACCAAAGCAAGCTTTGGCGTTATCGCCATTGGCTCGTCAAATGGTGCGGTTAATGAAGCCCGCCAAAAGCTCGAAGCCGAAGGGGTACATCTCGACTATATGCGCATCCGTGCCTTCCCGTTCAATCAGGACGTAGAAGACTTCATCAATGATCATGATGTCGTGTATGTGGTTGAGCAAAACCGCGATGCTCAGCTACTGAACCTGCTGCTGATCGAAACCAATGTGCCGCGCGAAAAGCTGCTGCCGATCCTGCATTATTCAGGCGAGCCGCTTGACTACCGCTTCGTCTACAAAGAACTGCTCGAGGCGACCCAAATGAGGAAAACAGCATGAGTTCCTTCATTAAACCGAAAATCCGCCGCAAAAATGAGCCGGTCAATGATCTCGGGCTGATCCGTTCCGATTATGACGGTGCCATGTCGACCCTTTGTGCGGGCTGTGGCCATGACAGTGTCACCGCCGCCATGGGGCGCGCGTTTTTCGAACTCTCGATCGAACCCCACCGGGCCGTCAAAGTCTCCGGCATTGGCTGTTCGTCCAAAACCACCTCATATTTCTTGAAAGAAGCTCACGGCAATAACACCGTGCATGGGCGCATGCCCTCTGTGGCGACCGGCGCGTTCGCGGCCAATGCCGACCTCACCTATATCGGCGTTTCAGGAGATGGCGACAGCCTCTCGATTGGGGTGGGTCAGCTAATCCACGCCATGCGTCGCAATGTCAACATGCTGTATGTGCTTGAAAACAATGGGGTTTATGGCTTGACCAAAGGACAGTTCTCAGCTGCCGCCGATATCGGTTCGACCGCCAAGAAAGGCGCGGTCAATCAACTCCCTCCCATTGATCCTGTGGCCCTCGCCATGTCCGTCGGCGCGAGTTTTGTCGCCCGCGGCTTTTCCGGTGATCGCGAACAATTAGTACCCTTGATCAAAGCCGGATTGATGCATAAAGGCTTCGGCCTGATTGACGTGATCAGCCCATGCGTCAGCTTTAATGACCATAAGGGTTCGACCAAATCCTACGAGCACACCTACAAATATTACCATAAATCGGTGCATGCCGACTATGTCCCGCCGAGTAAAGAGATCAAAGCCGCCTATGATGACGGCAAGACGATGGATGTGGAATTGCATGACGGCGGCACCATCCGCTTGCGCAAAACCGATAAAGATTATGATCCGACCAACCGTGAACATGCCATGAAACGCATCATGGCCAGCGGCGGCTCCGACGAGGTCCTCACAGGTCTCCTATTTATAGACGAGCAGCAGCCGGACCTGCATCAGCGCAAAAACATGGAAGATCGTCCGCTCAACGAAATCCCTTATGCCGAACTCAACCCCGGCGCTGCCGCTCTCAAAGAGTTGCAGAAGGGTTTTCGGTAGCGAGGAATTATGTCCGCACCCCCGATCAAGAAGTTTAGGTCATTTATTTCGATCGGTCCTGAGCTATATGATGAGTGCCGGCAATTTTATACCGATCTTGGATTTGAAAAGCTCTGGGATGACGGGGAAACTGTATGTGAGTTCCATACCGGTTCGGCTGATCAAACATTTCTCCTGACCGTTCACTATGGCCTGAAACGGCCGATCCGCGGCGTTTACCAGCTTTGGGTCGATGATGTCGACGGTTGGTATGATCATGTCAAAAGCCTGGATTTAAAAAACAAGCCCTATGAGGCCGATTTTTCCGAGCCATCCATTCAGCCATGGGGCTGGAATATCTTTTATGTGTGGGATCCGAACGGCACGTTGCTGCATATCGGTCAACCGGTCGATCCCGACCAGACGGTCGGGTAATCTACTTCACTTCCGCCAGTGCCTTGCCACCGCGGGTGGCGACGGCGCCCATTCCGAAGGCAAAGATTACAACCCAGACCATTTTTCCGATAAAAGGAACTAAGCCGAGAATGACCAGAACGACAAAAGCGAGCAAAGGCCAACCAATGCGCTCGCCGATACTGGGCGGTGAATCCGTTTTCTTGGCGATCCGCTTGCGCCCTTCCATACCGATGAAATAAGAGGCCGCCGCGATGGCGATCGGGGCTATGGCGACGAAGAAAATCAGAAGGAGTATGGCGAGTGGCACGCCCAATACGGAGGCAAATAGTAAGCCAATCGCGGCGGGGAAAATCACGGTGATCAGAAATCCAATTGCCAATGTCGGCAAGGGTTTTTCCCGCATCATATTGGCAGCACTGGCCATTAATCCCGGCAAGGCCATGCAAATGAAGACGACCAAAAGCAGTATCCCGAGCAGAAAGGCGATAACAAATGCAGCCATGACAGCGGCTGAGCGTTTGCCCCAGACTTCAAATTGTTCGTACTCACCTTCAGCCAGTTCCACTTGTGCGCCCGTGACCACGGCCGTGGGGGAAATCTCTAATGTCTTGCCCCGGTATCTCAGATCGCCGTCAATTTTAACTTCAGGACCGATATAAATGTCATCCGCAATCAGCTGGGCATTACCGTTGACGTCTGCATTCAGGCGCAGTTTGGCAGCCGCTACACGCAGCTCCCCTGATATAGGGGCATCAATCGTTACATTGCCGCCCGTCAGAACGGCCGAACCACCAATGTTAAAGCCTTCATTGACGACCATATCACCGGCCGCCGCGACGATATCGTCGCTGACGGTGCCGCTTTTAAATGAGAGCTTCCCGGCAGCAGTCATAATATCGTTGACGTCGACATCGGAAATCGTGACTTCACCGCCAGCAACGACCAAATGATCAGCAGTGACCTTATCGGCGATCACTTCTCCCCCGGCCACGAATACATCGTCAGTAGATTTAAGACTGAGCCTGAGTTTTTCACCAGCAAAGAATGACATATCCGTCGCTTCGCCGCTCTCTGCAATCGATTTATCTGATTTTGTGATGATCTGCGATGCCGCTGGACTCATGACAAAGACCAGAACCAACAATGCCGCAATCACAATGCCTATGTTTAAAACCGTTTGTTTCCGTAGGGCCATTCTACACTCTCCTGCATTCGCAAGGCGACAGATACGACCCTGCACAACCAAATCCATATTTTGGACCAAACGGTATTCAGAACTCAAAAATCAAAATTGACCGCCGTCAACTTCACGGCGTGTTGGTCTAAATTTACATTTTGGCATGTGTGAGCGGAACGTTTTAACGGAGTGAAACTGGACGCAGACTGGTAATATACCGGAATCCGTGATATACGATCGGTACCGGGCGCGTTTAAAACCAGCTCTCCTACATTTGAGACTCGCTGTGGTTATGCCTGTGGGGGATGGGCACTTTCAAACCTGCTGCGATCAGGTCGTCTAAACAAGGCGGCGATGGTGCTGCCTTGAATTCAAGGAGCAATAAAATGAAAACACTTACAAAACTAGTCATTACAGCAGCACTGATGGTGCCGTTTACGGCGCAAGCCAAACATATGGACGTTATTGAGATGGAGTTCGTCAATGGTTGTACACTCTCAAAACTTATGCCGATCGTCGCTGATTTTAATGAATGGGGCAAAGCGTATGGATACAGCGCCGAGATTGCGGCGCCGCTACAGTCTAATAGTCTAACGAGTTACTACTGGTTGGGAACGTCCGCGGACGCGGCAAGTTTTGGCGCGGCCTGGGATGCCTGGCGTGACGCACAGTCCGACTCCAAATCCGTGCCGGCAAAATTACAGGCGAGATTTGAAGATTGCACCATCAATAAGGCCCGGCGCAGTTACGACGTCTTTTAGATTTACGCGAATACATTGCCATCCCGGCTTGATCGGGATGGTAGCGGGGTCTGAAATGAATTAATGGCGGAAATCGATGAATTTGGAATATTGATTGTCGTGGAAAACGCGGAGAAGCAGGACGGCGTCATAAAATAACTATATCAAAAAGTGTGCTTATTTATGGCCGATCCGCTTCTACCGTCATTCGCAATTAGCGCCCCGTTTTGCAAATTCTTGTTTCGACTCCGTTAGTATTGTGCTTCGTAACGCGAATTTTGACCGTGATCAATTTGCATCAAATTGATCGATTTTTCCAATCACAATTGACAATCCCGCCAAACGCGTCTACCCCCGCTGCACTTTCAAGCGAGTATAACCATGAACACAGTTATCATGAATAAGGTGAGAAAAATCCCGGGCCTTTGCCTGTCGATTTCGAATACCCAATGCTCGCAACGCGCTTTGTAACATCTGCAACCAGATGACCAAGGCCCTCCCGAGCCCCGCGCTCCGGAGGTTTTTTTATCCCCGAAGCCCAAGAAATTCCGCTAAATGGATAGAAAATGACTGACCTCGCACACGACAAAACTGATCACCGAAAAGTCGAAATGCCCGAGACATGGCAAGGTGAATTGAAAGCCCTGCTCTGGCTGGGCATCCCGATGGCTCTGACCCAATTGGCAGGGTTCGCCATCTATACCATTGACGTGATGATGATTGGCCGGCTCAGCCCGGAGCATTTGGCGGCAGCGTCTGTCGGTGTGGTGATATATTTCGCGCTTTATATGCTCGGCGTTGGTCCAGTGATGGCCGTCACACCGCTCGTTTCTCAAGCCCTGGGTGCGGACCAGGACGACGTTTATGACGTCCGCATCTCTGTTCGCATGGCGCAATGGGCGGTTGTCATGATGTTCCCGTTTTTGATGCTGTTGATCATATTTGCCGAACAGATTGCGACCACGTTCGGGCAGGATCCTGACTTGTCAAAACAGGCGGGAAATTATGTTTTGGCTCTGGCCTTTGGTTGGCCCTTTGCCATGGCTACCCTGGCCCTTCGCAACTTTCTGGCAGCTATCGGGAAAACCCGAGTCCCCTTGGTTCTCGCAATCATCACGACAGTGATCAACGCCGGTCTCAACTTCCTGCTGATTTTCGGACTGTTTGGTTTCCCGAGACTGGAGTTGGTCGGTGCGGGTATCGCGTCATCAATATCTGCCTTTATCTGCTATTTGATGTATGTCGCTTATATCTATCTCGACAAAGACGCTGCCCGGTTTGACGTGTTTAGAAACTTCTGGCGACCGCATTGGTACCGGTTTCGCGAAGTTATCAAACTTGGTTGGCCGATCAGTCTCTCCACAGTGTTCGAAGGTATGTTGTTTAATTCCTGTGTATTCATGATGGGCGTTATCGGGGTCATGCAAGTCGCCGCTTACCAGATCGCGCTCAATGTTGCCGCCCTCGCCTTTATGTTGCCGTGGGGACTTTCCATGGCCGGTGCAGTACGGGTTGGCTTGGCTAAAGGCGCTGGCAATAAAGCCGCCATTAAGCGCGCCGGGCTGGTGACGATATTCGCGGCAATTGTCGGCATTATGTTGTTCGCCATCCCGATCGCCCTGTCACCCAACATGGTGGCGTCTTTGTATCTTGATATCAGTGATGCGAAGAACGCCGAAGTTATTGCGCTCGTCGCATTATTCTTGCCTGTCGCCGCAGCGTTTATGTTGTTTGACGCCATTCAAGTGGCTGCCAACCAACTCTTGCGCGGATTGAGCGATGTCAACTGGGCCATGGTCCTGGCCGGGATCAGCTTTTGGGGCGTGGGCTTCCCCGTCGCCTTTTATCTGGGACTAAAAACCGAGGTCGGTGCTATCGGCATCTGGTATGGTTTACTGGCCAGCCTGTTTTCGGCGTCCGTCCTGCTCGGGACCCGGTTCTGGTATCTGGTCTGGCGAAAGAGATGACCGCGACCTTTCCCCGCAATTCGGGCATTGACGAATACATTAACTTTCTATTAACTAAGAAAAAACAAGAACGCTGCAAAATCTTAATTTCCATGTGATAATGCGTTGTTCGCCGGGCTCGGGGGTGTCAGGAGAACTATATGTCTATGTACGCATATGACTTTCAAACCTGTGGGTTTGCCATCATCGATGATGTCCGCGCTATCATCGAGTCGCAGCCTGAATGGGATTTTTCAAATTCTATAAAAGCCGCTGAGGCAAATTGCGTTGTTGCCGCCAAACGGTTCGGCTATACCCGCCTCACATCCGATGAACATCATGCCCTTGTCGACTTTCTGGTCGCCAAAAAAGCGGGTCTGCATATCGCCACCTATGCTTGGGGCACATATGCTGATTTGAAGGCCAAGCAATCGACCGAATTTGCCAATAAAGCTGAACTGGCGACAGCCTAGTTGGTGTAAACTGACTTTACGCAACTCTCGAATTGTAGACTCTTACTCCAAACAAAGGCACTCTGCTGTTTCGCGGGCGCGATATAGATTTGTGCAGGCCGGGTAATAAACCGGTTGGGGTTGCACGTTCTCTCCTCTTCTTTACCCAAACCCGTAACGCACAATAATGTGCACCGGCGGGGGCCGTTCGTATTACTGCAATTAATCATGGGCTTGGCTTTCGTCATGGCGATATCGCCGTGTTTGAAAAAAGGAAGAGAGCATGAAAATTGTTTCCACATTAGCCGTTATCGGCGCTTTGGCATTTGCCCAACCCGCATTCGCCCAACTTGAAGCCTATAAGGATTATGACGTCAAAGAAGCGACGGCGATTGTTACGACAGTTAAGGTCGACTCCAATATGATCGATTATTATCTGGAAGGCTTGAAAACGGCGTGGGCACCGTCAAATGACGTTTCCAAAAGTCTCGGTCAAATTGAAGATTACAATATATATGTCAGCCAACTCCCCAACAGCGGGGATTTCAATGTAATATTGGTCGTTAGTTTTAAAAACACCGCCGATATCGGGCCATCGAAAGAACGTTACGAAGCCTTTATGGCTGAATGGGGTTCAAAACGTCAAAAGGAATCCCGGACGATCGCCAAGACCTATCCGGACATTCGGACGATTACCGGTAGCTATTTGATGAATGAAGTCACATTCAACAAATAAATCCTACCCAAGAGCCCCGTATCCTCCGATACGGGGCTTTTTTGTGTCTAGAATTTAAGGATATGTGGGCTGGCCCTAACGTCTGGATTCGTGCAATTTAAGTAATTGCATAGAGCCAATCGGAGGCGTCGTGACAAATTTCCAATCAATCAGCCGAAACTTAATTCTCGCCGCCGCGGCAATCGCAATATCCTCGCCGCACCCGGCATTCGCCGATCAGGAAGCCAGCAATACGGTCCATGTCGCAGCCGCGCCTTACGGGCGATGTTATGCCAAGTCGGTTCCGGCCCGGGTTTTTGATCGCGATGATGAACCTCGTCAACTGGGGCAAACCAACATATACCGGGTTGGCGAAGAGGATGACGTCTTGATCGAAACCTATGACTGGTTCGCACAATCCGTATTCCTGCACTGCCCGGGCGCATCAAATCCCTTAATCGTCCGTTTGGGCCACTGGCAACGAGGCCAAGACCCGAAATCTGATCATCTCGCCATCGCTTTTTACAAAAACGGACAAACTGTCAAATCCTACTCAACCCTGGACATTGCCGGCGGCGAGTTGACTGAAACACCCTCATTTTCACGCTTCAAAAACGTATCGGCGTCGGTTTCCCATTACACCGTGTTCAAAACACCGCCTGCCCTGGTCAAAATCGTGAAAAATGAAGGAACCCGTTTCGCAGAGGAATGGGTGGTTACCGCCACAACAATCGACGGACGTGAACTTGTATTTGATTTAAAAACAGGCGACATAAGAGACAAATAAAGGTCTCCCTATGTCGATACTCCGATCGTTTCTATTTATCCCCGCTGATAGCGAAAAGAAACTCGCCAAAGCCGCAGGCATAAAAGCGGACGCGATTATTCTCGATCTTGAAGACGCGGTGCTGCCGGAACGCAAAACCGTGGCGCGCGAAATGTGCGCTGAATTCTTGAAAAATGCACGTCCATCAGCCGAAGTCTGGGTACGGATCAATCCGCTTGATACAGATCTCTGGCAGGACGATCTAGAGGCTATCATTCCCCACAGACCGGACGGGATTATGCTGCCGAAACCGGACGGCCCGGCAGACATTGAAACCCTCGGGCATCATCTGGACGCGCTCGAAAACAAGCTTGGTCATGAGGGGGAACCGCTGCGCATTTTGCCGGTGGCCACCGAAACCGCAACGGCGGTGACGACCCTCAACACGTATCCAAAAACCCACCTGCCCAGGCTGTATGGCCTCACATGGGGCATTGAGGATTTGGCAACCGATATCGGGGCGTATTCGAACCGCACAGAGGCCGGTGCGCCCGCCTACCCATTTGATATTGTGCGGGCGCAAATGCTGTTCGCGGCCAAGGCCAGCAGCATTGAGGCCGTCGATACATTATTCGCCGATTTCCGCGACCCGGATGGTTTAAGAACTTACGCTAAGTCTGCTTATAATATAGGTTTTTCCGGCATGCTGGCGATCCATCCGGCGCAAGTGGACATCATCAACGAGGCCTTTACCCCATCAGATGAACAAATCGAACACGCACGGAAAGTCGTGCAGGCCTTTGCCGATAATCCAGGTGCCGGCGCCGTTTCAGTCGACGGAAAAATGACCGACATTCCGCACTTGAAACAAGCCCGCCGCATCCTGTCGCAAACGGGAAAATAGGCATGCCGATCTATGTCGACAATGTCCGAATTCCCTACCGCGGCATGTTGATGTCGCACATGACTGCCGACACGCTCGACGAGATCCATGAGATGGCCGACCGTCTGGAGATCTTCCGGAAATATTTCCAGTACCCACCCAAGACCCGCTTCCCGCATTATGACATCCCGGTGGACCGGCGCGATAGGGCCCTAGCCCTCGGCGCGCATGACGTCGATCGGCGAACCAGTCTGCATTACGGGGCCAAACTCGGCATGGAATGGATACATACACAAAATGAAATCATCCGTCCTGAACGCCTGATCGCCGGCTATGAACGCACGCTCATCCGCACCCAGAATTATGCCATCAAAATTGCATAGGGGGTTCCCGATGATTTTGCTATCAACGTTCCATTGGGTTTGATAAACGAATCCCATGTTTGATTTAAAAACCCTTTTGGACACTTTGCACGTCGAGCAACTCGATACGTATCTGTTCCGCGCCAATTCAATCCATATCGGCACTGTGCGGGTCTTTGGCGGCCAGGTGCTGGCCCAGGCCCTGAATGCCGCCGTTCGGTCCGTGGACGAGGAACGCCGCCCGCACTCCCTGCATGGCTATTTCCTGCGTCCTGGGGATCTTACCCGGCCGATCATCTATGAAGTTGACCCGATCCGGGATGGGAGAAGTTTCGCCACCCGCCGTGTCGTCGCCAAGCAAAACGGGGAAGCGATCTTTAACTGTTCGATTTCGTTTCACAAAGTTGAAAACGGGCTTGAACACCAAATGGATCTGCCGGACGGCATTCCGATGCCTGAAGACCTATTATACGACGAGGACTACGCCGAACAATTGATCAAAGAGAAGCCGGAAATCACGATGGAAATGTTCAAATCCATTTTCCTGCTGCCCGGTCGTGACATTGTCGATATTCGTTCCGCTTTCCCGCTGAAAACCCTTGAAGCGACAAAACAAAACCCGACGCACGGTTACTGGTTTAAGTTCAATAAAGATATTGGCGACAGCCCCATCGTTCACCGTACGCTCCTGGCCTTTATTTCGGACAAAGGATTGATGTCAACAGCCATGCGCCCGCACTCGGTCAGTTTTCTGACCCACAAAATAATCGGGGCCAGCCTGGATCATGCCATGTGGTTTCACGGCGATATCCGCGTCGACCAATGGGTGTACTATCATTTGGACAGCCCGAAATCAGCCAATGCGCGCGGACTAAACCGCGGCAGTTTCTATACACGCGACGGCAAGCTAATCGCGTCGTGCGCCCAGGAAGGCCTGATGCGGGTGATCGGTAAAAAATAACGTATACAACGTCTTTTTAAGGCCGGTTTCGCCCCAAGCTGTCATGGCTTTCAACCCAGTCTCCGGCAACCACTGCAGCAGCCAGTGAAATCTCGCCGGCCAGGACCGTTGCGCCGCAAATTTCCGCCAGTCGCCCGACTTTGCCTGAGCCGTAACACCCCATCATTTCCAGACATTCACGTTGTGTCGCCAACCCTGTGCCGCCGCCATACGTCGCAATGATAACGGACGGGAGTGTAATTGACCAATACAGGTCACCATTATCCAGGAGTTCAACATATGTGATACCTGCCTGACTTTCCGATACATTCGCGGCGTCTTGACCTGTCGCGATAAACAGAGCCGCCAAAGCATTTGCGGCATGCAGACCGTTATTGGTTGTCCCAGCTAACAGCCCCCCGACCGTCGATACTTGCCGGGCCCGGTACATGGATTTTGTGTCCGCATGCATGATCGATTTCATCAGAGCCGCCGGGATTGTCGCCTCGGCAACAATGCGCGCGCCACGTGAATGCAAAGTGTTGAGGTGAGAGTGCTTCTTGTCGGTATCGATCGCACCGGACAATGTATAGCGTTGCGCATGGGGATAATTATCCATTATCCACCGGCAGGCAGCCTGCGCGGCTTTCCCGCTCATGTTTTGCCCTGCCGCATCGCCCGTCGTGAAATTCATCCGCAAATAGCGCATTTTTGACACGCCATATTGTTCGATATGAGACAGCTTCCCGACCGATGTAGTAGACTCGGCGGCTGCCTTGACGCCGTCAAAATTTTCGATCAGCCAGTCGCCAAAATCGCGGGCCTGTTTGGCATTATCGAAATGAAAAACAGGGGCACGCTGCATATAACGTTCGAGCACGGTGACGCGTACTCCGCCCGCTTCGCTGAGCAATCGCATGCCCCTGCTATAGCTGGCCACCAACGTTCCTTCCGTTGTCGCCAAGGGGACATAGACCGAGTCCTGAATATGCTCCCCGTTGATCAATACGGGTCCGGCAAGACCGATCGGCACTTGCGCAGCCCCAATCGGGTTTTCGACATTTCCAGGCAGGGTTTTCGCGTCAATACTGGTGTGCGGGATATGTTCCAAGTCCACGCCGGTTTGCGCTGCCACAAACGATTGCCTCGTTTTTACAATTTCGGGAGAATAATTATCGTTTTTATCACGAGGGATTTTTGGCGCTATTCGTTTCATGGGTGATCCTGCGGTGATGAACTCACGCTTATACACCAACACCTGAGCGAAGCGATGAAAATCCGCTTGTCACCAAACAATGATTATAGCTTACGCTGCGGTCGACCGGATTTGGTCGAACGAACTTTGATTGTCTTGACTGCCCGGGCCTGATGTTTTGTCGTTTGGTTTACCCGTCTCAAGCTCTATCAATTGTCTGGTTTGACCTTCCATAATGAGAGCGTAAACATCCCGTTTCAATTCATCCGGCGTGAACGTTTTGGAGATTATTTTGTCAGCTCCCGCTAAATCCGCATCTGCCGAGGGACCGATAAGGACGAGAATCGGGATCGATCTCATGAGCGGATCATTTCGGATATGATTGACAATCGACGCAGCAACCTTTCCCGGCAGCGTTCCATCAACAATGGTTAATGGAAACGTTGCTTTTTTATTGGACATGAATTTCAGGATATCGATCGCATTCGTTTCTGATTTTACACAAACGGCCTTGCCGCTCCAATCTTGAACATTCTGTTTGATTTTCGCCAAGCAGTCAGTGTCTGCGGACACAACAAGAATCGGCAGTCGTATCATCTCTGAAAGTGTCCTGTCGGAAAAATTGGAGCCTTGCTTTATGATAGGCATGTCGAGCGCAAACCAGAAAATCGATCCTTGCCCCCCATTGGTATCCAATCGCAGTTCACCGCCCATCCCCCTCGCGAGATTGGATGAAATGGCCAGTCCCAACCCGGTGCCCCCATATTTTCGCGTCGACGACGTATCGATTTGCGCGAATTTATCAAATATTATTGCAGCTTTATCCAAAGGAATACCGATACCGGTATCGATGACACTTGTTTTAAGATGCGCAGTTCCATCACGGTTTTCCGTTTCCAGTTTGATCAGAACATAGCCTTCGTGGGTGAATTTCAAGGCATTTCCCACCAGGTTTATGAGGATCTGCCTGTACCGGCCATCGTCGCCATTTACAATAACAGGAACATCTTTGCCAATTTGAACGCGGAGATCGAGACCCTTTTCAACCGCGTCCGTATTCAGCAATTGTCTAACTTCGAGAACGGCCTTTCGAATATCAAAGGGCTTGCACTCAAATTCCATCTGCCCTGCTTCAATTTTGGAAAAATCCAAAATATCATTGATAATCGTCAGTAACGCGGTTCCCGACCGATCAATTGTATCGACGAGCTTTTGTTGCTTATCGGTCAAATCCGTTGACTTCAAAACGTCGGCCATGCCCAATACACCATTCATCGGCGTGCGGATTTCGTGGCTCATATTGGCCAGGAATTCGCTTTTGGCCAGATTAGAAGATTCGGCCTGGATGCGAGCAAGTTCCAAATTTTCCAGCGCTCCTACCATTTCGCGGCGAAATATGGCACCTGCGCCAATGACCATCATGAGGATGACGGATAGTTGGATAGCGTGTGCTTTCAAGCGAGCATAATCTTCCGGTGACAACACGCTCTTATCAACAGTAAAAAACAATCCGGCATATATTAATAATGCCGCGCCAGCCCCGATCATGCCCTCTTTGGCCCCAAGAACAAATGTTCCGATAAGGACAAGCGGAATGAGAAATAATGTTTGTGAAGAATCTATTCCCCCCAATGAAAACGCCAATATTGAAAGCCTTATTGTTGTGTAAACACAAAATCCAATACCGATTTTCCGGATTGGGATTCCCTTGTGAACCAGAAATGGAAAGACGGCAAAAACAGGCGCTGAATAAAGCGTCAACATGGTATAAGTTGGGACATCTCCGAATTGCCCTGAAACATATCGCATTAATGTTAGGCAACTAATGAACATCGCCGCTACGGAGAATACGATTAAAGCCCGCTTACTTGCGGTTTCCAGATAGTCGTCATCCTCGACAGGTGGCCAGAAGAAACGCTTTATATTTTGCAGTTTAAGCGCATTCATACGCCCGCATACAATAGGAATATTAACAAAGACTATATTAACAAAACCTGATTTTCGGATCCCGAATCCAGTGCGGTTGTCGGGCGTTTTTGGTATGCGTTCGAAGGTTTTTAATAACCGATAGCAAAAAAAATACGCTGACTAAATCACGCCAAAAATCTGCAAACTCAAAACGACGATAACAATCAAGCTGAACTGACAGAACATGAATGTGAAATACAGATATTTTCGCCGAAGCGCGAACCCGGCCAAAATACCGATCATTGTGACGGAAACCAGAGCGGCAAACCAGTTTACGTGCTCAGAAAGGGCCAAAACCAGAAATAAAATGAACAGCAACGTATAAACGAACGCGGCATAAAGTTCGGAGACAAAAACCGAAAAAGCGCGTTGGCGCCGCTCGACATTCGGCCGGGGTGGCTCATCAATGTCTGCTTGGGGTACGTGCGTAAATGCCATAACCAATCTCCTCAATTTGTTGAGAATTATTGTTTAAGCTTTTTACTATTTCCGTTTTCAACACTACATTTTGCACCGATGATAATACCATACAGATGCGGCTATGGAAAATCACATTTTCGTTTTGTGCCTTTTGACGTTTATAGCTATCCTAAGCAGCCTGTTTGGGCTCTATTTGCGTTTTACCGAAAGGCAGGCCGGTCTCAATCGGCAAATCGGGATAACGTGACCATTCATTCCAGGAACTGAAATAAACGCTGACATTTTTGATCCCGGCTTCCTTCAAGGCCACAAATGTATTTGCAGCCCGCGCTCCTTTAAAGCAGTAAACGATTACGGGCGTGTCCGGCGTAATCCCTACGGTCGCACACTCCGCCAAAATTTCATTCTTGGATTTAAACCTCAACCCTTCAGGCGTGGGTTTCATCATCCGATACCACTCAATCCAGACGGCCCCGGTCAGACGGCCCTTGCGCGGCGCATAATCTTTTCCATAGGGCGATGAGCTTTCGCCAATCCACTCATCGATGTCCCGCACATCAAGCTTAATGATCGAAGGGTCCGTTAGCGCTGCTTTCATTTCCTCAAGGTCTATCAAAACATTTGACGAGTCGGGCTTGCATGCGAAGTCCTGAGCCGAAGGTGCCGGCACATCCTGCGTCACCTCCATTCCGTCATCCACCCATGCGCGATAACCGCCATGCAGGACCTTTGCTTTTGAATATCCGAGAAAACGGAGAAGAAAGTAGCCCCGAAATGATTGGCCGAAACCGGTATCCATGGACTCTTCATAAATGACGACTGTTTCACTGCCGGATAGTCCGGCTTTGCCAAATGCCTCACAAAATGTGGCACGAAGCTCCTCAAGGCCTTCTTTCGTGGACGTTGCAAGAAACGTGAAAACCTCCCTGATGTTCACGGCCCTCTCAATATGTCCGTCTGCGTAGTCCTTCGGATCACGTGTATCAATGAGAACAATATCATCCGTCTTTAGCAGACCTTCCAATTCCCTTGGTGAAATGAGCACACTCTTTGTCATAAACGCCTCCATAATGAAGAGGTATATTAGAATGTTCTTACTTATAGTTTTTGACAGTCGTCAATTTTGCGTAATTCAGGATAACTACGTCATTTCTGCAAACCAAACTCGATAATTCGCATTCAATCGCAAAAACCTTTTTTCTTTTCCTAATTTAAGCTGGCCGAAAATCGGCATAGCCATACGAAAAAGCAGGCCTGCAATGAGGCCTGCTATAGCGCTTTATTGAGCCTATCCTATTAGTCTTCGACTGCAGGCATTGCTTCTGCGTCTTCAATGACCGGCTCCGGTTCAACCCGTTTCCATTTTTCAGACCGGCACATAATTTTCGCCATGCACCCCGACATTTTCACTCGGCCGTCGTCCAATACCTTAACAGAGCCGTCATAGGTGCCGCCGCCCTTCGGATCGTACATCTTGCCCTTCCACTTGGTTTTCTTTTTATTTTTCTCGAGGTCAAACAACATTTTAACGCCGACGACAGAGCCCTGGGTTTTCTTATCGACGCCCTCGCCTGATATAACGGTGCCGCATAGTTTGTCAGGATTATCTACACACATGGCAAATTCGACATGCCATCCCTGTTTTGGACGAAGCCATGTCCCAATCGCATTGTCCGCGTCGTCTGCAAATGCTGTTCCACACACGAACGGCAACATCGCTGCGCTTAAAACTATCGATTTTATATAATTCATCATTTTCCCCTTATTTGGTTTACTGTTTAAAAGTTTTTGGCTTTGCTTATAATCACATCATAATGTACGCATGTTCTAATGTACATGCCGTCGGTAAAGTAATTTGGAGGTACGATGAAACTCGTAGACCATCTCGAAACCGTAATCAGCGCAGGCAGTGGATATGTTGCGGTACAGCTTGCCAAGGAAGATTTAAAACGTGTGCAAACGCTTCGTGAATTGGCCCATTCCAGTGATAACCTGGCAGCAATGCAAAAATCCGGGCTATATATTGGCTGGACAAAAGGCGATTTCAGGACCCATGAATTGAAAGATCCTTTGAATGCTATTATGGAAATTATATATACGGTTGAAAACGATAAACCTGGTCCTGAAGACCGTGCAGAGTTAGATGCCAAAATTATGGATATTTGGGCGGCATTTCATACGCTCAGATTAAAAACTCTGGTTCATTGTTTATAGTTTTAACTAAGTTATGGATCGCAGGGGTCTTCTGAATCCGGACCGCAATAAATATCATAAAGGGCCCGAATAACCTGTCTGGCTTCACCACTTGCGAGTGAATAACGAATAAACTGGGCATCACGGCGCGTTTTTACGACTTTTTCACGACGGAGCGTGCCCAAATGTTGGGAGAGTGCCGACTGTGATGTCGGTATTCGTTCGAGTAATTCGCTGACGGACATTTCTTTTTCTGCAAGTTGGCACAAAATCATCAGTCGTGATCTGTTTGCCATGGATTTTAACAGGTCACAGGCCCGGGAAGCATTCGCCTCCATTTTTTCCATTGGCATTTCCACACAAAGTCTCCTAGCCGTCGCAGCCTTCGAATCCATCTGCGTCCATTTTGGCTTCATACTCGGATGTTACGTCTGAACCAAGCGTTAATTGCGGTTTTACTGAGTCCCAATCCTCAGGTGAAATTATAACCATCCAATTGTCATAGGGGTCGGCATTGGCAAGATTTGGATTTTCGGCCAACGCCGTATTCACTTCTACGACTTCACCCCCGGCCATAGATTTCGCCGGCCCTACCCATTTTCCACTTTCAACAGTGGCACAGGATTTTCCCGGCCTGACCTTGCGACCGACTTTTTTGGGCGTAAATGCCACCAATTCGCCAGCCAATGCCGTGGCGATTGTTGTCATCCCCAATTTTACATTCCCATCCCCTACTTCCGAAAACCAGACATGGTTTTCAACATCGTAAAGAAGATCATCTGGAAGGTTACAACCGCGGACATTAGGCATGTTCAGCTCCAATCGTTTTTTTCAATTCGTCATTATCTAATCTAAGCGACTTGGAAGAGCAACAAAACTCTCCCAGACCGGCGACCTGCAATTTTCCGCCGACAAATAGGATTAAATGCTTTGCGACCATTTCAGCCATTTTCAGACGCTGCTCCGTCTCCTTGTGCTCTGGATTCAACGTTATCAGGTTATAATGATAGACCAGTTCACGAGCCGTTTCCCGACAGGCATTGAAGCTCGGATCGCCTTTTGATCCTTGCCGTTGCAGGGCCAATATCCGAAAACCTTCTTTCTTGTCCTGAGTCGGTTCACGGTCATGCGCGATCAACCAATTTTCGAGAATTTCTTCACCTGCTCGCAGATACTCATCTGCCAAATTGACTGGTGCCACATCCGGCTGTGGGCCTTCAAAAAAACCTTCGAGTTCGGCAACCGTTCGCATAACGCTTAAGCAATCCCTTTTTGTTTCACAAATTTCATCGAGTCCGAGACATTAGCATGGAGTCCGACTTTTCGCGGGGAAAGTCCCATGGCCATGCCAAGAAGTTGCGTGAAATAAATTACTTTGACATTCGTGTTTTTGGAGAGTCGCTTGAGTGCGCGAATCTGGTGCATCTCCAAGCCGGAATGACAGGTCGGGCATTCGGTAGCGATTACTTCTGCGCCTGCAGCCTCGGCTGCCTCCAGGATATTAAGAACCAATTTGGTCGACATATCCGAATCCGACAGCGTATGGGCACCGCCGCAACACGCTGTTTTGAGCGGAAACTCGACATTCTCAGCGCCGGCAATTGCTAAAAGGTCGTCCATATAGTGCGGTTTGGACGTACTTTCACTATCCCCACCCTGGTCTTTTTCAGGGAAGATGTGGCGCGGACGCGTATACATACAGCCGTAATAATTGGCAACTTTGAGCCCTTTGAGCCCGCCTTTGATCTTCTCTTTCAACTCTTCCTCGCCAAAACCGAACTTGATCCAGTCAAGGGCGTGGATCGTTTCGATTTCACCTTCCTGATAGGCCTTATGACCGGCTTTCGCGGAAATTTTCTCAACAACCTGTTTCGACTTTTCCTTGTTGGAAATGTCATATTCGGCTTTTTTCAGGTTATGATAGCAGCCATTGCATGGCGCCATAACAACATCCTGTTTGTTCTCATTAACGGCATTCGACATGACGCGGGACGATAGATAGGTCTGAATCTCGGGATCAATATTTTTGACTTCCATCGCACCGCAGCAATTCCAGTTCTTGACATCCACGAGTTCCAGGCCAAGTGCTTTGCCCACGGCGCGCGTGGATTTATCATAGGATTGCGCCGTGCCCTCTAGCGCACAGCCAGGATAATAGGCGACTTTCTTATACTTTTTCTTGCGGTCTTCTTTGTCGAATAGTGTCGTCATAATCCCTACTCCGCTGTGTCCAATCCGAGCGCCTTACGCTGGATGGCATGTTCTTCTTCAATGTGTTCGTTGATAGCGTCGCGGGCTTTGGCCCACCCTTTTGTTTTGGGGTGGAAAACAGTCGACCATCCCATTTTCATCAATGATAACACCGGAAAACCCTTGATCATTTGCTTGAACATCTGAACGAACCAATCCTGAAACAATGGTTGTTTTGATTTCTTCATAAAATCTATCATGACTTCGCCGTCCTCGATCTTGCCATGCTTGATCACCTGATCGGTAAACACATCGTCGAAAATGGTCGAGTTGGACGGCGCTGTATGTCCTTTAAGTTCCAGCCAATGACCGGTCGCTTTCATGACAGCTTCCGGCACCACATCGCGCGGACAGGCTGACGTGCATTTATTGCAAGACACGCACTGCCAAATGATATCCTTATCGCGCAATAGCTCCGATTCCATACCCATACGGATCAGATAAATCCAGTATCGCGGGTTAAAGTCCGGGTTTTCCGCATTGACGGTACAGGAATTTGTACATGAACCGCACTGCCAGCACCGGTGAATAAATTCACCGCCGGGAAGCGCCGAAATTTCTTCCTCGAGAGCCTCGTTATAATCGGACACAACCCGCGAATGAATGAAGGTCGACCAGTCGCCCGAAACATCGACGCCATCGATCACCAGATTATCATGGGTCGACAAATTTTCCGGACGGATTAGACTTTTTTCATGAATGGCCATATTTACGAACTCCCATTCAGACGCATGATGGATTCTACTGACCGCGCTTCACCATCAATGACGGACGCCGGTATTTTGCGGTTGGATTTGGCTTGAACGCCATCAAGTCCCAACAATCGGCGGGTGAAGATGATTGGATCCTGTTTAGCAGCGAAATCGGCTTTCAGGAAAGTGCCGCCTTGTGATGCAATATAGCCAGCATAAACTTGCGCGCACAACAGATCGACATAATGCAGCACATCAGTGAACACGCCGTTTTGGGTTAAATAACCGGAAAGGTCTTCACGCAATTTGATGAAAGTTTCATATTCATCCGGGACATCAAGCCGGATATTGTCGACATTATCGCCATGCCAAATCTCTCGGATGACACCTGAGTTGGCCTTCAAGTCCCAGACCCAGCGAGTCATGATCGGATATAGTTCCGGATCAGTGTTGTGCAGTATTTCGGCGGCAAGATCACGCACCCAACGGAATTTCTTGCCGGTCGGGAATTTACTTTCAAACGCCACAATACGCGCATTGACGTCGCCCGGTGCAAACAGGCCTTTAAAAGCGGCTTGCAGTGCCGGATAAGCATCGTCCTCAACATATTCTCCGATACGGCGGCGCACCGTCGGCATGAACATGCAAAGCTTGGTGAAATTATCGGCCGTTAAATCCTCGCCGCGATTTTTAAATGCATCCCGGAACAAACCAGATTTAAATTTCAATGCCTCAACATAGCGTTCAATTCCGCCGTCTTCCTCGCATGAGGAAAGCAGCGCCTGTAACGCACTCGCGAGCGCCGGCCCGCTTAATTCAAGCGAAACATCACGAGGGGCCGCGACTGCGACCGCCTCATTCCGTCCGTTAAATCTCGCGAAAAACGACGCCATAAATCTTTACTCCGCTGCAATCGCCGGTGAAAGGGAAGCCAGTGCTGACATGGCAGCCGCCGTACCTTGTGCGATACTATCATCAATGGTTTCCGGGCCTATTGCCGCGCCGGCGACAAATACGCCTTCCCGTGACGTCGCGCCCATTATTCCATACGTATTTTCCTTGGCAATATATCCCCAATTGTGCAAATCAACGCCGAAAATATCCGAAATCAACATGTTGTCGACATTCGGATCCATGCCGATGGCGTGTACAACCATGTCAAACGGGATTGTGATCGGGCGTTTGACCAGAGTGTCTTCACCTTTGACGATGACCTTGTCACCATCCGACGTAACTTCGGCGATTCTTGCCTTTATATATTTGACTTTAAACTCTTCCTGGGATTTCCAGTAAATATCTTCGTAAAGACCATAGGTCCTGATATCCATGTAATAAATATAGACGTGGCAATCCGGTAGTTCTTCGCGGATTTCCATGCCCATTTTCGCCGAAACAGAGCAGCAGATTTTCGAACACCATTCGCGCCCGATTTGACGGTCGCGAGAACCAACGCACAACAGGATGGCTACGCGTTTGGGTTTTTCACCATTTGACGGACGCCGAACGCCTTTGCCTGAGGAAATCATTTGCTCGACCTGGGTCGTTGTCACAACATCCGGGTAAGTCCCGAAGCCCCATTCAGGCTTGTTGATTGAGTCAAAATGAGTGAACCCAGTGCACAAAATCGTGGCACCTGCATTCACGCTTTTACCGCTGCTAAGTTTGGCTTTGAAATTGCCGGGTTTTCCTGAAAACTCCGTGACCTTTGTGTCTTTGTGAACAGTTATCAGCTTGTTGTTTTCGACACGGTCGACCATGGACCCTATTGCATCCTTAGCCCATTCCCCACTCGGAACAAGTTTGGAGTATCCGGATAATATTGGTGCTCCACCAAGCCGGTCCATTTTTTCAATCAAGACCACTTTTTGCCCGACTGAAGCCGCCGAATGGGCGGCTGCCAGACCTGACGGACCACCGCCAACGATTAGAATCGGTTTTGACATTACTGCATTCCCAGTTTTACGCGTTCTTCGGGCTTGATAAAACCGGGTCCGCCGGTAATACGGCGACGCGGATCATATAGGTTTTCCTGTTGGCCCTGCTCGACCAGTTTCAAATAATCTTCGAATTCCGCCTTTTTAGCGCGCCAATCTATTCCCATTTTATCGAAAAGGTTTTCCATAGGTGACGCATGCCAATGCGATTGGATGATTTTGAATGGATGTGCGCCGCAAGCCAGCGCCGCAAACTGGATATCGGCAATTACGGGAAGTTCGTAATTCTTACCCTCATTGCGCTCATCGGCTTTCGCGATCCATTGGTTTTTATCAAGCGTCGTAATACATCCTGTATCATGTCCAATCATGACGTCGGATTTAGCCTCGTCGACCGCGATTTTAATCTTGCGATCAATTGCGAACGAACGGGTGAATTCACGCTCAGAAATGATGTGACGGAATCCAAAACCGCAACAATCATACCATGTTGAATAATCAATGATTTGGGCACCGAGCGACTGCATAATCCCGGTCGAAACCGCCACACGATTGCCGTCGAGCACATCATCATCATAGATCACGTCTTGCGGTACCATTTTGTACACATGGCAGGCCGGGTGAATGGTAGCGCGAATATTAGAGGCGTCAATTGTCTGACGCGCCGCAATATCTTCGCGCATGATGTGCACCCACTCAGAATAATGCACGACCTCTTCAGGGATCAACAATTTCCCGTCGACCAACCTGTCCAACTTACCGAGTATGCTCTTTACTTTTTCCCGAAGTTCAGCAGACAGAAGCAGATATTCCCGCACTTCCTTGTAATTACCAAATGAGGTGCCGCAATGTACGAGTGGATAATAATATCCTTCCGGCTTACCTTCCGCTTTCGCGGCCACATACGCCTGGTGGAAATTTCTCAAGAAAACGGCGGCGAGGCTTTCAATATTGCCAATGCCGGAACCATGATAATTCCATGCGGTACAAGATGTCTGGTCGGTCTCGTCCAAATAAGGGACGTCCAACTCATTCATCATCCAAAGAAGCGCAGTTGGATAGCCCGGAATATTTCCGCATTGGCCGCATGATTTGTGGTGCCAAAGCTGACGGGTCGGGATTTTTTTGTCCCATCCATAGAGCGTTTTTGCCATTCGTGGTGCATGCTGATCTTCAACCCGGTGAACCTTGATCTCACCCTCTTTCTCGAGCTGCCACATGGCGTCGCGAATGTCGTGCACCCGATCTTTATTGGTTAGCATTGACCGTTTGTCGATTTTTTGCTCGACCCAACTTGTTGCCGTCAACGCATCGGCTTCACTGAGATTTGAATCGCGCCATTCGGACCCGTGCCCGGTAAAACGCTCTTGATCATTTGTATTGGACATTTTCAGTCTCCTTAGTCTTCATCTTCTTCGTCCAGGAAATCTTCCCAGTCATCGCGTTTTTCATCCATAATATCGACGATGACATCGAACAGGTTTTCATCAATGGTTTCGAGCTGGTCGAGCACGCCCGTTTCTTCCCAAATAGTGTAGAGCTCGATTGAAGTCTTAAGGTTGGTTTCCCATGCCGTCTTAATCGTATTGAGCGTCGGCATTGGGATTGCCTTTCTCAACAACTGCAAGGGGGCATCTATTTTCGAAATATTCGGGCCCCAATCGGCGAAATGATCCGGATTGATCATATCAGGTGAGAGCTGATTACCCGTCGAGATCAGCTTAAGCATCACCCGTGAGAATGGGCGGAGAACGCTCTTCGCTGACTCCATACCGTGTTTTATTGCGGTTTCGCGCATCAACATCACCAAACCGCCGGGAGAATTACCGAACGGGCAACGGGCTGCACAGGTATAACATTGGGCACAGGACCAGATTTTTTCCTGCATGGCATCGTGAATGCCCTCAAGATTTTCAGTCCAAAGCAATTGAACGATTTCGCGCGGGCTAAAATCATAATAATGGGCGGCGGGACAGGTTGCCGTGCAAATCCCGCAGTTCAAACACCCATTCAACTCATGATCGTATCGTAAATCACTTTGTATATCCTGAAATATTTCCTCAAGAACGTCGCGACTGACTTCTTGAGTTCCCTCAATTGGATCACCGATATGTTTTTCAACGCGGGTCGATGTAGACTGGTGTCCCATAATTGATCCTTAATACGTCATCACCCGGACGCTATCGTCTTCCATGATTTCTTCGATAAGGTAAGCGCCGCCAACAATACCCGAGCATTCGGGAATGAGGTCGTCTTTTGTCATATCGAATAAGTCGAGATTGGGTGAGCAGCAGGCAAACTTAACGCCAGCTTCGTGGGCATCTTTAATAAAATCATAGACGGTTTTAGGCGACCCCTTCTTGACGACCAAATTTTCAGCGAAGCCCTGCTTCATTAAAATTCCGGACGTCGCCGTACAAATGACTTCTACTTCGTATTCCATGGCCGCTGCGACGGTCGCTTGAAAAATCGGCGCTCCCAACTCCTCACCATTTCTTGGATCGGTATTCGCCATTACGATAATGAGTTTATCAGCCATAGGTTTTTCCTAGAATCTGTGCGACGGCATTAAGCCAGCAATAAGTCCCCACGCCTGATGCGGCGCTTGTTGCGTATTAGCATATTATTGATTACTTATTTACGCAACCATTTTTAGTGATTAATGCGACATTAATCCGGTCATTTGAACAATTCCGGTCATAATTGGAACCAAGGCATCGGAAATTTCGTGCTTTTTCATACCAACCGTGTCGAGGGCCTCGCCTGGAGATGACGGTGATTCTTCAAATTCCATGATCAGATCTTCAGCCATTGCACGCTTAAAACCCGGATGCCCGCTAAACCCAAAAACATTTTCGCCAATTTGAAATGCCGCCGGACGCCCCTCTTCATCAATTGCCAACGTTTTCGCGAAATCCGGCGGGATAAACCGGTCTCGCATATATATCACATTCGGATACGTTTCAGGCATATATCCGTTCAGGGCATTATCATCAATGCGCGTGGCTGTACCGACCTTGAATATCAAAGGCGCGGACTCTACCTTGCCATCCGTGGCTAAACAGATGATCTGGGCCCCAAGGCCGACCCCGATGATTGGTAGGCCTGCCATGAAACAGGCTCGCGCAAGCGCGACTTCTTCTTTTAAGCTGGGCACATCGCGGTCCCCGGCACTGCCCCATGGCCCACCGCCTAGAAGCACCAACCCGTCGCCTACTTCGGAAAATTGAGGTACCTTCCCGCTTTCGGTAAACGGACGGTGATAATTGAAGCGAATACGACGCCCCTCAAGATGGTCTTCAATCAGTCCGAGATATCCGGCTGATGTGTGTTGCAGTACCGTGAGGAATTTCATTTTATTGCGTCGCGGATTGCCGCCGTGAATTCGACAGGCTTGAGGCTGATCATTCCTATATCGGCTTTGTTAAAGAATGCCTTTGTTTTTTCGTCTATATCTTCGACTTTGGTGCCTCGCAAATCAGACTCAAAATCCATCAGAATTCGAGGCGGGGTAATGAATATATCACCGGTAAAAACCACTTCCCGAATCCGGTCAGTTTTTGGCCCCTCGAGCCGGACATGGGCTTTTAAATTCCCAGCTTCATTTCTTCCAACAAATACGTCAGCCTTGCGGGCCGGGTCATTGATATCGGCTACAAATTCTTCCGTTCCTATTTCCTCATCATGATATTGCTTGGCTAAACCTTCTTCATAATCGGACGATATTCCGTCATCGAATTCGAAATCCAGAACGTCGCGGAACCCGTTCAACATGGCGGATTGAATCTCACCCTTCGACGGGGTTCGCCCCAATAGGGATTTAAGAGATGTCACGCGCTGCGCAGCGCTCGCCAAATCACGTTTCTCCATTTTATGGGCGGGCACATTGAGCACAGCCATCATGGTCTCTGGGTCTAAGTCAACCAACACAGTGCCTTGAAATATCAGTGTATTTCCGTCAAAAAAACCGCCGGTTCCAGATATTTTTTGTCCGTTAACTTCGATATCATTGCGCGGTCGGAACTGCGCATCAATACCTAAAGTGGAAAGGCCTGCAGCGACAGCGTTACAAATTTTTTCGGTAATTTCCGTCAGTGACGATGACCCCAAAATTTTGCGATTACACACCAGTCCCCATCCAATTTGTCCTTGATCCAGATATATGGCACCACCTCCGCTAACGCGCCTCACAGTTTGGACGCCACGATTTTCGCATTCATCCAGTTTAAGTTCTTGAGATAAATCCTGATGCCGCCCGATTAAGGCGCTGGGCGTGAACTGAATGAATTTTAGCGTATCTGGAATTTTGCCCGCGGCATGTGCGTCCACCATTGCCTGATCATGCGCGATATTTTCGCGTCCTGATCTTAATCCCGTATCCATGAGACGAACGTTGTGGGGCATTACAAATCCTCGAATTCTTCCCCTTTGACGTAGGTTTCGCCGGGTTTTTCCATATTCAGTTGTTGACGAATTTTTTTCAAGTGCGCGCCTTCCGGCTGGAAAGGATAACTCGCGATATCCGAAACCGGGCTGTCACCATAAGGTCTGTCACATGCAGAAATATCCTCAGCAAATTTACCTGGACAGCCTGACGTTCTAAAGGCGATGCCGGCATCAACAATCATTTCCGTTTCAGGTTTCGGCAGCCCGAAATCGCTTACGCGGCCTTCTTCGTCAAATGTCATCTGATCGACCCGAACACCGCAATAATCGATCATATAACGAGCCAATTGGACACGGCGCCATTGATCTCGCGGTGTTGCAGGCAAATGATCCATCAGCGAACCTTTTTCCGGGAAGAAACAGAACATATGACTGTGCCCACCCATATCAACAATTTTCTGGACAAGATGCAAAGCTTCATATTCGGTCTCACCCATACCGATAATGATATGAGCACCGAATTTTTTCGGCCCGAATATATCGCGTGCGTCCTCAAGGATTTCCCAATACTTTTTCCAGCTATGCGGTGACTGAACACCTTTACCTCGTGTTTTATCAAAAATTTCCGGAGTAGCGGCATCTAAAGACACAGTGAAAATATCTGACCCCATGTCACGTAATTTGGTGACGTCGTCCCTCGTCATTGTCGTTGGGTTTGATAAAATCGAAATTGGAATATCGTCGGGATCGACTCGGTCAGTCCATGTTTTTAATACAGTAAATGTATCTGCATCTGAACGCGGATGCGTAATCATTGAGATGCACATACGGTGAAATGGACTGTCGGCTCCGTCTTTGGCGACAATATCCGCAATTTGCGCCATAGGCACAGCTGGCCAGTCAACACGGATAAAATTGCGATCGGCATAATCCCGGTCTGCCTCCCTGTGACGCGCTAAACCGCAATAAGCACAATTCGCACGACATCCTTCGGGATATGTCAAAAGCAGGTTGAGACAACGCGTACAAGAGCAATTATACATATCCCCCGGCATCAAGCCCAAGGTAATGGCTGCTGCAGTCGATAATTGTACATATTCCGGCGACGTCATTTGTGGGGTCTGAATATTATTATTCGGTAGATAAACGCCTTTGGGCGCGACAGCGTTGGTTTTTACGCGCCCGCCATTGCGAAGTTCCTTTGGCGTCATGGCCGGCGTTCGCGGCGTCATGATTTCTGATGAATTGAAGTCCATGCCCTGTGGGTTTTTATCGGTTTGAATACCTTCTGATTTTACACAACTCATAACTCTCTCCTATGCCGCGCAAGTGGCGATGGCTTTAGTGACTTTATCTGCGCCTAGTTTAATTGAACAACATGCATGTTCCTGATGATGGTTCCGTCCGATAGCTTTACAGGCTGCCAGTGCTCCGTCGGCGGGGAAAGCGATCCCGTCCAATCCCGCCATGACTGCATAGGCATCTGTCACTCGCTTATGCATACCGGGAGGCCGTGCACATCCCAGTAAAACCTGTTTGTTGGGCAACCGGGTACGGGCCTCTAAGAAAATATGCCCAACATCGGTTGTCGTGGGCACGGTAAATGTGCCCGGTTTGGCATAAAATGGCATGATCACAACCAATACCAGCGCCTGAATGTCATACCGACTGACAATATCAAGCGCATTAAACTCTCCCAATAATTTTCCGTAATGCAAACCGATCACTATGTGCGGCGTAATTTCCATATTGGTTGATGTGAGGGCTGCCAGCGTTGCTTCAAAATCAGCGACGGGCCGGTCAAGTTTGTAAACCTGTTCAATTGTTTCTTGCGCCCCGATCACATCCATCATCGCCGTATCAACACCGGCCGACTCCATCCGTTTGGCAGCCGGTTCGTCAAGCAATGCCGTATGGATGGCAATTTTCAAATGCGGAAAATCGTGTTTCAGTTTTTCCACGACGGGCAAATACCGTTCATATTTGATTTCATTGCGCTTGTTGGAACCGCCTGACAGGAGAAATCCCTGTAAATTTTGCAGCATAATCAAATCCCGGACTTTTTGATCGAGCATTTCCGGCTTGGTCGCCGGGATCATTGGCTCCAGGATTTTTTTCTGACAATGGTCGCAGTTGAGCGCGCATCCACCAGCAGTGATCGAGAACGCCGGGAAGGAATTTTTGCCGCACCCTGACAATTCACTGCTCTCATACTCTTTGAATGTCGGTGTAGAAAACCGGATTTCCCGCTTTAAGACCTGGTCAGCGCGCGCTTGAAAGCTTTCGATCAAGCCTGCATCAAACTCTGCATCTTCTAACGCTTCGATTTTTTCAAGTTGATTTAGCCAGTCCACTTATTTCCCTTTATATAATCGTGTGCGATTATGTCAGTGACGATATCTTACACGCCCAACGCTATACTACCCAAAACTCGCCGATTTGACCACGGGGATCAATCTTTCCCCGACAATTTGCGCAATTCTAACTTTGATTTCATCACGAATGCTGCCCACATTTTTTTGATCCGCCAGTGTAGTTATCCATGCGGGATCCCGATCTTCCTCATCAATTAAATCAGAATCGAATTTCGCCAAAATAGCTTGGGCATTCTCTGGAAGCTGTTCAGGAATTTCAAACCCCGCCAATCGAGCCCATAAGCCTGTCCAGCACCGCACCGTTGTCCACGGATTGTACCCGCCCCCTCCTAAAACAACACAAGAAGGTGAAACATCCTGCAATTGGCTGACAGCTTGCCAAAGCATCACATTGCTCAATTCCATTTTTGACAGCGGATCATCCTTTAACCCGTCTGCACCGCAAGTGATAACAACGGCCTCCGGCTGATATTGATCACAAAATGGTAATATAAATTGTTCGAAGATATATGCGAATTCCGTATCATTTATTTGTTTGGGCACCGGGATATTTATTTGTCCGCGCTTACCAGAATCAATCGCACCGCTATATGGCCAGCGCTCTTCTTCATGGATCGACAGCGTTGTGACTCGGGCATCATCGACAAACGCAGCTTCAACACCGTCCCCATGATGGGCATCGATATCAACATAGAGAATTCTCTCGAGGCCAGCGTCCAGAAAAGTTAGAATAGAGAAGACGGGATCGTTAAAATAACAAAAGCCGTGTGCCTTATTACGCAACCCATGATGCGTACCTCCGGATGGATTGAAGACTGTCCGTCCGCGCAAGGCCAGCTTGGCTGCCAATATGGAGCCCCCCACTGTCGTTGCTGCGCGATCAAAAACACCAGCGAACAACGGATTCTCCATCGTTCCGAAATTATATTTTTCCCGATCGGAAATACTTGCTTTCCCATCGTTTGCAGCGGCCTCTAATGCCCGCACATAAGGCTCATCATGAAACCGGGTCAATGTGGAGAAATCCGCTTTGGGACTTTTTAAGTAAGTGTCAGGTGGGAACCATCCCATAAGTTTGCATAGGTCTGAGATTGATTCCTGTCGAGCATAGGCCAATGGGTGATTCTGCCCGAAGGCTGATTGTCGGTAAATTTCCGACCCTATATAGACTGCAGTGCCGCTCGTTCTCATTCTCTCACCAAAATTTCGTGCATTTCACCTCAATCCGCTAAAATCGGCAATGGACAAACACAGCGCATTCCATTACATACTTATATTATAATATATTAATGTCTAATAGATTCCGACAAAAATGTCGCCAGTTTTTTAGACCGAAAACGAAATGGGAGAATTTCATGGCTGATACAGAAGCTGCTTTGGGCAATGCCAAAAAGATGACCATCATATGCACAAAAGGATCTCTTGATTGGGCCTATCCGCCGTTCATTCTCGCAACCACAGCCGCCGCTATGGATGTCGACGTGACAATGTTTTTCACATTCTACGGCTTGGGGCTTCTCAACAAAGATTTGAAATTGAAAGTAACACCGCTCGGTAACCCGGCGATGGCCATGCCGATGGCCGGCATGCACATGCAAATGCCAAATATGGTCGGCATGATCCCAGGTGTCACCGATGGCGCAACAGCGATGATGAAAAACATGATTAAGAAGAAAGGCGTTGCCTCAATCGAAGAATTGCGTGAAGCCGCCGTGCTTTCCGACATTCGCATGATTGCTTGCCAGATGACTCTCGACCTTTTTGAAATGGACAAAAAGGACATGATCGAAGAGATCGAAATCGGCGGCGCAGCCACTTGGATGGAATGCGCGATGCAGTCCGATATCAACCTATATATGTAGCCAAAATAAAGGAGTTTTTATGGCTGATGAAACACTGGATGCCAAGGGTCTCAATTGCCCCCTTCCCATCTTGAAAGCGAAGAAATCTTTGAAGGGCATGGAGAATGGCAAAGTCTTGGAAATACTTGCGACCGACCCGGGAGCGATCAAAGACTTCGAAGCATTTTGCCGTGCCACCGGAAATAAATTGCTCTCTTCAGAGCAAGACGGCGACATTTACAAATTCGAAATCGAACGCGTCATCTAAATATCGCGAGCGGCTCCAACTGGGGCCGCTTTTTTATTGTACAAAAACAAAAACGAAATTCACAAACAGGGGAACACTAATGAAGAACTTTTCAAAAATAGCGTTGGCATCAACTGCTCTAATTAGCTCAACCGCAATACTCACAATGGAAAGTTATGCCACAGAAGGCTATTTCACTCATGGCGCCGGCGCACGAAATAAGGCAATGGGAGGGGCCGGTGTAGCAGACGGTCGGGATGCAACTGCAATGATTGTCAACCCGGCTGGTATGGTCGGCAACGGAAGCGAATTAACCGTAGCCATTTCATTATTTAGTCCAAAAAGAAAGTTTCTTGGTAGCGGTGGTCCAGGCTTCACTCCCAACAGTGTAAATGAAAGCAGCGAGACATTATTTGGCATCCCGAATATCGCATATGTCAGGGAGATAGACGATACGTCATCCTGGGGAATTTCTATTGCTGCGAACGGCGGTATGAATACAAATTATCGCGACGTAGCAAATCCTACATGTCAATTTTTATTCAATATGAATCCGCCGCAAGTTCCGGCCGATAATGGACCGTTTTGTGGAGGAACAACCGGCGTAAATCTCAGTCAGGCGCTAATATCGGTCGGATATGCAAAACAGATGGGAAATTTCTCAATTGGCATTGCACCAATCTTCGGGTTTCAAATGTTCGAAGCAACAGGACTGCAGGCCTTTGGCGGCGCAACGCTCAACCCAGCGGCTTTGACCAATAATGGCGCTGACACGTCGACCGGCTTTGGTGGAAAGATCGGTTTCGAATATGAGTTCTCCGAACAATTTCGGATTGGCGGTACCTATCAAACTAAGATCGCAATGAGCGAGTTCGACGATTATGCCGGATTATTTGCAGATGGCGGCGACTTTGATATACCTTCAAGTATTCAAGCAGGTATATCAGCGGATATCACGCCTGATATAACTGTAAATCTTGATTACCGTCACATCAAATATTCTGATACTCCGTCAGTGAGCAATTCATCACGCATAATGCTGCCATTCGGCTCACCCGACGGTCCAGGTTTTGGTTGGGACAATGTAGACGTCATTAAAGTCGGTGCTGAATGGCGCGCAAACGATAAATGGACCTTGCGGGCCGGCTATGCGAATAATTCACAACCGATCGACGGCGACGATATTACGCTCAACTTATTGGCACCAGGCGTGGTCACCAACCACTTCACCGTCGGTGGCGAAGTCGCTGTCAATGACCGTAATTCCCTTGAATTTGGCTTGATGTACGCACCACCGGAATCTGTTAGCGGTATTGAAGTAACGCCTCAGGGACCTAATCCAGGTCATTTCATTACGGCTAAAATGAATCAGTTTGAAGCGACCATCGGCTGGAAGCTCAAATTCGGAAGCTAATTAGACGGTAAAGTTCAATAAATGGCCCGCCGGGAGTATCGGCGGGTTTTTGTTTTGCATCAAAAAGCACTTTGCCAATTGAGATAGGGATATCGATTTATGGCCCTCTTCAATTTATCCAGGCGACGGTTTCGCGTCACCGGCACTCGCAATATCAGAAGCTTGGCGTTTTATCTGAACGAAAAACGCTGGTTTTTTGCATCGCTGATATTTGGCGTTTTGCTGTATATTGCCCCAACACCTGACGCGTTGAGCCGCGAAGGTCATATCGTATTAGTCATGTCCGCGGTTGCGGTAATATTATTCATAACCGAACCCATCCCCCTTCCCGCAGTAGCTTTAATGATTGTCGTCGGGCAGGTTCTATTATTGGGCGTAAATTCAACTGATGTTGCGCGCTCATTGATGAATGATTCCGTCTTGTTTATCATGGGCTCATTGATGTTGGCGGTAGCAATCGTCAAACAAAAACTCGACAAACGTCTCGCCTGGTTGATCGTCCGTTTTACTGGCACGAAAACCCGAAATGTCGCGATCGGAATTGCGGTTGTTTCAGGTTTACTGGCTTCTGTGGTTGGCGAACATACGGTCGCTGCGATGATGCTTCCGGTCGCGATTATCCTGATCACCCTGACATCTGACAATCCGAAAGACGTACGTGGACTGGCAGCCGTACTTTTGTTTTCAATCGCCTATGGTTGCTCGATTGCCGGAATCGGAACGCCGTCTGGCGGCGCCCGAAACGCCATCATGATCGGGTATTGGCAGGAATTTTTTCACGATCCAGGCAATCCGGAAACTGCGAAATATCTGGTCGACTATTTGAAATGGCTTGTGGTCTGTTATCCAATTTTTCTGGCGCAACTCCCATTTGTGATGCTGATTTTGTTCACAACATTCAAACCAGAATACAAAAGGATAAACCGCGCGGTTGTAAAACTCAGAACTCAGATCGAACAGGAGGGCCGAATGAAATCCGGTGACTGGATCACCATATTGGTGTTTTTAGCTACGCTTTTTGGATGGATATTTTTCTCCAGTTCGCTTGGATTAGGCACGATTGCGCTATTGGGTGCGATCGCTTTCATGGTTCTGGGGCTGGTCCGATGGGAAGATTTAAATGCCGGTGTTAATTGGGGTGTCGTGCTTTTATATGCTGGCGCTATCTCCCTTGGCGTGCAAATGAAAGATACCGGGGCCGCGCTCTGGGTCGCCAATACATTTTTGAACATTTTACCGAGTGGAATGGAATCCGGCTTTGGTCTCAATGCCTCGGTTTCAGTCCTGACAACATTGGTGACCAACACCATGTCAAACGGCGCTGCCGTCGCCGTTCTAGGGCCGATTTCGTTGAATATGGCAAGTGCGGCCGGAGAAAGCCCTCTCGTTCTTGGCTTCATTACTTCTATCTCATCAGCTTTCGCTTATTTAACGGTTATCGGAACGCCTGCTTGTACCATCGTTTATGCCTCGGGTTACTTGAAAACGACAGACTTCTTGCGTGTCGGGTATAAAATGGTGATTATGTCGACGGTCGTTCTTCTTGCTTTCGCAGCATTTTACTGGCCACTTCTTGGATTATAGAAGAAGATAAAAGAGAGGAACCATGAACACAGAATTATTGGATATCGAACCTAATGCGGAGGAAGCGCCGCGGTTCAATATCTTGCTGTGTATTGACGGTTCGGAAGAATCAAAACGCGGTCTAAAATACGCCGTAAAACTAGGATCCGGTACGGACGCCGATATTACGCTTCTTTATGTGCGCCCTATTGATAAGGGCATGAAGTCAGGCGTCAATCTTGCCCGCCAAAACATGCTCGACTGGGGCGTCGAATTGCCGGGCATGCGAGCACTAAAAGATGCGCGTGACCAACTTATTGAACTTGGATACCTGGGCGGAAACTGGACCGAGGATACGCTCAGAAAACGGGCCTATGGCGACCCGCTAGGTGACAGCGTAAAATCTTATACCCATCCTGATGGCAATCATATCGCTCTGAAACAAATGGTTTCGCCGAATGTCGCTTCGGGAATACTAGATGAACTGGACCTCAATCGGTACGATTTGACGATCATCGCCATGTCTGGTCCGGGCACCAAAAATGTCGCCGGTAAAATAAACTGGTCGGTAACAAAATCAGTGATTATGGAACACCACGGAACAGTATTGCTGGCACGGGAGATCGAAGAAAACCATGGCCATCTAATTTGCGTGAGCGATGAAAAATCCATTGAAGCTGCGAAGAAAGATGCCATTCTCGCCAGCCGCTGCGATTGCCCGGTACATTTGATATCCGTTGCCCCGACAGAACAGGATCTTCCTGAAGCCGAAGCGGCTCTTAAAAAAGCACAAGATGCGATTGAGGCGGCGGGTGTCGAAGTGGTCAGCGTGCAGACAGCCGTTGGACATCCTTCCGATGAAATCATCCGGCGTGGAACAGATTTTTCCGTCATTGTCGTTGCGGATACATCAGTCAAAGGCTTCAGGCGCTTCTTCCAGACCAGTACCGCTTATGAAGTGTTGCAGCATGCCCATAACTCGGTAATGATAATACGATAAAAGTTTGTTTTTTTTGTAAAAATGGCTTTCCTAAAAACATATTAGTAGATACGTATATATTAATATATAAAGGGTGGAATTTGTAATATGAGCGCTAATCCGTTTGAGACCGTAAAAGAAAAAGTAGCCCTTTCGCCCGTCGTTGCGGATGAAGTTAAAACATCTACCTGCTATATGTGCGCCTGCCGATGCGGGATCAAAGTCCATCTGAAGAACAATCAAATTCGCTATATTGAAGGCAATCCGGATCATCCGGTTAATAAAGGTGTTTTGTGCGCTAAAGGCTCTTCCGGTATTATGCACCAGAATGCCCCGGCGAAACTGACTAAACCACTCTTGCGAGTTGGAGAACGGGGCTCCGGTGAGTTTAAAGAGATCGAATGGGATGAGGCGATGGATCTGGCTACGGAATGGCTGGGTGAGGCCCGTGCCAAGGATCCGGGTAAACTGGCCTTCTTTACCGGTCGCGATCAAAGCCAGTCCCTGACAGGCTGGTGGGCGCAGCAATACGGCACGCATAATTTCGCAGCCCATGGCGGATTCTGCTCTGTCAATATGGCCGCTGGCGGTTTGTATACACTGGGCGGTGCGTTCTGGGAGTTTGGCGATCCAGACTTTGACCGCACCAAATATTTTATGATGCTTGGCGTGGCCGATGATCATGACAGCAACCCAATCAAGATCGGGCTGGGTAAGATGAAGACTCGCGGTGACGGGAAGTTCGTCGTCGTCAATCCGTCGCGTAACGGCTATAACGCGATCGCAGATGAATGGTTGGGGATCCGACCCGGGACTGACGGCTTATTCGTATTCGCCATTATCCATGAACTGCTCAAAGCTGAAAAAGTCGACTTCCCTTCTCTGGCCCGCTATTCAAATGCACCGTGGTTGGTCATTGATGAGCCTGGAAAGCCGGACAATGGATTATTCCTGCGTGATAAAAAAGGCCACCCTTTAGTCTGGGATCTAAAAAAGAAAAAAGCAGTCAGTTCCTATTCGACGTCTATTAGCCCAGCCTTTGCCGGCACGCGCAAAGTCAGAAAACGGACAGTGGTCCCCTCATTTGAACATTTGGCGAAACGCTATTTATCGAGCGAATATTCACCTGATGCCGTTGCGGAAAAATGCGGCATCGATGCGGATAGTATCAGACGTATTGCCGCAGAACTGGCTCATGCGGCATTTGAAGAAGAAGTAATAATTGACCAGCCCTGGACCGATGCCTGGGGCCGTAAACATGATAAAATGATCGGCCGCCCTGTGGCCATCCATGCCATGCGCGGCATCTCCGCCCACACCAATGGATTTCACACATGCCGGGCGATACATATCCTGCAAGCGCTACTTGGTTCTGTCGATACACCCGGCGGTTGGCGCTACAAACCCCCGTTCCCCAAACCGGTACCACCGGCCCCCAAACCGACGCCGCCTCATTATCAAGCCAATACACCGGCCCCCGGCGGGTCCGGAGGGTTTCCGACTTCGCCCGAGCACTTGATTGTCGATGACGAGGGACAACCCTTGCGAATTGACAAGGCTTATAGTTGGGAACATCCGCTCAGCCTTCACGGCATGATGCATATGGTCTTGCGCAATGCCGCCACCAAAGATCCCTATGACATCGACGTCCTGTTTATGTTCATGGCCAATATGGCGTGGAATTCATCCATGAATATTCCCGAAACCCTGGGGTTCTTCACGGCCAAAAATGACGACGGGTCCTACAAAATTCCCAAGATCATTTACTCAGACGCCTTTTATTCGGAAACCGTGCCCTATTGCGATTTGATCCTGCCGGATACAACCTACTTAGAGCGTTATGATTGTATCTCGATTCTAGATCGCCCGATCTCCGCTGCACACGGCGTGGCTGACAGTATCCGCCAACCTGTCGTGCCGCTCGACCGCGATGTACGGACATTCCAATCCGTCTTGCTTGATTTGGGTGCGCGTCTTGGCCTGCCCGGCATGACCAATGAAGACGGGTCCGCAAAGTTCCCGGGCGGCTACCCTGACTATATGGTTAACCATGAACGCAAGCCCGGGGTTGGCCCGCTTGCCGGTTGGCGCGGCAAAAAGGGAGATCAATCCGGTATCGGCGAACCCAACCCCAACCAGCTTGAGAAATATATCGAGAACGGATGTTTCTGGTCAGAAGAAATGCCGATGGAGCATCAGTTCTTTAAACATGCCAATCAGGGTTATCTCGATTATGCAAAAAAAATGGGCTGGATCGGTGAAGCAACGCCGATCATCCACCAGCTCTATAATGAAGATTTGCAAAAATTCCGGCTGGCCGCGCAAGGACATGGTGACAAGCAGCCACCGGAAGAACATCGTGAACGGGTCGCGACCTATTTCGACCCGCTCCCCATTTGGTATATGCCGTTTGAAGAAGCCGAGGTGAACACAGAGGAATATCCTCTACATGCCCTCTCCCAACGTCCTATGCATATGTATCATTCATGGGGGTCGCAAAATGCCTGGCTCAGGCAGATCACGTCCGCCAACAAACTGCATATTCATACGGACATGGCAACATCGCTCGGCATTGTTGATGATGACTGGGTGTGGATTGAAAGCCGACATGGCCGGGTCAAAGGTCAGGTCAAATTGATCACGGGTGTCAACAAAAACACGGTCTGGACCTGGAATGCTATTGGCAAGCGCAAAGGGGCGTGGGGCCTCGCGCATGATGCACCGGAATTCACGAAAGGCTTCTTGCTCAATCATATTATCTCGGATGTGCTAGCGGAAGGTCATCGCGGCGGCATCAAATATTCAAACTCTGATCCGGTCACCGGACAGGGATCCTGGTATGATCTGCGCGTCAAAGTCACAAAATGTGCGCCCGAAGAAGCAGGCGAAACCGAACCTATGTACGAAGCCTTCAAGGGGCCAATTAATACAGATACCACATTACGATATGGAGCGGGAATGAAAGGCACCGACACCGGCGGAAAGTCCGAAATTAAAGAATATATCGGTCAGCGTCACGCCAATGCGGTTGCCACCCCGGGCATTCGCGATGGACACGGCAATCAGATCAAAGGAGACAAATCATGACCAGTCTTCCGAAAACTGCGCCGGCCAAAAAACTCGGCCTCGTGATTGATCTCGACATCTGTGTCGGCTGCCATGCCTGTGCGGTTAATTGCAAAGAATGGAATACGGGCGGAAAGATGGCGCCGCTGACCGATCTTGAGCCCTATGGCGGCAAACCTGACGGGGTGTGGTTTAACCGCATCCATACATTTGAGACCGAGAACGAGGCAGGCACCTCGCGTACGGTACATTTTCCTAAATCATGCCTACATTGTGATGATGCGCCATGTGTGACCGTGTGTCCGACCGGCGCTTCCTATAAGCGTGAAGAAGACGGCATCGTCCTGGTCAATGAAGATATCTGCATCGGTTGTAAGCTATGTTCCTGGGCCTGCCCTTATGGCGCGCGCGAGTTTGACGAAAACGAAGGCGTGATGAAAAAATGCACCTTGTGCGTCGATAAAATTTATAATGAGAATCTGCCCGAAGAAAGCCGTGTGCCGGCCTGCGTCTCGACCTGCCCAACGGGCGCACGCAGCTTTGGTGATCTAAATGATCCTGATTCTGATGTCTCGAAACTGTCAGCGGCTCGCGGGGGTTTTGCCCTGATGCCCGAGCAAGGCACAAACCCGGTCAACCGGTATCTCCCTCCGCGCCCCAAGAAAACCGGGCCAACCAGCCCAGACGACAAAGCCCCGCGCATGCTCACTCATGTTGAAGCCAATGACGACAAGGCAGGCCTTTTGGCCAGTTGGGTCGACAAGATCTTGTCAGCTTAGGAGATCACGATGCATCCAGCAAATTCGGTTATCTTTTTTACCACAGCGACCGGCGCCGGCTATGGCCTGTTTGTTTGGCTCGCCGTCCTCGCGCTCATGGGTATTCTTCCACAAGAGCAAGCATTTAGTTTTACAGCCTTGTTGATCGGTTTTGGTTTGATTGTTGGCGGTCTTTTGTCATCCACATTCCACCTTGGACATCCGGAACGGGCCTGGCGGGCCCTGTCCCAATGGCGCTCCAGCTGGCTGTCGCGTGAGGGCGTTATGGCGATTCTGACATTTATCCCGCTCAGCCTGTTCGCAGTGAATTGGCTCTTTCTCAAACAAACGACCGGGGCAGTTGTCCTGTTTGCAGTACTGGGCGCGATCATGAGCCTGATCACTGTATTTACGACTTCGATGATTTATGCATCCCTTAAAACCATCCCGGCCTGGCACAATGTCTGGACCAAAGCCGGGTATCTTGTGCTTTGTCTGATGAGTGGGGCTATTCTAACGATGGCGCTGTGCTATGGCTTTGGTTTAACCGATCAAGGCTATCACCTGTTCCTGCCTGCCGTTAGCACTTTGGGCTTGGCTTTGATAGCCAAGCTCCTCTATTGGCGGCATATCCATGCAGGCAAACCGACAAGCACAGCCGAAAGCGCTACCGGGCTGGGTAATTTCGGAAAAGTTTCCTTGGCGGGAAGCCCGCACGGAGAAGATAATTACCTTTTAAAAGAAATGGGCTTTAAAATCGCGCGCAAACATGCACGCAAAATCCGCATTATCGCCAGTATTTTTGCGTTCGCATTGCCTTTAATTTTGATAGGCATCGGCATGCATATGCTGGGCGGCATGCACCGTACAGCCGCAATCATTGTTGCCGCCCTTTCCTGCGCGATCGGCCTGGTGTTTGAACGCTGGTTGTTCTTTGCTGAAGCCAAACATGTCGTGACCCTGTATTACGGGGAAAGCAAAGTCTAATGCTGAAAAAACTATCGGAAAAGAAAGTGCGGGCGGCTCTGGAAACGGTGCTGCATCCCAAAACCGGGAAAAGCATTGTTTCGTCAGGAGCGATTAGTGATGTGACGATTTCAGACGGTATGGTCAATATCACCATGCAAATTGATCAGGGAACCGCCGGTATAATGGACGGTGTACGTAAAAAATGCGATGAAGCGGTTGCCAAGCTGTCCGGTGTAAAGTCAGTCCGCACAGTGATGACCGCCCATTCGGGTAAAACCGGTCAGGATAAACCATCCCGCCCAATGCCCGCAACACCACCCGCTCCGCCAGCGCCAAAGCCAATACCCGGCATAAAACACATTCTTGCAATCGCCAGCGGAAAAGGCGGCGTTGGTAAATCGACCACGTCAATAAACCTGGCTGCTTCATTTTCAAAGCTGGGTTTAAAAATTGGCATTATGGACTGCGACATATACGGACCAAGCGTACAGCGCATGCTCGGAAATGACGGCGGCAAACCCGACTTCACCAGCAATGACATGATAAAACCCGTTGAACGTCACGGCATGAAAGCCATGTCCATGGGATATCTGATCCCGGAAGGCCGGGCAACGGTCTGGCGCGGCCCGATGGTTATTGGTGCGGTACAACAATTGCTCAATGGTGTGGCGTGGACCGACGACGGCGATCTCGACATATTGATCGTTGATTTACCACCCGGGACCGGTGACGCGCAGCTCACCCTGGTCCAGACGGTACCATTAAGTGGCGTTGTGATTGTGTCAACGCCACAGGACATTGCCCTAATTGATGCCCGCAAGGCCTACGATATGTTTTCAAAAACCAGTACACCTGTATTGGGAATGATTGAAAACATGAGCATGTTCATTTGCCCGAAATGCGGTGAGCGCAGCGACATATTCGGCCATGGCGGCGCTCGCGAAACGGCAAAGGAAAAAGGCATACCGTTCCTGGGCGAAATTCCGCTTCACATGGACATCCGTACGCATGCCGACGAAGGAACGCCAATTGTTCTGACCGCACCGGATAGCCCACATGCAGAAGCCTATCTATCAATAGCCAAGAGCTTGATGGCTAAAATGCCAGACTAAACAAATTTAAATAAACCAGTTGTAGACGGTCGGCAATTCGGCATGCGCCCATTCCCGCATACCCCCTTCCATGTGGATGATATGCTTGAATCCGAGCTTCTTAAATACTGGAATGGCCGCAACGCACCGCTGCCCGGAATGGCAGTGGACGAGATAATCTTTGCTTTTATCCAATTTACTTAATTCGAGCTCAAATAGTTCGCTCTTAACGTCGATATTAACAGCATTTTCAATGAAAGACATTTCAAATTCTTCAGCGGTTCGAATGTCCAATATTGTCAAAGCCGGACGCTCTTCAATCAGCTTATGGGCTTTATGCACGTCGATATTGGTGAGTTTCATGCCAGATTGCCCGATTTTTCGCCTAAAGTTTGCCATAAGGATATGGCTATCCAGCTTGTGAATTGCAAGTTATCTCCAAACGTAAACCCTCTGATTACGCGCCCTTGACACATATCATATAACATTTATGTATAATGTATATTAATTATGGAGCGAGATTTATCATGACGTATGTTGACGCGATAGAACCGGAGCAAATGATCGCGAAAGCGCAGATGGTCGCTGGGCAATTAAAATTGCTTTCAAACCCTAGCCGATTACAAATCGTTTGTAAGCTCATGGACGGTGAACTCTCGGTCGGCGAACTTGAGGCTGAATTGGGAATTAGCCAACCCAGCCTATCGCGCGAAATCGGACGATTACGCAATGCTGGTGTATTGACGCCTCGGCGAGAGGCTAAGTCCGTTTTTTATTCACTCACAAATCCGGCGATGGTCTCGCTTATCGAAGCTTTATGCGTTGCATGCAAAGCAATGGAAAATGCAAATGATAAAACCGGAAATAAGATTGCTCCTTGACATAATCACCTAATCGAACACCCATTCCAAGAAAGGAAAAGGCCATGAATACAACAGCTCTCCACGATGATTTTCATATCACGCAACAAATCGATCATACGGATTTAGAATCGATCGCCAACCGTGGATTTAAAACTATTATCAACAACCGCCCCGATAATGAGCAGGCAGGACAACCATTATCAGCCAATCTTGAAAAAGAGGCTTTAAGAACCGGCCTAAAATACCATCATATTCCGATAATTCCTGGTCGTGCAACTCCCGCAGATGTTGAAGCGTTCAGAAAAGCGCTTGAGGAGAGCCAGGGGCCAGTCCTCGCATTTTGCAAGTCTGGCATGCGGGCAAAATCAATGTACACGGCCTGTCGACCAAACCAGAGCGGCTTTCTATCAAGTCTTTTTAGACGCAAATAATCAACATTATGCGGAAGGGGGAAATGGCGACTTACTGCCCCACCGCTTGGAGACGAGATGGGTTACGGAGCTATAAGCGACCATCCTTTACGGGCAGGCATTTTGCAAGAAATGCACGCCCGGCCCTATACGCCAATCTCAACGCCGCGCACAATACTTCGTCAGGCATTTCTTTTTAGTTCGGCCAAAAACAATCAACCTGACAATGACGCCTTTGCGGCATGGTGCAAACAAAATGAAGTGTCACTACCACAGCCGAACACCAGGCATCATAGCGTAAAAATCGGCGAGATTCGACTGACGTGGGAACGTCATTCTGAATTTACATCCCTAACTTGGGACAGTGCTCCTTTTCGAAACGCGGAAGAAAAGCTAATTGAATTTGCGCAGCTCCACACACCCAGTATTTTAGGATCGCGCCCTGCTTTAATCGCGGCTGCTAAACTTGTACTCGTTTCGCAGGATAAATCTTCGCTCAACAACTTGCTCGACTTTCATCGAGACAGCTTATGTATGTCCACCGTCGGAGACGGCAAAGCCGTCATTATGACTGATTTCCGACAGGACCTGAATGGGTCGACAAAATATGCAATACACAACAATGGATTGGACGATGCATCCTGCGGCATTCTCGTCCGTCGATTACTCGAAATCGAAACATATCGGTGCCTGGCCCTCCTTGGATTTGAAGAGGTCAAATCTGTGTCATCAAAAATAGCTGACATTGAAACGGAATTGTCGGCCCTCACGGAGATGATCGGTGACGAAACGGATCTTGAATCCATACGTGGAAATTTGAACAGGATTACCGATATTTCAGCAGATCTGGTTAAATTATCGGCATCCAGTCAATTTCGGCTGTCCGCAACAAGGGCCTATTATCAATTGGTCAATGCGAGACTAACGCGTATCGCAGAACAACCCATGCAAGGATATCGCAAAATAGAAGAATTTATGGGAAAGCGCCTCGCACCAGCCATGCGAACCTGTGCAAATGTTGAGAACCGAATAGCAGCAGCGGATCGAAAATTGTCCGGGGCGACGGATCTACTACGGACTAAAGTTGATATTCAGGTGCAAGCCCAAAATAACGAATTGTTGGAAACAATGAACAAACGGGCATTAATGCAATACCGGCTGCAATCGACGGTGGAAGGTCTCTCCATTGCCGCGATCAGCTATTACATAGTCGGTTTGGTATCTTATTTAGTAAAGGGTATGCCCGCGTCCAATATGCTCAACCCCTCGATTATAATAGCTATGGCCGTACCGATATCATTGCTTCTTGTATGGTCATTGATCAGGAAGGTTCGAAAAGCATATTGAAATGCTATTTTACAAATGATCCAAGTTCTGCTCAGCGATGCGATATAACTGGAAATAATGGCGGAGAAGAAGTCTGCCAAAGTAATGTCTTATTTTGTTTCATTTTGCACCAAATAATGTATTATTTCAATAGCTTAGATCGCTAATTGTTTCATGGCGTATCATTACGTTTCACAGTGTTTCGTCGAATAAGTGGGAACAGAAGTGGGAACAAAACGAATTAGGAGAATGGAAAAATGTCAGCAGGTAACCGATCAAGAAGTTTAAACAAGCTTACAGTGACCCAAGCAAGAAGTATGTCGAAGCCGGGTCGTTACAGTGATGGTGGCGGACTTTACTTAAGAGTTTTGAACAGCGGGTCAAAATCGTGGACATTGAGATTGAAAGTAAATGGGCGTGATCGCGAAATTGGCCTTGGCCCATATAAGGACGTAGGATTAGCTGATGCTCGAGTCCTTGCGGAACGCCATAGAACAGACGCGAAATCCGGTATCGACCCGCTGTCACGAAAGACTGAGCCCGCTGAAAAAACTTTCATCGAATGCGTTAACGACTTTTTGAAGACAAAGGAATCTGGTTGGACAAATGAAAAGCATCGTGCTCAGTGGTATATGACCTTAAATATTTATGCCAAACCTCTACATAAGTTGATGGTCTCGGATATAAAAACACCTGATGTCCTGAGAGTATTACAACCAATTTGGCTTTCTAAACATGAGACGGCCAGCCGGTTACGTGGTCGGATTGAGGCAGTATTGGATTATGCCAAAGCAATGGACTTTAGAACTGGTGAAAATCCAGCTGTCTGGCGAGGAAATTTAAAACTCATTCTTCCCCATTATTCCAAGACCCGAAATGTCAAACATCACCCTGCCCTTCCCTTTGATGAGATTAAGCATTTTTATTCCCTGCTTACCGCTCGCGAGGCTTTAGTTGCGCGGCTCCTAGAATTCACAATACTAACTGCATGCAGATCTGGAGAAGCTAGGGATGCAACATGGGATGAAATAAACTTCCAAGATATGACATGGACAGTTCCGGCTGAAAGAATGAAAATGTGCAAAGAGCATATCGTTCCTTTATCGACAAGAGCCATCCAAATATTAACAGATTTAAGCGAATACAATGTCGACAAGCATGTTTTTCAACACCCTATCCGAAAAACACCGTTTTCATCGAATGCAACACGTGCCTTGCTCCAACGTATGGGTTACGGCCATATTACAACGCATGGATTTAGGTCTACATTTAGAGATTGGGCTGGCGACCAAACAAATCACCAACGCGAAACAATTGAGAATGCATTGGCTCATGGCTTGAAAAATAGAGCCGAAGCAGCCTACAGACGCTCTACAGCTCTAGGAAAAAGAAGGATGTTAATGGAAGATTGGTGGAATTATTGTGCTGGCACAATTTCTACACAGATTCAAGCTGATCCATCCATTCCTGAATTTCGGATAGCTTCCAACGGGTAAAGTGCGTGCCGTCCTTATAGGGCTTAGGGAAACGGTCACTTTGATTTCGTGATTTACGCCATAGAGTTGCTCGGCTCTTGATCCCGGTCAGGTCCTGCACGTCTTTAGATGTCAACAATTGGTCAGTCATAAATCACTTCACATAGTTTTCCGTATTTTACTTTCTATTGTCAGTAAAAATCTAGAGTAGATCGCGGGCAATAATTTCAGAGAAATACAATAGTGGGATGGTTTCTTTGATATAATTGCATGGTTGAACGGGCTTTCTTCAGTCTCGATAACTTGCGTTGATTGCAAAGCATCTTTCTTTGTAGATTCTTTATATATTGAATGGTACATAATGTCGGACTACTTTTACTTTACACCGACATAATGTACCAAAACTATGACCAAACCGAAAACACTAAGAGACCGTATCATTCTGTACCTACAAGACAGATCAATCGCACGAGCGAGCGAGTTTCGTCAAATTGGAATAACCGGAACAGCGCTATCACGCGCAGTTGCTGCGGGAGATATTATCCGTATATCTCGCGGCCTCTACCAACTACCCGACGCCGACATCGAAACATCTCAAGCACTAGCAGAGGTCAGCAAACGAATACCAAAAGGAACCATTTGCCTAACATCGGCGCTTGCCTTCCATGGTCTGACAGATCAAATGCCGCGCCAAGTTTGGGTCGCAATAGGATCCAAAGATAGGAAATCGCGTATGTCTTATCCGCCCATAAAATATGTACGGTTCCAGCAACCCTATCTCAGTAATGGAATTAAAACTTACAAAGTTTCAGGAATAGACGTGCCTATCTATTCAATTGCAAAAACCCTTGCCGATGCATTTAGAAATCCAAAGCTGGTGGACAAATCCGTCGCAATCGAAAGCCTCCGCACTGCACTTGAAGATAGAAAAATAACGGCTGGTGAAATGGCTAAAGAGGCTCGAGAGAATGGTGCTTGGAACCAAATTCGTCCTTACCTGGAGGCTCTGACATCTAATGGCTAAGGATATAACAAACATCGCAGCATCGGTCCGGCAACGCCTGCTGAACTTATCACGAGAGCAAGGCCGCGTGTTTGACGTCGTTCTTGTCGCATATGGACTGGAGCGTTTGATACATCGGCTGTCACTTTCTGAACATCGTGAGCGCTTCATCCTCAAAGGCGGAATGCTGGTAACGCTTTGGACATTCGATGAAGGCCGATTTACGCGCGACGCGGACTTTCTAGGTTTTGGCGACCCGAGTGAAAAAGAACTTACGCAAGTTTTTTCCGAAATATTGAATATCGAAGTCGATGACGGGCTGATATTTGACACAGCCGAATTAAGCGCCGCGCCAATTCGTGAAGATCAAATCTATGGCGGCATGCGACTTCGGACTACTGCATATCTTTTAAAAACGGAAATCCCGATTACAATAGATATTGGTTTTGGTGACGCCATTGCAAAACCCGGTCACACGATTGACTACCCGTCATTGCTTGATCTCCCGGCAAGCAATATTCTTGCATACCCACCCACCACAGTTATCGCTGAAAAATTTCCGACTTGGCGCGTCCAACATCACTAACCCCGAATAAAACAAGAGAGAAGCAAGCCCAAATATGGCCGAAATAGCCCTAAATTGGATGCCTCTTTTTCCGAAATATCGTCTAAATCACCACTAACTCTTTGATACTAGGCCGGATCTCTTTCTGAGATAATTAATCTAACGGGGCCTAATAAACCTGACGTCTGCAGATCACGAGATTCCTTCTCTTCAAAAAAATTGTAGCCGGTAAATGTGATGCGTTCACTTTTAGGTGGTGGCTCGTTGTTGTTTATCCAGGGGACGGTATCGCCAGTCATTTTATAACCGCTTGTATCGGGCAGGGCTTCATCGCCGATTAACCTGTTGACC
>JABDMW010000033.1 GCA_013001295.1 Hyphomonadaceae bacterium
GTCTAAAAGAGAGTGCATACGCATGTCTAAACGTCATTCTGCAAAATATAAAATTGATCGCCGTGTCGGCGAAAACATCTGGGGCCGCCCAAAATCGCCTGTAAACAAACGCCCGTTTCCACCAGGACAGCACGGTCAAAACCGTCGCGGGAAGCTTTCTGATTTCGGTACGCAGTTGCGCGCCAAGCAAAAGCTCAAAGGCTATTACGGCAATATCATGGAAAAACAATTCCGTGCCACCTACAAAGAAGCCACCCGTTTGAAGGGTGATGCGTCTGAAAACCTGATTGGTTTGCTGGAATCGCGCCTGGACGCGATTGTCTACCGGTCAAAATTCGTCCCAACTGTATTTGCGGCGCGCCAGTTCGTGAATCACGGCCACGTTATGGTCAACGGTAAGCGCGTCAATATTCCTTCATACCGGTGTAAAGTCGGTGACGTGATCGAAGTTCGTGAAAAATCACGGACGATGGCTTTGGTTTTGGAAGCTTTGGAAAGCCCGGAGCGTGAGATTCCTGAGTATCTCGATCTGGATCCGAAGGTGATGAAAGTAAAATACGTTCGCGTCCCTAGCTTTGACGAAGTTCCTTATCCAGTGGTCATGGAACCAAACCTGGTTGTGGAATTCTATTCGCGCTAGTTACGATTAAATTTTTTCAGAAAAGCCCTCCTTTTGCGGGGGCTTTTTTTATCCGCGTTGCCAAATAATACGATATTCGGATCCGGCTTCCAGCTGTTGGCCATTCCTCTTTCTTACGCTTTGTCCGAAATGGTAGAAACCCGGTTTTGAGACAGAAAACCTGAAGAACCCCTTGTTTTTGCTTGTAATTTTCTTTGATTGTTCGCCAATCAGTTGGCAATCAAAAACCTCGATAATCGGGCGGTTCTGGCACTGCTTAATAATCAACGTTATTTCCGATCCTTTTGGGATATCAAAGGTCGCGACAATTGTTTGTCCGGCGCGCATATATACCCGATCAACATTGAAAAGATCTTTCAAGCTTTCCAGAGGGCCCAAGCCAAACGACTTATTTCCGGATGTCATTTCGAGCTTTGAGCGTTCAACGCGGTCTGCCTGGCTGACACCGACGACCTTACCAACATCGATGAAAGCACCGACATAGAATAAACTGGATATGACCAATATAGCGGAACCAAATAGAACAAAGACAGTCATATACATGCGTCTGAACGTATGTTCGCGAGATTTCTTTTTGGCTTTCAGGCTAAACTCGGACTCTTCAAGCAAAACCTTGGTCCAGGTTTTAGCTGAGCTGCTTTGTCGAATACCTAAACTCATAATCACCCCTGTCGATAACGCGAAATACGCTTCCAACAAGAGGACACTTTAGACGACTAAGGTTGCGTCACAGTTAATTTTGGAAAAATACAGGAACAGGCCAAATAGCCGACCAATTATAAATAATGATCGATATTACAACGGGTTGCAGAGGTGTATTGGGCTATATTAAGCGGTTAAACCCACTTTTTTCTCAGTTAAAAATGACTTTAATTCACCGGTTTCGAACATTTCGCGCAATATATCACATCCGCCTATGAATTCGCCTTTGACGAATACCTGGGGTATAGTTGGCCAATTGTTAAACTCTTTAATGCCTTGGCGAATATCCTGGTCTTCCAGGACATTCACAGAATGATAATCGGCGCCCAGGTAATCGAGGATTTGGACGACGGTCGATGAAAATCCGCACTGCGGGAATGTTGGTGTCCCTTTCATGTAGAGAACCACGTCATTTTCGCTGACTGTTTTCTTGATTTGTTGTTGTGCTGCTTCTGTCATGGTGTGTCCTTATTTTGTTTTTGTCTCGAGAGCGAGCGCGTGCAATTCTCCGCCCATTCGGCCCTTAAGCGCCGCATAAACCATTTGGTGTTGTGCGATTCTTGATTTTCCGGCGAATGACGCGCTGGAAATCACGGCTTTATAGTGATCGCCGTCGCCGGCAAGATCAACGAGTTCCACATCGGCGTCAGTGATCGACGCTTTAATTAAATCGATAATGTCTTCGGCATTCATCGCCATGGATTATTCCTTATGATGCCATAAAGTCTGGCAGCCAGTTTTCATAAACCATATGGGCATCGGACAGGGCAATGTCAAACCCGCTTTCTGCACTTAACCGATCACCGCCAACTGTTCCGACCATTATCGCTGTCAGGCCTAAATTATGAGCAGTGCTGATCACCGGATTGACACTGTTTTCTTCCACGGCCAACAAATAGCGCCCCTGATCCTCTCCAAACAACCAGGCATGATCAGGATTTTCGGAACGGTTCATTAATTTAAACCCGAGACCCGACGCAAATGCCATTTCGACCGCGGCGACGGCAAGACCGCCATCCGAGAGATCATGAACAGCGTTGACTCTGCGATCGCGGATAAGGCGGCGCACATAATCGCCATTCTTTTTCTCCATCTCCAGATCAACCGGCGGCGGAGCGTGGTCAGGTGTTCCGTCTTTTCCAAATCCTAAAATAATACGTGCATACAGGGAGGCCCCGAGCCACCCTTGTGTATTGCCGATCAAAATCAGGCTGTCGCCCTCTTTGGCACCTTCAATTGTCTGAAATTTGTTCAGATCCGAGATCAAACCAACACCGCCAATGGCAGGCGTCGGCGGAATAGCTACGCCGTTGGTTTCATTATATAATGACACATTGCCCGATACGACCGGGTAATCGAGGGCCCGACAGGCTTCGTCCATCCCTTCAATTGCGTATACAAACTGCCCCATAATCTCGGGACGCTCCGGGTTGCCGAAATTCAGGCAATCGGTAATCGCGATGGGCACGGCACCTGTACAGGTCAAGTTGCGCCATGTTTCAGCGACCGCCTGCTTGCCGCCTTCAAATGGATCCGCGGCACAATATCTAGGCGTACAATCGGTCGAAATAGCGACGGCTTTATTTGTGCCGTGAATACGAACAATAGCGGCATCGCCACCGGATTGTGAGCTATCGACGGTATCGCCCATGACGGTGCGGTCATATTGCTCCCAAATCCATCGTTTCGAGCAAATGTCGGGCGAGGACAAGATCGCTTTTAAAGCGGAATTATAGCTGCTGCCGCGTTTGTCCGGGTCCTGCATCTCATTATGCTCAAGCGGTTTTAACTTGGGTGGCGCCGTGTATGGACGGTCTAAATTGGGCGCGTCATCGCCAAGAGGGGCGATTGGAATGTCACAGACCGTTTCGCCCTTATGGGTCAAGACCAGCCTGCCGGTTTTCGTTGTGCGGCCAACTTCCGCTACATCCAGATCCCATTTATTGAAAATGTCGTAGGCCAGCTGTTCTTTGCCTGGCTTTAATACCATCAGCATGCGTTCCTGGCTCTCTGACAACATCATTTCATAGGGTGTCATGCCCGACGAGCGCTGGGGAACCATATCAAGATTCATTTCTACGCCGACGCCGCCTTTATCGGCCATTTCAATAGAGGAAGATGTCAATCCGGCCGCGCCCATATCCTGAATAGCGATAATCGCGTCGGTCGCCATCAATTCCATACAGGCTTCGATCAAAAGCTTTTCAGTGAATGGATCGCCGACCTGAACGGTTGGACGTTTCTCATCACTATCATCATCAAACTCAGCCGACGCCATTGTCGCGCCATGAATGCCGTCGCGACCCGTTTTAGACCCCACATAAAAAATCGGGTTTCCGACGCCTTTGGCTGCCGAGTAAAATACCTTGTCTTGCCTGGCGAGGCCGACGCACATGGCGTTGACAAGGATGTTGCCATTATAGCCGGAATGGAAATTGGTTTCTCCGCCGACTGTCGGAACACCGACGCAATTGCCATAGCCGCCAATACCGTGCACGACGCCGGCAACCAATGTTTTGGTTTTTGGATGGTCGGGCTCGCCAAACCGCAGCGCATTCATCAATGCAATGGGACGAGCGCCCATTGTAAAGACATCGCGCATAATGCCGCCGACACCGGTCGCAGCGCCTTGATAGGGCTCAATGTAGGACGGGTGATTGTGGCTTTCCATCTTAAAAACAATGGCATCGCCATCGCCAATGTCGATAACACCGGCGTTTTCGCCGGGGCCCTGAATGACTTTATCGCCTTCAGTCAGAAGTTTCTTGAGATGGCGGCGCGATGATTTGTATGAGCAATGCTCGGACCACATGACCGAGAACAAGCCAAGCTCGTTGATATTGGGCGTGCGCCCCAACCGCTTCTTTATGGTTTTGTATTCGTCTTCCGACAAACCGTGTTCGGCAACGATTTCCGGTGTGATTTTTATATCCGTGCTCATCGGAAAGACTCCAGAACGCTTTTAAACAGTTTAATCCCGTCGGTGCCGCCGTGAAGTGGGTCAACCGCCCGCTCCGGGTGCGGCATCATCCCGAGGACATTGCCTGCTTCGTTACAAATGCCGGCGATATCTTTCATCGATCCGTTGGGGTTATCGACATATCTGAACAAGACGCGACCTGACTTTTCAAGCTGCGATATGGTTGCATCGTCCGCATAATAATTACCGTCAAAGTGAGCGATCGGGTAGGTGACATCAGTTTCATCGCCATAGGCTTTTGTAAACATAGAGTCGGAATTGGCTATTTTTAGTTTTTGCGGGCGGCAGACGAATTTAAGCCCTTTGTTGCGCATCAGCGCTCCAGGCAGGAGCCCGCTTTCCGTCAGGATTTGAAATCCGTTGCAAAACCCTGCGACCGGCAAGCCGTTCTTGGCTTTTTTAACAATGTCTTGAACAATGGGTGATCGGGCAGCGATGGCGCCGGAACGAAGATAATCACCGTATGAAAATCCGCCGGGAATGACGACAAAGTCGACTTGGGGAAGCTCGGTTTCTTCATGCCACACCATGAGCGGATCACGCCCGGTGATCTTGGCAAGTGCTGTTTGCGCATCTCTGTCGCAATTGGAAGCAGGGAATACGATGACTGCAGATTTCATAGTGCGTCTTTCGGGATGATGTTATTCGACGATTTCGATTTCGTAGTTTTCAATGACGGTATTGGCCAACAGCTGTTCGCACATTTCCTTCACCTTTGTTTCTGCGATCGATTTGTCTTTGTATTTGAGATCGAGTTCAATCGTCTTGCCCTGTCGGGCCGCTACGACATCTTCAAACCCAAGGTGGGCCAGTGACCGGGCGATCGTGCGACCTTGCGGGTCCAGGACGCCTTGCTTCAGGCCGATATGGATAACTGCTTTCATTTAATCCTCCTGATCGGAAACCAGCGATAATGTCGGAGCTGATTTCGGATTTTCTTTCAATATGCCTAGGCGGGTCGCGACTTCGGTATAAGCTTCGGTGACGCCGCCTAGGTCGCGTCTGAACCTGTCCTTATCCAGCTTCTTGTCCGTTTCCATATCCCAAAGGCGGCAGGAGTCTGGACTGATTTCATCGGCCAACAGGATCATCTCTGAACCGTCTTTGTCAGTGTACCGACCAAACTCGATCTTGAAATCTATCAATTTGATGCCGATTCCGGCAAACATGCCGCACATGAAATCATTGACACGCAAAGTAATTGCCATGATTTCGTCAATTTCAGCTGGAGTTGCCCATCCGAAAGCGGTGATGTGTTCTTCTGCGACCAGTGGATCCGCAAGCTCGTCTTTCTTATAGCAGAACTCAATAATCGAGCGAGGCAGGCGGGTTCCTTCCTCGAGACCTAACTGCTTGCATATACTGCCGGCCGCCGTGTTTCGCACAATGACTTCCAGCGGAATAATTTCGACCTGTTTTATGAGTTGCTCGCGCATGTTCAGGCGTTTTATGAAATGGGTCGGGATTCCGATATTTCCCAGATTAATCATGATGTGTTCGGAAATGCGGTTATTCAAAACACCTTTGCCGTTCAATGTGGCTTTCTTTTGGGCATTGAAGGCAGTGGCATCGTCTTTGAAATATTGAACCAGAGTGCCGGGTTCGGGACCCTCAAACAGAATTTTGGCCTTACCTTCGTATATTTGTTTACGGCGACTCATAGTATGACCTCAAATTCGGGTGCGAATCACATCCCAGTAGGGCTGGAACCTATCATAATCGTGACATGTCACAACGGTTTCAAAATGAAAGAACTGATTGCAAATGTCTTGTTGTAGAAGGTCGTTGCTATAGACCGAATTGTTTTGAATGACGAGCATGTTTATGCACATAAATCGATTATTTTTTGTTGGAAATATGCGTTAATATTGGTAGCTATGCGAAACAACATTTAGACTTTGGAGGCATTATGGCGGGATTTGACGAACGGAAAAAATCATTTGAGACAAAAATGGTTTTAGATGCTGAGCAGGAATTTAAACTGCAAGCCCGTCGCAACAAATTATTGGGTATGTGGGTCGCCAAAAAACTGGGTAAGTCTGACGAGGAAGCCGGTAAGTACGCCATGGCGGTGATCAAAGCAGATATGGAAGAAGACGGCGACGACGATGTATTCCGGTTTATTAAACAGGATTTGATCGCAGGCGGTCACAATTTATCGGATACCGATATCCGTGAGAAGATGGACGTGTTCCTGACGGAAGCCCGGGCGCAACTATTTGAATAGGTTTATGGCTGCCGGTTATTCGGCGCTGGACAGGTCAAATCAAATGATGATTTGTTGGCCTGCGCGAATGTCTTTAGATTTTTAATGTGCATGGCCATGGAGTGGGCGTCATACGTCATGTTGACGCATCCAAGAGTCTGTTTTGTATCCGCATCGATGATGGCTGCGAAACCTGTGACACCGAGCCATTCATTGTATTGCCGGACGATATTGCGATCGAAAGCCGCATGCGCACCGATTTCTGAATTCCCGGGTGTTGTGATATCGATATTGACACGCTCTATTGCGGGGTCGCGCAAGGTGCCTAGCGCCCGGCTTAGATTGGGTTCAACAATCTTACAGGGGCCACACCAGTCGGCGCTGAAAAAAACAACATAAATATCCGGTTGCCGATTGGCACTTGCCGTTGTCGAGTACGCCAATACGGAAGCGGCTATTAATGCGATATATTTCAGAGACTTGAACATAAAAGTTCCCACGATTGTTCAGATGGTAAGATTATTCACGTAATTGAATGACTTGCATCTTATTTTTGCAGCTCGTTGGATAAAGAAATCGTGAGCGGACATAAAAAGACCCGGCTTTGCGGCCGGGTCCATGATCTTTGAGAAATCTAGAAATTACTCGCCCGGGTCAACATTATATGTTGGCGGGCATTGAAATTCACTTGAACGGTTTGCAACCGCGCGGTCATGCGGAAGACCCGCTGATTTTTTGATAAAGTTTGCAGCTTTATAAACGTCGGTGCGATCACTGATGCACCCAAGAGTGCGTTGTGTCTTTGAATCAACAACAGCAGCGAAACCTGTCAATCCAACCCATTTGTTGAATTGTGGAACAACGTTTTTGTCAAATGCGTGATGGGCACTCACTTCCCATTTCAAAGCATTTGATGAATCAATCGTGATTTCTTCAACTTTCTGGCTACCAACCATGGCCAATGCTGAATTCAGCTGGCTGTCAACAGCAACACATGTTGCGCAGTCATTTGACTGGAACTTGACGATCGTAACGTCGGCCGCAAATGCATTTGACGCTGTAAGAGAAAGAAGGGCTGCACCTAACAAAGCAGTAAATTTAGTCATGAGATATTCCTTATCGTAAATAGTATGAATTGGATTTTTTTGTTATGTGCAGTTTAGGTACAACCAAATGGTTATTTTTTACCCAACACTCCGATAACGGTTCATTTACGACAATTAAAAACTGGAAATATTTAGGGGTTAGTCGCTTGAAAAAGCTAGATAAAAACTCTCGAAAAAATTTCATCAACTTGTGCAAAATGATACTCCAAGTCGAATAATCCTTCGAGTTCTGCATCATTTAGGCGGCTATTAACCTCGTCATCCGCCTTCAGGAAGGCCAGGAATTCGCCTTCGCCGCGCCAGGTTTTCATGGCGTTGCGCTGGACGAGACGGTAGGAGTCCTCGCGGCTAACGCCTTTTTGCGTGAGCGCCAGCAAAACCCGCTGTGAATTGTGCAATCCACCGAGCTTTTCCATATTGCCTATCATGTTTTCAGGATAAACAACGAGGTTTTCGATAACACCTGCCAAACGATGCAGGGCGAAATCAAGATGAACGGTCGTGTCCGGGCCAATTCCACGCTCCACTGAAGAGTGTGAAATGTCGCGTTCATGCCAAAGCGCAACATTTTCCATCGCTGGAGTAACAGCCATTCTGACCAGTCGGGCAAGTCCTGTCAGGTTTTCCGTCAGAATTGGATTTCGTTTGTGCGGCATGGCGCTGGAGCCTTTTTGACCTTTGGAAAAGAACTCTTCGGCTTCCAGGACTTCAGTACGCTGTAAATGACGGATTTCAGTCGCCACCCGTTCAATACAGCTGCCGACAACGCCGAGCGCCGCGAAATAAGCGGCGTGACGATCACGCGGGATCACCTGCGTTGAAATCGGTTCAATTTCCAGACCCAGCTGTTCCGCCACATGGGCTTCGACTTTAGGCGATATATTGGCGAATGTGCCAACCGCACCCGAGATTGCACAAGTGGCGATTTCTTCGCGGGCTGTCAGCAGTCTTTTCCGACACCGGCTGAATTCCGCATAAGCCTGGGCCAGTTTTAAGCCAAATGTCACCGGCTCGGCGTGAATGCCGTGGCTGCGTCCAATGGTTGGCGTATATTTATGTTCGTCAGCGCGTTTTTTGAGGGCGGCCAAAACCCGGTCTATGCCGACAATCAACAGATCGGTGGCGCGAGACAGCTGTACTGATAGTGTCGTGTCCAATACATCGGAGGAGGTCATGCCCTGGTGGACAAAGCGGGAGTCTTCGCCGATGAATTCGGCCAAATGGGTCAGGAAGGCGATAACGTCGTGTTTCACTTCACGTTCGATCTCGTCAATTTTTTCAACAGAGAATTCAGCCTTGCCGCCTTTATCCCAGATGTTTTCAGCTGCTGATTTCGGAATGACACCCAGTTCCGCCAATGCGTCACAGGCGTGGGCTTCGATTTCAAACCAGATTCTGTATTTGGATGCCTGTGACCAAATTTCGACCATTTCGGCCCGGGCATAACGTGAGATCATTTTTCTTCTTTCTG
>JABDMW010000007.1 GCA_013001295.1 Hyphomonadaceae bacterium
GAAACCAAAGATGATTTTGAGGGAATAGCCGAAGCATCACGCGCGGCTTTTGAGAACGGCCCTGCCGTCTTTCTCGGCGGTGATCATTTTGTCACCTGGCCAGCGGTTGAGGGGCTGGTGCGCGCACGGGACGAACCGCCGCATCTGGTTCATATTGATGCGCACCCGGATCTATATCCAAATTTTGAAGACAATCCCCATTCGCACGCCTCCCCCATGGCACGTTTGGTGGAAAACGACCGGATCGCCAGTCTGACGCAAATCGGTATCCGTACAATCAATCCTGTCCAACAGGCCCAGATCAATAAATACGGTGTCAAAGTCATCACGCCGTCAAACTTACAGAACTTGAGATCGGTGCTGCCAAATGGCCCGACTTACCTGACGATTGATCTGGATGGGTTGGATCCGGCCTATGCGCCTGGGGTCTCGCATCACGAGCCGGGCGGGTTAAGCGTGCGCGACGTGATCAAGATTATCGCCGATCTGCCCGGCCCGCTGATTGGCGGCGACATTGTCGAACTCAACCCTGAACGTGATCTCAATGATATGACGGCCGCAGTTGCGCTCAAGCTCCTCAAAGAGATGGTGTCCCGGATCGCGGCGGATCAATAAGTCTTAGTCGACTTTGATTAAATTGAGGTCGTGAAAGTCGAACGAGAAATCCGTGATATCCGACACGGCTTTCATTTTCATGCCTTTGACACGGCCACTGGCCACCTCGAAATCGACAAACGCGTCAGCTTTCAAACTGCGGTCCGGCCATGCAGCCACAAATCGATTTTCATTGTATGGTTTAAGCGGGCCATCAAGAATTTCGGACCGGCTCATATCAATAAACAGCTCATCTTCGCGGAGCGAAATTTCAACGTCTCCATACCATGGATCGCGGTATGTTCCGGTAAATGAAGCTAAGGGCAGGATTGGCGCTTTTGCATCCGCGGGCGGTGAATAGGCATCGCTTAAGTCAGCTTGAGCTTCTTGGACGAACGACGCAAACCGGCTACCCGACTCGTCAATAAAATCGAAATTCTGACCACCGATCAAGGCATCTGCGATTTGATAGGTAAAGACCCGCGGCGTAGCGCGATAATCATTGGATGAGGCGAAAATTCCAATATCCTTTTCTGGAAACAGCATAAAGTTACTGGTCACGCCGGGCGCGCCGCCGGAATGACTGATCAGTCTTGTCCCCTCAAAGTCCTGCACATTCCATCCGAGTCCGTATAGCGTGTTCTGCGTCAGACCGCTTTTACGGATCACGCTACCCGTCGATTTCGGCGTCACGCCGGTCCATAACTCATTGAGCTGGTCGTCGCTGACGAGTCGCTTACCCTCCGCAGTCACCGCACCGTCGAGCCAGAAATTGGCCCATATCATCATATCGCCTGCCGGACAAAATAAACCCGCGGCGGCGGCGATTGACGGTGCGAAATGCGTGCGTTCATCCACAGGTGTTCCCTTGTCTGCGCCCGCTGCCCGTTCATGCCCCGTGACCACGGGTTGCCCGGGACGGATCCGGGTGCTGTCAGCGGCACAATTGCTCAATCCGACAGGACTGATTATTTCCTCTGTGACGAAATCAGCCCAGCTTTTCCCCGATACACGCGCCACGACTTCGCCGGCAACCACATAGAGCAAATTGTCATAGGCATATTCAGCGCGAAATCCGGCACTTGGTTTCAAATGTGGTAACGCTTTTAAGATATCGGCAACACTGGGGTCGGCGTCCGGCCAAAACAGGAGATCCCCCGCCCCGAGCGGCAGGCCCGAGCGATGTGTCAAGGCATCGCGCACGGTGAAATTCCGGCTTACCCATGGATCATACATGGCAAATTCGGGGATATAGGTCCTTATCGGTGCGTCCCAATCCACCTGCCCCCGATCAGCCAGTATGGCCAATGCGGTCGTTGTGAACGCTTTCGAGATCGAAGCGATGGGGAACAGCATATCCCGTGTCACTTTGCGGTCTGTGCCCTCTTCGGCTTTCCCAAATCCGTCCAGAAATACCGTCTCGCCGTCGATCGTCACGGCGGCAACCATGCCCGTGGCATCAAATGCCTGCATAGCCCGCTCGGCTTCGAGCGCATAATTCGGTGCAGAAATCGACATGGGTTTATAAGCACCGCCGGTTTGGGCACAGGCCGAAAGCGATAAAACCGCCGCGGAGCAAAGGATCAAAGTTTTCATAGGACGCCCTCTTTTGGATTTATTTATCCGTATCCTTCATGGGCCAAATTATCAATGCATAGCCTCAAAATCGATGTTCGCAACTCTGTATGGACGCCTGCCCGGGTTTTTGGCTATCCTGATCGCAAGGGAGATCAATATGACACGCACAATGACACGGGACGAAAAAATAGATGCCATGCTCGACAAGCATGAAATCACCGAGCTTCTCTACGCATATTGCAATGCGGCCGACCGGCATGATCACGTTAAAATGCGATCACTTTACCACGAAGACGCCACCGATGATCACGGGTCATTTTTCAAAGGCCCGGCCATGGAGTTCATCGATATGCTCCCTGAAATTCAAAAGCCGATGGAAATCCTGCATCACAATATGACGTCCATCAACATTGCGTTAGACAGCGACCGCGCAGAAGGCGAAGTTTACATGATCGCTTTCCACCGCTTTAAGATTGAGGATGGGACATCTGTCGATCTGTTGGTCGGTGGCCGTTATTTTGATCATTATGAAAAACGCGATGGCCAGTGGAAATTTTCCATGCGCGCCGCCGGAGCCGATTGGGCCTATTATAATGCACCTTCACAAACAGCTATGGACCACCCGATGATTGCAGCCACCCACATTGCCAAACCTGGCCCGACCGACCCGTCCTATCAGTTTTACGAAATGATGAAGTTCGGACAGCGGTTGAAATAGTCAAATCAAGAGCTGCATACGCAGGCAAATGAAAACAAGTCCGTCGGGGACTATGTCATATTAATCAGCGTCGGCGCGTCAGAGACCATGGCCCCGTACAAAAAAATAGTGCCGAAACTGATATTGATCAACAAAACCCACATACTGCTCCAATTGCGTTTGAATACGGTGACGAAGGCGCTGACGATGTAGGCGGGAATTAAAAACATCAGCACGAAGACCAACGCCACTTCAACGTATATCAATGTGCTGTAGGGATATTCAGGTGTCCCGACATCCAACCCGTGGATGAATGCCGCGATCAACAATATCAGGCCCAATATCGCAACCACCCATTTCAGGATAAAATCGCCGACTTTTTTGACGAGCATGGTTATCTTTGGTCGTGCCATGGCTCAATATTGCACGGAATTCTTAATCAGATCAAAACAATTTGGCGGGGCCGACGCGCCATGTTTCAATCGATGCACATGGATTTTATGGAAGATCACGCTCTGCAGCATCCGTGGCCTGACCTGCGACCCAACCCGCCAAAAACGCGTGTTTGGTTTTACAATGATGATAATCTTCTGCCCAGCTGATCATCATTTGCCATCCTTCGGTCTGATTGACAACGCGATCAGTCGGCAGCGTCTGCAGCTGATCCGGGCACAGTTCCAATACGCTGTCCGGCGGGTTGAGCGGAACCCCGGGGATATCCAGTGCCACCGCGCGCGGCGGTGTTGAGCAGGCCGATAAGGCCGGGAGACAAATCATAATTGCAAATATCGCTGTTTGTCGGCGCATGGGCGGGGACCTCCTGAGTCATGGTTCTATATTTGATTTTGATATTGGCTTTTTCACTTGCCAGATCGGCAGCCAGCGACAAACGCTCGCTATTGGCCTCATCCAGCGAGACCCGCAATGCATCAAGTTTGAGTTGCGATTCCGCGCGGGCTTTGTCTGCAGCTTTTTGCATTTTGGCATCGTGACGCCAGTCATTGACGGACCATCCGGCGCCGAATGCCATCAATGCGACGCCGCCCAAAAAATAGGGATGAACAAACGGGTTCATAGCTCCACCTCGCCTGTGCGCAACCAATGACCAACATCAAAACCTGGACAGGCCTTGTTCCCTACATCCCTGTGCCCGATAAATTCGGCACCGGGGTATTGGGCCTGTAGTTCTGAGATCACACGGCCGAGGGTTCGCCATTGGGCCTGCGTATATTGAGGCGCCGGCAGATTATCATCCGCCAATCCCCCAATCATACAAATCCCGATTGATGTTCTATTTTGTCCAAATGCGTGAGCAGGTCTTCGATTGACGTCGCGACCGGATTCAAACCGACCATCCCGGCGAATGACACCATTATAGCCGATCCCGGACCACCCCCGCTCTTTGTGCCAATGATCAATATCGGCGGCACTGACGTCACGATAAGGCGGCGTTGCACTGCAATGAATAATGATTTTGTCGATTTTTCGTGTCGACACGGGTAGGTAAGGCATAGCACCTCCTTTTCTTGTGATTGGGGAATCGGGTTGAGTCAAAGGTGCAAAACCGCTAAAGTTTAGATGCTAAAAGGCATTCAAAAAACGGGGCACACTATGAGCGGCAAGGAATTCATGAGTAAAAATCGCCGGGAAAAGGCGATTAATATCAATGATATAAAAGACGAAATCGAACGTGAACGCGCTAAAATGGCAGCGAAAGCGGCGGAACCGGAAGCGCAAGTAAAGCCGGAAGATCTCGTTTTGTTTAAAGAAAGAGCGGCAAAAAGAGCTGAAGCTGTCGCTGCAACCATAGCCGCGAAACAAGCCGAGGCGCAGAAAATTCAGGCTGAAAAAGACGCAAAAAAAGCGGCCAAACTCGCCAAGAAACAAGGAAAGACCGCGGAAAAAATTGAACCGACACTGGGAGATACGTCAAAACCTGAAACGCCAAAGAAATCCAAATTGTTCGTCCCTTTAGATGAGGATATGGAAGACGAAGGTCTCACAAAGCTGGATACGGGCACGGGTGAACCGGTCACTACAGATATGCCGATCGAGGAAACCGCCCTCACACCTATCGAACAGCCCGGCATGAGCTGGAACAAATTTTTCAAAATGAGTACGGCCAAAAAAGCGAGCATCGTTTTGGGTATAGGATTGCCGGCTCTTGCCGTCATTGGCACGGCGCTTTGGTTTACCCGCGGATGGCGGGAATGGACAGGCAATCTGGTCGTCATCGCCATCCCGCTCTTGATCATCCTGACCTATGTACTTGATCATTTTGCCCAGGACAAATACTGGCAGGACTTCCGGGGCAGTAAACTCCTCAGCAGAGCCAATCGTCAGGACGCGGCTATCGTGATTCCGCTTATCCTGTTTATGGCAACGCTTAGCCTCAACTCGGATATGTTTTTGATGGATGGGATCATTCACTTTTTCCGGTTTGTATTTATTGGCGCCTTTGTCTGGGCCGGCCTGATCTGGCTGACCCGTAAAGTGCCGCCGATCCGCAAAATGACCGGCGAGGAATAATTTTCACCGATTGACAGGCTCAACTGGCCCGCTCATTCTTGCACGATCACCGTTTGAATGATCGGAAAGACCTTGAAAAAGACCAATCATACACCGTCGCTGGCGACGCGGCTGGCTCAGGCCCTCCGCTTTGTCGATGAAGAAACCGGCGCGGTCATCCCGCCGATCCAAACCACCACCACCTATATGCGCGACGGGGACTATGAAATCCGCAAGCCCTACTGGTATCGGCGCGACGGCAACCAAACGACGGCCCACGCCGAAAAGATCATTGCCGAGCTGGAAGGCGCCGAAGACTCGCTGCTGTTTGCCTCGGGCATGTCCGCCGCCATGGGTGTCATCGAGCATTTGCCGGCAGGTGCCCATGTGGTGGTGCCGCGCGTTATGTATCACGGCGTCCTGCATCAGTTTCAAACCTATGCAGCGCGTGGCCGTTTATCGGTTGATTATTACGAAGCCGGCAATCTCGAGGAAATGGCCAGTGCCGTTCAAAACGGCAAAACAGCCCTGGTCTGGGCCGAGACCCCGAACAACCCGGACTGGACCGTCACGGATATCAAAGCCGCCGCCGGGATTGCCCACGCTGCCGGTGCCAAACTGGTCACGGACTGCACAGGCACACCGCCCTGCGCTACCCGGGCGCTCGATTTCGGCGCCGATATTTCCTTTCACTCGGCCACCAAATACCTCAACGGACATTCCGATATTACCGCCGGGGTTCTCTCGGTGCGTGAGACCGGCACGTATTGGGACGAGATCGCCAACATCCGCATGTTAAATGGGACGGTCCTGCACTCGTTTGACGCCTGGCTGCTGATCCGTGGCATGCGCACCCTGTTCCTGCGCGTCGAAAAACAGACTCAAAACGCATTGGCCATCGCGGCGCATTTCGAAAACCATCCTCTGGTCGAAAAAGTCCTGTTTCCGGGCTTGTTATCCGACCCGGGTCATGACGTGCAAATGCGCCAGACCGGCGGCCAGTTTGGCGGCATGATGTCGATCATCACCAAAGGGAATGAGCAAACGGCGATTGACGTCGCGCGCAACTGCCAGATCTTCTATCCCGCCACATCCCTCGGTGGTGTGGAAAGCTTGATCGAACATCGAAAGACGACATCAGGCGAAGGCTTCCCCGTGCACCCGAACCTGCTGCGCCTCTCGGTCGGGATCGAAGACCCTGATGATCTGATCTATGATTTGGAACAGGCGCTGGAACGGGCGAACGCTTAAAACAAACCCCGCACCACATCGAGGATGAAGACGGTCAAGGTCAGGCCACCTGTGATTTTGACGGCCGTGCCGATCAGGTGCGTATAGCGCTCATGGATCATCACCAGGAGATCAGGCTCGCGCTTGACGCGCTGATCGCTCAACATGCCGGCACGGTAAAAATGCTCGAGATGCACGACGCCGCGTTTCTTGCTCAGCGATGCCACATATTGGGCGAATTCACGATAATGGGGCGAGCGGAATGACAGTTCCATGGTTGAGCGAATACCCAGCGTCACACCCAATGTCGCAGCGACAATCGGGGCAAATGCACTGGTCGCGAACCCGCGCGACCCGGACGCCGTTGTCACCAAACCGCCGGTGACCATTTTGATGCCCATGAGCGCGAAATAAACCGCAAAAATTGTAGCCAAAGTATACATGACAATCACGGCAATATCTCGGATCCAGACAAACCGGAACCACAACGGATATGTGCCGTTGCGCGCATATGACCGGGCGCGGTCAAACTCGCTATCAATAAACATATGCTCGGCAAAAATAAGATGCCTGTTGTAATCCGGGAATTGCTCTTCACACAAATGGCGACGCACTGTTTCCACAGCGAACATGCCCGCCATGAAGGCACCAACCACAAAAACACTCAACATCATATCGGAAAATAAACTCGACTGCGCTTCCACAACTAACCTCTGCTTTTTCGGACTGGGGGACGAATTCCTTATCATTGCGCTTTTAAAATTCGTTGAAAACTTATGGTAAAGAATTCGCAACTGCCCTGGCCGACCGGGTGATTTCATTGACAGACAATGCGCATTTTTGCATGTTGAAATTGCACAGGGGGAATTATGCGCGCAATTTTACTTACAATTATCCTGATGTGTTTCGGGGTTTCTCAGATGTCCGCCGCCAAAACCATTGAAGTGAAATCGGAAAACTTCATTCTTGTTGGTGATATTTCAAAATCGTCCGCGACCGGGCTTGTCGAAGACCTCGAGGAATACCGCTCGGCAATCTTCCAGATTTTTCGCGCGACGCCCGGTCCGGAGAAAATCCCGGTCCGCATCTATACACTTAAATCTTCCGAGGAAATCGAGAAGGTTACGGGCATGGCCAAGTCTGCTGGCGTCTATACGATCACACCGGACGGACCCGTGTTTGTGCTCAGCTCAAAATCCGGGTTTAAAAGCGACAACCGCGCCGCCAAGATCGCCTATCACGAATACACCCACCATTTGATGGCACAATTTACCAGCCAAAAATATCCGCGCTGGTACAATGAAGGCATTGCAGAATACCTGGCGACATTTAAAGCCCGTAAAAAGAAATTCCAGATTGGTATCCCGGATACGGATCACCGCTATATTCTTGACCGTACCAGCTGGTTCCCTATGGATACGCTGATCGGATCCGTCCGACGTTATCCGTTTCTAAACGGAGGCGGAGCCGCCATGCAACGCGGCCGCGCCATGTTTTATGCCCAAAGCTGGCTCGCCGTGCACTATCTGCAATCCACCCCGGGCATGGGCAAAAAATTCGGGCAATATATGAAAATCATGAAGTCAGGTGTGAAATCCGTCGAGGCATTTGAAACCGCATTCGGCATGACACCGGACGAGTTCGGCAAAGTGCTACGCACCTATTACAAAGCCAACCGCTATAATTATGCCACCGTCGAGCTGACCGATAAATCAGAAGTCGAAATGCAAATCACCGTGCTCGACGCCAATGAAGCCGCCAAACGCCGCGCCGAAGCCAAGTATTTGTTTACGGGTGGTTAGTCCGCTTCCGCGTCCAGCAATTGCTCTGCGGCATCGGCATCTCCGTCAGCGACTACAGATGCGGCACGAAAAATTATTTGAGTTTCGTTATCTGGGTTCAACCTGTTCATCTCAGCCACAACATTAGGCAATTGTGCAATCGCGTTGCGGTAGTCCAGTTCAAACTGCTTGAATATCGTTGGCATTGTAAGTCGTAGTCTCGATATTTCGATACAGGTTATGAGTTGAGGTATTGACCAATGCGCCTGCTCAGGTGCGTTCTCACAGACATCCAAAAGATGCGGCACAGCTGCAAAAGAAGCTGAATAAATTGAGCCTTGATGGCAAAGTGAGCTCCACAAGGAAAAATATGGTTCTGCGCGATAATCGTCATAAGGTGGAAACGAGTTTAGTTCTTGCAAGAGCTTTGGAATGTCGGACGCTGGCCCGTAGGCATGATCCAGTTCATTCCATTGTTTGCTATCAAGATCGAGCATTCTTTGATTATCTTCTGCAATTCAATTTATTGCAAACACCTAATCCGCCACCGATCTTAAGGCGATATCTTCCAGGCGTTTTGAGATGCGTAAATTCTCGGCTTCGAGTTTCTCAACACGGGAGTTGAGCTGAGCGATCTGGGCTTCGTAATGGGCTTTGTTTTCTTTGATGATCGTGTTGGTCAAAAAATAATACATGCAGGCGGCGCCGACAAA